>NZ_VFMR01000001.1:1202965-1804448 GCF_006715145.1 Microbacterium sp. SLBN-146
CGGCGGGCCTCCCCGCGGGCTGGACGCCGAAGCAGACGGTCACGGGCGACTACTGGGTGCGGCAGGCCGGTGCCGTCGTCGAAGATCTGCGCATCACGAACGGCACGATCTACGTCGACGCCCCCAACGTGACGCTCCGTCGTATCGATGCGGTCGGGTCTCGAGTGAGCAACGGTCACGGCGCGAGCTGTGTCTCAGGGCTCACCGTCCAGGACTCGGACTTCACCAAGAACGGCACGTCGCGCTCTTCGGACCAGCCCGTCATCGGCCACGGTGGCTACACCGCGCGTAACGTCATGATCGACGGAGTTCCCGAGGGCCTCCGGGTCGGAGGATCCGACATCAACTGCGGTCCCGTGGCGGTGTACGACTCCTACGTCCGCGTGGTGTCGCCCGACATCTGCGACGACTGGCACGGCGACGCGCTCCAGGGCTACGGCGGCTCGCACGTCACGATCCGCAACTCGACGATGCTCATGGCCGTCGAGCGCAACTGCTGGGGCACGGCGCCGTTCTTCTATCCCCACAGCCAGGGCAACACCTCGGTCGACATCGACGGGCTCCTCGTCGGCGGCGGCGGGTATCCGTTCCGCAACGGCATGCCCGGGCCGATCAAGAACCTGAACGTCGTCAACAACAGCTGGGTCTACGGCCCCGTCGACGTCCGCTGCTCCGTCGTGCAGGGATGGCAGGCCAATGTCGTCACCGTCAACGCGCAGGGCGTCGTGACACCGGTCAGACCGATCGCCTGCACGGGCCAAGGAAACTGATCCCCTCGTGAAGAAGCCCGGTTCGATGAACCGGGCTTCTTCCCTGTCCAGGCAGGGATTCAGGTAGTACCAGGCCATCGCTAGTACCCTGTCGCCTGGGGGAGGTTGCAGTGACCATCAGGGAATTGCTGGGTGTGGTGCTGCGCCGCTGGTACGTCGTCGTGATCGTCGTGCTCTGCGCGGCGCTGGCGACGTTCGCGTTCATGCGCGACGGCGGCAGTTACACGACGCGCACGCTCGTGACGTTCATGCTCCCCGAGAAGACGATCTTCGCCCCCGGCAACGGGCTCGACGACGCCAGCGTCATCGGCTTCGCGGGCTCTGTCGCACAAGAGCTCAACGAAGGAAAGGCGCCTCGACGCTACTCCGAGGACGGTGCGCCGCTCTACGGCGCCGGCGCACGCGAACAGACTCTCGTGACCTTGGCCAACGCGGGCAATCAGTGGGTCGCCAGCTACCTCCGCGCCGAGATCGAGATCCAGATCGTCGGACGAACCGAGGAAGAGGTCACGGTGCGTCAAGCCGAGATGATCGACCGTGCGCTTCAGGTGACGGACAGCCAGCAGGACATGCTCGGCATCCCCGAAGAGTCGCGTATCTCGGCATCCGTCGTTCCTCTCTCACTCCAAGTGGAGCACGTCGCTCCCAACCGGATGCAGCAGATCCTCGCCGCTGCCGCGATGCTCGCCGCCAGCGTGCTCGTGGGCTTCTGGCTGAGCGTCGCGCTGGATCGGACACTCCGGCGGCCGCGGGCTCGCCGGACGGCATCGGCGCTCACCGCGACGCCGGCGAAGGGAATTGCATCGTGAATGTAGTCGGGACTCTCCGCGGACTCCTGCGGCGCTGGTACATCGTCGTGCCGGGCATCCTCCTCGCCGCGGGCGCTGCTTTCGGCGCGTGGCAGGTCGTTTCTCCGGGCTACGAGCGCAGCGCGACGCAGCTGCTCCTGCCCGGGGCCGAATCGCTCCCCGAGAATGCAAACCCCTTCCTCTTCCTCGGCGGACTCTCCAATGCGGCGGATGTCCTCGTCCGCGCCGTCTCGTCCGAGAACGTCATGAATGCCGCCCTGGACGGGTACACGGGAGTCGACGTCGAGGTGTCGCGCGACGGATCGACGGCGGGACCCGTCGTGCTGATCACCGTGACCGCCGAGACAGACGCCGATGCCGAGGCGGTGCTGGGCACGCTCGTCGACGAGACCGTCGTGCAGCTCGAGCAGATGCAGGAGCGCGAGAACGTCCAGACCGTCAATCGGATCACTGTCGTACCGATCACGGTGGACGACCAGAGCACGCTTCAACAGCGTGATCGCCTCGTGGCAGCGGCAGCAGCGGGGGTGGGAGTGCTCGCCCTCAGCATCGTCCTCGCGGCGCTCCTCGACGGTCTGACTCTGCAGCGCCGACGCCGCGCAAGCCAGGCGACGAGCGCAGAGTCCGACGTCGACGAGCCGGTCGCGTCGTCCGACGGCGGACCGGCCGACGACAGGGGCCCCGGCGGCGAGGGCCTCGGATTCGACCCGACCCCGGATGCGGGCGAGCGCGAGTCGGTCATGTCCGATCCGCTGCCGCCGACGCAGGAAACTCCGATCGTCCGGTCCGGTGGCTCGTCCCGCCACCGCCGGGGAGCCCGGCGTACGGCGTCGGACCGCGTTACTGCGTCGACGGACGATGCACCCGCGGCGAGGAGCGTGCGCGCGGACACACTCGACCCCGACACGGAGTCGACCGACCCGGCCCGATGAAGCGTCCGAGATGACATCCACCTCCCTCCCCCAGCCGATGCCGGCTCTCCGGCACCGGGGGATCATCGATCGGAACGGCGCCGATGCCGTGACGATGCTGACCATCTATCTGGTCCTGCTGTTCGCCATCCCGTCGAGCCTCACGATCACGGCACTGGGGTCGCTCGGGCGACCTTCCGTCCTGTGGGGACTCATCATGCTGGCGTGGTGGGCGCTCGTGCGACTTCAGGCGTCGTCTTTCGACGTGCGCGCCATCCGTCAGCCGGTGCGATTCGCGCTCGGCGCGTTCGTCGTCGTGATCCTCGTGAGCTTCGCGGCTGCTCTCCTCCGGGGACAGCCCTCCGATCAGATCGGTCCGGCCGTGACAGGGGTCATCCGCGTCCTCTCCTGGTCGGGGGTTCTTCTCGTGGCGCTCGACGGTGTCCGCACGATGGACGCCCTTGTTCGCATCGTCCGTCGGATCGGGATCGGTGCGGGCCTCCTGGCGATCCTCGGGGTCGCTCAGTTCATCACGGGTCAACCTCTCATCGACTTCTTCGGCTCGCTCCCGGGTGTCTCCGGCGCGGACGCGATCGTCGCGTCACGTGGCGGTGTGGCACGAGTCCCGGGTACCGCCACGCATCCCCTCGAGTTCGCCACGGTTCTCAACGCCGCGCTGCCGCTCGTCATCGCGGCGGCCGTGTCGCACGGCTTCCGGTGGGGCACGCATCGCGGCGGCATGCTGTGGTGGGTGCCCGTGGCGCTGATCGCGGTTTCGTCGTTCATCGGGGTCTCGAGGTCGGCGATCATCGGGTTCGCTGTGGCGGCAGTCACGATGATCCCCGTGCTGCCGCGCAAGTACCGACTCGCCGTGATCCTGGGCGGAGGAGCTCTGCTCGCCGTGGTCGTCGTCGCCGTACCGGGGTTGCTCGCCACGACACTCAATCTCTTCGCGGGAGCGAGCGACGACCCGAGCACGCAGTCGAGAACGGGCGCGCTCGAGCGTGCGCCGGAGTTCATCGCCAACTCGCCGCTCGTCGGCGTCGGGTTCGGCACGTTCCTTCCGCGGTACTACATCTTCGACAACCAGTGGGTGCTCGCGACGATCGAATTGGGCTTCCTCGGGGTGCTCGCACTCGCGGGAATCGTCGGGTCCGCCATCTGGAGCGCTCTTCGGGCGCGTCGCCAGTCCGACCAGCCGGGCGTCGAGCTGCTCGGCTATGCGCTGGGCGCCTCCCTGTTCAACATCACGGTGCTCTTCCTCTTCTTCGACGGATTGTCGTTCCCGATGTCGGCGGGGATGCTGTTCCTGCTCGCGGGACTATGTGGAAGCATCCGCACGATCGGCGCGAACGACAAAGCCCATGCGACGCAGAACCGCTCGCTCGCGGGGAGTGTTCTTCCCGAGGACGCCTGACCTCAGGCGCGCACGCCCCCGAGCCATTCCGGACCCGGGCGTTCGCGCCACCGTCGACGGCTCACGAGGTCGCGCAGCGCTGCTCTGCTCGTCGCTTTGCCGAGCATCGCCCGTGACGCCTCGCGACCCACGGTCGCGAGCCAGAAGGCGGATGCCGCGACGGGGCCGCGGCGCCGGGCGAAAAGGCGGACGCGGTTCATCACGAGCAGTGACCACTGGCGCGGCGACCCTGCAGAGCCGCCCTCGAGGTGGACGGCGACGGCCGCCGGCTGGTACAGGGTGAGGAAGCCGTTGTCGCGTGCCCGCAGGTCGTACTCCGTCTCCTCGGAGTACAGGAAGTACGACTCGTCCCAATCGCCGCACGCCCGCGCGCACGCGCGGCCGATGAGCTGCGTTGACCCCTCGGCCCAATCCGTGGGTCGCGCGGAGTCGTAGAGCGCCGGGTCGGTGACGATCTCACCGAGTGCGGGGACCCGTCCGACGCGCTCCGCCCCCGCGACGGCGTCCGCCCATGCGCGCAGCACCGTCGGCTCACGACGCATGGACCAGATCGTTTCGTTCTTGGCATCGAGAAGGCGCGGAACGACGATGCCGACGGTGTCGGAGAGGCTCGCGTAGAGCGTCGCCATGCACCCCGCCGTGAGTCGCACATCCGCGTTCAGGATGAGGTACGCATCCTGGTCTCCCGCTCCGCGGATCGCCGCGTTGACGCCGGCCGCGTACCCGAGGTTCGCCCCGGTCTCGATGACGATCGCGCTCGGTGCGAGTCGCCGCACGGTTGCCACCGTGTCGTCCGACGAGGCGTTGTCGGCCACCACGAGCGTCCACTCGGTGCCGTCGCCACCCGCGGCGAGCGACGCAACGAGATCCTCGATGAGATCCGCACTGTTGTATGTGACGACGCAGATGCCGATTCGGGGAGCAGTCATCGCGCACCTTCCTTGTGCCAGCATGGGGGGATGCCGCCAACCGACCGCCGACGGACGTGGGTGCTCGTCGCCCTCGGCGCATACGTCCTCGCGGTCGCGCTCGTCGTCCTGACGCCGGTGTCGTACGAGGGCGTCATCCACGCGATCAGTGACCTTGCGCGCGACGGACTGGGCATCGACTGGTTCGGCTCCGGCTGGATCGAGTTCGCCGCGAACATCGCGATGTTCGTGCCGCTGGGATTCCTGCTGACACTCCTCTTCCGCCACCACTGGTACGGCGTCGCGATCGCTCTCGCGCTGTCGGCGCTCGTCGAGATCGCCCAGATCGTGATTCCGTCCCGCCAGCCGAGCGTGCGCGACATCGTGGCGAACGTGCTCGGTGCGGCCATCGGCGCGGTGCTCGCCTGGCTGCTCGTCGTGCGCCGCGAGAAGAAGCGCGCGACGGCCGAGGTCGAGTCCTGAGCGCTCATCCGCGCACCACCGATGGCGACCACGCATGCTCGATGAAGACCTCGGGTTCGCCTTCGCCGTCGGCCGCGAGGGCCCAGACGTCGGTGTCTCCGGCGACCCCGTCTCGCGGCATCCCGTACAGGATCGTGTCGTCGTCGAGCCACGCGATCTGATCGTCGACGCTTCGCTCCTCTCCGAGGAGCATGACCTCGCCCGAGGCGAGATCCATGATGGCGGGCGTCCAGTGGACGCTGGCTCCCGTGCCGGCCGTCGTCGCCTTGAAGGCGATCCGCGTCCCATCCGGTGACAGGGAGGGACACTCGACGCCCTCAGCGACGGCGGTGAGTGTGCGCGTCGCGGTGTCGCCTCGCACGAGATAGTGGATGCCGGACGAGGTGAGTCCCGCTGTCGCGTAGAAGGTGGTGTCGTCGAGGAACGTCACGCCCCAGAAGTTGCGGTCGACGGGTGCCGCCGGCGCCCCGTCGATGATCAAGGTCCATTCCTCGAGGTTGCCGAAGTCCTCGCCGTCGTCGCCACGGATGACGGTCTCGGTCGAGAACCCGATCGTCGCGTACGAATGCCCCGTCACGAAGGCGGTCGTCGCGATGCGCGTTCCGTCTGAGGAGATGCGCGTCCGGCTCGGGATACCGGGGAGGGGCCACTCCTCGATCGCCTGCCCGTCATTCGCGTACAGGGTCGCGTGATAGCTCGGTGCGATGCCTCGCTCGGTCTTCAGACACATGAACTCCGCGGGAGTCGCGTCGACTCGATCGCACACATGCTCCGTCACGGCACGAGCGCCGGCGGGGTCGGAGAGCGGGACGCTCGCGACATGCCCGTAGCCCTGCCCTGATGCCGTGTTGCGGAAGACGACGCGATCGCCCTCGGCCCAATCCGCTGGTACGGCGGTTTCCACGTCGCTGGGGGCGCTCTGCCGAGCTTGGTACTGCTGCCACGCCACGACGCCCCCGGCCGCGACGCCGCCGAGCGCGAGGATCGAGATGATCGCGATGAGCAGCCATTTCGCGCGGTAGGTCACGGAGCACCCCGATCGGCGATGAAGGGTCGCAGAAGGATCGCGACAGCGGGGATGGCGACCAGAAGAACGCCCGCCACGATGAGGACCGAGGCCTCGCGCCCGACGGCGAACCACAGGAACCCGAAGCCGACGGCCGAGAAGAAGCGGGAGATCGCGACAACCGTCTGAGCCGCTCCGATCCCGGTGGCATGCGTCTCGGGCGTCGTGAGCTGCGCTGCGAGAGCAGAGAGCACGCCGTCGGTCGCGGCGTAGAAAGCCCCCAGGAACACGAGGCACAGGATCGTCGCGGCGATGTCCGCGATCGGCAGCGCCGCGACAACGTACGCGGCGAGGAGCCCGACGTGCCCCCAGACGAAGACGCGTGCGCGACCGATGCGGTCGGCGAGGCGTCCGAGCGGGATGGCGAGCGCGAGGAACGCGACGTTCGTTCCGACGTAGAGGAGCGGGAACCACTGCGCGGCGAAGTCACTGCGGGCTTGCAGCACGAGATAGACGAAGCCATCGCCGATCGTGAGGAGTCCGAGGATCCCGGCGGCCGCGAGGACGCGCCGCATCGGCCCCTTCGTGACGACTCCCCAATCGAAGCGGCGTTTCGGCGCGGCGTCCGTCTCGTCCTTCTTCGCCTGTGCGCGCGCCCGCACATTGGGGACGACGAAGGCGAGGATCGCCACCCCGATCGTGGCGAAGGCGAGCGACATCGCGAAGACCGTCTGGTACCCGTCGGGAATCGCGAGCAGGATGAGGAAGGCGAACAGGGGACCGATCGCGGCGCCGATGTTGTCGAGCGTCCGATGGACCCCGAAGGATGTTCCGAGGTTGTCCGGGCGCGACGCCAGGGTGATGAGTGAATCTCGCGGTGCCGTCCGGATCCCCTTGCCGATGCGGTCCGCCGTGATGACGGCGATGAGCGCACCGAACCCGGTCCAGAACAGCAGCCCGACGCGCGCGATCGCCGCGAGTCCGTACCCGACGAAGGCGACCCACTTCGGCTGATCCACGCGGTCCGACGTGTATCCGGCACCGATGCGGACGAGCGCGCTGACACCCTGGTAGATGCCGTCGAGGAATCCGAAAGCGATCGTCGACAGTCCGAGGAACCCGGTGATGTAGAGGGGCAGGATCGCCGACACGGATTCCGACGAGATGTCGGTGAGCATCGAGACGACGCCGAGCGTGATGACGGTCGAGGACACCGTCCGGATGCCGCGTGGAGCGCGTCGACCGTCGGTTCGTGCGCCGACGACTCCGTCGCCGGCACCGTCGCCGTCGTCCTCTGGCTTCGGCTTGTTCGAGAAGGAGATGTACACGAATTCACTCCGTCCGGAGCACGCCGTGGACCATGTAGACGGTGCCCGTACCCGATGCCGGGGTGAAAGCGAGCGAGACGGCGGTGAACGCGTTCGCCGAGGACACGATGGCATCGTCGCCGGCGGGCGAGTCGATCAAGCCGAGGCGGCCCCACAGGTCGCGGAAGTGTGCTTCGACATCGTCCTGTGCCGCATCCGTCCGCGCGACGAGGTCGACCTGCATCGTCGTGCCCTCCGTCGCGATGCTGCTGCTGAGCACTTCGGAGCCGGGGGCGGGGGCCATCACGTCGGCCGGGAAGCCGGCGACGAGCTCTCCCTCTGCAGAGGCGGACGCGGGGAGCGGGGCTGTGACCAGCGGCGATGCCGTGGGGATCGGGGGAATCCGATCGGATGTCGCGTCCGGAGCGGGCGACTGCACTTCGCTCCCGTCGGCGGGGCTTGCACCGGGGTTCGGACCCGACGTCGCGGTCGACGTCGGATCCGAAGAGGCCTCCGGGCTCGATCCCGATGACACGAGTAGTGAGATGACGATCGCCACTCCCACGATGATCGCGGCGCCCACCGCCAAGATCGCGATGAGCATTCCTCGCGTCAGGCCCGACCGTCGGGCCGCGTCCGTCGGTGTCACCTCAGGCTCCGTCATGATCCACTTCCCTGTTCCCGCTCCCGCGCCGCGCAGCGGCCGATCAGCGCAGCCTCTTCACGAGGCTCTTCGCGTAGTTGACGGCCGACTCAGCCCGTCCGCCTCCGGCGACGATTCGTGCGATCGAATCCGGCGTATCGGTGGCCGTCACGCTGTAGCGGGCTTGCAGCCACGACGTCCGTCGTGACGGATGGCGGTCGCTCGTGTAGACGTGCGCATAGCCGCGGTCCCGGAGGGCGGCGAGTGTCCGTCTGTCATACCGTCCGAGGGGCAGCGCCGCCGTTGTCACGGCCGCCCCGCTGGCGTCCTCGAGCGCCCGTCGCGCCTCGACGAACTCTCGCGTCTCCTCCGCCGGAGACAGACCCCGCCAGGGAATGTGGCCCCAGCCGTGGTTTCCGATGAGCATGCCGTGACGTCGCAGCGACTCGAGATCGTCCGCAGAGAGGCTCGCGTCATCGTCGAGGCGTCCGGCGAGCGCGAAGAACGTCGCGTCGAGCCCTCGTTCGTCGAGGGCGGGGAGGGCGACATCCGCGTCGGAGCGGTTCCCGTCGTCGAAGCTGATCTCCACGTCGGCATGCGCGGCGATCACGTCGAGAACGTGGCGGAAGACCGACTCGGCCATCCAGTACTTCGCCTCGCCCGGTTCTCGCTCGGTGCGGCATACCCCGATTCCGTGAAAGCAGATGTGGACCGTCATGAGCGCGCCCCCGATTCGCGTGCGTTCGTCGTGCGGGTCGTCTCGTCGCGTCCCCATGCATCGGCGGACGGGCGGGTGCGGCGAGCCAACGCCCCCGCGAGCGCGGTGAGGGCGACGTACGGCACGGCGGCGAAGACGAGCCAGGGGTTCGGGAGCACGACGTCGCGCAGCCACGACCATCGGTCGGAACGTCGGACGGCGACGTTCAGTTCGCCGGCGGTCGCCGCCTCGCGCATCTCGGCGTTGCCGCGGCGCACGCGGACCAGGCGATTGAGCAGTGCGCGGGTGGTCCGAGGTGCTTCGACCGTCACGACGACGTCGGTTGCTTCCGCACGCTCGGCAGGGGTGAACTGCGAATCCAGGAAGAGGTCATCGGCGACCATGGCGGGAAACTGCGCGAAGCGGGCTCGTCCGGACTGCGATACCGCGATCATCCCGCGACCGAACAACCCCGTGCGGAAGACGGGGAGGCGCTCGTTGATCGCCGAGTACGCCTTGACGAGGACGGGGCTCCCGGCTGTCGCCAGTCGGCGACGAGGAACGGCGGCGAGGGCTCCCGACTCGAGAAGGCCGACGAGCGAGGAGACCGATCCTCGGGGGACGCGGATGTCGGCATCGAGGTAGATCCGCGGGAAGGTCGTGGCGACGGCGTCCGCCGCATTGAGCGCTGCGGCCTTCCCCGGCTCCGCGCGGTCGATCGTCGTGACCCCGCGCTGCTGGGCTACCTCGACCGTCCGGTCACGGCACGCGTTGGCGCTCACGATGATGTTCTCGGCCGCGACGCCCTCGGAGAGGAGCGCGTCGAGACACGCGCCGATGACGCTCTCCTCGTTGTACGCGGCGATGACGACGCTGACATCGACGATGTCCGGCCGAGACGAGGTCGTCATGAATGCTGCTCCGGCTCGGAACTGCGCGTGAGGAGGTAGGCATCGAGCGCGGCCTCGTCAGCGAGGTCGACGTAGCGACGGCCCTGCGCGTCGGTCGCGGAGGGTGTCGCGTCGTCGAGAACGGCCGGACCCGGACGGTGGAACCCCGTCACCGCGTCGAAGACGCCCACGTAGGCCTCGGCCTGCGGCCTCCAGTCGAGCACGTCGCTCACCCGCGCCCGACCGGCTTTGGCAAGTGCAAGACGTTCGGCCGGGTCATCGATGAGGCGTTCGACGAGGTCCGCGAATGCGCCGACGTCTCCTGACGGGGCGTAGACGACCGTGTCGGCGCCGGAGACTCGTGTCTCGGCAAGGTCGAAGGACACGGCGGGGAGTGCATACGACATGTACTCCATCGTCTTGTTCATCGTCGAGACGTCGTTCAGCGGGGTTTTGAGGTCGGGGCACAACCCGATGTCGGCGCTGCTCAAGTGCTCAGCGAGGGCGACCCGATCGACGCGGCCCGTGAAGCGGACGTGTCCGTTCAGGCCGAGTTCCGTGGTCTGCTTCTTGAGGTCTTCGAGGCAGTCGCCGAACCCGAGAAGGACCGCCTTGACGTTGGCTCGTCCACGTTTGTGGACGAGTTCGTCCATCACGAGCAGAACTTGGTCGATGCCGTCCTGCGGGCCCATGATGCCGACGTACGCGAGGCGGATCTCGTCGGCGGGCCGCGGGTGCGCCGGATAGATCGGGCGCATCTTGCGTGTGTCGGGGCCGCTGCGCACGACGGTGACATCGTCGGGGTTCCGGCCGCCGCGCGTCACGGCCTTCGCCTTGTACGACTCATTGGTCGAGATGATGTGGTCGGCGGCACGGAACGAGCGGCGCTCGAGCCACAGCAGGGCGCGGTACTCGAGCTTGCGCAGGAGTCCGGTGGGCTCCCCGAACCGCGAGCGGAACAGCTCGGGATTGAGATCGTGGTGGTCGAAGACGAACGAGACGCGCCGAGCGCGCCACAGCAGCGCGAGCAGCCAGTAGGTGTCCGGCGGATTGCACGCCTGCAGGACGTTGAAGCGTCCCGAACGACGCTGGACACGAAGGGTGAGGAGGGCTGTGCGGATCCAGCTGTAGGCGAACTCCCACGCGAAGCCGATGAGACCTCGTGCTTCCGGAGCCGGGGCGTACGTGTAGATGTCGACGCCGTCGATGCGGTGGAAGGAGGGGTCGCCCGGCCCCTTCGGACAGATCACGCTGACCCGGTAGCCGCGGGCGATGAGAGCCTGGCACTCCAGCCATACGCGACGATCGAGCGGGACCGGCAGATTCTGCACGATGATCAGGACGTGCGGCGACGTCGGCCGTGCGGCGCGTGCGTGCTTCTTCCCCATGATTCTCCTGCCCCCCGCAGGCTTACCGTGATCGAGACGGCTCAGGCGATGTCTGATACTTCCCCGCGACACCCGGGAGAGATGCACTCTTCCGGCAACCCGGCAGCGTACGTCTCCGTGCGCGTTGCGTCGCTGGGGTACACGTTAGCGTGACGCCCTCGAATGGAACGACCGCGTGGCGGAGCCTTGGGAACCCCGCCACGCGGCCGCGTCTGTAGAGGTCAGTAGGCGCCGGCCCCGCTGGGCGCCACCATGACCTTCGCTGTGCGCCACATGATCATGAGATCGCTCATGATCGACCAGTTCTCGACGTAGCGGAGGTCGAGCCGGACGCTCTCCTCCCACGAGAGGTCGCTGCGGCCCGAAACCTGCCAGAGGCCCGTGATGCCGGGCTTGATGAAGAGGCGGCGGTACACCTTGCCGTCGTACTCGCGCACTTCGCGGGGGAGCGGTGGCCGCGGGCCTACGACGCTCATGTCGCCGCGCAGCACGTTCCAGAACTGCGGCAGCTCGTCGATCGAGTACTTGCGCAGGATCGCTCCGATGCGCGTGACGCGCGGGTCCTTCTTCATCTTGAACAGGACGCCGTTGCCCTCGTTCTGCGCCTGGAGCTTCGCGAGCTGCTCCTCGGCGTCGATGCGCATCGTGCGGAACTTGAGGATGCCGAATTCCTGACCGTCGCGCCCGATGCGGGTCTGGCGGAAGAAGACCGGGCCCCGGTCGTCGAGCTTGATGAGGAGTCCGATGATCGGCATGACGACGAGAGCGATCGGGATCATCACCAGGCCCGCGAAGACGATGTCGACGGCGCGCTTGAGGGCGTGCTGGCCACCCTCGAACTCGGGGATCTGCACCTTGATGAGCGGAAGGCCGTCGAGCGGCTGCAGCGAGATGCGGGGCCCGGCGACGTCGGCGATGCGGCTCGAGATGACGAGTTCGGATGCCGTGCCCTCGAGCTCCCAGCTGAGGCGCTTGATGAACTCGGGGTCGTCGTCGGGGCGGTTCGCCACGATGATCGAGTCGGCCCCGAGCGCGCGGGCGTGGACGGCGACGGAGCTCATGGGTCCGAGCACGTCGTAGGCGATGCCGTTCGCGACGATCCGTTCGCGCGAGCCGTCCGAGGGTGCCGTGCCGACGATCGTGTAGTCGAGGGATCCGCTTTCGCTCAGGGTCCGCAGCACGTACTCGATGTCGTCGCGGGTGCCCGTCACGATCGCGCGCTTCGAGTAGAGGCCGTACGCACGCTGGCGGTGGAGCCACTTGCGCCACGACCAGCGGCCGGCGAGAAGCGCGACAGTGCCGACGGGCAGCGCGATCAGGAGGTCGAAGCGCAGTTGCTGCCACTGGAAGACCAGGAACAGCACCGCGAGGAATCCGAACGTGTACGCCGAGGCGTGCGCGACCCGCTTGTATTCGCTCGTGCCCGAGCCGAGGACCTCAGAGTCGCGGGTGCGGCCCAGCGACAGCATCAGCAGCCACGTCGAGGCCGTGACGCCCGCGACCATCCAGGCCCCGGCTGAGACGTTGGTCACGAGCATCATGACGCCCACGACGGATGCCACGACGGCGGCAACGAGAACGGCATCCGTGATGCGCAGACGACGCGCGAAGCGGCGCTCCCACTGCCTGCGGCGCTCGAGCGCCGGCTCGACCCGAGGGACGAGCGTCAGGACGGGCTTCGTGTCGACCGCCCGAGGTGCCGAGATCGGCGCCGAAGAGATCGGCGCGTCGAAGTCGATGAGCGTGCCCGCGCTCAGGTTGATCGCGCTCACGATGCATCGCCGCCAAAGCGCGCATCGCTACGCAGGGCATCCCCAAATGCCATTGCCAAAATGTCCCCAGTGTTGTGCTGCGCACGTCTTCCCGGACGTGGCGCAATCCCCAGTGCGCAATCGTGAAGCCCCAGCTCCACTCGGCACCGCATCCCACTGCAGCGCCACGCGCATTCGTCATGCTACATCTCCGCCGCCCTGGCGGAAAGAGAAACTTCCTCCGGTTTCCGTGAAGTTCGGCTCAGGTTCTTCTGAGGCCGAGAAGGTGCCGCGTCTGGCGTGCGATTCATCAGAATCGCCACTCCACTCCGGCTCGCCGCGCGGACCGCACAGCGCCGTGGACCGAGTACCCGGCATCGAGCCGATGCGCGAGGTCCTCGTACTGGTCGGCCACGTCGTCCCACCGGAACGCTGACGCCGCCCGCTCGCGCACCTCGTCCGACATCCGGCGAACACTCTCGCCGTTCTGCTCGACCGACTCGATGCAGCGCGCGAGCTCTCGCGTGTTCCCGAACAGCCACGCGTGGCCGTCGAGGACCTCGCGGTTGAACTCGACGTCGTACGCGATCACGGCCGTCCGCGCCCCCATCGCCCGCAGGAGCGACGGGTTGGTTCCTCCGACGGAGTGCCCGTGGATATACGTGTGCGCGTGTGCGTAGAGGGCGTCGAGCGCCGCCTGGTCGTCGACCCTGCCCAGCATCACGATGCGATCGTCGGCGGATGCCACGGCGTGCACCGCCTGTGTGTATTCGGCGCTGTACGGCGCTGCGCCCACCACGACGAGCTTCCGGCGAGAGCCGCTCTCGTGGAATCCCTGCACGATCTCGAGCACATGGTTCTCGGGCTCGAAACGCGCGACGACGAGATGGTAGCCGCCGGGCTCGAGGTCCCACGCGCGGATCGGGTCGTGCGGGACATCGTCGATCAGGGGCGCCCCGTACCGGATGAGCTCCGTCGGAGCGTCGAACTGGTGAAGGTAGTAGTCCGCGATCCCCGGTGCGTCCGCGATCAGGGCGTCAGCCGTGCGGACACCCTGCTGTTCGGCCCAGCGATAGTAGGCGCGGCCGCGTGGTCCCCACTTCGACCGCCGCCACTCGAGCCCGTCCATGTGAAGGGCGACGGGGATGCCGCGCCACCGCAGCAGCGGCAGGAAGGGGGAGTTGGCGGCGTTGAAGACGAAGGCGACGTCGGGTCGGTCCCGGCCGACGGCGTGAAGAGCCGACACGGCGGTGTGCGAGAGCGTCTCGAGTTGCTTCTGCGGCACCGCCGGCAGGTGGACGATCCGCATTCCGAGGTACTCGCTCCTGCGGTCTTCGGCGCCCCTCGTATAGACGACGACGTCGTGGCCGCGCTCGGCGAGACGCTTTCCCACCTCCTCGACGGCGGTTTCGAATCCTCCGTACGCGGCGGGCACGCCGCGCGTGCCGATCATCGCGATCGACAGCGTTCGGGTGCCCCTCCCACGGGGGCGCTGGCGCGTCGGAGACGCGCGGGTGTCATCGATCACCACGTCGCACTGCTCTCTTCGGGGGTCGGTTCCCCCGCTCGGTCTCTCGCCGGGGTTCGGGGCCCCGTCCGAGGTTGCGGAAGCGTCGGGTCTTCCGCGTGATCTCGTCGGGCTTTCGGGGGCCCGGCTGAGTCTGCGGAAGCTTCGGGTCTCCCGCTCGATCTGTGCCCAGCCTATATTTGTGGGCACGGATCAGTGCAAGGGGTTGTGAATCAGTTTGATGAAATGCGTGTTACAGAACGCGCAGGCGGGGCCGCCGTCATCCGATCAGATTGATGAGCGCGGGCAGGCCCATTCCGTAATTGATTCGTACGGTCGGTAGTGCGAGCTTGTCAGTGCCGATCGTGACGTAGCCCGGCTCGATCGTGCGCGCCATCTCCCAGCCCGCTTGGCGCAGGCCCTCCTTGGCCGTGTCGTTGTAGTGGCCGTACGGGTAGGCCATGACCTCCTTGACGCCCAGGACTCCCGCCGACGTCTCCATGTCGGCGACGATCTCGGGAACGCTCCAGTTGACGATGCGGCCGTCGCCGTTGGCCCCGGCCTGATGCATGTCGTGCGTGTGCGAGCGCCGCAGGACGTAGGGCGACGGGGCCGGATCCTGGCGGTAGGCGGTGATCATGAAGGAGGTGGAGAGCACCTTGTACTTGTCGACGACGGGGACCGCGAGGTCGAACCACGTCTGGTCCGCGTCGTCGTCGGTCACGATGACGGAGTGGGTGGGGAGGAAGAGACGCCCGTCGATGAAGGCACTCAGCTCATCCCACGTCGGCAGGTAGAACCCCGTCGTCGCGATGTGGTTCATGTGCGCGTCGAAGTCGCCGATGTACGCATAGTTGCCGCGGAGCCACCCGGCCTCGCCCTCGGGCTTCGCCGTGAACTGGTGGTACATGAGGATCGGGATCCGCGCGTTCTCCGCCGCGTTCTCTTCCGGCGTCTTCCACGCACCGTGGAGCGTGATCTGCTGATCGGTGCAGGCGACCATGTCGGCGCCGTTCACCCGGCCGGCAATGGCGGACCCCGCGGCATCCTCCGGGGTCGTGTACCAGCCGGCGAAGACCCGGCCGTCGCTCGCCGGGATCGGAAGTCCCGCGTAGAGCGTCCCCTGCGTCTGCAGCTGGGGCGCATCCGTCACACCCTCGCCCGCGAACGTCACGACGCATGCGGCGGGATCGTCGGTCGACGCGAGCAACTGCTCCTGCGGGGTCAGCGGCGTCGGTGTGGGCGATGGTGTCGCCGGGGCCGGTGTCGCGGTCTCTCCGACCGCCACGGATGCCGTCGTCGGTACGCTCGCCCGCGACATGGCGAAGGCGGCAGCGGCACCGCCGACGAGCACGGTTGCAGACACGATGATGGCGATGACGGCGCTGCGGCGGCGACGACGTGAGGTCGCGCGGGCGGCGCGTCTGCCGGAGCGAGACGTCGACACGGCCATATTCAACCAGTACCGGCGGGTGGCGCGCGGCAGGGCGCGTCATGCCGCCATGACGAGGACCGCGCAAAGAGTGGCCGCGGCCGGCCGGTGGGTACCGGCCGGCCGCGGCTTGTTGTCGAACTGTTGTCAGTCGACGGGGAACAGCGACACCGTCAGGGCGCCGGAGTAGGTGCCCGGGTCGGTGTTGACGGGCAGGTGCAGGAAGAGGCCCGCACCCAGCGTCGCCGAACCCATACGACCGTCGGCGGTCGCGTGAGCGAGGCGCGACGTCCGGGCAAGGCCCTGGCCTCCGTCGAGCTCGACGACCGACTCAGGACCGGCGGCAAGGCCCGCACGCGGGGTCTTGACGACGGGCGACCAACCGAGGTTGGCGGCCTCGACCGATCCGCCGACGGAGGTGAGGTCCGTCGAGCGGCCCGCGACTGCCCAGCCGCCGTCGCCGGCCTGGCGGGCGTTGCGCGAGTCGGTGACCGTGAGGTCGGGCAGTTCACCTTCGAACACGAACCGGTCTCCCGCGTTCTCGGCCTGCGACAGCGAGACGCCGTCACCGAAGTCGGCGACCGTGAGGGCCAGCGACCCGTCCGCAGCCTGCGGGACGGTTGCCTCGACCGGGATGGACCCGCCCGAGAGCTTGCCGGCGAGGGCGATGAGCGCGTTGGACGCGTCGGTGCCTTCGCCTGCTGCTTCGGCGGCCTTCGCGAGGGCGGCGAGGGTGGCCGGCTCGTTGAGCGGGTCGGCGGACAGCTCCTCTGCGAGGGCGATCTGCAGACGCGTCTCGGCGAGCGCGTCACCGGTCAGCGTGCCGGCACGCTCGGCCTGGTCCACGAGAGCCTTCGCCAGAGCGAAGCTCGGCTCGTGCTCGAAGTGGGCCTGACCCTGAACGTTCGTCTGCGTCGAGGAGACCTCGGCGGCAGCGGCAAGCTCGTTCTCGGTCAGGAAGGCGCTCGGCGTGAGCTTGAACGAGTCGAACCCGCGCGTCAGCTCCGAACCGTAGATGTTGCCGTTGTACCAGTACGTCGACCAGAAGCCGCCGCTCGCGTTGGCCGTGGCGCTGATCGGGCCGCGGTCGAAGAAGGCGATCTCCTTCGGGTTGGCGCTGTCGGTGAAGTCGAACACCGACATGCCGCCCTGATACCAGGCCTGGACCATGATGTCGCGACCCGGAACCGGCACGAGCGAACCGTTGTGAGCGACACAGTTCTCACGGTTCGTCTGGACGTTCGGGATCTTGTAGTAGCTCGCGAACTTCAGCTTGCCGTCGACGATGTCGAAGATGCCGTTGGCTCCCCAGTTCGACTGGTGGATCGGCTGGCAGTACGCACCGCCGCCGCCGCCCCACTCGTCGGTGAAGATGACCTTGGTGCCGTCGTTGTTGAACGTCGCCGAGTGCCAGTACGAGAAGTTCGGGTCGGCGACCGCGTCGATCCGCTTCGGGTTGGCCGGGTCGCTGATGTCGATCAGGATGCCGTTGCCCTGGCAGGCGCCGGCGGCGAGACCGATCTCGGGGTACACCGTGATGTCGTGGCACGCGTTGGTGTTCGGGCTCGGCGAGTAGTTCGCCCCCGACGGGTGACGCGGGCTCTCGGCGGTCGGGCCGTTCTGGAGACCGTCGACGCGACCCGTCGTGGCATCCGCGAACAGACGCGACTCCGTCACGACCGCAGCCGCTGCCGGGTTCGCGACGGGAACCTTGATGACCTCGATGCGCCAGCGCGAGGGGTTCGCTGCCTCGGCGGTCTCGTTGCTGCATCCGGCGAGCTGCTCGGCCGAGCGGACGCCCGCCGTGCCCGAGACGTAGATGTAGATGTTCTCGGTGTCATCCGGGTCCTGCAGCACCGTGTGCGTGTGCGAGCCACGGCAGGTCTGCACGGCGGCGACCTGGACGGGGTTCGTCACGTTGCTGATGTCGAAGACGCGGACGCCGCGGAAGACGGGCGCCGATGAGCCGGGCACGCAGTCCAAGCGAGCGGCTGTCGACTCGACCGACATGAAGAGGAGGTTGCCGACGACGGAGACGTCGTTCTGGCTACCCGGACAGTTCAGGATGCTGACCAGCTCGGGGGCGCTCGGGTTCGAGACGTCGTAGAACTGGATGCCGTTGTAGTTGCCCACGATGGCCATGTCGTCCTTGAACGCGATGTCCGAGTTCGTGCTGAGGCCCGCGGTCTTCTGCAGCGTGGCGAGGTGCTCGACACCGCTGGCTGCGACTCCGGCGTCGTAGAGACCAGCGGACAGGCCCTCGCGTGGATCGGTGGGCATCGGGTCGGCGACGGCGGTTGTCGCCGACATCATCGAGATCCCGAGGAAGACGGCGCCTGCGGCTGCAAGCGTGCGCGTCCTCCACCGCGATCTCGGGGTGGTGAGTGTACTCATAGGGTTGTGCCCTTCTCGTTACGTCATCATCGATGTGTCAGGTTGTTTCTATGGGCGAAGCGCAGAATGGTTGAGGGTTGATCGACCGATTCCACACATCGCATACTTCACGGATATTGAGTTGTATGTAGTGGAATCTATAGGTTTGCTGAGAACCAGCGCTACAGGGGCGTTAAATCTACGTTTCCGAGCACACTTAATCGGTGGTTTCGCGCATGATGGACCGCGGGAGACCCACCCGAGAGGCACCACCATGGCGAAACCTGCCCGGCACGTCCGGCTTTTGATCGCGAGCGTCGCAGCGGCGATGGCCCTGGGGCTGACGGCGTGCACGAGCGAGCCCGAAGCATCCGCTCCGCTTCCCACGGTTCCCGTCATCCAGCCCGGCGCCCCCGGAGAGCCCAACCGCACGCTCTCGCCCGAAGAGGCGGCCGCGATGACCGACGCGCCCTATGTAGAGGCAGACGTCGCCTTCATGCGCGACATGCTCCACCACCACTCGCAAGCGCTCGTGATGACGGGATACGTCGAAGAGCGCACCACGAACGAGAAGATCCGGCTTCTCGCCGAGCGCATGGATCTCAGCCAGACCGCCGAGATGGACCTCATGGAGTCGTGGCTGCAGCAACGCGGCGAGCCCGTGCGCGACCCCGACAGCCAGCACGGCGAGCACAATGCTGACATGCCGGGACTGCTGAGCGACGACGAGCTCGCGGCACTCGAGGCCGCGAGCGGTGCCGCGTTCGACAAGCTCTTCCTCACCTCGATGATGAAGCACCACCAGGGTGCGATCACGATGGTCAACGAGCTGTACGCGGCGGGTGGCGGTCAGGACACCGAGCTCGACATCATGGCCGGACACATCCACGCCGATCAGAACATCGAGATCTCCCGCATGCAGGAGATGCTCGCCGCCATGCGCTGACCCCGAACTCCGGTTCGGGGCGCGGGAGGACCCGGTAGCGGGGCCGCCGGCGTGGGGCGCGTGTTGCCGGGATGGGGCGCGTGTTGCCGGCATGGGGCGCGTGTTGCCCTGCCGGGGCGCGGGGCCGCCGGTGTGGGGCGCGTGTTGCGCTGTCGGGGCGTGCTTTGTGCGCCCCGGCAAGACGGAGTGCGCCCCGGATGCCGAGGAGTAGGTCGCCCGGTTTGGGGCGAGTGCTGTCGCGTTGGGCGCGGGGCCGCCAGCTTGGGGCGCGTGTTGCGCTGTCGGGGCGTGTGTCGCCCTGCGGGGGCGTGCTTTGTGCGCCCCGGGGGACGGAGTGCGCCCCGGATGCCGAGACGGCGGTCACCGGCTTTGGGCGAGTGCTGTCGGGCTGAGGCGTCGATTGTCGTTCTGGGGCGGGCACGACGCCCCCTACTCCCCGCTTGGGGCGGGTGCCGTCGTGCCTGGGCGCGGCTTGTGCGCCCCGGCGGGATGGGGTGCGCCCCGGGGACGGAGTGCGCCTCTGCGGGACGAGGAGCCTGGAGTGTCGGCCGCCCGGCTTGGGCCGTGCTGACGTTCTGGGGCGGGCACGACGTCCCCACTCCCCGCTTGGGGCGCGTGGCATCCCGCCGGGGCGCGGAAAGTGCGCCCCGGCGGGATAGAGTGCGCCCCCGGTGTCGGGCGACGCGCCCTACGAGCGGTTGGGCTCCTCGGATGCCACGGGTTCCTCCGCCTGCGCGGGCTCTTCGGATGCCGCGGGCTCCTCCGCCTGCGGGGGTTCCTGGGCAGCGACGGCGTCGCGGGTCGCGGCGGCCTCCTCGGCAGCGACGGCCGCTTCGGCACCGGCGACCGACGCCGCAGAGGCGGCAGTCGTACCGGCATCCGTTGTCGATGCCGCTCCTGCGCCCACGACGCTCGCGGCCGTGGCAGCGGCGACGGCCGCGTCGATCTTCGCCTGCGTGCGGCTCTCGGAACGCTTGCGCGACCACACGATGAAGGTGATGAGCGCGGCGAGGATGACCAGGATGACGAGCTGCGACCACGGGATCGTCCATGCGGTGAACGACGTCGTCGTGGGCGTCAGCTCGGTCGTCACGGGGTCGTCGCTGCCCACGATGGTCGGAGTGGCCGTGACCTCTCCGAAGGTCATGAAGACCGGCCAGACCGTGAAGGTCTCGGTCACGCTCGTGGACTGACGGGGGAGGATCTCGCGGGCCTCGCCGGTGGCGCCGGCGAGCGCGATGTCGAAGAGCGCGGTGACATCCGTTGACGTCGTCGCACCGAGGCGGACATTGCCGTTGTTGGCGAGGTCGTAGGTGACCTCGAGGGTTCCCGGCGCGAAGGGGTTCCAGTTCGGGTGGAACGTCGTGGTGAAGTTCTCCGGGGTGACGTTCGCGACGACCTCGCCGGTGACGCGGAGGTGCGCGCGCACGCCGACGCGCGTCGTGAACTGCACGGGGGAGTCGCCGGCCTGCAGCAGCTCCGCGACGATCCCCGCGGGGTGGTCGCCGGGCGAGGCATCGGCGGGCACGGATATCTGGACGGGGACCGTGAGCGTCCCGCCCGCGGGGATCTCCACCTGGTATCCACCCGACTCCTCGGGGGTGAGGTCGGCGAGCGGCCCGAGCGTAATCCATGACCCGCCGTCGGTGGGGGCCTCTTCCGCCGGGATGAGGTCAAAGTTGCCGTCGTCGGTGACGACGCCGTCGCTCGCGTAGATGCGGAACAGCGCGGGACGTGCGGAGAAGTTGGTGACGACGACCTGGTCGGCCACCGTCGCGCCCGGATCCAAACGGTGACGCAGGGACACGCGACCGTCGGGACCGTCCGCTCCGCCGGGTGCGATCGCCCACGTCGTCGAATCGGTGGGGGCGGGAGTCGGAGTCTCCTCGTCGGCGGGAGCGCCGGCGAAGACGACCGTCGGCGCAGGAACGGCCGGTGTTGCGTACGCGGTGGCCGCGGGGCCGGCGAGGAGCGCGGCAGCGGCGAGGACGGCGAGGGGGGAGAGCGCGCGTCGATGACCCATGAAATTCATCCTGTCAAACAAAAGGGGGCGCGGCCGACCGGTGGGTACCGGCCGGCCGCGCCTTGTTGTCGAACTGTTGTCAGTCGACGGGGAACAGCGACACCGTCAGGGCGCCGGAGTAGGTGCCCGGGTCGGTGTTGACGGGCAGGTGCAGGAAGAGGCCCGCACCCAGCGTCGCCGAACCCATACGGCCGTCGGTGGTCGCATCGGCGAGGCGCGAGGTCAGCGAGAGACCCGTTCCTCCGTCGAGCTCGACGACCGACTCAGGACCGGCGGCAAGGCCCGCGCGCGGGGTCTTGACGACGGGCGACCAACCGAGGTTGGCGGCCGAGACGGCACCTTCGATGGACGTGAGGTCCGTCGAGCGGCCCGCGACTGCCCAGCCGCCGTCGCCGGCCTGGCGGGCGTTGCGCGAGTCGGTGACCGTGAGGTCGGGCAGTTCGCCCTCGAACACGAACCGGTCTCCCGCGTTCTCGGCCTGCGACAGCGAGACGCCGTCACCGAAGTCGGCGACCGTGAGGGCCAGCGATCCGTCCGGAGCCTGGGGCACTGTCGCCTCGACGGGGATCGAACCACCGGACAGCTTGCCGGCGAGGGCGATGAGCGCGTTGGACGCGTCGGTGCCTTCGCCTGCTGCTTCGGCGGCCTTCGCGAGGGCGGCGAGGGTGGCCGGCTCGTTGAGCGGGTCGGCGGACAGCTCCTCTGCGAGGGCGATCTGCAGACGCGTCTCGGCGAGCGCGTCACCGGTCAGCGTGCCGGCACGCTCGGCCTGGTCCACGAGAGCCTTCGCCAGAGCGAAGCTCGGCTCGTGCTCGAAGTGGGCCTGACCCTGAACGTTCGTGTACTCGGCCGTCACTTCCTCGGCGGCTGCGATCTCGTTCGCCGTCAGGAACTCGCTCGGCTGCAGTGCGAGGCTGTCGAAGCCGCGACCGATCTCGTTACCGAAGATCGCGCCGTTGTACCAGTACGTCGACCAGTAGCCCGAGA
The DNA here is from genome assembly GCF_006715145.1 of Microbacterium sp. SLBN-146. Taxonomy (NCBI): domain Bacteria; kingdom Bacillati; phylum Actinomycetota; class Actinomycetes; order Micrococcales; family Microbacteriaceae; genus Microbacterium; species Microbacterium sp. SLBN-146. The sequence goes on from NZ_VFMR01000001.1 coordinate 1,225,214, forward strand.
GGACGAGCGCGGTCGGGCTCATGGGGCCACGGTCGAAGAAGGCGATCTCCTTCGGGTTGGCGCTGTCGGTGAAGTCGAACACCGAGAGACCACCCTGGTACCAGGCCTGGACCATGATGTCGCGACCCGGAACCGGCACGAGCGAACCGTTGTGAGCGACACAGTTCTCCTGAGCCGTCTGCGGCGCGGGCATCTTGTAGTAGCTCTTGAACTGCAGCTTGCCGTCGACGATGTCGAAGATCGCGTTCGCGCCCCAGTTCAGCGGGTCGGTCGCGCGGCAGCGAGCACCGGAACCGCCACCCCACTCGTCGGTGAAGACGACCTTCGTGCCGTCGTTCGAGAACGTGGCCGAGTGCCAGTACGCGAAGCGCGGGTCGGTGACCGCGTCGATGCGCTTGGGGTCGGCGGGGTTGCTGATGTCGATCAGGACACCGTTGCCCTCACACGCACCGGCCGCGAGACCGATCTCGGGGTAGGCGGTGATGTCGTGGCACGCGTCGGTGGCCGACGTCGACTGGAGGCCCTCACCGTGGCTGCCGCCAGGCCAGAGACCCGCGGGGCTGCCGGTCGCGGCATCCGTGAAGAGGCGAGCCTTGTTGACGACCTCGGCAGCTGCCGGGTTGGCGAGCGGAACCTTGATGACCTCGACGAGGAAGCGCGATCCGAGGACCGGGTTGCCGTTCTCGTCGAGCTGCGATGCCACGGTGTTGCCGCTGCGGTCGGTGCAGCCGCCGGGGACGTTCGTCGTCGTGGTACGCACGCCCGAAGTGCCCGAGACGTAGATGTACACGTTGTCGGGGTCGTCAGCGTCCTCGACGACGGTGTGCGTGTGCGAACCGCGGCACGTCTGGACGCCCGTCACCTGCACGGGAGCGAGGATGTTGCTGATGTCGAAGATGCGCACACCGCGGAAGTTCTGCGGGTCGGTGGCAGCAGCGGCCGGCGACGAGGCACAGTCAAGGCGTCCGGGGGAGGACTCGACCGACATGAACAGCAGGTTGCCGTAGACGGAGACGTCGCCCTGTCCACCCGGACACACGAATGTTCCCTTCAGCTCCGGCGCTGCCGAGTTGCTGATGTCGTAGACCTGGAATCCGTTGTAGTTGCCCGAGATGGCGTAGTTGCCCGTGAAGGCGAGGTCGGAGTTGTAGTTGTTGAATGCCTCGGACTTGGGCGTCGTCGACATCAGCTCGATGTTCTTCGCAGCCTGGCCTGCGTCGAAGACGCCGGCCGACAGCCCGACGCGGGGGTCGACGTCGACCGTGTCCGCGCTCGCTGCCATGGAAGTGGCGGAGACCATCGAGACGCCGAGGGCGATGGCCCCTACGGCGGCGAACGCGCGCGTCTTCCAGCGCGCGCGCTCAGGTGATCGGGTGTACATAGAGGTATGCCCTTCTTGGTTCTGATTTCTGTTGCTCATCAGCGATTTGTCAGGATCTAGTGAAGGTTGAAGTGCATTCGGCTGAACTTCGAGAAGCTGGTCGGAGCACTTCGCTTACAACGGAAATATGCAGTTGTATGGTGAGGAATCTATACGTTCCCTGAAAATTTGCTAGTCCCCTGCCTGTAACGCTTATGTTTCGGATGCCGCGAAACGTCTAGGTATCGCGCAAGATGGACCGACCACACCCGAGAGGTTCCACCCATGTCGACAGCGACGAAGCTTGCGGCTCTGGGGGCCGCTGCACTGCTCGCGATCAGCCTCGCCGGCTGCACCGGCGCTCCGGAGCAGCCCGTCCTTCCCACTGCGCCCGTCGTGCAGCTAGGTGGACCGGGCGAGCCCAACCGCACCCTGTCCCCGGAGGAGGCGGCCCAACTGACCGCTCCGCCCTACGTCCAGCAGGACGTGGACTTCATCCGCGACATGCTCCATCACCACTCGCAGGCGATCGTCATGACGGGGTACGTCGATGAGCGCACCGACAACGAGAGCGTCCAGTTGCTCGCCGAGCGCATGTCGATCGGGCAGGAGCAGGAGATGGAGTACATGGAGCGGTGGCTGCAAGAGCGGGGTGAGCCCGTGCGCGACCCCGATCAGGCCCACGGCGAGCACAACATGAGCATGCCGGGTCTGCTCACCGACGCCGAGCTCGCCGACCTCGAGGCCGCGCGCGGCGACGACTTCGACCGGCTGTTCCTCGAGTACATGATCAAGCACCACACGGGAGCCGTGTCGATGGTGACGACGCTCTACGCCGAGGGGGGCGGGAATGAAACGCCCATCGACACGATCGCGCGCGAGATCGAGGCGGATCAGAACATCGAGATCATCCGTATGAACGAGATGCTCGCCGAGATGTCGTGATGTCGTCCCGTGTCGCGTGTCGGCGCGGGCCGCTACGCTGGCGCCCATGACGACACTCGTCCTCACGATCGTCGGGGCAGACCGAGCGGGCCTCGTCGCAGAAGTGGCCGACATCATCGCCCACCATGGCGGCAACTGGGAACGAAGCGAGCTGGCCGAGCTGTCGGGCGCATTCGCGGGGATCGTCGAGGTGTTCGCCCCCGCAGACCGTGCCGACGAGCTGCGATCGGCGCTCGACGTGCTTGAGGGAATTCTGACCGTCGCCGTCCATCATGCGGCCGAGACGGGCCCTGACGACGCGGTACAGCGGGTCGTCCTCGAGGTGATCGGCAACGACCATCCGGGCATCGTCCGAGAGATCACGGGAGTCCTGCGGGAGCACGGGCTGTCGATCGACCGCATGACGACGGAGACGCGTGACGCGGCGATGTCGGGCGGGCGCCTGTTCGAAGCATCCGTCGTGGCGAGGGTCACGGCATCCGTCGATCTCGACGCCGTCTCCACGGAGCTCGAGCGACTCGCGGCGGAGATCCGCGTCGACGTGACTTTCGCCGGCTGACGGTCGGCCGAGACACGCGGTTCGGCCCTATCGCGTGGGTGTCCGACGACCTAGAGTCGAGGTGACCCGACTTCTGGGGCGTCGGATCCGGCTTTTTTGCGCGCGCCGCGGGTCACGGCCCCTGATCGCGAGCGTTCCCCGCCGCCGCGGTCAGGGGCCCGGACGACTGTTTCGGGTGGACAGCGGCGCCGCCCTCATGCGAGCCTGATCCCAGGCCATCGCTCTCAGAGGTAGTGCCGCAGAGATGTCCCCAGCATCGAGTCCGTCCCCAGCGGGCGTCCGGCACCCGGGCATGGCTCAGGTCGTCCCGGTCGAGCAGCGCCAACTGCTCGACCGGGACGCCCGCCAGAATGGCGGGAAGTTCTGCGACCCCCAGGCCCCCAGTCCTCCCCAGCAGGGCCTGTCTCTGCGGATCCGCCAAGATCCCCCAGCGCATCGAACTGGGCCCTGAGAAAAAGCTAGCGTGTCCCCCATCCGGCGGACAACCATTTGAGCGACTCTTGAGCGAGTGCTGAGGTTCCCTTCGAAGCGGGTCGCCGTTGGGGCCATCGAGCCCCACGCGCACTGTGGATAACCGTGAGTCATCCACAGCTTCTCGCCCCCGGTCCTTCGACCCGCATGTCGCTCAATACGCTGACCGGCGGGCGGACCGCGCGGAGTTGACGCGCCGACGCCTGCTCAGCGCAGCGCGTGACGTCGTGCTGCGATCGTGCGGTCGAGGCCAGGGGTGGCAGCCCCCAGCCTCGACCTCGTCCCACGCAAGAGATGAGACCTGAGAGAGGTACCGCATGCCCAGGCATGGAACTGAGGAGAGCCTACTGAGAAGACCCGGCGCGAGGCACGTGAGGCATCGGCGCAGGCGTCGGATGCTCGCGGGCCGCTGGCGCCGAGCCGTGGCGGCAGTCGTCACGGCTGCGGCGTTGTCCGTGAGCGGGATCGCCGGCGTCTCAGCCGCGAACGCGGCCGCGCAAGGGCCCGGGTTCGGCACGTGGCCCTCGAGTTCGATCGGCTGGGAAGGCGGCGTCGTCGCCCCCGACGGCTCCATCGCGTATTGCTTCGAGCCGGGCCATTCGAATCCGACGGGTTCGACGACGGATGGCGGGGTGCAGGGCGCGCTGACCTCCACGACACCCTTCGGATCGAACACCGTGACCGGTGACACCCTCGCCCGGATCAACCGCGTCGTGACCGAGTACGGGCAGTCGTGGGACAACGTGCAGGCTTCCGCGGTGTCCTTCGTGGTCAAGCACCTCGCGAACCCCGAAGCCATGTATCGGTCATCGGGGTGGAACGGCTCGCGCGACCTCAACGGCTTCATCAACTGGAAGCTCGTCAGGACCGTGGGCTCGGCGACGGTTTCCGCGATCCAGTCGCGTGCTCAGGAGATCCTGAGCGCCACCGAGGGAACGACCGCGGGTGCGGCGGGAGCGGGCACGGGTTCGGTCAGCTTCTCGATCGACCCTGCGAACAACTACGACGGCACGGCGACCGTGCGGCTGTCGCCCGCGTCGGCGATCGCGAGCGTCGACCTAGTGAACGGGGTCTTCGTCGACACGGGCACCTCGTCGATGGCGGGTCTCCGTGACGGGCAGAATGTGCGCGTTCGCGGTGTGCCGCCGAGCGACGACGGGTCCGGGTACCGGATCTCGGCCACGGGACGCGCCGACGTGACGTCGGGGTTCGCGGGCAACGTGCGGGTGTGGCGCACATCGGGGCAGCAGGGGGTCGCGGGACCCGGTGAGCGCGCCGGCGGAGGATTCGCCATCGCCGGAGAAGACGCGGCGGATCGCTCGGTCACCTTCCAGCCGGTCGTCACGACGCTCACCGGCCGGATCACTCCCGACGGAAAGCTCGTCGACACCCTGACTTTCGCGACCGCGCCCGACGCGGGAGGACTCGACAACCGCTGGCCCACGAAGAGCGACGGCACGGCATTCGAGGTGGCCTTCGAGGTCACTGCCTACGGACCGTTGGCCGCGGCACCGGCACTGTCGGACGACCCGCCGCCCGGAGCTCCCGAGGTCGCGACGGTCGCGGTGCTGTCGGGGCCTGAGGGTCCTGCCGCGAGTGCCGTGGCAGAGTTCGCGGGTCTCGTCCCTGGCGGTATCTACACCTTCGTTGCGACCTACGACGCTGAGGCGACTCCCGCTCCGACACGCGCTTTCATCGCCGACGACTACGCGTGGCGGCATGGATTCGGCATGGCGGACGAGACGACGGTCGTGCCCATGGACCTCGACCTGTCCTCGCAGATCGGATCGAGCACGGTCCCGTTGAGCGGGCCGTCCACCGACACGGTCATCGTGGAGAACCGCGGCGTGTGGTTGGAGCGCGAGGGTGCGCCCATCGGCGTGACGCTGCGCGGCGACTACCTCTATGTGCCGGCGAAGGAAGATGGATCGGCCCCCGCGCCCTCCGATGTTCTGCCGCCCGGTGCCCGCGTGGTCGCGACCCGATACCTCGAGGTCGACGCCCCGGGCGCCTACGAGATCGACGATCCTCCCATCGCAGTCGCGTCGGGCGCGGGCTACATGACGTGGCGATGGTCGCTTCAGCGCGCCGACCAGCCCGCCGAGACCGCCGACTGGGTGAGGGAAGAGTTCGAGCAGTACGTCGACCCGACTCAGACGCAGGAGATTCTGCAGCCCGAGATCTCGACGAAGGCGCAGGCGGGGACGGTTCCGGATGACACGGCATCGGATACGGCCATCGTCGGCGGCACTCTTCCCGCGAACGGGGCGGTCGTGACGTTCGAAGCCTTCGACGTGCCCACGGAGGCGCCGGAGGATCTCGCGGATGTCTGCGTCGAGGAGAACCTCGTGTTCTCCGACGCCGACACCGGCCAGACGATCACGCAGCCCGGCGAATACCCGGGTCCGGAGATGACGACGTCGACGTACGCGAAGACACTGTGGGTCGAGTCGCTCTGGTCGGTTCCCGTCGACGGTGAGGAACCAGAGCTCATCGCGCGCGGGCAGTGCGGCATCCTCCAGGAGACGACGTTCACCGTCGACGTCACGACGCAGATCCGCACCGCCGGCTCGGCAGCGAAGGTCGAGGTCGGAGACACGATCTGGGATACGTCCGAAACGCGTGGTTGGGTGCCCGAAGGAGGACGCCACGAGTACCACGTCTTTGCCTGGCAAGGCAGCACACCGGTCTGCGACGACACGACGCTCATCGGAACGGTCGAGTCGACGCACGGGACGCTCGAGGGCGGCCTGTACCCCGACGACCAGCCACTCGTCGAGGAGAGTGAGCCGCTCGTGGTGCCCGCCTCGGCGCGGGGCGGGTCGATCGGGTTCATCGAGCACCTCGTCGATGAGAGCGGGCGGACGATCTCCAAGGGAGAGTGCGGCGACGACACCGAGACCGCTCGGGTCGCGGGGCTGCCCCTCGCTGCGACGGGAGGCGGAGACGTGCCCCTCTGGGTGCCCGTGGCCGGTGGCGCGGCGCTGGCCGTCGGTGTCAGCGTCGTGATCGCCGGGGCACTCCGGCGCAGGGCGAGGTCAGACGAGGGATGACGAAGGAGTCGGGGCGGGTGCGTGGCATCCGTCCCGGCTTCTTCCGTGTCACGCGTCGGCGACGAAAGTCCCCTGGTGGTAGCGGAGTCGAGGCTTCCCCTCGAAGAGGACCCATATCGACGCGTGCCAACTGGCGCGTTCGCGGCCCTCGACGCGGAACGTCGCGAGCACCACGTCCGGCGCGATGCCCTGCACGTCCCACTCGTCGGTGCGGGGCGTGGGGCGGTCGCTCTCCTGCAGGAGCGCCGCGATGATGTCCGCGCGGTTCCAGCGTCGGCCAGACCGTCCGACCTCCTCGAAGTCGGGATGCAGCAACTCCGCCAACCGCTCCGCGTCGTGGCGGGTGGCGGATGTGAGGAGCTCCTCCTCGGCCGCGCGTACGTCCGCTGCATCCATGCCCTCAAGTGTGCCCGCCTGCGCGGCGGTTCGCCGCTCCGCCCTCCCGGGCGACTCGGGGCGCAATCCGTCGTTCGGGGCGCACTATTCGCGCCCCGAGGTGATGGACAGCGCCCCGAGCAGCGCCGACCTCAGTCACCGCCGGCACCCTGACGGACCCGAAGACGGGACCCAGGTCGCTTGTCGCGACCTCCTGTCATCCACGAGTGTGTTCTCAGTGCGGGCCTTCTGGCTGCGCCGTCCCCCCGGGGAAGAGGAGATCATGACCCAGAATGCCGTCGCGCGAATGTCGCGACTCTCGGCGATAACCGCCCTCGCCCTCTCGGTCCTGGTGATCGCGGGGTGTGCGAGCGGTGCGACGGGGGGCGCCGGACAGGAGAGCAGCTCCGCGCCCTCAGCCTCCGCCATCCGTCCGGCCGCCCCGGAGGGTGAGCTCTCCGCCGACCTCCAAGCCCGGCTCCAGGACGCCCTCGAACAGGTCATGACCGAGTACGACGTGCCGGGCGCTGCGGCCGGAGTCTGGATTCCCGGCGAGGGGTCGTGGACGACGGCCGCTGGCCTGGCGAACATCGAGGACGACCTCGCCGTGACGACCGATATGGTCTGGCCGATCCGCAGCATCACGAAGTCGTACACCGTCACGCTCCTCCTGACGTTGGCCGACGAAGGCGCGCTGAGTCTCGACGATACGCTCGACCAGTACGTCGACGGGGTCACCGACGGTGATCAGATCACCCTCCTCCAGCTGGCGAACATGTCCAGCGGCAACGCAGAGTACGTCGGCGATGAGTTCATCGAGGACTACGCGGTCGACCCGACGAAGATCTACACACTCGACGAGTTGAACGCCTTCGTGCTCGGCAAGCCCGCACAGTTCGCGCCCGGCAGCCAGTATCTCTATACGAACTCGAACACGAACCTGCTCGGGGCGGTGATCGAGGAGGTCACGGGTCAGTCCTACGCCGAGGCGCTCCAGGAGCGCATCCTGACTCCCCTCGGGCAGAGCCGAACCACCTACATCACGGATGTCACCGACTGGGCCGAGCCGCATCCCGTCGGATACGTCGCGGTCGACGGCGCCCTGGAGCCGCGGGTCGAGAACGCCTCGATCCTCGGTGCCGCGGGCTCGCTGTTCTCGACGCTCGAAGACGGCCGAGTATGGGCCGAAGTCCTCGCGACCGGCGCTCTGCTGGAGCCTGAGACGCAGGAACTGCGACGCATCGGACACCCGATCCCCAAACCGCCCTACGACCGCTATGCCGTCGGCATGGGCGAAACGAACGGATGGTGGGGGCACAACGGCGAAGGTGTCGGCTTCACGGCTGCGACCTTCCACAACATCGACACGGGCGTCAGCATCGTCGTCTACATGAACGAATCAGACCTGCCCGACGTGCATCCCGCCGACACGGCTTTCCGGGCGCTCGCCGAGGTTCTCGCGACAGGAGAGGGCCGATGAGTCCGATGAGAGTGTCACGCAAAGCTGCCGTCCTGGCGATCATCGCCGTTGCGGCGCTGACCGTCGGCTGCACCGTCACCTCGGACGACGAGTCCGAGGTGACGGGGATCCCCGGTCTTCCCGACGAGGCGCTCGAGGTGATGAACCAGGATCAGTACGCCTCGGGGCGGTGGCTCATCTCCGTCGAAGACCTCGACACCGGCGAGGTTCTCATCGATCTCGACGGCGACAAGATGGCGGAGCCCGGCTCGTTCGTCAAGACCTACAGCGCGGGCGCCGCGTGGGTGAAATGGGGGCCGGACCACACCGTCACGACGCCCGTGAAGCAATCGGGGTCCGTCGAGAATGGCGTCTTGACCGGCGATCTCGTGCTCGTCGGTCAGGGCGACCTGACGATGGGTGGTCGAACGAAGGATGACGGCACCGTCGACTTCGCGAACCTCGACCACAACGACGCGAATCCGCTTCCCGGTGCGACCCTGACACCGCAAGACCCGCTCACGGGGCTGGACGATCTCGCCGCCCAGGTGCGAGCTGCCGGCATCACGATGGTCGACGGTGACGTCGTGATCGACGACCGGCTCTTCACGGGCACGCTCGCGGGGAAGCCTGTCACTCCGACGATCATCAACCAGAACCTTCTCGACATCCTGGTCACACCAAGTGCCGAGGGGGAGAGCGCGACGGCAGAGCTCACCCCCGCCGTCTCGCCGTGGAAGCTCGACAATCGGGTGCGCACCATCGGCCCGGACGAAGAGGCCAAGCTGGGAAACCCCGAGATCTCTTCCGACGATCCGTTCACGATCGTCATCTCCGGCACGGTCAACGCCGATGCCGATCCGGCGCTCAAGGTGTGGGAGGTCGACGACACGGCGAGCTTCGCCCGCACCGCCTTCATCGAGGCGCTCGCCCGCACGGGAGTGACCGTCACGGCCGACCCCGTCACGCCCAACGCGGCCGATCGGCTCCCCGCCGTTGCGGCGGTCGAGGCGCTTCCCGCCGTCGCCGAGCTCGAATCCCTGCCTCTCTCCGAGGAGGTCACCTACGTCATGAAGATCAGCTACAACCGCGGCGCCCAGACGCTCATCTGCCGGTTGGCTGCCGACGCCGGCGAGACGGACTGCAACAAGGGCATGCGGATCTCTCAGAAGATCTGGGCAGACGAGGGACTCGACACCCTCGGGGCATCGCTCGTCGACGGGTCCGGACTCGAGGGCAACCTCATCACTCCCGCCAATGCCGTGCAGATCCAATCCCTCATGGCCGAGCGGCCCGACGCGGACGGGTGGCGTGACACGATGCCCATCCTGGGGGTGGACGGCTCGCTCGCCGACGTCCAGACGGACAGTCCCGCCGCCGGCAAGGTCTTCGCGAAGACCGGCACGCTCGCGGGGAGCGACACGTTCAACGACCGGCTTCGACTGAGCACCAAGACGCTCGGGGGAGTCATGGACACCGCCGGCGGTCGCCACCTGGCGTTCACGATCATCGTCAATCAGGGCTTCTATCCCGGTCTCGAGGGTGTCTTCGAAGCGAACGACGACGTCGGCAAGGTCGCCGCCCTCATCCAGCAGGCATACTGAACCGTGACATCGCAGACGTCCGTCTTCCCGCTCAGCGATCCGAGTCCGCGGCGCTTGCAGGGTGGCCGCGTGGGGTCCCTCGAGTTCGCACTGATCTTCATCTGCGTCCTCTCCGGAGTCGCCGGCGCCATCGTGATTTCGGTGGGTGCGGCGGTGACCGAGAACCTCGTTCCCCTCGTGCAGTTCGTCGCGCTCTTCTGGGTATGGGTCGCGGCGGGAGTGTGCGCGTGGTGGCGGAGACCGACGAACGGGATCGGCGGCCTGCTCCTGATCGGTGGGCTCTCGATCCTGCTCGTGAGCACGGGCGCTTTGGACACCCCGTTCTTCAACGTCATCAACGCGGTCTTCGCGAGCAGCCCGCTGTCCGTGACGGTGCACCTTCTCCTCGCGTTCCCCTCGGGGCGCGTACGAGGACGACTGTCGATCTTGGCCGTCATCCTCGGCTACGTCACCTCCATCGGGTTCGACACGGCGCGAGCGCTCGCCACGGGAACAGACGCGTTCGAGCTGCTGTCCTTCGCCCAGAGCTCCCTGGGCCTCGCGGTCATGATCATGACGGCGATCGTGCTCGTGCGGCGGCTCCTGAGGGCGGATGCCGCGCACCGGCGCATCCTCCTGCCCCTCTTCACCTACGGTGCCCTCGCGGCGCTGGCTCTGCCGACGATCGCGAACGTCCTCTTCCCGCTGGGTGTCGACCCGATCCTCATCCTCTGGCTGCAGGGAGTGCTGCTCGCGGGCATCCCGATCGCCTTCCTGATCGGCGTCCTCCTGGGCGGCTTCACCCGAACGACACCTCTCGAAGCACTGAGCGAGTGGCTCGCGCTCCGCGGAGCCAGCCGTCCCGCGGTTGCTCGGGCTCTTGCGACGACCCTCGGCGACAGCACGCTGCGCGTCGCCTATTGGGATGCCGGGGCGAATCGCTTCGTCGATGAGAACGGCCTCGAGGTGACCGATGTCCGGTCGGACCCTGCACGCGGGTGGCTGCACGTGCGGGTCGACGACGACCTCGTGGGGGCGATCGACTACGACGCGCGGATGATCGCCGAGCCGTGGCCGGTGCGCCGCGCGGCGGGGGTTCTCGCGATCGCGATGGATCGAGAACGTGTGACCGCCCAGCTGCTCAGGACCAATGAGGCTCTGCTCCTCTCCCGCGTGCGAATCGTCGAAGCGGCGGACCGCGAGCGCTTCCGCATCGCACGGGATCTCCACGACGGCCTCCAGATGCAGCTCGTGCTGCTGGCGATAGAGGCGCAGAACATCGCGAACCTGCCCGCCGAGGCGAGTACCGTCGCTCCCGCCGAGAACCTCCGTCGCGGCATCGACGTCGCGGCGGCCGATCTGCGGCGGCTCGTGCACGACGTCCTGCCGGCCGCCCTGCTCGAGCAGGGCTTCATCGCCGCGACGGAGGATCTCGTGGACCGTCTGCCGATCACCGCGACATTCCACGCGCAGGTCGAGGAGTCGGCGATCGCGACGTCGACAGCGCACACTGCCTACTTCATCCTTGCCGAGGCCCTCTCCAATGTCGTCAAGCATGCGCGGGCATCCGCCGTGCAGGTGCGCGTCACGCAGGGGAGCGATCGCCTCGTCCTCGAGGTCGAAGACGACGGCGTCGGGGGCGCCCGGATGGAGTCGGGGACGGGCCTGAGAGGTCTCGCCGACCGGGTCGATGCTCTGCGCGGCTCGATCGACATCCGCTCCGACAGCGGTCGGGGCACGAGTGTGAGAGTGGAGTTGCCATGCGGGTCGTGATCGGCGAAGACGAAGTGCTGCTGCGTGAGGGGATCGCGCATGTCCTGGCCAGTGACGGGTTCCAGGTGCTCGCGAGCGTGACCGACGCCGTTCAGCTCGAACGCGAGGTGCAGCGGCATTCTCCCGATCTCGTGGTCACCGACATTCGGATGCCACCGAGCTACACCGACGAGGGTCTCGCGGCGGCCATCCGCATCCGACGCTCGCGTCCCGATATCGGCGTCGTCGTCGTCTCGCAGCATGTGCAGCGGAGGTACGCCGTCGAACTCCTCGACGGCGGAGGCGGATTCGGGTATCTCCTCAAGCAGCGGATCGCCGATGTGCGCACGTTCACGACCGACATCCGTCGCGTCGCTGCGGGAGGGACGGCCCTCGACCCCGAGGTCGTGTCGGTGCTCGTCGCGCGGGCGAGCCGTGGCGACTCTCCCGTGGGCCGCCTCACGCCCCGCCAGATCGAGGTGCTGGGTCTCATGGCCGAGGGGCGCAGCAACGCGGCGATCGCCGCTCAGCTCGTGCTGACCGAGAAGGCGGTCGTTCAGCACACGTCGAACATCTACGACGCGCTCGGTCTGCCGGTGGATGCCGACGACCACCGCCGTGTTCTCGCTGTCATCCGGTATCTGCAGGCGGCCGTGCCGTCGCCACGCTGAGACACCGCGCGCTGAGAGGGCCCGGCGCCGTTCACCCGCGCCGGGCCCTGCTCGTGGCGATCTCCGTCAGTCGCCGTACATGAGGTCGATCAGGCCCTTGGCGATGATGGGTGCCGGCGGTCGGCCATCGGCGGCCGGAGCGAGCGTCGTCCAGACGACGACGGTCATCTCGGTCTCGGGGTCGTAGCCCATGAAGGAGTTGTAGCCCGGAAGCGAACCGATGTGGCCGTAGAACGTGCCCATCCGCGCGAGGCCCCAGCCGTAGTCGCCGCCCTGTCCGTTCGGCTCGACGCTGTCGAGTCGCGCCTGCTGCATCTCGTCGCTCAGCAGTCCTCCACCGCCGAGTGCCTCCACCCAGGTCGCAAGATCGGATGCCGTCGAGATTCCGGCACCGGCAGCCGATGTCCACGACGGGTTGGCGTTCGTGTGGTCCGTGGGCAGCAGCTCGCCCGCTGCGGCCTTCGCGAGGTCTTCCTCGGAGAGGGAGGGCTCGGTCATCGTGTCGACGTTGTTCGAGAACATGTAGCCGTGCGGGTACGGCGCCGGGAGCGACGTATCGGTCGCGACGGGGTACGACGTCTCGGTGAGTCCGAGCGGCTCGATCAGGCGCTCCTGGACGATCTCGTCCATCGGCTTTCCCTCGATGTCTTCGGCGATCAACCCGAGCAGCACCGTGTTGGTGTTCGAGTACTCGTAGCCCTCGCCGGGTGCGAAGTACACGGGCTCGGCGAGTCCCATCGCGACGAGCTCTTCCGGATCCCAGACGCGATCGGGCGTCTCATCCAGCGCCGTGTTGAGTTCGAGCGTCGTCGTGTAGTTGTGCAGACCGCTGCGCATGTTGAGCAGCTGGGCGATCGTGATGTTGTCGCCGTTGGGCACATCGGGTCGATACATCGACACGGGATCGTCGAGGGCGATCTTCCCCTCCTCGACGAGCTGCAGAATGACCGTGCCCGTCCATGTCTTGGTGTTCGAGCCAATTCGGATGTGGTCGTCCAGCGTGACGGGCGTCGTGCCGTTCCATTCCGTCACCCCGTACGCAGAGGTGATCTCCTCGTCGGGAGTGCGGATGAGCATGACGGCTCCGGGGACGAGCATCTCCTCTGCCGTCTCCTCGAACGTCGCGACGAGCGCGTCCGCGTCGAGGGCCGTGCCCGCGGCATCCGGAGTCGCACTCGGTGTGGCTGTGTCCGCCGCGGGGGCCGCGCAGCCCGCGAGCGCGAGCGTCGACACCAGAACCGCGGCAGCCGCGATGCGCGGCATCCGTGATGTGCTCGGAAGAGCCGAGCTCTCGATCTTCGTCCTACTGGCCACGACATTTCCTCCTCGACCCGCACAGGCGCGCGGCATCCGTTTCAGTCTTCCGGGCGACGAGTGTTCCGACCATGGACGCAGGTCCCCTATCCCGCACACACGAGTGCGCGTGCCGAGATCGACTCGACACGCGCACTCGTGTGTGTGGGGACCGGGGTGTCAGGTCCTTCGCGGACGCCGGCTGAGGTTCCTGCGGAGCACCAGTAGTCCGGCTCCGAGCAGGGCTGCCGTCGCGGCCATGCCGGCGAGCAGGACGTCCGGCGTGGACCCTGTCGCCGCGAGCGAGCGGGCCGACGCCGCGGCGGGCGTGACCGCCGTCACGGTGCCGAGCGGGAGTCCCGTTGCCGGATCCGTCGGAACGCGGGCCCCGAGCTCGCCGCCGATGAACGGTGCGTTCCGGACCGTGTACTCCCACTCGCGGTCGGCGGCAGGAAGATCGGCGTACACGTTCGGCAGCTCGAAGTAGCGCGAGCCGTCGAAGACGATGATCGTCCCCTCCGTGTGCACCATCGGCGGAGTCGCCTCGAGCCACCCCGTCATGTGCGGAGGAATCGGGATCTTGTAGGACTTCGCGGTCGTGGTCGAGCTCGTCGTCGACCGGCTCCAGCTCGACTTCACGCTCGCCGAGACCTTGCCGATGAAGTACTGCTGCTCGAAGGCGAACGTGTACTCCTGCCCGCCGGTCACGGTGACCGATTCGGTTCCGCTGATCGAGTACGTCGACTCGGTCTGCACCTCCGTCGTGTTGTTGTAGCGCGCGGATACGACGCGTCCCTTGCCCACCGTGTCGGTGACGGACGCGAGGGCATATCCGCAGTGCGAGACGTCGGTGCCCGAGCAGTGGGCCGCGAGGAGCGTCTTCTGCTGGAGCGGATTCGTGACGACGGTCATGGGACGACGCACGACTTCGTAGGTGAACTCGTGGTTCCCTCGGTAGTCGAGCTCTCTCCCACCCAGGAACTTGCAGTCATAGGGTGACGCGAGTTCGGGGATCTGCTGATCGATCGGGTTCGCCGCCTTCCGTGGATCTCCGTCGTAGACCGCGCACGTGTTGTTCCAGCTGAAGCTCGCTCCGCGGACCGTCTGGATGTAGCCGGCGATGTAGAACTGCGTCGGTGTTCCGTTCTCGGCGATCCGGTAGACGAACGCCGTCGTCGCGGCGCTGCCGTTGATGAGGGCGACATCGCCGCGGCGCAGCACGACGTTGAATGACGTCGACGAGTTCTCCGCCACTGTCGGCGTGCCGTCGATGTGATACGGCAGCTCGGGCTCGAAGGTCCCCTCGACCAGCGAGACGGGTCCGGACGTCTTGAGGATGCCCCAGGCTTCGGCATCGCGGTTCATCGAGATGTCGAACCGGATCTTGGCGTTCGGGAACCCCTGCGTGTAGTGCGTCGAGCACACGAATTGCGTCGCGGGCTGGCCACCGGCATCCGGATCGCCCTCGAAGACGGTGCACTCGCCGTAGTAGGTGCTGCCCGATTCATACACCCGCGTCGCGACCCAGAACCCCGACGGAGCGCCGAGCTGATCGATGCGGTACGCCGTGCTCAGGTCGATGCCCGTCGAGCCCGACTCTCCGTAGGTGCCGAAGACGCTGTAGATGTCGTTCGCCGCCCCGGTCACCTGGGCGGGCAACGCCGACGGAGTGCCCCGCGTCGTGTTGCGTACATGGCCTTCAGCGAGCTCGAGGCGGTCGAGGTTGTAGCTGACCCAGATCCTGCCCGTCGACTGCGCAGCCGCGACGTCGTCCTCGGCTGCAGCGACGACCTCGTCTCTCGCGGCTTCCGTCTCAAGGGACTCTGGTGCTTGTTCGGGCACCTCTTCCGCGGGTGCCGCCGCCGCGGGCGCGTCGTTCGCGGGCGTGTCCGGCGTCGGCTCTTCTGCAGCCGGAGTGTCGGGGGTGCCGGCTTCCGTCCCACCGGAAGCCCCTTCCGCGACGGGCTCGGTCGTTGTCGTGTCGAGCACCGCAGCGGACGCTGCGACCCCTCCGCTCAGCGCAATGGTCGCAGCCATCGTGACTGCCCCCACCGTCAGCACTAGCTTTCTCAACATCTCGTATCGTCCCTTTCGCGGCTGCACCACGCGGTCCGCGATTCGGATCTCGCACATGGCTCGCGCTGACGCGATTGCCGCTCTTCCATGCTCGGAGGGCGCCGATCCAGCCACCATGGGCCTACGTCGCCTATCCGGCAGGCCCTGGTCGCGATCCTGAGGAGATCCGCGATTCTGAGGGCGGATGCCGCGTGAGCGACCTCACCCTCGCGGATCTCCTCAGAACCGCGGGGCCGCCGCGGCATCCCGGGACCTTCGACCCGCCACACCGACAGCGGAGGGTTCACGCTGGCGGTATGTCCTCCTCGAGACCCGTCGCGGGGTTTCTCCTGCGCGTGACGATCGCGCATGTCGTCACGTACTTCGTGGTGGGCCTCATCGCGGCCGCCGTCATCGACTACGCCGACCTGTTCACCCAGCCCGTCATCCGGGATTTCATGCGCCCGTTCGGATCCGTCGCGGTGATCGTCGGTCCGCTTCTTCAAGTAGTGCGGGGCCTTCTCATCGCGGCGGTGCTGCTCCCCTTCCGCGCGGTGATCGCGGCGGGGCGAGGGTGGCTCTGGCTGTGGCTGCTGTTCCTCGGCATCGGGATCCTCTCGACACCCGCAGCCGCGCCGGGTTCGTTGGAGGGCGCCGTCTACAGTCAGCTTCCCTGGTGGTATCACCTGCTCGGGATGCCGGAGATGCTCGTGCAGACGCTGGCGTTCAGCGCCCTCGTGCACCTCATTGCACGGCATCCGACGGGGGTGTTCGCGGCGCTGCCACCCGTGTTCGAACGGATCCTGCGTGCACTCGTCGTCGCGTGCTTCTCGTTCATCGGCTACGCCGCCGTCTCGGTCGTCTTCGCGCTCGCCGTCGGGGCGCCGATCGGCGCGGCAGAGAATTTGTCGCCCGCGGTTCAGGGCATCTTCGTCCTGCCGTTCCTCGTGAACGGCGTCATCGCCTTCTTTGCGGCCGCTGAACATGCACCTCGCCGACGGCTCGCTGCGGCGGCGATCTCGTACGGAGCGGGGGCCATCAGCATCCTGAGCTACCAAGCGATCGTGTTCGGCAGCGCCGACCTCGTCTACGGACTCGTCGCACCCGTTCTCCCCGCCGTCATCCTGTGGCTCGTCACGGCGCACAGACGCGGTTCAGGGAGCGTCCCCACCGATGCGGACGTGGAAAGCGCCCAGCACGCCCGCCCGGCGCGCTGAGGAGATCCGCAATTCTGAGGACGGATGCCGCGAAAAGCTCCTCAGCTTCGCGGATCTCCTCAGAATCGCTACGCGCGTCGCGCGCGAGGTGCGCCGATTCCCAGCATCCGTGCGAAGAGCGCGTGCAGCGGCGACACCAGCACCATGAGGAAGAGCGCCGAATATCCGATCGCCGGGACAGCGATGGCAACGACGAGCGCCACCAGGAACATGACGGTCGTGAGGACGTCGGCGAGGAGGCCTCGGCGCATTCCCCGGTCGGGGATCCGGTGAAGGCTCGGGTGCGCGCGCAGGTACAGGCGCGCGGCGCCCAGCGTGATGCAGGTGAGCGCCATCGTACCGATGTAGATGATCAACTGGAGATCGTCCTGCGCCACCTGGCCGGTGAGGGCGGTGGCGACGGGGAGCCAGGCGATCGTCAGCATCCACGCGACGGTGATCCACAGCAGCGTGTCGGTGACGCGTTCCACGAGCGCGAAGAGCCGGTGGTGGCTGATCCAGAAGTTCGCGATCAGAGCGAAGCTCAAGACGAACAGCAGGATCGAGTCGAGGTTGCCCGAGAGCCAGTCCCACGTCGAGTCACCCGCGCTCGACGCGTCGCCGATCGTATTGATCAGAGGCAGGACGAGCAGCGTCATGGCGATCGCGACGACGGCGTCGGTGAAGGATTTCAGCCGTTCGGCCTTCACCGGCGTGTGACCGTCGACCTCGGCATCCGTCGTGTCGGTCTCGTCCTTCGGTGCGGCCACTGAGACATCCCCTCACTACAGGCGTCTTGCCCGCGTGGGATCAGTCTGGCGTGCTCCTCCGCTCTCCGCCCGGATCGCACTGCAACCCGATCGGTTGGGGGGCGGCGGCGCTCGGAGAGTCCGAACGCCGCCGGGCGCCTCAGTACTTGGCCGACTGCCCACCATCGATCGGGATGACCGTTGCGTTCACGTACGACGCGTCGTCGGACAGGAGAAAGGCGACGACGGCCGCGATCTCGGGGGCCTCTCCGTAGCGCTTCGTGGGGTTCGCCTGGATGAACTGCTCGGCGGCCTGGCGCGGGTTCTCGGCGTCGAGCTGCTTCATCGAGTTCTCCACCATCGGGGTCCAGATCGCTCCGGGAGCGATGGCGTTGACGCGCACACCGAACTCGCCGTACTCCACTGCGGAGTTGCGGGTGAGGCCCACGACGCCGTGCTTCGCAGCCGCGTAGCCCGACTGGCGTCCGATTCCGCGGATCCCGCCGACGCTCGCGGTGTTCACGACGGTGCCGCTGCCCTGCTCGCGCATGACCTTCAGAACCTTCTCGAGTCCGAGAAACACGCCCCGCAGGTTGATCGAGACGACCCGGTCGAACTCGTCGGCCGAGAAGTCCTCCGTGAGGTTCTGTCGGCCTTCGATGCCGGCGTTGTTGAAGAACCCGTCGATGCGGCCGAAGTTCGAGAGCGTCTCATCGACGTAGCGCTGAGTGCCGTCTTCGCTCGAGACGTCGGCGACGACGGTCAGGAGCGTGGCCTCGGGTGCGGCCTCGCGAACGGCATCCACCGTGGCCTGGAGCCCGGCTTCGGACACATCGACGAGCGACAGGTTCGCACCTTCGGAAGCCAACCGGACCGCCGTCGCTCGGCCGAGGCCGGAACCGGCTCCCGTGATGAGGACAGTGCGGTCAGTGAATCGTGCAGTCATATCTCTCGCCTTTCGTATCGAGACACCCAGCACGTTCAGCTCATGACCGGATGCCTCATCTCTGTGCTTCCTCCAGAGGGCAACGACACGGGCCTGCGACGAATTCCGATGCGGAAGCGTATCTCAGCGCGCAGCGACCCGCAGCGCCGGGATCCTCTCGTCCGCTCCGCGAATAACGAAGGCGACGCTCACGAGCGCGAGCACGATGGCAGCGATCTCGATGACGCCACCGAGGGCGAAGAAGGGGCCGGGCGTGCCGCGTCCGAGGGCGAAGGTCGAGAAGTCCCACAGGCCGTGGAGGACCATGGCCCAGATCAGGCTGCCCGTGACGCGGCGCAGGATGTAGAAGATCGTTCCGGCGCCGAAGGCCAGCGCGACCTGTTGCACGGTGGAGCCGATCGGTGCACCGCTGAGTGCGTTGACCAAGTGCATGATTCCGAACAACGCGGAGGTGAGGAACCAGACCCATACCTCGGACAGTCGGTTCCGCAAGCCGACGAGCAGGAGGCCACGAGTGGCCAGTTCTTCCGTGAAGCCGACGAGCAGCAGAACGACGGATGCCGCGAGGAAGGCCGCGTCGTAAGAGCTCCAGTCGACCGAGGCGAGGTTCACGATCAGAGCGACACCCATGATCGCCGGTGCGATGATCGGCCACTTGTGCCCTGACCGGTGGCGGTCGAACAGGGCAGGGCGCCACCAGCCGAGCAGAGTCGTGGTGATCGCGAGGAGGATGGCCCCGGCGATCAGTGAAAGGCCCGCGCCGAGGAAGAGGTTGCTTCCGCTCTCGCCGAGGTCGGTGTAGGGAATCCCCGTGAGTTGCTGCACGGTGAAGACCACAGCAACGTAGGCGAGGTAGATGACGATGCCGATCCACACGCGGGGCTGGACACGGTACTGATCCGCGGGGGTCGTCGTCATTCGCGGGGTCTCCATGCCGTCACGCCTCATCCTTTTCGGTGTCCTCGGCGGGGGTGTCGTGGGCCTCCACTTCGCCGAGGAGATCCTTCAAACCGAGCCCGCCGACAGCCTGCGCCTCGACCTCGAGAGTGGTTCCCGTCGTCGTGTCGGTCAGCCCGATCACCTGAACCGTGCCGCGACGACGCTTCGTGACCTCAAGGTTCGCGCGTTCGATGTGGGCGACGGGGTGGAGGTTCTTCCAGCCGCCGACGAGCCCTGTGCTCCGTCGTCCGAGCACGTAGAGTCGCGCGGGGGAGAGGGCGAGCACGAGGGACGGATAGCTCCCCTTCGACGCCGCGTTCACCCGCTCACCGATCATTCCGCCGGCAACGCCCCATGCCATGGTGTTGCTGCCGCCGCCCGCGACGCCGGCGGCAGCCCCGAGCACCCCGGCGAACGTCGAACCTCGGGGCATCACGACGGCGACATCGACGATCTCGTCATCGGGAATCGCTGCTTGGGCGCCCTCGCGCGCGTGCTCTTCTCTGGACATCGGTGACTTCCCCTCGGATCGGCCGACAACCGGGGTGGTCGGACTGTGCTTGGCCCGACAATACTGGAGATCGAGACACTTCTGAGCAACTTCGAAGGAACGCGGCAGAGAACTTTTCACGGTGTCTCCCCGCCCGCGTAGTTCGAGCCGGCCGCCTGCTTGAATGAACGGGGGCGAGATCACGTGGACGCGATGGCACAGGCGCGGGCGATGGAGTTTCTTGGGCGCTTCAACGACGATCTGACGCGTGTTTTCGACGAGGCGCTGGGCACGCAGTGGGCCGAGATCGAGGAGATGACGGCGATCAGCGCGGTGGCGTCCCTTCCCGCGGTGACAACGCGCGAGCTGGCCGAGCTCGCCCGCGTGAATCGACGGGCGGTCTCGCGCATGGTCGCTCGAATGAGCGCGGACGGCCTGGTGTCGTGCCGCCCCTCCGATCTGGACAGGCGTGCGGTCGCCCTCTCGTTGACCGATCTCGGTGCACGACGCGCGAGGGTGCTGGAGGTCTCGATCATCGAGTTCTTCCGAGACAACAAGGCCATCGCGCTGGAGATCAGTGCGGGATTGGGGTCGAATCGCTTCGCGCCCGCGACGTCCGCGTCAGCCGAGCCCATGGAGCTCCTGAGAAGAGTGTGTGAGGCCGGCGTCTCTCTCGTGCGCTTCATGCCCGATGCGGCGAGTCAAGGTCGGCTCGCCGCGCGGCAGCGAGCAGCCCTCGTGCAGGTCGTGACAGGCGGGCGCGTCCGACCGGGTGATCTGACTTCCTCTCTCGGCGTATCCCGGGGCGGAGTGGCGTACATCGTCGACCAGCTCTGCGCCAAGGGATACGTGGTCCGCCGCCGGGGCGCACTGGCGGAAGACCGCCGTGCCGTCATCCTCGAGGCGACGGATGCCGGCGCGGCAGCCGTTCACGCGGTCATGAGTGGCATCCATGAGCAGCGCGAGATGCTCGCCGACCTCTTCTTCGAGATTGCGCAGTGGCGCCCGGACACGGTCGGCGCGGAGCGGGCCTCGGAGGCGTTCAGCGAGTCGGCCGCCCGGCATTCCTGAGCAGGTCGGCCGTCGCTTCGTCGAGTCGAGGTACCTCATCCACGGGGACGGCGAGTGCCTGCAATGCGCGGCTGAGATAGTTCCGCACGGATGCAGCAAGCGTGATGTCGACGATCTGCCGGTCCGAGAAACCCACCTCACGCAGCGCCGCGCTGTCGTCGTCCGTCATCGACGCGGAGTCGGTCGAGAGTCGGTAGGCATAGTCGAACACGGCGATATCCGTTGCCGGCAGCACTCCTTCCGCCTCACCGTTCAGCAGCAGCCTCAGCTGGTCGGCGTCGAGTATTCCGGAGTCGAGCGTCTTGCGGCCGTGGGCGAGCAGGCAGTGTCGCGATGCCAGGCCCTGGGCCGCGCCGAGAGTGGCCATCTCGTAGGTGCGGAGTCCGATCGAGGGGACGATCGTGCGCACGAGTGCCTCGAAGGCGAGGTACGCCTCGGGGTTGACGGCCATCGCGCGGGTGTGGGCGAAGACGAATCCGTCGGCGGCGAGATCGTCGGCGTAGATCTCCGCGACGAGGCCCTCGGCGGTGTCGGGCGATGGGGTGGCGATGATCACGGCATCCTCCTCCGAGGCGGTATGCGGGGATGCCGCACACCTTAGGGCCACCGCGGAGGAAAAGCGATACGCGCGAGATGACCCGGCACAGGATGGTGTGCCTCTCACCAGGGCAAAGCAAAACCCCCGCCATGTAGAAGCTAGGCGAGGGTTTCTGGGATGACTGTAACGGTCATCCTTGTGGCTCCGACGGGCGTCGATCCCGTGACCTCACGATTTTCAGTCGTGCGCTCTACCAACTGAGCTACAGAGCCGCACGGCGTCCGAAGATGCCGTGTCCTAGACGAAAGCCCCTCCGAGAAGGGGCTGTCGCTCGGAGCGACCCTGACGGGACTTGAACCCGCGACCTCCGCCGTGACAGGGCGGCACGCTAACCAACTGCGCTACAGGGCCATGCGTATTCAGTTATGTGTGCGGAGTGGTGACCCCAACGGGATTCGAACCCGTGCTACCGCCGTGAAAGGGCGGCGTCCTAGGCCGCTAAACGATGGGGCCGAGTGAACCCGCGGGCCGAGACCCGGCGCTCACGCTTACCGACGCTCAAGCATACGAGATCCCCGACCAATGTGCCAATCGAGGGCGCGGCGGCGGGGAAAGCGGCATCCGTCGAGACAAACTGGCGGGTGCGCCGACGAGCCGCGGCGGGCAGACTGAATGTACGGATACCCGTTGCGCATGTGAAGCATGTTGCTAGTGTGAACAGGGTTGAGTACGCGACAGGAGACTGAAGTGCACCCCGAGCAGGTTGATGAGGAGTGCGGCTGCGCGCCGTCTGCGCGCGAACGCCGACGACTCTGGCCGTCCTCGGTCTCTCGCCGCACGGCCCTCGGCCTCGGCGTTCTCGGTCTCGCCGCCGCGGGTGGTCTTGCCGGCCCGCTCGTGGCTCCCGCGTTCGCAGCGACCTATCCGTCATGGCCCGACGTCGAGAAGGCCAAGGCCAACGAGGCCGCGAAAGCCGCCGAGGTGAAGCGCATCGAGGGCCTCATCCAGGCGCTCACCGACGACGTCGCGCTCAAGCAGCAGCTCGCGGAGCAGGCCGCCGACGAACTGTTCATCGCTCAGCAGGAGTACAACGAGGCCGCCTATCGCACGCAGCAGCTCCAGGCGGAGGCCGACGCGCAGGCCGCGACCGCCGCCGGTGCCGCGGAGAAGGCCGGCCGCGTCGCCGCGCAGCTCTACCGCAACGGCGGTGACGACACGTCACTCGAGCTGTTCTTCGCGGGCTCCGCGGCATCCGCCGACGATCTCCTCGCCCGCCTCGGCACCCTCGACAAGCTCTTCGAGCGCAACAGCGACGTGTACGCGCAGGCCGTGACCGCTCGGGATGCCGCGCAGACGACAACCGATCTTGCGGAGGTGCAGCGCCAGGAGCGCGATCGCCTGCAGAAGGTCGCCGAAGAGAAGATGGCCGCTGCGCAAGCCGCGGCCGACGCCGCCGCGGCAGCCCTCGCCGCGCAGGAGCAGTACCTCGGCACGCTCGAGGCCCAGCTCGCGGCCCTCAAGGACACGACCGCCAAGACCGTCGCCGACTATCAGGAAGGCGAGCGCATCCGCATCGAGAACGAGCGACGCGCGCGCGAAGAAGCCGAACGCAAAGCCCGTGAGGAAGCCGCCGCCATCGGCAACAGTGGCGGCGGGGGCGGCGGGGGGAGCTCCGGCGGCGGTGGCGGTTCGGGCGGCGGAGCTGTCGTCGGCAGCGGCTGGGCGCGTCCGTCCAGCGGTCGTTTCACGTCGGGTTACGGCCCCCGCTCGACGCAGTGCGGCCCCCAGGGCTGCGCGAGCAGCTGGCACCTCGGCACCGACATGGCGGCGGGCTGCGGCGCGGGCATCTACGCGGCAGCAGCGGGCACGGTCTCGATGGCCCAGGTCTACAGCGGCTACGGGAACTACGTCCGCATCGAACATGGCGGCGGCATCGCGACCGGCTATGCGCACGCCTCGCAGCTCCTCGTCAGCCGCGGACAGTGGGTCAACGCAGGTCAGCTCATCGCCCGCGAAGGCCAGACGGGCCGGTCGTTCGGCTGCCACCTCCACTTCGAGGTCTACACGCCGAGCGGCACGACGAACCCGCAGAACTTCATGGCGGCGCGCGGCGTCTGGCTGTAAGCCCCTCGGCAGAGACGACGAAGGCGGATGCCGCGAAGCATCCGCCTTCGTGAAGACTCGCGTCAGAGCGTGTTGGGCGACTCGCCCTCACCCTGCGTCTTGGTCTGGCCCTCGTGCTCGTCGAAGCGCTCGAATGCCTCGGTCACGAGACGCTCCGCCTCGGCGGCGTTCGCCCACTCGTCGACCTTGACCCACTTGCCGGGCTCGAGGTCCTTGTAGTGCTCGAAGAAGTGGTTGATCTCACCCTTCGTCCACTCGTCGAGGTCGTCGACGTCCTGCACGTGCGACCAGCGGGGGTCCTTCGCCAGCACGGCCACGACCTTGTCGTCGCCACCTGCCTCATCGCTCATCTTGAGCACGGCGACGGGACGCACCTTCGCCAGCACGCCGGGGTACAGGTCGCGGTCGAGCAGCAGGAGCACGTCGAGCGGGTCGCCGTCCTCGCCGAGCGTGTTCTCGAAGAAGCCGTAGTTTGCGGGGTAGCCCATCGGGGTGAACAGCACGCGGTCGAGGAACACGCGGCCGGTGCCGTGGTCGACCTCGTACTTCACGCGGCTGCCGCGGGGGATCTCGATGACGGCGTCGTACGCGCCCATTCTGCTGCTCCTTAGGTAGACGGATGCCGCCGACCAGCCTAGTCGCGGGCGCTCGGCGTTCAGTATTCAGTCTGGGCTGATGCCGCAGTCCCGTCGGCCCGCGGAAATCAGGGCCTGCCGCCCGGGGTGCCCACCGCGCAGACTGAATGTTGAACACGGATCGCCCGATACCGTGGACGGATGACCGACCTCCGCCCCGGCCTCGACCCCGCCGTCGCGGAGGTGCGTCGCGCCGTGCGCCGCGCGCTCGCACCGCTCCCGCCGGGATCGATCGTCCTCGTCGGGCTCTCGGGCGGCGCCGACTCGCTCGCCCTCGCGGCAGCGACGGCCTTCGAGGCGCCGAAGCTCGGGCTGCGTCCCGCCTCCCTCACCGTCGACCACGGCCTGCAGGAACAGTCGGCCGACATCGCCGCCGCGACGGCCCGCGCGGCCACGGCCCTCGGTCTCGATGCGCTCGTCGTCCGGGTCGAGGTCGGTGACGCCGGGGGGCCGGAGGCGGCGGCCCGGGATGCCCGCTACCGCGTCCTCCGCGACGCCGCGCGCGACACCGGCGCAGCCGCCGTCCTCGTCGGTCACACGCTCGACGATCAGGCAGAGACCGTGCTGCTCGGCCTCGCCCGCGGAGCCGGCGGCACGAGCCTGCAGGGGATGGCCGCGGCATCCGATCTCGAAGGCGTTCCGCTGCTGCGCCCCCTTCTCGAGGTGCGACGGACGACGACGCGCGCCGCCTGCGCGGCGGAAGGCCTCGAGCCGTGGGACGACCCGCACAACCTCGATCCCCGGTTCGCGCGCGTGCGTGTGCGGGAGCGCGTGCTGCCCGTGCTCGAGGCTGAACTCGGTCCCGGCGTCGCGGAAGCGCTCGCCCGGACTGCTGCGCAGCTGCGCGAAGACGCCGAGGCCTTCGACGAGATGATCGGCGAGACGATCGAGGACATCGTCGAACCGGCCGAAGCGGGGATCGCCGTCTCGGTTGCCGCGCTCGCCGCCAATCCGGCCGCGCTTCGGCACCGCATCATCCGACACGTCGTCGCCGCCGAGTTCCACGAGAGCCTCACGCGTTCCCAGACGCTCGAGGTCGCCCGCCTTGTGACGGACTGGAACGGTCAGGGACCGATCGATCTGCCGGGATGCCGTGCCCGGCGCGAGGCAGGCCGGCTCGTTTTCGTCGCGCGGTCCTGAGCGCGTCGCCGCGGAGCGGCCGCACGTAGACTTCTGCCATGCGGGCCTCCGACATCCAGAACGACCTGACCGACGTCCTCGTCACCGAGGAGCAGATCCGCGCGAAGCTCGATGAGATCGCCGCGCGCGTCGCGGAGGATTACGCCGGGAAAGACCTCCTGCTCGTGGGCGTGCTCAAGGGCGCGATCATGGTGATGGCCGACTTCTCGCGGGCGCTGCCGATGAGTGCCGCGATGGACTGGATGGCCGTCTCCTCGTACGGCACCGGGACGAAGTCGAGCGGCGTCGTCCAGATCCGGAAGGACCTCGACACCGACCTCCACGGCAAGCACGTCCTGATCGTCGAGGACATCATCGACTCGGGCCTGACGCTCAGCTGGCTGCTCGAGAACTTCGAGTCGCGGGGCGCGGCATCCATCGAGGTCTTCGCACTCCTTCGCAAGCCGGATGCCGCCAAGGTCGAGGTGCGATCCAAGTACGTCGGGTTCGACATCCCGAACGAGTTCGTGGTCGGCTACGGGCTCGACTACGCGGAGCAGTACCGCAACCTCCGCGATGTCGCGGTGCTCGCGCCGCACGTCTACTCCTGACGGATCGCGTGTGCCCGCGTACGCCGTGGGCGAATGCACAGACTGACCATAGGCCGCCCGTTATACCCTGAACGCACTGTCTCGCGGGCCCTGCGCCTCTGGGCGGTTCGTTCGACGAAAGGGTTCGGCGCTCGCCGTCACCATGTTCAAGAAGCTCACTCGCAATCCCTTCGTGTACGTCGTACTCATCGGCGTGCTGCTCATCGTGGGCTTCATGCTCATCTCGAGCCTCGGCGGCGCGAAGCAGATCTCGACGCAGGAGGGGCTCGAGCTCCTCAAGGGCAGCACGGTCACCGAGGTCACCAACACCGACGGTGACCAGCGCGTCGACATGACTCTCTCCTCGCCCTACGAGGGTGCGTCCGAAGTGCAGTTCTATTACGTCTCCGCTCGTGCGACCGAGGTCGTGGATGCGGTGAACGCCGCCGCACCGGAGGACGGCTTCAACGACGCCGTCCCGCGTGCGACGTGGTTCGACGGCTTCCTCTCCCTTCTTCTGCCGATCCTGCTGCTCGGCCTGCTCTTCTGGTTCTTGATGTCGAGCGCCCAGGGCGGCGGCTCGAAGGTCATGCAGTTCGGCAAGTCTCGCGCCAAGCTCGTGACGAAGGAGATGCCGCAGGTCACGTTCCAGGATGTCGCCGGGTCGGACGAGGCGATCGAGGAACTGCAGGAGATCAAGGACTTCCTGAAGGACCCCGCCAAGTTCCAGGCGGTCGGTGCCCGCATCCCGAAGGGCGTGCTCCTGTACGGCCCTCCCGGAACGGGCAAGACGCTCCTCGCTCGCGCCGTCGCGGGTGAGGCCGGTGTCCCCTTCTACTCGATCTCGGGTTCGGACTTCGTGGAGATGTTCGTCGGCGTCGGCGCGAGCCGTGTGCGCGACCTCTTCAACCAGGCGAAGGAGACGTCGCCCGCGATCATCTTCATCGACGAGATCGACGCCGTCGGTCGTCACCGCGGCGCCGGCATGGGCGGCGGACACGACGAGCGCGAGCAGACGCTCAACCAGATGCTCGTCGAGATGGACGGATTCGACCCGAAGGTCAACGTCATCGTGATCGCGGCGACGAACCGTCCCGACATCCTCGACCCCGCTCTTCTGCGTCCCGGTCGCTTCGACCGTCAGATCGGTGTGGATGCCCCCGATCTCAAGGGCCGGCAGAAGATCCTCGAAGTGCACGGTCGCGGCAAGCCGCTCGCCGACGGGGTCGACCTCGAAGTCGTCGCCCGCAAGACGCCCGGTTTCACGGGTGCCGACCTCGCAAACGTCCTCAACGAGGCCGCCCTGCTGACGGCGCGCTCGAACGCGCAGCTCATCGACAACCGTGCCCTCGACGAGGCCATCGACCGTGTCCTCGCGGGTCCGCAGCGTCGGACGCGCGTCATGAAGGACAAGGAGAAGCTCATCACGGCGTACCACGAGGGCGGACACGCGCTCGCGGCGGCGGCGATGAACCACACCGACCCCGTGACGAAGGTGACGATCCTCCCGCGCGGCAAGGCTCTCGGCTACACGATGGTGCTGCCGCTCGACGACAAGTACTCCATCACCCGCAACGAACTGCAGGACCAGCTGGCGTACGCCATGGGCGGGCGCGTCGCCGAGGAGATCGTCTTCCACGACCCCACGACGGGCGCCTCGAACGACATCGAGAAGGCGACGGGCATCGCCCGCAAGATGGTCACCGAGTACGGCATGACGATGGACGTCGGACCCGTCAAGCTCGGCCAGTCGTCGGGTGAGGTCTTCATGGGCCGCGACATGGGTCACGGGCGCGAGTACTCCGAGCGGGTCGCCGAACGGGTGGACCAGCAGGTGCGCGGGCTCATCGAGCAGGCGCACAACGAGGCGTACGAGGTCATCAACGCCAACCGTGACGTGCTCGACAAGCTCGCCCTGGAGCTCCTCGAGAAGGAGACCCTGGATCACCTCGAGCTCGCCGAGATCTTCAAGGACGTCAAGCGCCTCCCGCCGCGGCCGCAGTGGCTCTCGAGCGAGCAGCGTCCGGTGTCCGAGTTGCCTCCCGTCGCGGTTCCTCAGCGTCGTGAAGAGGCGGGACTCGCGGCATCCGTCGAGGCCGAGGCTCCCGCAGCCGAGAAGGCGGCGGTGCGTCGCCCGTCCGGACAGGCGCGCCCCGCGACCGCGTAGGCTCGGCGCGTGGCCGTCGATCGTGAGCGCGTCGCGGCGCTCGTCCGTGAACTCCTCGAAGCAATCGGGGAGGATCCCGCTCGACCGGGCCTGCGGATGACCCCGGAGCGGGTCGCTGATGCATACTCCGAGTTCTTCTCGGGGGTGGGGGTGGATGCCGCGGCCCCCCTCGCCCACACGATCTCGGTCTCGCGTGGGCCCGCCCCCGACACGCTCCCCTCGGGCGCGGTCGTGCTGCGCGGCATCCGATTCCGGTCGGTGTGCGAGCACCATCTGCTCCCGTTCCGCGGTCGTGCACACATCGCGTATCTTCCGGGGGAGCAGGTCGTCGGACTCGGCGCCCTCCCCAAGGTCGTCGACGTGCTCGCGTCGAGGCCTCAGGTGCAGGAGCGTCTGGGCGAACAGGTCGCCGACACGATCGCGTCGTCGCTCGACGCGCGGGGAGTCCTCGTTGTGCTCGAGGCGACCCACGAGTGCGTCACGATGCGGGGAGATCAGCAGTCCGACTCGTCGACCGTGACGATCGCTGCGCGCGGCGAGTTGGCAGAACCGGCCGCGCGTGCCGAGATCATCGCGCTTCTGGTTGCGGCGCGACCCGCTTTCGACACGGGTGACGGCCGATGACCCTCGTGATGGGGATCGTCAATGTCACGCCCGACTCCTTCAGCGACGGCGGCCGTTTCGTCGACCCGGATGCCGCGATCGCGCACGGCATGAGGCTCACGGCTGCCGGCGCCGATCTCGTCGATGTCGGGGGCGAGTCGACGCGGCCCGGCGCCGTGCGGGTCGAGCCGCAGATCGAGCGTGACCGCATCCTCCCGGTGATCGCCGAGCTTGCTCGCGCGGGTGTCGTCGTGAGCGTCGACACCATGAACGCCTCGACCGCGGTCGCCGCCGTCGAGGCCGGGGCGCGGATCGTCAACGACGTCTCGGGCGGTCTCGCCGACCCCGACCTCCTCCCGGCCGTCGCCGCGACGGATGCCGAGCTCGTGGTCGGACACTGGCGCGGACCGTCCGCCGATATGTACGCGAACGCGCAGTACGACGATGTCGTGGTCGAGGTGATCTCCGAGCTCGAAGCGCGCGTCGTCGCGGCTGCCGCGGCGGGAATCCCGCCCGCTCGACTGATCGTCGACCCGGGTATCGGCTTCGGCAAGCGCGCAGAGCAGAACTGGGCCGTGCTCCGCGGTCTCGATCGGATCGTGGGGGCGGGGCGTCGGGTGCTCGTGGGAACGAGCCGCAAGCGGATGCTCGCCGAGGTGCTCACCGTAGGCGAGGAGTCCGCCGGAGATGTGAGCGAGTCCCGGCGCGATCTCGCGACCGCCGTGGCGAGCGTGCTCGCGTGGCAGGCGGGGGCATGGGCAGTGCGCGTGCACGACGTCGCCGCGACGCGCGATGCGCTGAAGGTCGCCGGATGCTGGGAAGGGGAGCCGCGATGGACCGCGTCGACGAGATCACTCTGACGGGCGTTCGCGCCTTCGGTCGCCACGGTGTTTTCGCCCACGAGCGAGAGGACGGACAGGAGTTCGTCGTCGATGTCACGCTCGGTGTGTCGACTGTCCGCGCGGCTTCGACCGACGACGTCGTCGACACGGTGCACTACGGCGAGGTCGCCGAGCGGATCGTCGAGATCGTCGGCGGTGAGCCCGTGAACCTCATCGAGACGCTCGCCGTCCGCATCGCCGAGGATCTGCTGCGCCGCGACGCCGTGCTCTCCGTCGCCGTGACGGTGCACAAGCCATCGGCGCCGATCACGGTGCCGTTCCACGACGTCGCCGTGACAGTGCATCGCCGCAGTGTCGCTTCGACGACAAAGGAGGACTCCCGATGAGCCGCAACCTCGCCCAGGGGATCGAGGGCGGGCCGTCGCGCGATGCGAAGACCCCCGTCGATGCCGTCATCGCGCTCGGTTCCAACGTCGGCGATCGCGCCGCGACTCTTCGCGCCGCGCTCGAAGACCTCGCGCGTCTCCCGCTCGTCGTAGAGGTGAAGGCTTCGACAGCCGTCGTGTCGATCGCCGTCACCCCCGAGGGGCCCGACGAAGAGGCTCCGGCGTACCTCAACGCGGTCGCCATCCTCTCGACGCGCCTCGCGCCGTCGGTCCTGCTCGACTACCTCCATGCCATCGAGAACCGGCACGGCCGCGTGCGTCGCGAGCGGTGGGGCGACCGCACCCTCGACCTCGACCTCATCGCGTACGCCGATGTCACGAGCGACGACCCCGACCTCGAGTTGCCGCATCCACGTGCCGCTGAACGCGACTTCGTGCTCGAGCCGTGGCTCGCGGTCGATCCTGATGCGACCCTCCCCGGTCACGGGCGCGTCGACGCGCTGCTCGCCCGCCTGCGAGGATCCGAGTGAAGCGCACCCGCCCCAGCGTCCTCATCATCGCCGGGCTCGCCGGTGTCGCGGCAGGCTTCCTCCTCGATCAGGTCCTCACGAGCATGGGACGGTCGACCTTCACGCCCGCCGTCACTCTTCCGATCCTCCTCCTGTTGCTGGGCCTGCTCGTCGTGGCGCTGGCGATCCCCATCCGCCGTGCGACGAAGGGGACCGCGGGCGTCGTGGTCAATCCGTTCCGGGCCGTGCGCGTCGCCGCGCTGGCGAAGGCGTCGAGCATCGTCGGCGCGGTGTTCGGCGGTGCGGCCGCCGGCCTCGGGCTGTTCCTCGTGACTCGACCCGTCGTGCCGTCGATAGGCTCGACGGGTACCGTCATCGCGACGGTCGTCTGCGGTGCGGGTCTCGTCGCCGCGGGTCTCGTGGCGGAGCATTTGTGCACGATCCGAAAGGACGACGATGACGAACACCCCGGTCCCGACGACGCCGGATTCGAGCGACCCCGCCGTTGATGGAACGGACGGCGTCCTCGACGCGGGCACCTTCGATCGGATCAAGGAGCCGCGGGCGGAGAATCGTCTTCCCCTGGGCGACGGCACGTGGCATCAGCTCGCACGCCAGTACGTCTGGGTGCAGCTGATCTCGAGCGGGATCATCGCCGTGCTCGTCGTGGCCGCCACGCTCGTGCTGACCCTCGTGCTGGGGCAGATGTGGGCGTGGATCCCCGGCGGAATCATGACGGTGATCATGGTGTGGACGATAGCGATCACTCCGCGCCAGGCCCGGTCGTACGGCTACCAGCTGCGGCAGGACGACCTCGTCTTCCGGCGCGGAATCCTCTGGCAGCGCGTCGTGGCCGTGCCGTACGGACGGATGCAGCTCGTCGACATCACTCACGGGCCCCTCGACCGCGGGTTCGGGATCGCGCAGCTCAAGCTCGTGACCGCGGCCGCGACGACCGGTGTGACGA
The DNA here is from genome assembly GCF_006715145.1 of Microbacterium sp. SLBN-146. Classification (NCBI taxonomy): domain Bacteria; kingdom Bacillati; phylum Actinomycetota; class Actinomycetes; order Micrococcales; family Microbacteriaceae; genus Microbacterium; species Microbacterium sp. SLBN-146. The sequence goes on from NZ_VFMR01000001.1 coordinate 1,256,661, forward strand.
TCCCGGGTCTTCGCCAAGAGGCTGCGGAGCGTCTGCGTGACACTCTCGTCGATGTGGCAGAAACCCGCCGGACCGGACTGTGAGCAGCATCCCCACCGGCTCCGAGGCTGCGCCGCCGCCCGAGCTCGTCCGATCGCATCTCAGCGACGGCGAATGGCATCGGCTTCACCCGTTGACGCCGTTCCTGCGCGGCGGATTCGCTCTCGTCGTCGTGGCGGGCATCGTCATCACGAATTTCCGTGACCGGCTGATCGAACTGTTCGTCCCCGAGCTGCGCGAGTACGCCGAGTACCCGGGTGATCCGCTCGACTGGGTGCTCGCGAACAACCTCATCCTCGTCGCGCTCCTCGCCGTCCTCGGAATCGTCCTCGTCCTCATCGGCGTCTTCTACATTTCGTGGCGCTTCCACACGTTCCGGATCACGGGCGACGATGTCGAGGTGCGAAGCGGCGTCCTGTTCCGCACGCATCGCCGCGCGCCCCTCGATCGCGTTCAAGGGGTCAACCTCACGCGGCCCATGGTCGCGCGACTCTTCGGCGCCGCGAAGCTCGAGGTCGTCGGCGCGGGAGCCGATGGGAACGTCAAGCTCGAGTACCTCTCGACAGGCAATGCCGAAGCCGTTCGGGCCGACATCCTGCGTCTCGCCTCGGGCGCCCAACTGGGCTCGGCGCAGGCGCAGGCGGAAGGCCCGCGCTCGCGGGTGTCGGCTGCGGCATCCGTCGTCTCTGCCGGGATCACGGGGATCATCGAAGGCGCCGAGGGTCCCGTCGCGGAGCCCGAGTCCGTCGTGCACATCCCGCTGGGCCGCCTCATCGGGTCTCGACTCCTCAGCGGTGCGACGGTGGGGCTGCTCTTCGCGATCGGCGCCATCGTCGTCGGGTCGATCGTCGGCACCCCGTGGATCCTCTTCGGCATGGTGCCGGCCGTCCTCGGTTTCGGCGCGTACTGGGTCTCGAGCATCACGAAGTCGCTCCGCTATTCGATCGCGCCGACTTCGAGCGGAGTCCGCATCACTTTCGGACTCTTCACGACGACGACCGAGATCCTCCCGCCCGGCAGAATCCACGCCGTGGAGGTCTCGCAGTCCGTGCTCTGGCGCCGATTCGGATGGTGGACGATCACCGTCAACCGTTTGTCCGGTCGCAGCGCCACCGATCCCGACGCCGACCAGTTCGCCACGGTGCTCCCGGTCGGTACGCGCGCAGATGTGGAGCGAGTGCTGCGGCTCATGCTGCCCGGGATGCCCGACGACCAATGGCCGGTCGTCTTCGAGCACGGCCTGCTCGGCCCCGCCGCTCATGATCCGTACACGAACACGCCGCAGCGCGCCCGGTGGCTGCGTCCGCTGTCGTGGCGTCGCAACGGCTTCGACCTCAGCGCGCACGCCCTGTTCGTGCGTCGTGGTTTCATCTGGCGCAAGCTCGGCATCTTCCCCCTCGCGCGACTTCAGAGCGTCGGGCTCACGCAGGGGCCCATCGATCGATCCCTCGGCGTCGCGAACCTTCATCCGCACACGATCACCGGCCCGGTCTCGGGGATCCTCGGCATCATCGATCGGGAAGCCGCACTCGCCGCCTTCGAACGAGTCGCGGCGAGCGTTGTCGCCGCGGTCGCCGGGGATCGGTCCCACCGCTGGGCGGAGACCACTGCGGATGCCGATACGGAGGAAGGTGCCGAAGAACCCGTCTCCGAGGCTGCGCCTGCCACGCACCGGACGGCTCCCGACGATCTGTCCGGCTCGAGCGCATCGCCGTTCTTGCTGCCACCGCCCCCCGTCGAGACGCCGTCCACCCCACCACCTTCTCCCCGGACTCTGCCCGACGGTGAGGTCGCGCCCGAGACGCGGAGGGACCCGTCGTGAACCGCGACGGACGACTCGGCGTCGGTGTCATCGGTGCCGGTCGTGTCGGCCCCGTCGTCGCGCTTGCACTCGCGGGCGCGGGCCACGCGATCGTCGGCATCACCCACGGCTCCGACGACGCCCGGATCGAGGCGCTTCTTCCGGGCGTCCCCCTTCTCGACGCCCTCGAAGTCGTCCGCCGCAGCGAACTCGTCGTGATCGCCGTGCCGCACGCGCAGCTCGCGGGGCTCGTCGCAGGACTCGCGGACATCGGCGCGTGGGCGCCGGGCCAGCTCGTGCTGCACACGGATCCGGCTGAAGGGGTCGGCGTCCTCGGGCCGGCCGTCTCGGGTGGAGCCATCCCCCTCGCAGTGCATCCCGCCATCGCCTTCACGGGCACGTCGATAGACCTGCGGCGTCTTGCGGGGGCGTTCGCCGCGGTGACGGCGCCGACGCCGGTTCTGCCCATCGCGCAGGCGCTCGCGGTCGAGCTCGGATGTGAGCCCGTCGTGGTCGCCGAGGCCGATCGCGCGGCATACGCCGAGGCGATCGTCACCGCGACGACGTTCTCGCGATCGATCGTCGAGCAATCCACGCGCCTCCTCGCGGAGATCGGTGTCGAGAGCCCGGGGTCCTACCTGTCTGCGCTCGTGCACGCGACGATCGATGACGCGTTGACCTCTGCCGGGACGTTCCCGCCTGCGATCGAGTTGCCGACGGAGGAGGGCTCCGCGTGACCGCGGGATCACGGCATCCATCGTCCTGACCCATCGTCGTCGACCGCGGATCGGCCACGGCCCGGGTGGCGCGCGCCGATAGACTTGGGGGCGATTGTGCGAGGAGCCGACCCCATGAGCGACACCCCCGAGACCGCCGAGGTCGATGACGTCTTCGAACAGAAGGCTGTCCGCCTGGCCAAGCGCGAGCGGCTCATCGAGGAGCGGTCGGACGCCGCGGGCGGAGCGTATCCCGTGTCGGTTCCCGTCACCGACACGATCCCCGATGTCCGCGCGCGCTTCGGTGAGCTCGAGGCAGGCGACGAGACCGGGGTCACCGTCGCGGTCGCGGGTCGCGTCGTCTTCAGCCGCAACACGGGCAAGCTCTGCTTCGCGACGCTTCAGGCAGGCGACGGCAGCCGCATCCAGGCCATGGTTTCTCTCGCCGCGGTGGGCGAGGAGTCGCTGCAGGCCTGGAAGGAGCTCGTCGACCTCGGCGATCACGTCTTCGTCGCGGGCGAGGTCATCTCGAGTCGCCGCGGCGAGCTGTCGATCATGGTCTCCGAGTGGCAGATCGCGGCGAAGGCGATCCTGCCGCTCCCGAACCTGTACACCGAGCTCAGCGAAGAGAGCCGGGTGCGCAGCCGCTACCTCGACCTCATCGCTCGTGATCGTGCGCGCGAGACGGTCATCGCTCGGGCGAAGGTGAACGCGAGCCTGCGGGCCACGTTCGCCGGTCACGACTTCATCGAGGTCGAGACGCCCATGCTGCAGGTGCAGCACGGCGGGGCGTCGGCTCGGCCGTTCGTGACGCATTCGAACGCCTTCGACGCCGAGCTCTACTTGCGGATTGCGCCCGAGCTTTTCCTCAAGCGCGCCGTGGTGGGCGGCATCGATCGGGTGTTCGAGATCAACCGCAACTTCCGCAACGAGGGGGCGGACTCGACCCACAGCCCCGAGTTCGCGATGCTCGAGGCCTACCAGTCGTACAGCGACTACAACGGCATCGCCGACCTGACGCAGGAACTCGTGCAGAACGCGGCGCGCGCCGTGGCGGGGTCGACGACCGTCGTCTGGGCGGACGGCACGGAGTACGACCTCGGCGGCGAGTGGGAACGCCTCTCGATGTACGGTTCGCTCTCGGCGGCATCCGGGCGCGACATCACCCCGGAGACGACGCTCGATGTGCTCGTGGCTTTCGCCGAGGAGTCCGGTGTCGAGGTTCCCGCCCACGCGACCCACGGAAAGCTCGTCGAAGAGCTGTGGGAGCACTTCGTCAAGCCCGGTCTCACCAAGCCGACCTTCGTGATGGACTTTCCCGTCGACACGAGTCCGCTCGTGCGCGAGCACCGCAGTGTTGCGGGCGTCGTCGAGAAGTGGGACCTGTACGTGCGAGGCTTCGAGTTGGCGACCGGTTATTCCGAGCTCGTCGACCCCGTCATCCAGCGAGAGAGATTCGTCGAGCAGGCGAAGCTCGCTGCACGCGGCGACGACGAGGCGATGCGCATCGATGAGGAGTTCCTCCGTGCGCTCGAGCACGGCATGCCCCCCACGGGCGGGATGGGCATGGGAATCGACCGACTTCTCATGGCGATCACCGGTCTCGGCATTCGCGAGACGATTCTCTTCCCCCTCGTGAAGTAGTCGGGAGCTTCTTCCGGCGTTCATGACCTCTGGAACGCCCAATCGGGAAGGTGGCCCGCCGAGACGAACGACATGACGATCTCGGCGAGCCCGTGCTCGGGCTCTTCTTCACACGCTCGCTCGGCGTACACCGCGGCGTGGGTGGACCTCCCGAGCGCCCATGCGATCCAGGCCGACGTGGCGAACGGGCCCGCTGCCTTGCCCTCGGGTGCAGCGGCAGCGATCCGTCGCACGATCTCCAGTGCGCGCAGGAGTCGACGAGGATCGGGCCGGCCACCCTCTCCCCACATGTTCATCGCGATATGGGGTGGATAGTCTTCGCCGTCCTCCCAGCGGAGTTGGGCATCGAGCGCCTCGTCGCCGGCGGAGAACCCGCGGCACCACTGGACCAGTGCGATGTCGCGGAGTGCCGGGCGTGCGAGGCACCATGTCAGCGTCGCCGCATCGAAGGGACTCAGGGCTTCGGCATTCCAATCGAGCACTCTCTCGAAGAGATCGGGAAGATCGTCGAGCGCGCACACCGCCGACAGTGCCCGCGGGTCGGTCGGACGCGCTGGATCGTCGGCCGGATCGTCGTCGGAAGCCCCGCAGACGACGCGAATGGCATCCTCGAGCGCGGTCAGGGCGTCGGCCAACGCCTCACGCTCGGTCGGGCCGATCAGCGGTAGTTCCGACCCCGACGCCTGATCGGCGTCGAGAGCATCCGGTGCTCGCTCGCCCGCGAGATGAGGGTGTCGCTCGTCATCGCCGAATCGGCCCCACATCGTCGGCGTGCTCCACAGCGTGTCGACGACCGCGAGGCCGCAGGCGTCGGAGCGGCTCTCCAACGCCGCGACGTAACGGCCGTGCGTGTCGGCGTCTTCCGACCAGACGGTGATCGCGACGGCATCGACGTTCGAGACTCGGCATGCCATTCCGACGACCGTCGCGGCGAGGCGGTCGACGTCGGCAGCGGTTGCGGGCAGGTCGTAGCGCACGGCGCCGAGAGTGCGGCTGCCGGAGAACGGGACCATAACGAGGCTGTCCCGCGGGTGGAATCCCAGCAGATGCGGGACCAGGGCGAGGAACTCCGCCGCGTTCGCGGCCTTCACGGTTTTCGTCATGGGAAGAGCGTGGCTCGCGGGATACGTCGGCGAGCGCCGCTCTGCGATACCGGTGGAATCTCGGGTGGGAGCCCCGCCCTGGGGAGGCGTCGATGCGGGCGGGTATCCTGGAGACATGGAGAGTTACTGGGTCGCGGTGCTGTGGTCGCTGCTTCCCACCGTCGTGGTGAGCCTTCTGTTCTTCTTCGTCCTGCGCAGCGTCGTCCGCGCCGACCGGAACGAGCGGAAGAAGTACGCGCGGATCGAGGCGCAGGAACGCGCGAAGCTCGGGCTTCCGCCCCGCTCCGACGACGGTCCCGCTGCACCGGCAGCGCCGCGTCCCTGACCCCCACTACGCTGGGCAGAACGCCGGGCAGAAGAGGGGGGACCATGCAGCTGAGCATCACGTTCGACTGGACATGGCTCGTCATCGTCCTCTTCATCGTCGACCTTGCGGTGCGCGTGACAGCCGTCATCGTCGTGCCGCGCAATCGTCGTCCCACGGCTGCGATGGCCTGGCTCCTGGCGATCTACTTCATTCCCCTCGTCGGGGTGTTCCTCTTCCTCTTGATCGGAAACCCGCGTCTTCCGCGGAAGCGCCGCAAGAAGCAGGAGCAGATCAACCAATACATCAGTGAGACGAGCGAGAACCTCGACTTCGGAACGCTGCGTCCGCACGCACCGCAGTGGTTCACCTCGCTCGTGACGCTCAACCGCAACCTGGGCGCCATGCCCCTCGCGGGTGACAACGCAGCGCACCTCATCTCGGATTATCAAGCGAGCCTCGACGCCATGGCCGATGAGATCCGCGCGGCGAAGCGTTACGTCCACGTCGAGTTCTACATCCTGCAGTCCGACGCATCGACCGACAACTTCTTCCGCGCGCTCGAAGAGGTCTGCGCCCGCGGAGTCGTCGTGCGCGTGCTCCTCGACCACTGGGCGAACCGCGGAAAGCCGTTCTACAAGGCCACGACCCGGCGTCTCGACGCGATGGGGGCGCATTGGCGGCTCATGCTCCCCGTCCAGCCGTTCAAGCGCAAGTACCAGCGACCCGACCTCCGCAACCACCGGAAGCTCCTCGTCGTCGACGGGCTCGTCGCGTTCACGGGATCCCAGAACGTGACCGACTCGACCTACAACCTCCCGAAGAACATCCGGAGGGGCCTGCACTGGGTCGATCTGATGGCGCGGATCGAAGGCCCCGTCGTGGCATCCGTCAACGCCGTCTTCCTCAGCGACTGGTATAGCGAGACCGACGAAGTGCTCACCGACGAGATCGACCTGTTCGACGTGAAGTCGGGGCCGGGAGACCTGGACTGCCAGATCGTGCCGTCGGGCCCTGGGTTCGAGTTCCAGAACAACCTCAAGCTGTTCGCGGGTCTTCTGTACGCCGCGCAACGCAAGATCATCATCGTCAGCCCCTACTTCGTGCCCGACGAGGCACTGCTGCTCGGCATCACCACGGCGTGCCAGCGCGGCATCCACGTCGAGCTCTTCGTCTCCGAAGAGGGGGATCAGGCCCTCGTCTATCACGCGCAGCGCAGCTACTACGAAGCGCTCCTGCGGGCGGGCGTCAAGATCTGGATGTACCAGAGGCCGTACATCCTCCACTCCAAGTCGATGACGATCGACGACGAGGTCGCGATCATCGGGTCGAGCAACATGGACATGCGCTCGTTCGGTCTCAACCTCGAGATCTCGATGCTCGTGCGCGGCGAGGAGTTCGTGCGTCAGATGCGCGACGTCGAGCAGCAGTACCGTCACCTCAGCCGCGAACTGACGCTCGACGAATGGCGGCAGCAACCCCTTCGATCGACTGTGCTCGATAACCTCGCTCGCCTCACCTCTGCGCTTCAGTAGGTCCCGCGCCCGGTCTGTTCGCAGGCATTCGTGACGAGGGTGTTATCGAGTCCTCTGAGATTATCTGCGCGGGTGCGACACCATAGGGGGGACGGATGCCGCGGCATCCTGTTCTTGCTCTGCCACCGATCGAAGGCTCGCCATGAACCGCTCCGCACGCACCGCACTTTCCGCTCTTGCCGTCGCACTGCTCGCCGCGGGAACGCTCGCCGGGTGCGCGACGGCGACCGATCGGGCCGGATCCGGAACGCCGAGCGACTCGTCGCAGCCGGACACCGAACTCGCGACCGACCTCGAGCTGGAGGCCGCGTGGCTCGATAGCGGCCGCATGATCGGGATCATCTCCCAGGGAAGCTCGACGTGTGTGCCGACCGCAGGTGACGTGTCGTTCGCGAACGGTGTCATCGAGGTCGAGTTCGTCGAGCCGGAGGCGGACACCCCGTGCACGCGCGACCTCGTGCCCCGCGTGACGCTCGTCGCGACGCCCGAGGGGGTCGACCCGACGCAGGATGTCGAGATCCGCGTGACCGGCGACGGCTATGTCGGCGACACCGACCTGGACGGCGTCGCGGGCCTCGCGCTCGGCGGTGAGACCGATTACCAGCCCTCGGCCGGATGGGCCGATGACGACGACATCGTCATCCTCACGTGGGGCTCTTCGAGCTGCGTGCCCGTCATCGAGTCCGTCGAGGCAACGTCGGCGACCGAGGCCACCGTGACGTTCGTCACTCCGCCCGCCGACCAGGTGTGCACGATGGACATGGCCCCTCGCGGCGTCGTGGCCCAGATCCCCGACCTCGACGACGACGGTGAGACCTTCGTGATCCTTCAGGGCGCCGAGTTCGACAACGTACGCGTTCCGATCATCGGCAACGACTGATCCCACCGCGCGCGCCGCGCGACCGCGCCGCGCGCGACGCAGGTTCACTTGTCTTGAATGGCGGCCTTCGCGGTCGGCACGCAGCCTTTTGCGACAAGTGAACGGATGATGCCCGTGTACGCGCGCCGAAAGGGTGCCCGTCGCCGGAGCCGCCCTCCGCTCACTTGTCTCGAACGGCGACTTCTCGGCGCACCACCTCGCCATTTGCGACAAGTGAGGCGCGTGAATCGGGGGGCACGCGCGCCTGTGGAGAGCGGAAGTTGTCCACCGATGCGGGCACCGGGCCACCGCAGGGGTCGGCAGGATGCCACCCTTCTCGGGTGAGGCCCCGACCACTTCCCGATGAGATCGTTGTTCCGTTCTCCGTGGCATCCGCTCGAGCCAATGCCCTCTCCCGGTCGCGGTTGCGCGCTTCGGACTTGACGGCACCGTTCCACGGGATGCGCACCCACACCGGTCGATCGGGCGATGAGTGCGAGGCATCCGTGCTCCGGCGCGTCGGGGAGTACGCCGTTCGGATGCCGTCGACGCAGTTCTTCTGCCTCGTGTCGGCCTGCGTCCTTTGGAATGCACCCCTCCCGCCGTCGGCCTTCTTCACCCTCGCGGACGACGGCACCTGGAAGGACCGTCCGCTCGATGTCGGGGTGACTCTGCCTGCTCGCGCTCCGCGTTGCGACGGCGTGCGGGGGCGGTCGGTGAATCCCGGGTGGGCTGACGTCGTCGAGCATCCGCTGTCGGGCCTTCCCTTGACGAGTCCTGCCTCGACGTGGGCGATGATGGGCCAGTTCCTCGCGGACGACGACCTCATCGCGCTGGGGGATGCCATGGTCCGCGAACCGATGCATCCGGATGACCCTCCCGCGCTCGCGAGTCTCGCGGCACTCGACACGGCGATCGCGGTAGGCCGGCGCCCCGGCATCCCACGCCTCAGGGAGGCATTGCCCTTCATCCGGACGCGATCGCGCTCGCGCCAGGAGACTCGGCTGCGGCTCGCACTGACCCGCGATGCTCGTCTGCCCGAGCCGTCGCTCAACTGGCCTGTGTACATCGACGAGGTCGTGGTGGCGTTGATCGACGTGGCCTACCCGCGCGTGCGGGTGGGCTTCGAGTACGAGGGTGAGCAGCACCTGACGGATGCCGCGCAATGGGCGAAGGACATTCGTCGCTACGAGATGCTCGCCGATCTCGGCTGGCGGATCATCCGCGTCACGAAGTCCGACCTCGATCTGGAGCGGACGGCCTTCATCCGGCGGGCGCGCGCCGCCGTCGCAGCATCCGTCCGCGCAGCCGACGCGTAGCTCCCAGGTCGCGCATCGGGCTGTGGCTCCCGCTCACTTGTCTCAAAGGGCGGGGTGTGGGCGGACGGAGTCGCCATTTGCGACAAGTAAGCGAAGAGAGGCGTGCCGCCCGTGCGCTCACTTGTCTTGCATGGTGGGTTGGGTCGCGGCGGAGTCGCCATTCGCGACAAGTGAGCGGAGGGATGGGCGCGCGGGAGAAGGAGCGCGGGCGTCTGCTCACTTGTCTTGAATGGGGGGTTGGGTCGCGGCGAGGTCGCCTTTTGCGACAAGTGAGCGGAGGGGCGGCGTCAGTGGCCGTCGGCGCGGACGAGGAGGTCGCCGATCTCGCAGTCGAGGGCGCGGCAGATGGCAGACAGAGTCGAGTAGCGGATGGCGCGAGCCCGGTCGTTCTTGAGCACCGAGAGGTTCACGACCGACACCCCTACGAGCTCCGACAGGCGGGTGAGGGTCATGCCGCGCTCGGCGAGCAGCTCGTCGAGGCGGCAGTGGACTCCGCTGGGTCCGTCGTCGTCGGGGTCGACGGGAGTCATACGAGACCCGCCGTGTCACGCTCGAGCCGTGCGCCGTAGCGGAAGACCGCGGCCAGAGCGGCGAGGGCGAGGGCTGCGCCGAACGGCCACATCTGCACGGTCAGATTGTAGGTCGCGACGGCGCCCGTCGCGTCGGGGTCTGCCGACGAGGGAAATACCTCGAGAGCGGCGAGTCCGCGGCCGACGCCCGTCGCCAGATCACCGGCGATGCCTCCGACCAGGATCACGATCGCCGTCACGAGCAGCGTGCGGCTCGTGACCCGCGCGAATGCTGCGCCGCGAAGGAGCTGGAAGCAGATGACCCCGATTGCGGCGGCGGGGGTTGCAATGAGCAGCGCGCCGATGAACTGCCCCGTCGCGAGGAGCGCGCGCGTTCCGAACGGCAGGCCGACGATCGACGCGTTCACCTCGCCCACGCTCGCGCATTCCAGGTAGGTGGTTGCGTCACTCACACGCGTCGATCCGCACGCGACGCCCTCATTCCACGGCACCGAGACGGGGAGGTCGTCCACCCAGACGGTGCCTCCTGTGAGCGTCTGCGCGATCGCGAACGGCGTCGCGATCACGAAGAGCGCGACCCACACCGCCGAGATCGCGAGGGCGGAATCGATGAGGACCGTCGTGCTCCGCCGCCAGCGCGCGATGAGCACGACAACCCCCACGATCGCCGCGACGATCAGGAGATACAGGCCGATCGACCACAGGGCCCCGGCGAGGTCGGATGTACTGGTGCTCATCAGACGAGTCCCTTCGTGTCGCTCTGGAGCTTCACTCCGTAGCTGAAGACGATCGACAGCGCGAGGACGCCGATCCCCGCGAGGAGCACGGTCGGGTCGAAGGTGAACCCGACGACGAAGACGTCTCCCGCGATCGGGTTGAGCTCGTCGGCCGCCATCATGCGCCCGAGTCCGCCGAGTCCGACCGAGAGGATGCTGCCGATGAGGAGCGCCGCACCGGCGATCTGCGTCGCGGTGATGAGGGCACGGTGGAACGGGCGGCGCCACATCAGCAGGAGGAGGAAGAAGACGACGGCGGCGATCGTCACCGCTGCCGTCAGCGCACCGAAGAGGACACCGAGCCCGAGGAGCCAGCGCGCCGCGTCGCTGAGTCCCGTCGCCACGACCCAGGAGGACTCGAACGTCGCGGACGAGATCGTGGCTCCGGCATCCGTCGTCCCCGAGGCCGGGAGATCGGTGAACGTCAGCAATGAGACGGACGTCTCGTCGTTCGCGATGAGGACGAGTTGGCGGACGGCGGGAAGCAGCAGCGCCAAGCCGATCACGGCGGCGGCGGACATCAGGAGGATGAGGATGCCCCGCTCCATGCCTTTCGAGACGGGGGTGGGTGGCGTATCGCGTTGCATGAGTCCAGCTCCTTATCGATCATCGTTACTATCGATAAGCGTTAACATAACGATTCTCGATACGGTTGGCAAGCACGCCCGCTCTGGCCGCGGTATGCCCACGGCGAACACGGGCATGCGGTCCCCGGGCCCTCGTTACCCTCGTGTGTAGACGCGATCAGAGCGTCTGGCCGGAGGTATGGAGATGTTCGAGAGATTCACGGATCGCGCCCGACGCGTGGTTGTGCTCGCCCAAGAAGAGGCGAAGATGCTCAACCACAACTACATCGGCACCGAGCACATCCTGCTCGGGCTGATCCACGAGGGGGAAGGTGTCGCCGCCAAGGCGCTCGAATCCCTCGGTATCTCGCTCGACGCCGTGCGCGAGCAGGTCCAGGACATCATCGGCCAGGGACAGCAGCAGCCGACGGGTCATATCCCGTTCACGCCGCGCGCGAAGAAGGTCCTCGAGCTGTCTCTGCGTGAAGCGCTGCAGCTCGGCCACAACTACATCGGCACGGAGCACATCCTGCTGGGACTCATCCGCGAGGGTGAGGGCGTCGCCGCACAGGTGCTCGTCAAGCTCGGCGCAGACCTCAACAAGGTGCGTCAGCAGGTCATCCAGCTCCTCAGCGGCTACCAGGGCAAGGAGCCCGCGGGTGTCGCGGCCGGCGCCGGCGAGCAGCAGGCGCAGGGTGCACAGGGCGGTTCGGCCGTCCTCGACCAGTTCGGACGGAACCTCACGCAGGCGGCGCGCGACAACAAGCTCGACCCCGTGATCGGGCGCGAGAAGGAGATCGAGCGGGTCATGCAGATCCTCTCGCGTCGCTCCAAGAACAACCCCGTCCTCATCGGCGAGCCCGGTGTCGGAAAGACCGCCGTCGTCGAGGGTCTCGCGCAGGCGATCGTCAAGAACGACGTCCCCGAGACGCTCAAGGACAAGCAGGTCTACTCGCTCGACCTCGGGTCGCTCATCGCCGGGTCCCGCTACCGCGGTGACTTTGAGGAGCGCCTCAAGAAGGTCACGAAGGAGATCCGCACGCGCGGTGACATCATCGTCTTCATCGATGAGATCCACACGCTCGTGGGTGCGGGAGCCGCCGAGGGCGCGATCGACGCGGCCTCCATCCTCAAGCCCCTCCTCGCGCGCGGTGAGCTCCAGACGATCGGTGCCACGACGCTCGACGAGTACCGGAAGCACTTCGAGAAGGATGCCGCGCTCGAGCGCCGCTTCCAGCCGATCCAGGTCGCCGAGCCGAGCCTTCCCCACGCGATCAACATCCTCAAAGGGCTGCGCGACCGCTACGAGGCGCACCACAAGGTGCAGATCACGGATGGCGCGATCGTCGCGGCGGCGAACCTGGCCGACCGCTACATCTCCGACCGGTTCCTGCCCGACAAGGCGATCGACCTGATCGATGAGGCGGGTGCGCGCCTGCGGCTCAGCATCCTCTCGAGCCCGCCGGAGCTGCGCGAGTTCGACGAGAAGATCGCGAACGTGCGCCAGAGCAAGGAGCAGGCGTCGGAGGACCAGGACTTCGAGAAGGCGGCATCGCTGCGTGACGAGGAGAAGTCGCTCCTCGCCGAGCGCCTGCGCCTCGAGAAGCAGTGGAAGTCGGGCGACGTCGCGACGCACGCCGTCGTCGACGAGGGCCTGATCGCCGAAGTGCTCGCCCAGGCCACCGGCATCCCCGTCTTCAAGCTGACGGAGGAGGAGTCGAGCCGTCTCGTCTTCATGGAGAAGGCGCTCCACCAGCGCGTCGTCGGTCAGGAAGAGGCGATCGCCGCGCTCTCCAAGACGATCCGCCGCCAGCGCGCGGGGCTCAAAGACCCCAAGCGTCCGTCGGGCTCGTTCATCTTCGCCGGCCCCACGGGCGTCGGAAAGACCGAGCTCGCCAAGGCGCTCGCCGAGTTCCTCTTCGACGACGAGGCCGCTCTGATCTCGCTCGACATGTCGGAGTTCGGTGAGAAGCACACTGTTTCGCGCCTGTTCGGTGCCCCTCCCGGATTCGTCGGGTTCGAAGAGGGCGGTCAGCTCACCGAGAAGGTGCGCCGGAAGCCGTTCTCGGTCGTGCTCTTCGACGAGATCGAGAAGGCTCACCCCGACATCTTCAACTCGCTCCTGCAGATCCTCGAAGAGGGTCGCCTGACCGACGGTCAGGGGCGCGTCATCGACTTCAAGAACACCGTCATCATCATGACGACCAACCTGGGTTCGTCGGCGATCGCCGGTGGTCCCGTTGGGTTCCAGGTCGAGGGCAATGCCGCGACGAGCTACGAGCGCATGAAGGGCAAGGTCGACGAGGAGCTCAAGCGCAACTTCAAGCCCGAGTTCCTCAACCGCCTCGACGACGTCATCGTCTTCCCGCAGCTGTCGAAGGATGAACTGCGCCAGATCGTGGGCCTCTTCACGAAGCGCCTCGGCGACCGCCTGCTCGACCGCGACATGACGCTCGAGCTGTCGGATGCCGCGAAGGACAAGCTCATCGAGATCGGGTTCGACCCGACGCTCGGCGCGCGGCCCCTTCGCCGTGCGATGCAGCGCGAGGTCGAGGATCGTCTCAGTGAGAAGATCCTGCACGGCGAGCTCAACGCGGGAGACCACGTGAAGGTCGATGTCGAGAACGGCGAGTTCGCTTTCGAGCACGGCCCGCGCGGCGACCGGGTTGCGGTCGGAGCGCTGACCTCGGGTGACATCGCGACGACTCCGGATCTCGCCGCCAACAGCTGATCCACACCTCTCGCGAGGTCGCGAACGAAGAGCGGATGCCACGTGGCATCCGCTCTTCGTTCTTATCGGCGTCCGCCGCTAGCTCGAGACGGGCCGGAGCGACGCGATGTAGTCGAGCTTGTCGAGTACGCGCGGGGCGATGACGAAGGGGTACAGGTCGTCTTTCCCGAGTGAGCGATTCACGAGGTTGAGCGCGCGTGCGAGCGGCATCCACACTTCGGTGACGAGATCGCGGAAGCGCTCCCGTCCGACGAGCTCGACGGGGGCGACGAGGCCGGATTCGACGGCCGTCTCGATCGTGTCGCAGATGTGGAGGTAGTGCGCCCACGTCTCGGCGAAGTCTTCGTAGGGGTGCATCGTCGCGTAGGCTGAGATGTAGTGCTCCGGCCAGTCGCTGGGCGGACCCTCCGCGTAGTGGCGGTCGACGGATGCCGCGTAGTCAGTCGTCTCGTCACCGAACAGTTCTCGCGCACGGGAGCGCCGGGCCTCGTCGTCGCTCCGCTCCACGAGCTGCCACTCGAAGTAGTGGCCGACCTCGTGACGGAAGTGGCCGAGCATCGTGCGATACGGCTCGTCGAGCTGTCGCCGCACGCGTTCCCGATGCGAGTCGTCTCCCTCTGCGAGGTCGATCGTGATGACCCCGTCGGCGTGGGCGATCATGACGTCGGCCGCGGTCGACGAGAGCAGATCGAAGGCGAGTCCGTTCACGGCATCCGTCGTCTTGCCCACGACGGGAAAGCCGAGCGCATCCAGGTCGGCGATCAGGTGCCGTTTCGCCCGCTCGGCGACGGGGAAGTTGCGGATGCCGGCGGCGTCGGCGTCGTTGGGCCGCGTGCGGGTGAGGTCGCAGCTCTCGCACTGACCCCCCTCGAGGCGTGCGAGCCATGTGCATCCCGACAACGAGAGGTTCCTGCACACGTGCCAGATCCACCCCTCGGCGTCGACGTAGACACCGCGGGCGTCGACCGGCACGATCGCGCGTTCACCGCGCGAGTAGCCGAGGGCCGTCCCGCACGAGACGCACACCGAGTTCTCGAAATAGAGGGGATTGCCGCAGACGCGACAGCGGTAGGCCTTCATTCGGCGATCCTGTCACACGCGGGCGCTTGCGGCGGTGGGTGGTGGTCAGGAGGGGATGCTGATAGCGGGATCGGCGACGGGCGCGACATCGACCGACACCCGCAGCGTCGACTTCTTCGCCTTCGTGAAGATGATGCCCTTGACCGGCGACACATCGCCGTAGTCCCGACCCCAGGCGACCGTGACGTAGCGATCGTTGGCCCACTGGTCGTTGGTGGGGTCGATCGCGAGCCACTCGTCGCTTGCGGGCAGCCAGACGGCGAGCCACGCGTGCGATGCGTCGGCGCCGACGACACGGTCGGTGCCCGCCGTCGTCCTCGTCGCGAGATAGCCGCTGACGTAGCGGGCCGCGACGCCGTGCCCGCGCAGGCACGCGAGAGCGAGGTGGGCGAAGTCCTGACAGACGCCCGCGCGCGTGCGCATGACGTCGGCGACGGTGCTCGTGACCGTGGTCGCGGTGCTGTCGTAGGCGAAGTCGGCGTGGATGCGGTGCATGAGGTCGGTGACCGCCTCGCCGAGCGGGCGACCCGGGGTGAGGGATGCCGCGGCGTACTGTGTCGCCTCGTCGACGTGTGCGGCACGCGGTGACGGGAGGGCGAACTCGGTCGCCGCCCATGCGCCGGGAGCGCGGGGGTCGAGGAGCGGCCGCGCGGTCTCCCATGGTGCGCCGAGCGCCTCGGCATCGTAGGCGGGCGCGGTCACGTCGACGTCGCTCGTCGCCTCGATCACGAGTGAGGAATGCGGCTCCGTGAGATGGAAGTACGTGGTCGCGTTGCCGTAGTGGTCGACGTCACGGTGCAGGTCTCCTGGCTCGGGGGAGACCTCGACATCGCTCGCCGAAACGTCCTGCCACGGCAGCATGCGCGGCACGAGGTGGAAGAGCCCCACGCTGTCCTGGACGGCGCCGCTGTACGTGTAGGTCGTGCGGTGCGAGACCCGATACCTCATGCCGTCGCTCCTCTCTCTTCGATGAGGGAGAGGTCGGACAGCGGCACGGGTGGCGGTCCGCTCGCGAAGTGCTGGTGGGTGATGGCGTTGCCGAGATGCTGCAACTGCGTCGTCGTGTCGGCGAGGAAAGCGGCCAGGTGCTCACGGCGCCCGTTCGAGCCCGCCACGAGGTCGACGACGTCCGTCGCGTCGAGAGCGGTCTCGAGGTGCTCCAGGAGTCGCTCGGCGCGCGTCGAACCCGTGGATGCCGGCATGGCGGCGAGGTGGCGGCGCACTTCGGCGAGCGCGAACGCGAGCGAACGCGGGTTGTCGCCGTCGAGCAGCAGGAGCTCGAGAGTGTCGGCGGGGCGGACGGTGCCTCGGAACCGGCGTCGATGCGTCACAGCGCTCTCGGCGCTCGTGAGCACCGCATCGAGCACGTCTCGCTCGACGCGCGGCGAGCGACGGTCGACGGTCGTCGCGGCGAGCAGGTGGCACACCTGCAGGGATCGCTCGAGGAAGCGACCCGCTTCGATCATGTGCCAGCCTTCGTCGCGGATCATGTTCGCCGTGACCCCGTAGAGGGACAGGAGCGCCGTGAGCATGCGGGAGGCCGACTCCGCCGACCGGTGCGCGCGGGGCGAGGCGTGGAGCGCCCGGACGGCGCGGTCGATGTTCGAGAACACGCGCCATGTGTCGACGGACAGCTGGTCGCGGACACCCTCGAAGGATTCCCGCAGGCGAGCGACGGAGTGCGCGGCCGATCCGCCGCGCGTGCGATCGAGGAGAAGCGAGCGGAACTCCGCCTCGGGATCGTCGGACCGGAAACCTGCGAGCCGGCGCAGCGTCGCGAGCAGGACGCGGATGCTCTCGTCGGACCCGCGTGCGGCTGCGCTTCCGAGGTTGTCGAGCTGCTGGTGGGTGACGAGGACGAGTCGGAGGAGGTCTTCCGCGCGTTCGGCGTAACGCCCCGCCCAGAACATGTCGGCGAGCGCGCGCGGACCGAGTGAGGGAACCGTCCGGGCCAGGTCGATGGGGGCGATGTCGGGAAGACCCTGATCGGGGTCGGCCCCATCGGCCTTGAGGACCCAGACGTCCTTCGTCGTCGGCGCCCCGTGCGCATCCTCCCGCACCGAGGCCAGCCCGCCCACGAGGGGGCGGTAGGCCGAGCGGTAGCGCAGCGTGAAGGCGCGGAGGACGACGGGGCGCGCGTCCGCGCGCGCGTCCTTGTTCCACACAGGGACGTGGGAGAGCGGGAGGAGATCCTGACCCACGAACCGGTGCGGTTCCGCCAGGATCCGCGCGGTCAGTTCCGCGGCATCGAGTCCTGCCATCGTGGCGCGCGACTGGTCGATGGGGCGGACCATGAGGTCCGGGTCGCCCTCGGCGACACGCGAGAGGACGGTCGCCCGCGCATCGGGGTCACCGCACCACGCCGTCGTGACGGAGGGGAGGCGGAGCTGCTCGCCGAGGAGCAGTTCGCACGCGACGGGCATGAACGGGAGGAGGGCGGGGTTCTCGAGGACGCCCGCGCCGAGTCCGTTGACGAGTCGCACACGTCCGCGGCGGACGGCTTCCGTGAGACCAGCGACGCCCAGTCGGCTGTCCGAGCGCAGTTCGAGCGGGTCGCACCATTCGGCGTCCACGCGTCGCAGGATGACGTCGACCCGTTCCGTGGGGACCTTTTTCGGCCACCCCGACGGCTTCATCCATACCCAGCCGTCGCGGACGACGAGGTCGCTCCCCTGCACGAGCGGGAAGCCGAGGGCGTTGGCGAGGAAGGCCTGATCGAATGCCGTCTCGGAGTGCGTTCCCGGCGTGAGGATGACGACGCGCGGGTCGGCTGCGAGGTCGTCCGCGGCACTTAGGAGCGTTTCGCGGAGCGCCGCGAAGTACGGTTCCATCCGGTGCAGGTCGTCTTCGTGGTACAGATCGGTCAGCACCTGCGAGATGACGCGCCGGTTCTGCATCGCGTAGCCGAGGCCGGACGGTGCCTGCACGCGATCGGCGAGGACGCGCCACTCGCCGTCGGCGTCGCGGCCGAGGTCGGTCCCCGACAGCAGGAGCGGTTGGCGCGTGGCGGCGCTCGGCCGGGCGAGGGGGCGTGCGAACCCCGAATGGCCGAAGATGACCGACGCGGGGATCACGCCGGACGACAGGAGCCGCTGCGGCCCGTACAGGTCGGCGAGCACGGCATTGAGGAGCTCGGCCCGCTGGGCGAGGCCGACTTCGAGGCGGCTCCAGTCCGCGGCATCCAGAACGAGGGGGACGGGATCGAGCTGCCACGGCTGCGAGCCGGTCCCACGGTCGACGTACGTGACGCCTTCGTCCGCGAGGAAGCGCATGATCTCGCCGTCGACGCGGCGGAGCTCGTCGGGCGTGAGGGCGAGAGCGAGGGAGGCCATCGCGCGCCATGCGGGGCGGAGGCCTCCGTCGGGCATGACGACCTCGTCGTAGCGCAGCGCGTCGCCGAGCGTGACCGCCGCGGTGCCGGGCGCGTCGAACGGCAGTGTCGGCTGTGACACTGCCGTGGCGTAGTCGCGCAGCACGCTCACTCTTGCGGCACTCTCCTCAGGTCAAGTGTGCGGGGATAGTCCGCGCTCGCGGCGCGGCGTCCTGCGGCTCTCGCGGCAGCGACATCGAACGCGCCGGCCGTATGCCCCCGTGGTTCGAAGCGGGCCGATCGTCGGGCTTCGGCCTCGTTGGCATTGACCGGCGGATGCTCGTAGGAGCGACCTCCGGGATGTACCACATGGTACGTGGCTCCGCCGAGGCTCGTCGCCGACGGAATGTCGACGATGTCGAACGTGAGAGGGGCGTGCACCTCGATCGACGGATGCAGCGCCGACCACGGCTGCCATGCGCGATAGCGGACGCCCGCGTAGTACTCGCCGGGGTGTCCCGTCGACGTGAGTGGCACCTCGACGCCGTTGCACGCCACGAGGTGACGCGCGGGGTCGATGCCGTGCACTTTGATCTGCATCCGTTCGACGGAGGAATCGACGTAGCGCGAAGTGCCGCCCGCCGTCGCCTCCTCCCCGAGGACGTGCCACGGTTCGATCGCCTGGCGGAGTTCGAGTTCGATCGTCTCGCCGCCCGCGCTCGACGCGAAGCCCGTCCATCCGCCCTCCCCGAGGTCGGGGCGGGTCACGGTCGATCCCGGTGTCGCGCTGATGCGCGTCATCCCGATCCGCGGGAAGCGGAACTCGGTGAAGGAGTCGAGCCAGGTCTCTTCGAACGGGATGCCGTGCGCCCGCAGATCCGAGACGACCTCGGCGATGTCGCGGACGGCGCCGTGGGGCAGCAGGAAGTCCTCGTGGAGCGTCGTCCCCCACCGCACGAGGGGAGCCGTCAACGGCTTCTCCCAGAACATCGCGACGAGACTCCGCACGAGGAGCGCCTGCACGAGGGCGAGTTCGGGGTGCGGCGGCATCTCGAACCCGCGCAGTTCGAGGAGCCCCAGGCGTCCGCGGGAGGAATCGGGACTGTAGAGCTTGTCGATGCAGAACTCGGCGCGGTGGGTGTTGCCCGTCAGGTCGGTGAGGAGGTGGCGGAGCGCTCGGTCCACAACCCACGGCGACGGGTCCTCGGTGCCCTCGCGAGTGAGTCGGCGCACTTCCTGCAGCGCGATCTCCATCTCGTACACCGCCTCGGGACGCCCTTCGTCGAAGCGCGGGGCTTGACTCGTCGGCCCGATGAAGCGTCCCGAGAAGAGATAGGAGAGGGCCGGATGCCGCTGCCAGTACGTCACGAGGCTCGCGAGCAGGTCGGGGCGCCGCAGGAGCGGGGAATCGATCGGCTCGACGCCGCCGAGCGTCAGGTGGTTGCCGCCGCCCGTTCCCGTGTGCGTCCCGTCGAGGTCGAACTTCTCCGTCGCGAGCCGCGCCGACCGTGCTTCGTCGTAGAGCGTGAAGGTGAGATCGCGCTGCGCCCGCCACGACGCCGTCGGCTGCACGTTGACCTCGATGACGCCGGGATCGGGCGTGACGCTGAGCTGTGCGAGCCGTGGGTCCGGCGGCGGGCCGTACCCCTCCAGGACGACGGCGGTCGACGTGTCCGTCGCGGCGGTCTCGACGAGCCGCAGCAGGTCTGCGTAGTCGGCGAGCTCGTCGGTCGGCGGGAGGAACACGTGCACGTGCCCGTCGCGGGCCTCGAACGTCAGCGCCGTCGTCGGAGCACCCTCGGGATCGGCGACGGAGACGGAAGGGATGCCGTGTCGCAGGGGCGCCCCCGCCTGGAGGTACGACGGCTCGCCCGTCCACTCGGGGTCCTTCCATGCGACGGAATCCAGCGGGAGTCGGAGCCCGACGGCGCTCGTTCCGGGGATCAGGACGAGCCGCCCGCGGCGGAACCGCCACGCGGGGCTCGTCCACTCTCCGACCGGGACGAGGGGGAGGACCCACCCCGTCGGCTCGGTCACCTCCGCGTCGAGGGCTGCGGCGTCGATGCCCGCCGCGTCGTCGATGCCGGGGCGAGGGCCCTCCGGCGTGCGGAGATCGGCGGCGAGGGCCGCGAGTGGATCCTCGAAAGCGGGAAGCGCGTGCGCGGGCGGGAGGCCCAGGAGCTCCGCCGTGCGCCGCGCGAGGGCGTTCGCGCGGGCAGGTGCCGTCGCGGCATCCGGCGCATCCGCCCACGGGTCGGCGAACAGCGACGCGTCCTGCCACAGCGGCTCGCCGTCGGTGCGCCACTGCAGGGCGATGTTCCAGCGGGGGAGCGGTTCGCCCGGGTACCACTTGCCCTGGCCGCGGTGCACGACGCCGCCGAGCGCATACGTCTCACGCAAGCGCTCGGCCAGGACGTTGGCGAGTTCGCGCTTGCGGGGACCGTCGGCGTCGGTGTTCCACTCCGCGCTCGTGGCGTCGTCGAGCGCGACGAACGTGGGCTCGCCGCCCATCGTGAGGCGCACGTCGCCGGCGCGGAGGCGCGCGTCGACGGCCTCGCCCACGGCATCGATGCGCTCCCACTGCTGCGGCGTGTAGGGCTTCGTCGTGCGCGGATCCTCGTGGATGCGGCGCACCTCGTTGTGGAACGTGAACTGGACGGAGGTGGGCTCGGTCGCCCCTTCGATCGGTGCGGCGCTGGCGGGGTGCGGGGTCGCCGACAGCGGAATGTGCCCCTCGCCCGCGAACAGCGCGCTCGTGGGGTCGAGGCCGACCCAGCCTGCCCCGGGGACGAAGACCTCAGCCCACGCGTGGAGGTCGGTGAAGTCGTTCTCGGGCCCGCTCGGCCCATCGATCGCCTTCTGGTCCGAGGCGAGCTGCACGAGGTATCCCGAGACGAAACGGGCCGCCAGGCCGTATTGGCGAAGGAGGCTCACGAGGAGCCATGCGCTGTCGCGGCACGATCCGATCCCGAGCGCGAGCGTCTCATCGGGGGTTTGGACCCCCGTCTCCATCCGCACGCTGTAGGCGACGGTGCGGTTGACGGCGCTGTTGAGGTCGGCGAGGAACCGCACCGTCGGCACGCCGTCAGCGGGAAGCGGCGGGAGTGCCGAGCGCCACTGGGAGGCGGCGACGCTGTCATCGACGGGACGGAGATAGGGTGCGAGATCGGTCGCCAGGTCGCCCGCGTACGCGAACGGGAAACGCTCGGCGTAATCCTCGATGAAGAAGTCGAGCGGATTGACGACCATCATGTCGGCGACGAGCCCGACCTTGATCTCCAGTCGACTCACGCGCTCGGGGAAGACGATCCGCGCGAGCCAATTGCCGAAAGGATCCTGCTGCCAGTTGAGGAAGTGCTCCTTCGGCGAGATATCCAATGAGTACGCCTCGATCGGCGTGCGCGCGTGAGGGGCGGGCCGCAGGCGCACGACGTGGGGGGCGACGGCGACGGGGCGGTCGAACTCGTACGCCGTGTAGTGCTCCAGTGCGACTTTGATCGACATGAACACAGCTTGGCCTGATCCTGTTGCGAACGGGTTACGACCGACCCGTGTCGTCGGCGCAGGCTCATGTCGTCGGCGTTAGGGTTGTGCGATGACCGACGCCGCCTTCACTGTCCGTGCGGCCCGTGCCGCCGACGTGCGCGGCATCCGCGACCTGCTCGAGCCGTATGTGCAGCGGCGCATCTTGCTGGGCAAGGATCTCGTCGTCCTCTACGAAGCGCTGCAGCAGTTCGTCGTCGCCGAAGACGCGCACGGCCGGCTCATCGGCTGTGGCGCGCTCCACGTCATCTGGGAGGACCTGGGAGAGGTGCGGACCCTCATCGTCGTCGACGAATGGCTGCACCACGGTGTGGGTCGTGCCATCGTCGATGCTCTCGAGGCGAACGCGCGGCAGCTCGGACTCGCGCGCCTGTTCTGCCTCACCTTCGAAGTCGACTTCTTCCTGCGACGCGGATTCTCGCCGATCGGCGAGCAGGTCGTCGATCCCGACGTCTACTCGCAGCTCATCCGGAGCCCCGACGAGGGCGTCGCGGAGTTCCTCGATCTGGCGCACGTCAAGCCGAACACCCTCGGCAACACCCGCATGCTCAAGAACCTCTGACGACGGCACGGGCGCGCCGCCCGGACGTGCGCGCAAGCGGTGCTTACCCTGGAGGCATGAGCGGCACGAATCCGCGCCGGCGGCACTCCCCGGCGGTCTACCGACGGCGCCGTCTCGTGCTGCTCATCGCCGTCATCGCCGTCGTGGCGATCGTCTGGCTGCTCATCGCGCAGCCCTGGAGTGGCAGTGCGAGCGACCGTCGGTCGCAGTCCGAGAACGCCCCGACACAGCAGGCGGCGACCGAGCTCCCGATTCCCGGGGCCGCAGCGCAGACGCCCCAGGCCGAGCCCGCGCCCGACGCGGAGCCCACCGAGACCACGTCGCTCCCGACGCCGTCCGCTGTCGTGTGCGCGCCCGAGGACATCCTCGTCGAAGCGCTGAGCGACCAGGACTCCTACGGTTCGGGTCAGAACCCGCAACTCTCGATCCGACTGACGAACGAGGGTGAAGAGGACTGCACGCTCAACGTCGGAACATCGACCCAGGTGTTCACGATCGCGAGCGGCAGCGACACGTGGTGGCGATCGACCGACTGCCAGACCGAGCCGAGCGACATGCCCGTCCTCCTCGCCGCGGGTCAAGCGGTGACGAGCACGGCACCGCTCGTCTGGGACCGCACGCGGTCCTCGACGACGACGTGCGACGACCCGAATCGCGAGTCGGCACCCGGTGGAGGAGCCTCGTACCACCTGAGTGTCGAAATCGGTGGAATTTCTTCTTCGCAGTCGAAGCAGCTTCTCCTATACTGAAACGGTTCCCTGGCGAAGCGCCCGCAATCCGTGTGCCCGACGACGTCGTCGCCATCAGAGAAGTCACAGGATCTGTCCCCCGAACGGGGGACAGACTTACTGGCGCGCGCTCGCGTATCCTTGGCATAGCTCCCGTTGCGTCGAGCGGCACGTTGTCCCCAGCAATGTCTCGTCCCCCAGCGAGTAGTCGTTTCGGCAATCGCATCCGGTGAGCGTGTGTGGCCCTCTCTGGGTCGGCCCCGGCCAGGGCCGACCCGAGGGGGCCAGATTTGTCTTCTGCGGTCCGTCAGGACCCGTCGCCGAAGACCTTCTTCTCCATCGCGTCGTAGCCCTCGGCCTGAGGGTCGCCGTGCAGGCCGCCCGAGATCGCGTACTCCTCCTCGGGTGACAGGACGAGCCGATTCCGGCCGTACACGGCAAAGCCCACGAAGATGATGGCGTAGACGACGATGATCGCGACGATCGCAAGCCAGAAGGCCGAGTTGAAGAGCAGACCGAGGAAGACGATCGCCGCGATGACGGCGGCGGAGTAGGCGCCGAAGAGCCCCCACGGGCTCTTGTACGGTCGCGCGGCGTTCGGGAACTTCTTGCGCAGCACGATGAAGGACACCATCTGCAGGAAGTAGGCGAGCACCGCTCCCCACACCGCGATGTTGAGGACGATGGCACCCGCGGGGCTGGCGTCGCCTCCCGCGGCCTGCACGATCACCAGGGCGAGGAAGCCGAGGATCGCTCCGAACACGAGCGCGACCCACGGCGTCTTGCTCTTGCCGGTGAGTGACAGCCAGCGCGGGTAGTAACCGGCCCGCGACAGCGAGTACATGTTGCGGCCGTAGGCGAACATGATGCCCATGAGCGAGGCGAGAAGTCCGATGAGCGCGAGGAGCGCGAGGATCGCCGCCGCCTGGTCGCCGACCATCGCGCGGAAGCCGTCCAGCAAGGGCTCGACGGACGCGCCCGTCGCCTCGGACCCGAGGACCCCCGTGTTGAGGAAGAGCACGATGAGACCCGTCGCGATGAGCGTTCCGCGTGCCCAGAGGCCCGCGCGGGGAATGTCCCGTGCCGGTTCGTGCGACTCCTCCGCGGCGAGGGGGAGCTCCTCGATGCCGAGGAAGAACCACATCGCGAAGGGGAGTGCGAGCAGGATCGACCAGACGCCGAACGGGAGGAACGTCGATGCGCCCGCAGCCTCGGGGTCGGGGGCGATGTCCCACAGGGCATCCCAGCTGAACGCTCCCGTGACGATCGCCATGACGCCGAACACGACGATGATGGCGATCGAGATGATCGAGACGATGATCGCGAAGCGGAACGAGATGGCGGCGCCGGCGGCATTGAGTGCGATGAACGCGGCGTAGAGGATGATCCACCACAGGAAGGGCGGGAGGCTCACGCCTGTCAGCAGGAAGAGCGCCGAATCGGCGTACTGCCCGGAGAAGTAGACGACGACGGCGGTCGTCGCGACGTACTCGATCGTCTCGGCGAGGCCCGTCGCGAGGCCGCCCCACGGGCCCATCGCCGAGCGCGCGAACGAGTACGCGCCGCCCGTGTGTGGCATGGCAGCGGCCATCTCTCCGATGGAGAAGGTGAGTCCGTAGTACATCAGCACGAGGACGGCGAAGGCGATCAGCATCCCGCCGAAGCCCGCGAACCCGATGCCGAAGTTCCAGCCCGAGAAGTCGCCCGAGATGACGGCGGCGACCGCGAGGCCCCAGAGGCCCCAGACACCGGCAGAACGTTTGAGCCCGCGCTTCTCGAAGTACTCCTTGCCGGCGCGCGTATAGGTCGCTCCGGCGACCTTCGCTGAGTCGTTGCTCGTCTGGGACATTGATCCTCCGTGCATCGGGTGGAGCGATGGAAGCGTGGTTGCCGATGATTGTGAACCCTATTGGTGGGTTGTGTCTACCTTTGGAAGCGATTCCGTGGTTACAGTGGAGCGCAAACGCGCACCCCCGCGCGATGGATCGAAGGAGAGACGGATGCCGGGAAACCTCACCGTCGACGAACTGCACGCCGCGATCGACGGTGGCGAGATCGACACCGTCGTCGTCGCGTTCGCCGACGCGCAGGGCCGCCTCGTCGGCAAGCGCGTGTCCGCACGCCTCTTCCGAGAGGAAGTGCTCCCGCACGGTGCCGAGGCCTGCAACTACCTCCTGTCGGTCGACGTCGACATGAACACCGTCGACGGCTACGCGATGTCGAGCTGGGAGACCGGCTACGGCGACATGATGCTGCTTCCGGATGCGGCGACCCTCCGCCGCATCCCCTGGCTCCCGGGGTCCGCTCTCGTGATCGCCGATCTCGCATGGGAGAGCGGAGCCCGGGTCGCGCAGTCGCCCCGCGCCATCCTCCAGACGCAGCGCGACCGGCTCGCCGAGCGCGGACTCGTGGCGTACTCCGGGACGGAGCTCGAGTTCCTCGTGTTCGACGACACCTATCGCGAAGCCTGGGCCAAGGGATACACGAACCTCCGCCCATCGACGGACTACAACGTCGACTACGATCTGCTCGCATCCGGTCGCCTCGAACCGCTGCTGCGCGACATCCGCCTGTCGATGGATGCCGCGGGCCTCTACACCGAGGGCGTCAAAGGCGAGTGCAACCTCGGTCAGCAGGAGATCGCCTTCCGGTATGCGGAAGCGCTCGAGACCGCCGACCAGCACGCCATCTATAAGAACGGCGCCAAGGCGATCGCCGAGAACCACGGCAAGGCGCTCACCTTCATGGCGAAGTTCAACGAGCGCGAGGGCAACAGCTGCCACATCCACCTCTCCGTGCGCGGCGACGACGGTGCAGCGGTCATGGCGGGCGACGAACCGCACGGCTTCAGCCCGCTCATGGAGCACTGGATCGCCGGCATCCTTGCAACCCTTCGTGAGTTCACGCTCCTCTACGCCCCCAACATCAACTCGTACAAGAGGTTCGCGAAGGGATCGTTCGCGCCGACCGGCATCGCGTGGGGCATCGACAACCGCACGTGCGCGCTCCGCGTCATCGGGCGAGGACACTCGCTTCGGGTCGAGAACCGCGTCCCCGGCGGCGATGTGAACCCCTACCTCGCGATCTCGGCGATCATGGCGGGTGGTCTCCACGGCATCGAGCACGAGCTCCCCCTGCCCGACGCCCTCACGGGGAATGCGTACACGTCGGGCGTCGACCACCTCCCCACGACGCTGCGCGAGGCGGCACGACTCTTCGACGAGTCCGCGATCGCTCGCGCGGCCTTCGGCGACGACGTCGTCGAGCACTATCTCAACCAGGCGCGCATCGAGGTCGAGGCCTACGACGCCGCCGTGACCGACTGGGAGCGGGTGCGTGGCTTTGAGCGTCTCTGATCTCGATACGCCCCCTGCGGGGTCTACTCGATCACCAGTCGGCATGCCCCCTGCGGGGGCCGGCGGATCACCACACCGTCCCGTGATCGGGTTGACGACGTATCTGGAGCAGGCGAAGCAAGGCGTGTGGGACGTGCGCGCCGCCTTCCTGCCGGAGCAGTACTTCGACTCGGTGACCGCCGCGGGAGGGATCGCCGTGCTCCTTCCGCCGCAGCCGGGCCCCGAGGAGGCCGCCGGTCCCGTCCTCGACGGACTCGACGGACTCATCCTGACGGGCGGACTCGACGTCCAGCCCGAGCTCTACGGCGCCGAGCGGCACCCCCTCACCGACCCGGCGCGCCCCGACCGCGACGCGTGGGAGCTCGCGCTCCTTCGCGGTGCAGAAGCGCGGCGGCTTCCCGTCCTGGCGATCTGCCGCGGCCTGCAGCTCGTCAACGTCGCGCGCGGCGGCACCCTGCACCAGCACCTTCCCGAAGCGCTCGGCACGGAGCGGTTCCGCATCGGCGGTGGTGTCTTCGCGACCAACACCGTCGCGGTCGACGAAGGCACGAAGCTCGCGGAGCTCATCGGAGCCGGAGACTTCCAGGTCCACAGCTACCACCACCAGGGCGTCGACAGGCTCGGCGATGGGCTCGTCGCGACGGCGCACACCGACGACGGCCTCGTGCAGGCCTTCGAGTCGACGGGGGAGGGGTACCTCGTCGGGGTGCAGTGGCATCCCGAGGAGAACCGCGAAGATCGGCGCCTGTTCGCGGGACTCGTCGCCGAGGCATCCGTTTACTCCACGCGATCGGCGGTACGGGCATGACATCCTTCACCCTCATCAACCCCGCGACGGGGCGCGAGTTCCGGGAGGTGCCGCGCGCGAGCGTCGAAGAGACGGATGCCGCGATCGCCCGCGCCGTCGTCGCGCAACGTTCGTGGGCGGCGCTTCCTCCCGTCGCGCGCGCCGACGCGCTGCGCTCCTTCGCGCGCGTCGTCGAACAGCACGTCGAGGAGCTCGCGCAGCTCGAGGTGCTCAATTCGGGGCACCCCATCGGCTCGGCGCGATGGGAAGCCTCTCACGTCGCGCAGGTGCTGAACTTCTCGGCGGGCGCACCCGAGCGGCTGAGCGGCCAGCAGATCCCCGTCGCCGGCGGCCTCGATGTCACGTTCCACGAGCCCTACGGCGTCGTCGGGATCATCGTCCCGTGGAACTTCCCCATGACGATCGCATCGTGGGGATTCGCACCCGCGCTCGCCGCCGGCAACGCCGTCGTGCTCAAGCCCGCCGAGCTCACGCCGCTCACGGCTCTCCGGCTGGGAGAGATCGCCCTCGAGGCGGGACTCCCCGAAGGACTCTTCGAGATCGTCACGGGGTCTGGTTCCGTCGTCGGCCAGCGGTTCGTCACCCACCCCGACGTGCGGTCGGTCGTCTTCACGGGATCGACCGAGGTCGGCACCGACGTCGCCGCGGGGTGCGCGCGCCAGCTCAAGCCCGTCACGCTCGAACTCGGGGGCAAGTCAGCGAACATCGTGTTCGACGACGCCGACCTCGAGAAGGCGGCCGCCGCCGCACCCGGTGCCGTCTTCGACAACGCGGGGCAGGACTGCTGCGCGCGCAGCCGCATCCTCGTGCAGCGCTCCGTGTACGACCGGTTCCTCGAGCTGCTCGAACCGGCCGTCGCCGCCTGGCGCGTGGGAGATCCGTCGCACGACGACACCGACATGGGGCCGCTCATCTCGGCGTCGCACCGCGCGAACGTCGAGGGGTTCCTCGAGGGCACAGACATCGCGTTCCGCGGTGCCGCGCCCGACGGAGACGGATTCTGGTTCGCGCCCGCCGTCGTGCTCGCCCAGCCCGACGACCGCATCGCGAAGGAGGAGGTCTTCGGGCCCGTCGTCGCGGTGCTGCCGTTCGACGATGAAGCCGACGGCATCCGCCTTGCCAACGACACGATCTACGGTCTCGCCGGCTCCATCTGGACCGAGAATCTCTCGCGCGCCGTCCGCGTCTCGCGCGCGGTCAAGAGCGGTGTGCTGTCGGTCAACTCGCACTCCTCGGTGCGGTACTGGACCCCGTTCGGCGGCATGAAGGCCTCCGGCCTCGGTCGCGAACTCGGCCCCGACGCCGCCGAGCACTTCACCGAGACGAAGAACGTCTTCTTCGCCACCGACTGACCCCGAACTGTGCACGACACCCGAGGAGAACCATGGATCTGACCCAGCGACTCAAGGACCGCGTGGCGATCGTCACCGGCGGCGCGTCCGGCATCGGACTCGCCACCGCGCGACGCTTCGCCGCCGAAGGCGCCCGCGTCGTCATCGCCGACCTCGACCCCGAGGCGGGCGAGCGAGCGGCGCTCGAGCTCGACGGCATCTACCGTCCCGTGGACGTCGCCGACGAGGCATCCGTCAATCTCCTCTTCGACTCGGTCGCCGGCGACCTCGGTGGGGTTGACATCGCCTTCAACAACGCCGGGATCTCGCCCGCCGACGACGACTCGATCGAGACGACCGAGCTGCCGGCATGGGAACGGGTGCAGGACGTCAACCTCAAGAGCGTCTATCTGTGCTCGCGGGCGGCATTGCGGCACATGGTGCCGGCGGGCAAGGGCTCGATCATCAACACCGCGTCCTTCGTCGCTCTGCTCGGATCGGCGACCTCGCAGATCTCCTACACGGCGTCGAAGGGCGGCGTGCTCGCACTGACGCGGGAACTCGGCGTGCAGTTCGCGCGGCAGGGCATCCGGGTCAACGCCCTCTGCCCCGGTCCCGTCAACACGCCGCTCCTGCAGGAGCTCTTCGCGAAGGACCCCGAGCGCGCGCAGCGCCGGCTCATCCACGTGCCGATGGGGCGCTTCGCCGAGCCGGAGGAGCTCGCGGCGGCCGTCGCCTTCCTCGCCTCCGACGACGCGTCGTTCATCACGGCGACAGCCTTCGTCGTCGACGGAGGCATCACCAACGCCTACGTCACGCCGATGTGAGTCGCTCGCAGTGTTCAGAATTCAGTCTGCGCGCACGACGGTCGTCTCCCCGCCCGCGGATTCGCGCGGCCGGGCCGCGGAGCCGCCGCCGTGCAGACTGAATTCCGAACGGGAATGAGGTGAGAGCGTGAGCGAGCAGTCTCTGCCCGAGCTGCGGCGGGCGGTCTACCGACCAGTCCGCGAGGGGAACGCACTCGAAGACACGACGGCGCGGATCGTGCAGACGATCCGCCTCGGCGTCGTCGCCCCCGGCGAAACGCTGCCTCCCGAGCGGGAGCTTGCCGTCATGTACGCCGTGAGCCGCGACACCGTCCGCGAGGCGTTGCGTGAGCTCGCCGACGCCGGGTACCTCGAGCGTCGGCGCGGGCGGTACGGCGGCACGTTCGTCGCCGATCCGCTCCCGCAGTCGGAGCATCCGTCGGCAGTCGGGGCGGTCGAACTCGACGACGTGCTGGGGCTTCGGCGCGTGCTCGAAGCCGGGGCGGCGCGTGCAGCGGCGGGCCGGGCGCTCGACGCGACGGTGCGTGAGGGGCTGTGGGCTCGGCACGAAGCAGCGGCGGCGGCGTCCGAGAGCGACTACCGCAGACTCGACTCGCTCCTGCACCTCACGATCTCCGAGATCGCCGGCATCCCCTCACTCGTCGCGCTCGTCGCGGAGAATCGCGCGCAGGTGAACGCGTGGCTCGACACGTTCCCGCTGCTGCCGCGCAACATCGAGCACTCCAACGCCCAGCACGAGCGGATCGTCTCGGCGATCCTCGCCGGAAGGGCGGATGCCGCGGAGTCCGCCGTCCTCGATCACCTGGCCGGATCCGAGGCGCTCCTGCGCGGATTCCTCGGCTGACCGCCACGCGCGACGCGCGGGAGGGCCCGACTACGCTGGTCGGATGGCCGGCAAGAAGCGCTCGAAGAAGGACTCGCTCGAGTTCCGGAACGTCCAGCTCGCTGACGCACTCCAGACGCAGGACATGGCAGCGGTTGCGTTCGCCCTCCGCCACGGTCCGACCGTCGTCCCGCTCATGAAGCCAGGCGCACGCGACAACCCGCTCGACGTGGGCGAAGTGTGGACGTACCGCGACCCGAACACGGGCGACGTGGCGCTTCTGCTGTTCAGTGATGCCGCCAACAAGCCCGCGGCGCTGCCGCCGGCTGTCGCGCTGCAATCCCCGGCCGCGCTGCGTGCACTTCTCGGAGCTCATCGGGAAGAGATCACGACGGTGTTCTTCGACATCGCCGGGCCTCACCCGCTGCAGGCGTCGCCCGATGACCTGATCGCGGCGCTCGACGCGTAGCGATCGGCGCTCAGAACCCGGGTGCCTCGTCGCCGGGCTTCGCCCGCACCCGCAGACGGACGTCGGACAGGGCGCCCGACAGCGTGCCGGAGCGATTGTCGATGACGTCGGTGTAGCCGAGCCGCTTCGCTTCGGATCGCCGCTGCGGAGCCTGCGTCACGGGTCGCACCTCTCCCGTGAGGCTCAACTCACCGACGGCCGCAAGATGACGCGGCGTCGCCTGATTGCGAACGGACCCGGCGACGGCGATCGCGATGGCGAGGTCGGCCGCGGGTTCGGTGAATCGCACACCTCCGACGGTCGAGACGTAGACGTCTTGATCGCTCGTCTTGATGCCGGCGCGTCGCTCCAGCACCGCGAGCACCATCGCGACGCGGGCGCTGTCGACGCCGTTGACGATCCGCCTCGGGTTGGGGGAACTCGAGGCGATCGTGAGGGCCTGCACCTCGACGGGAAGTGCGCGCCGCCCTTCGAGGGAGATCGCGATGCACGTGCCCGGTTCGGGATCGCCATGACCGAGGAACAGTGCACTCGGGTCGGGGACCTCGGCGATGCCCGCGCCCGTCATGTCGAAGCACCCGACCTCGTCGGTCGGGCCGAACCTGTTCTTGAGCGCCCGCACGAAGCGGAGCGACGTCTGGCGGTCGCCTTCGAAGTGGCAGACGACATCGACGAGGTGTTCGAGAATGCGGGGTCCGGCGATCGTGCCGTCTTTCGTCACGTGCCCGACGATGATGGTCGGGATGCCGCGATCCTTCGCGATCCGGATGAGGGTCGCCGCGACTTCGCGCACCTGCGACGGGTGCCCCGCCATGCCGTCGGACATCGCCGAGGACACCGTCTGGACCGAATCGACGATGAGGAGCTGCGGCTCGACCTGGTCGACGTGGCCGAGGATCGTCGCGAGGTCGGTCTCGCTCGCGAGATAGAGCTCATCGTGGAGCGCGTTGGTGCGCTCGGCGCGCAGCCGCACCTGCGCCGTCGACTCCTCGGCGCTCGCGTAGAGCACGCGCCGCCCTGCGCGGGCCGACTGCGCCGCGACCTCGAGCAGCAGGGTGGATTTGCCGACACCGGGCTCGCCCGAGAGGAGGATCGCCGCGCCCGGCACGACACCTCCGCCGAGCACGCGGTCGAACTCGCCGACCCCCGTCGTGCGGCGCGGCGCGTCGGTCGTGTCGAGCTGCGTGATGGGGCGTGCGACGCGCGTCGCGCCCGGTGCCACGGGAGCGACCGATCGCGTGATCCCGGTCTGCTCTGCGGCCTCGACGACCGTTCCCCACTGCTGGCACTCGCCGCAGCGGCCCACCCAGCGCAGCGTCGTCCATCCGCATTCGGTGCACCGGTATGGTGCGGTCTGCGCGGGACGACGTGAGGCCATGTCCTCAGCGTACGTCGGGGTTCGGACACCGCGGCGGTGTGCGCCGCGGCATCCGCTCACCTCATGCGCGAAGCGAACTCGCGACGTCTCGCAGCGCCGCCGCCGACGCGTGGAACAGCTCGAGTTCGTGCGCGTCGAACTGCGTCTCGCGGATCGGCACGGCGCCCTTCGCGCTCACGATCGACGGGACCGACAGCGCGACGCCGTCGACACCGTGGAAGTCGCGCAGCACGGGGGAGACGGGCATGACGGCGTGCTCGTCGTTGAGGATCGCCTCGATGATGCGGGCACTCGACAGGCCGATCGCGTAGTTCGTCGCGCCCTTCCCCTGAATCACCTTGTATGCCGCGTCGCGGACGTCGATCGCGATCTGGTCGAGCTCGTCCTTCGTCATGCGGGGGTGGCCTTCGCTCTCCCAGTCGAGGATCGGCACGGTTCCGATCGTCGCCTTCGACCACAGCGGGAACTCCGTGTCTCCGTGCTCGCCGACGATGTAGGCGTGCACGCTCGAGGTCGAGACCCCCGCGCGCTGGCCGAGCTTCCATCGCAGCCGCGACGTGTCGAGGACCGTCCCGGAGGCGAAGATCCGCTCGGGGGGAAGGTCGGTCGCCTCCTGCGCGAGAACCGTCAGCACGTCGCACGGGTTCGTGACGATGACGTACACGGCGTCGGGCGCGGCGCTCAGGAGCTGCGGCATCATCGACGTCATGATGCGGGCGTTGACCCCCGCGAGCTCGATGCGCGTCTGGCCGGGGTTCTGCTTCGCGCCCGCCGTGATGACGACGACGTGCGAGCCCTCCACGACCGACAGGTCGCTCCCGCCGATGATGTCGCTCGACCCCGTGAACTGCGTTCCGTGCGCGAGGTCGAGCACTTCCGCCTCGGCCTTCT
This sequence comes from Microbacterium sp. SLBN-146, assembly GCF_006715145.1. Classification (NCBI taxonomy): domain Bacteria; kingdom Bacillati; phylum Actinomycetota; class Actinomycetes; order Micrococcales; family Microbacteriaceae; genus Microbacterium; species Microbacterium sp. SLBN-146. The sequence continues at coordinate 1,289,690 of NZ_VFMR01000001.1, forward strand.
CGGTCGCGATGTCGTAGAGCGCGACGTGCCGGGCCGAGCCGCGGATGAGGGCGGCGTAGGCCGCGCTCGAGCCGACGCTCCCGGCGCCGACGATGGTGACTTTCGAGTTCTCGATGACTGCCATGGGATCAGTCTGGCAGTGTGCGGATGCCGCGGGCCAGGCTCCCCGCCGGAACAAATCCCGCGGCGGGGCCGTGGCAGGTCAAGACTCCGAGGGAGCGACCTCGCGGGCGGGGTTGCGGATGCCGAGGAACGACACGATCCCGCCCGCGATCATGAGTCCGGCCGTCGCGATCGCGGCCCGATGGAAGCCGTCGAGATCGAGGCTTCCGCCGATGATGGTCGCGAGGAGGGCGATCGCGATGAGGCCCGCGATGCGCGAGACGGCGTTGTTGACGGCCGACGCGATTCCCGACCGCTCGGTCTCGATCGCCCCGAGGATCGCCGATGTGAGGGGCGCGACCGTGATCGACAGGCCGAGACCCATCACGATCATGCTCGGGAGCACCTGCCACCAGTACGAGAACTCCGGGGACACCGTCAGGAGGAGGAGTGACGCAACACCCATGAGGAGGGGGCCGACCGTCATGAACAGGCGGGGTCCCCAGCGGCCGGCGAGCGCTCCGGCCCGCGAGCTGAGCAGCACCATGAGGATCGTGATCGGAAGGCTCGCGAGGCCTGCCAGCGTCGCGGTCAGGCCCGCGCCCTGCTGCAGGTAGACCGCGACCACGAAGCCGTTGAGCGAGAGGGCGCCGTAGACGAAGAGGGTGGCGACGTTGCCCGTCCAGAAGTTGCGGACGCGGAAGAGGTCGAGAGGCAGGATCGGCTCCGCGACGGTGCGCTGCCGGAGGAGGAAGGCCCCGAACATGAGGACGCCTGCGGTCATCGGCGCCCAGATCGCCGGCGACGCCCAACCGAGGTGGGGCTGCTCGATGAGGGCGAAGACCATCGCCCCGAGGCCGAGCGTGCAGAGGATCGCGCCGAGCCAATCGATCGAGGCGTCGGGGCGACGGAGGTCGCGCACCTTCGCTCGTGCCATGAGCCAGAAAGTCAGGGCGATCGGCAGGACGTTGATGAGGAACGCGAACCGCCAGGAGAGGTAGTCGGTGAAGACGCCGCCGATGACGGGTCCGACGATCAGGGCGCCCGTCGTGAGCGCCGTCCACGTGCCGATCGCACGAGCCTGTGCCGGGCCGTGGAAGGTGGAGGTCAGGAGGGCGAGTGAGCTCGGGACGAGGAAGGCGCCGGCCGCACCCTGGAGTGCGCGGGCGACGATGAGGAACTCGGGCGACGGGGCGGCGGCGATCGCGATCGAGGCGATGCCGAAACCGATGAGGCCGATGCGGAGCACCAGCATCCGTCCGTACGCGTCGCTGACGGAACCCGCCACCAGGATGAGCGCGCCGAGCGTGATGAGGTAGGCGTCGACGACCCACTGCTGCGTCGTGAGCCCGCCGCCGAGTTCGCGTTCGATCGCGGGGAGCGCGACATTGACGACGGTTCCGTCGAGGAAGGCGACGAAGGATGCCAGCACGGCGATCGCGAGCACGAGTCGCTGATTCGTCGAGCTGCGCGGGATCGGCGAGCTCATGCACTCACGGTAGCGCTGAATCGACGCGGTAAGGGGGGACTGCCGACGTCCTCGCGGGCGGGATGCGCCACCCCCCGCAAGATCACCGACCTCCTTGCCGATGTCGTGCCTGCGATCGCTGTCTCGGTGCCGATTCGCGGCATCCGTCGGGGTGTCGTAAACTACCCCACGGTGACGTGTCCGAGCGGCCGAAGGTGCAACTCTCGAAAAGTTGTGTAGGGTAACCCCCTACCGTGGGTTCAAATCCCACCGTCACCGCCATGAAAACCCCTGTTTATCAGGGGTTTTCTTATTGCGGCGCGCCGCGAGAGTTCAGCCTCCCGTCGACGCCCTCACGATCAGTTCCGGCTGGAAGACGGTCTGGCGCGGGATGCTGTCGGGGTCGGCCGCCTCCTCCAACAGGATCCGCAAGGCCGTGCGCCCGATCATGCGGCTCGGCTGACGCAGCGACGAGAGCGGCACAGCAGCGGCTGCGGCGAACGGGATGTCGTCGAAGCCGATCATCTCGATCTCGCCCGGCACGAGAAGCCTGCCGTCGATCTTCAGGGACTGCAGAAGACCCAGCGCGATGAGGTCGTTCCCCGCGAAGATGGCATCCGGCCACTCATGACGGGGTCGTTCGACGATGCGGAGACCCGCCGCCACTCCCTCGGCAACGGTCGTCGCGCTGGTCGGATGGACCTCGATGTCGACGTGCGTGGATGCGTTGTCGGCCGCGGCGCGTGCACCAGCGAGGCGGTCGGTCATCTGCCGCACATCGAACGGGCCACCGACGAATGCGATGCGACGATGCCCGCGAGCGATGAGGTGCTCAGCGGCCAGCCTGCCGCCCAGCACGCTGTCGACGGAGACGGATGAGAACTTGCCGTCTCCACTGAAACGATCGACCAGGACCGCGGCGATGCCACGCGCTCGCAGCCGAGTCAAACGCGCCGTGACGTCGCCGTGCGGAGCGATGAGGACGCCGCGCACCTGCTGCTCCTCGAAGAGGTCGAGGTAGACCGCCTGGCGCTGCGGGTCTTCGTCAGTATTGCCGTGGAGAACTGCGATGCCGCCCTGCGATGCCTCGTCTTCCGCCCCGCGGACGACATCGTTGAAGAACGGGTTCGTCCCGTCCAGCACGATGAAACCGACCGTCGAGCTGATCCCGGCCCGCAGCTTCCGCGCAGCGTCGTTGCGCACGTAGCCGAGCTGCTCGATCGCGTTGTTCACCCGTGACACAGAGTCGGCCGACACTTCCCGCGGCCTGTTCAGGACGTTCGAGACCGTGCCCACCGAGACCCCCGCGAGTTGCGCGACGTCGCGAATGCTGGCGGGCACTGCATCTCCATTCCCGGTGAACGTTGCGATTCGGCCACTCGGTCGACAGCGACTTGACCGGACTGCAAGACATACATAGAGTAAGCGTGAATCGAATCTGAATCGATTCACTTTCTTCAGTTTACCTCAAGGGGGAGGCTCGGCGCCGTGACTACAGCCGACAATGACGCAGGCCAGCCTGCCCTGATCCTTTCACGCGTCGTGAAGTCCTTCGGAGCAGTGGTCGCTCTGCGATCGGGGAGTCTGACGCTCCACCGAGGCTCGATCCACGCGCTGATCGGTGAGAACGGTGCGGGCAAGTCCACACTCGTCAAGATCATCGCCGGACTTTACCGCCGCGACTCCGGGGAGTTCCTCCTCGAGGGAACGTCCGTCGACTTCACGAGTACGGCGCAGTCCAAGGCTGCGGGCATTGCCGTGATCTACCAGGAGCCGACGCTCTTCCCCGACCTCTCTGTCACCGAGAACATCTTCATGGGACGGCAGCCGACCAACAAGATCGGCCGGATCGACCGGAAGGCGATGCGCACCGAGGCGACCGAGATCTTCCAGCGTCTGGGTGTCGGCCTCGATCCGGACCGCATCACCGAAGGTCTGTCGATCGCCGATCAGCAGATCATCGAGATCGCCAAGGCCATCTCGCTCGACGCCAAGGTCCTCATCATGGATGAGCCGACCGCGGCACTGTCCGGCGTGGAGGTCGAGCGCCTGTTCGCCGTCGCCCGGAGCCTGCGTGACGAAGGTCGTGCGCTGCTGTTCATTTCGCACCGCTTCGACGAGGTCTTCGCGCTGTGCGACACGGTCACGGTGATGCGCGACGGCTCCTATGTCGATACGACGGCCATCGTGGATACGACGGTCGACGACCTCGTGCGTCAGATGGTCGGCCGCGATGTCACCGAACTCTTCCCGAAGCTGCCCGCCACCGTGGGGGACGTCGTCCTCACGGTCGATCAACTCACCCGCAAGGGGGTCTTCCGAGACATCTCCTTCGAACTGCGTGCGGGGGAGATCGTCGGACTCGCCGGCCTCGTCGGCGCAGGACGCAGCGAAGTCGCTCGCGCGATCTTCGGCGTCGACGTCTACGAGTCCGGATCCGTCACGCTGCACGGCTCGCCGCTGCCGAAGGGCAACCCGCAGAAGGCGACGGCGCGCGGAGTTGCGCTCGTACCGGAGGACCGGCGCAAGCAGGGCCTCGTCTTGGAAGAGGGTGTCGCACGGAACATCACTCTCGCTATCCGGAAGAAGCTCTCGAAGTGGGGACTCATCTGGAACGGCGCCGAGAACTCGGCGGCCAAGGTGTGGGCGAGCCGGCTCGAGGTCAAGACCGCTGCGCTGGATGCCGAGACGGGGACGCTCTCCGGCGGCAACCAGCAGAAGGTCGTCCTCGGCAAGTGGCTCGCGACCGAGCCGACGGTTCTCATCGTCGACGAGCCGACTCGGGGCATCGACGTCGGCACCAAGTCCGAGGTGCACCGTCTCCTCAGTGAACTGGCTCAGCAGGGCCTCGCGATCCTCATGATCTCGTCCGAACTCCCGGAGGTGCTCGGCATGGCCGATCGTGTTCTGGTCATGCGCGAAGGCCGTCTCACGGGCGAGTTCTCCCGCGCGGAGGCGACACCGGAAGCCGTCATGTACGCGGCAACGGCGGATGCGGAGGCGGCAGCGTGAGCACGACCGTCACCGCGCCCCCCGCGAAGCCCGGGTCCAGCGCAGCTGCGCGAATCGTCCGCAGCGTCGCGACCGCCCGCGAGACGGGCATCGCCATCGCCCTCGTCCTCGTGGTCGTCGCGGCCACCGCGGCGAACCCCAACTTCCTGTTCTCCAACGACGGCTTCCGCGACCTCCTCCTGACGCCCTCGCTCCTGCTGCTCGTCGCAGTGGGCCAGGCCTTCGTGATCATCACGCGCAACGTCGATCTGTCCGTCGGATCGATAGTGGGGCTCACGGCCTACCTGACGGGTCGGCTTTTCATCGACTTCGAAGGCGTTCCCGTCATCGTGGTCTTCCTCGGCGGCATCCTGCTGGGCGGGCTCCTCGGCGCCATCAACGGTCTGCTCGTTGCGTGGGCGAAGGTTCCGGCGCTCGTCATCACCCTCGGCACGCTCTATATCTACCGCGGCATCAACGTCGCCTGGACAGGCTCCGACCGGATCAACGCATCCGACCTGCCGCGCGACTTCCGCGGACTCGGGACGGACCAGCTTCTCGGCATCCCGGTGCTGACCATCATCGCGGTCGTCGTCCTCATCGCCGCCGCCTGGTACCTCCGGAACATCCGCGGGGGGCGCGAGTTCTACGCGATCGGCTCCGATCCCGCGGCGGCCCACCTCTACGGCCTCAAGGTCAACCAGCGGATCATCACGGCGTTCATCCTTTCGGGTGCCCTGTCGGGACTTGCCGGCGTTCTGTACGCCGCGCGCTACGGGACTGTCAGCTCGGCCGCCGGCACCGGCTGGGAACTGCAGGCGATCGGAGCGGCCGTGATCGGCGGCGTGGCGATCTCAGGCGGCGTCGGCACGGTGTGGGGTGCCGCGATCGGGGCGTTCCTCCTCCTGACGATCAACCGGGCTCTGCCGATCCTCGGCATCGATGACTTCTGGCAGCGGGCCGTGGTCGGCATCCTCATCCTCGGATCGATCGTTCTCGACCGTGTGCTCGCCGTCAGGCAACACAAGCGACTCATCGCACAAAGGGAGGTGGGTCGATGACCGCCATCGCAACCGAGACCGTACCGGTCCGGCTCTATCAGGCACACAGTCGCCCGCTGTGGAGGCGCATCCTCATCACGCGCGAATCGGCGATCATCGCCCTCCTCGCGATCGTGATCGTCGTGGCGCTCATCGCGGTGCCCAACTTCGACAGCCCGCTGACTGTCACGTATCTGCTCCGAGACATCGCGCCGATCCTTCTGATCGCTCTGCCGATGACGCTCATCATCATCACGGAGGAGATCGACCTGTCGGTCGCTTCGATCGTGGGTCTGTCGTCGGTCATCACGGGGATCCTGACGCAGGCGGGACTGCCGTTCCCCCTCGCCGCCCTCCTGGCGATCCTGGTCGGCACCGTCGCGGGAGCGTTCAACGGCTTCCTCGTCACCGTCGTCGGGCTTCCGTCGCTCGCCGTGACGATCGGCACCTTGGCCCTTTTCCGCGGCATCGCGGTGGGCCTCCTCGGAACGACCGCGATCACGGACTTCCCGGAGGAGTGGACGGACCTCGCGAAAGCGAACATCCCGGGCACTCCGATTCCGATGATCATCGTGCCGTTCGTCGTGCTCGCGATCGTCTTCGCGATCCTGCTGCACTTCACGCCGTTCGGGCGGTCGCTCTACGCGATCGGCCTGAACAAAGAGGCGGCGCACTTCTCCGGCATCGACGTCGGACGCACGAAGTTCGTGATGTTCGTGATGTCGGGCGCCGTGTCGGGCTTCGCCGGCGTCTACTTCACGCTGCTCTACTCGAACGCGCGCGGCGACAACGCCATGGGCATGGAGCTGCAGGTCATCGCCGCGGTGCTGCTCGGCGGCGTGTCCATCTTCGGCGGACGAGGTGCCCTGCACGGCGTCATCGCCGGTGTCCTGCTCATCGGAACCCTCGGGAGCGCTCTGCGCCTCGCGGGAGTCACGAGCGACATCATCAACGTCATCACCGGCGTGCTCTTGATCCTGTCGGTGGTGTCCGCAAGCCTCCTCGCCTGGCTGCACACGAGGCAGACCGCAGCGATCGGGAAGCGAAGAGGCAAGCGCGTCGCCGAACGGGCGGCAGCCGGGAACCCGACCCGTTAGCACTACCCACAACCCTGCGAGGCTCCTCGCACCAAGGAAGGAAACAATGATGTTCGGAATGAAGCGCACGCGGCGCGCAGGTGTCGCGACCGCTCTGGCCCTGGGTGTTGCCCTCGTCGCAGCCGGCTGCGCCGGTGGTGGCAGCGGCAGCCCGTCGGATGGCGGCGACGGTGGAGACGCCGGCGGCGATGTCTCGATCGTGATGCTGCCGAAGAACCTCGGTAACCCGTACTTCGACACCTCGACCGGTGGTGCGGAGGAAGCCGTCGCCGAGATCGGTGGCACGTTCGAAGAGGTCGGTCCGTCGGAGGCGTCGCCGACGTCGCAGGTGCAGTACATCCAGACCGCTGCTCAGCAGGGCGCGGGTGGACTCATCGTCTCGGCCAACGACCCGTCGGCGATCTGCGACGCGCTGGATGAAGCACGCAGCGCGGGCGTGAAGGTCGTCACGTTCGACTCGGACACGAACCCCGAGTGCCGTGACCTCTTCATCAACCAGGCGACGAGCGAGGGCATCGCGAAGATCCAGGTCGACCTGATCGCCGAGCAGATCGGTGGCGCGGGGCAGATCGCGATCCTCTCGGCGTCGGCGAATGCGACGAACCAGAACGCGTGGATCGAGCTGATGGAAGAGGAGCTCGCTGCATCGCACCCCGACATCGAGCTCGTCGAGGTCGCGTACGGCGACGACGACGACCAGACCTCGTTCGACAAGACCGCCGCGCTCCTGCAGACGTACCCCGAGCTGAAGGGCATCGTTTCGCCCACGACGGTCGGTATTGCTGCGGCAGCACGCTACCTGTCGACGTCGGAGTACAAGGGCACGGTCGCGCTGACCGGTCTCGGCACCCCGAACCAGATGCGTGAGTACGTCGAAGACGGTACCGTGACCGCGTTCGCGCTGTGGAACCCGGCAGACCTCGGCTACCTCGCCGCGTTCGCGACCGCCGCGCTGATCAATGGTGACATCACCGGCGCCGAGGGCGACACGTTCGAGGCAGGCAAGCTCGGCTCGTACGAGGTCGGCGCCGACGGCACCGTCCTCCTCGGAGACCCCTACGTCTTCGACGCGGAGAACATCGGAGACTTCGACTTCTAAGTCGGAGACTTCACGAGAGCCCCGATCGCACGGCTGCGGTCGGGGCTCTCGTTTCGTCTGCTGCGGGGCGTGCGCGCCTCGCCTACTTGATCGAGCCTCGTGTGACGCCCGAGATCACCCATCGCTGCGAGAAGATGTAGACGATGAGCAGGGGTGCCATCGCCATCAGGTACGACGCGAAGGCGACCGTGTAGTCGGTGTTGAACTGCCCCTGGAAGACGTACTGGGCGAGTGGCAGAGTCCGTGCCGACGGTTCCGTCAGGACGACGAGCGGCATGATGAAGTCGTTCCACGCCCACACGCACGTGAGGATGCCGACGGTCGCGTTCATCGGCATGAGGAGCGGGAATATCACCGAGCGGAACACACGCCATGTCGACGCTCCGTCGATACGGGCCGCCTCTTCGAGTTCGATGGGGATCGATCGGATGTAGGCGGTGTAGATGAAGATGTTCAGCGACAGGCCGTAGATCGTGTAGAGCAGGATCATGCCGACCTGGTTGTCCAGCCCGAGGATCGAGGTCTGCTTCACCAGCGGCAGCATGATGATCGGGAACGGAATGAACAGCGCTGCGAGCAGATAGAAGAAGACGCCCTTGAAGAACGGCCGGTGGATGTTGCGGGCCAGAGCGTAGGCGACGACCGAGCTCGTCAGCAGCGTGAACACGACCGAGCCCACGGTGATGAACGCCGTGTTCGCCAGGGCCTGTGGGAAGTCGGTCCGCGTCCACGCTTCTGCGAAGTTCTCCCAGCGGATCGGGTTGGGCAGCTCGAAGCCGGTCCCGGCGGTCAGTTGGTCGGGCGTCTTGAGGGCGACCACGACGGCGAGATAGAGCGGGATCAGCACGGTCAGCGAGCAGACGGCGATGAGCGCTGTCGCCCACCAGTTGGTCTTGCGGGTGTCGTCGTCACCCTCCTTGCGGCGACGGCGGCGTCGCACTGCGGTGGCAGCGAGCTCGTTCTCGAGCTGGGGGGCGGTGTTGGTCATGCTGGTCATCAGAAGTCGGCCTCTCTGCGCTGAAGGACCCGGAACTGGAAGAGGGAGACGATCGTGATCACGATGAAGAAGATCACGGCGTTGGCTGTCTGGTAGGCGAACTCGCCACCCGAGAATCCGCCGCGGAAGATGAGCAGTGTCACCGACTCGGTGGAGGTCCCCGGACCTCCGTTGGTGAGCGCGACGATCGGATCGAACACCTGCAGGAACCCTTTGAGGCTCAGCACGACGTTGATCGTGAAGAACGCCCCGATGAGCGGGAAGGTGATCGAGCGGAATGTGCGCCACGGGCTTGCGCCGTCCAGTGACGATGCCTCGTACAGCTCCGCGGGAATCGTCTGCAGTCCGGAGAGGTAGATGATGATCGCGAACGCGCACGACTGCCACACGGCGAGTGCGACGATCGCCGTCCATGCCCACGTCTCGTTGGTGAGGATGTTGTCGGCGAACAACGGCACGCCGGCGAGGATCTTCGGCAGCGAGTTCGAGAAGAAGAACTGGAACACGTACCCGATGACGAGGATCGCCAGGATGTAGGGCACGAAGTAGACACCGCGCCAGAAGTTGCGGGCCTTGATCTTCGCGTTGAGGCCCATGGCGATCGCGAGTGAGAAGGCGTTCGTCAGGATCGTCGCGACGATCGCGAAGAGGAAGGAGAACCCGTACGCCTGCAGGACGCGGTCGTCGCGGAACAGGTTGACGTAGTTCGACAGTCCGACGAAGTTCCACGCGCCGTAGCCCGCGTAGTTCGTGAAGCTGAAGAAGACGCCGACGATGACAGGCACGGTGTGGAATGCGGCGAAGGCGATGACGGCGGGCCAGACCATCCAGTAGTAGGCGGACGGCGCCCTTTTGGCTTCCGTGCGAATCCGCGGCGCCCGTTGGGGGACGGCCTTGCTCGGGGTGCTGCTTCGCACCGCCTGCGTGATGGTCATCGCTCTTCTCCTGTCGTAACCGGGATGGTGCGGGCGGCGACCTTGCGCCACTCGTTGTCGAGTGCCGCGAGGGCGGACTGCGTGTCGCCGTTGAAGAGGAACTCCTGGACGGTGGGAGTGAGGGGGATGCTGGGCGGCACCTGGTGGTCGATGAAGCCCGTGATGCGGCCCTCGTCGAAGTACGGCTTCACCGACTGCAGCGCGGGATCGTCGCTGAGCTCAGCGCCTTTGACGGAGGGCACCATGTTCTGGGACGCCGCGAACTTCTCGATGACATCCGGGCTGAAGGCGTAGTCGATGAAGCGCATGGCGGCCTCTTCCTTGGGGTTGTCTTTGCCCATCGTGAAGACGACGTCGACACCCGACACCAGCAGGCGATCGTCCGGATCGTCCGTCGTTGGGTACGGGAAGATCCCCATCTCGATATCGGGGTTGACCTGTGTGATGGGGTTGGTGGCCCAGATTCCCTGCAGGAGCATCGCCGCTTCGCCGTTCGCGAAGGCGGCGTTGCCGTCGTCGTACGTGCGGCCCCGGTACCCGTCCTGCATGTAGGAGAACAGTTCGTACTGCTGGTCCATCGCCTCGACGAAGTTCTTCTCGAACGACACCTCAGAGTCGGGGCCGACGTTCTCGCCCTCTTCGCGCATCTTGTCGAAGAAGTCGTCTTGCGCCGGGTACGCGCCGAGCGCGTTCCACGACGGCATCGCTGTCCAGGAGTCGGCCAGCGTTCCATAGAACGGGGTGATCCCGGCGTCGACGAGGGCGTCGCAGACGGCGATGAACTCGTCCCACGTCTCGGGGACTTCCAGGCCCTGCTCTTCGAACATCGCGGTGTTGTAGATGACGCCGTTGGCGTTGTTGACATAGCCGAGGCCGTTGACCTCATCGCCGTAGGTGCCGAGGTCGGCGAGGATGTCCTGAACCGCCGGATTTATGGTCTCCAGCACGGGATCGTCGCTGAAGTCGCGGAACACGCCGGCTTCGGCGAGGCGGCCGAAGTTGCCGTTGGCGTTCAGGGTGATGATGTCGGGCACGCGGTCCTTCACCAGGAGCGTGCGGATGAGGGTGTCGGCATCGGCGACTTGGTTCTGCACGATCCGGATGTCGGGGTTGTCGGCTTCGAAGTCGGCGATCATCTGATCGAAGTCTTCGAGCGCCTCACCCTTGAACTGGAAGAAGTTCAAGGTGGTGATGCCATTGCCGGAATCCGACGCGCACCCGCCCAGTGCGACGGTCACCCCCGCGACGGCGAGTACCGCCGAGATCCGTCTGATCGATTCTGCTCGTTTCGACATGTGCGCCTCCTTGCGCTGGTGGTGCGGGTTGTTCAGACCGCCGTCAACTCCACGACGGCGGCATGCTGGGGGTCCTGAACGGGGGGACGCAGCCCGACGACGGCGAGCTCGCGACCGGTGAGTACCGTCCGGTGCTGTGCCCATTCGAGGGCGGACTGCCCGGCCTCACGGCCGGAGCTCAGGAGCGACACGAGATAGCTGCGATCGAGATCGAGTCCCGGCAGCCGCACCCGCCCGGCGGGGTACGCGGCGGATGTCGAGATCTGCGTGATCGTGAACACGGCGGAAGCCGAGTCTGCCGAGACAACGCCGCGAACATCGATCGCGGCGTCCGAGACATCGCCGTGGACGACACGCCCGTTCGCGATGAGCGGTCGCAAGCGCTTGCTGAGCGCCACCCATCCGGCCACCTCGTCCCGCGATGCGTCGTCGATCGCGGTGAGGTCCCACTCGATGCCGAAGTGGCCGAAGAGCGCCACGGCGCCGCTGAGATCGAGGTCCACCGTGCGGCCGGACGAGTGCACCGTGGGGGTCGTGAGATGCATGCCCATCATTTCGGGCGGCACCACGATCCCGGTGTATCGCTGGTTGGCGAGGCGCTCGAGCGGGTCGAGGCTGTCGCTCGTCCAGATCCGGTCGGTGCGGTCCAGGATGCCGAGGTCTACACGTGCGCCGCCGGAGGCGCAGCTCTCGATCTCCAGCCCTGCGTGTGAGGACTTCAGCTCGTCGAGAAGTCGGTACAGCGCGAGCGTCTGGGCACGGACACGTGCCGAGCCGGCCGGGCCGCTCGCGGCATCCACGAGATCGCGATTGTGATCCCACTTGAGGTAGGCGATCGGGTACTCGTCGAGCAGGGCGTGCAGCCGATCGGCGATGTACGAGTAGGCATCCGGATGCGACAGGTCGAGAACCTGCTGCTGCCGGGCGGAAGGCGGGAGGCTCATGCGCCCCCGCAGAATCCAGTCGGGATGCGCCCGGGCGAGGTCGCTGTCGGGATTGATCATCTCCGGCTCGACCCAGAGGCCGAACTCCATGCCCAGCGCCGTGACAGTGTCGACGAGCGGATGGAGTCCGTCGGGCCACACATCCGCATCGACGAACCAGTCGCCGAGTCCCGCAGTGTCATCGCGACGACCACGGAACCATCCGTCGTCGAGGACGAACCTCTCGACGCCGACTGCCGCGGCAGCATCCGCCAATGCCGTGAGCTTCTCGAGGCGATGATCGAAGTACACGGCCTCCCACGTGTTGAGGGTCACGGGACGAGCGCGACGGGGATGCTGCGGTCGGCGGCGCCACTCGTCGTGGAAGCGGTGCGAGAGCTCGGAGAGCCCGTCGCCCCACGATCCGATGACCCACGGCGTCGTGTACGACCCGCCGGGCTCGAGGATCAGCTCACCCGCGGTGAGGAGCTCTCCGCCGAGGAGGAACGACTCGCCCGTGTTCACGCGCTCGGCGAGGACGCGGTGATTGCCGCTCCACGCGACGTGGATGCCGTGCACGATGCCGGTTTCGAAGCCGAAACCTTGGCGGCCGACCGCGAGCAGCAGGCTGGCGTCCGCGCCGGGTCGTCCGCGTCTGCTTTCTCGAAGATGGGTCCCGATCGTCAGCTCACGACGCTGCGGGTGCCGCTCCCGCAGGTGGTGGCCCGTCGTATCGAGCACTTCCGTGGAGTCCCATGGGGTGGGGAATGCCAGCCCGAGAGAGTTCACTGTGTACGCGGTGTCGCCGACATTGCGCAGCGTGGCCCGCTGGTGGAACAGGCCCGCCGCGCCGACGCGGAGTTCGAGCTGGAGGCGGAGCCCCACTTCGTCCTCGGAGAACGAGAGGAGTGCGTGGTCGTCATTGCTCTGAACACCCTCGAGCTCGAATCGCACACTGACGCCGTCGCCGCTGCGGTGCCCCTCGAGCCCAGGGGTGCCGAACCAGCCGTCCGCAGCTGTCGAGATCAGACCGAGGCGCGAAGTTCTGTCGAGGCCGCCTGAGACGCGCTGCGGGCGAGCGGCCACGCACAGTGACGCGAGCGCGGCGGGTGAGGCCGGTGCCAGCTCTTCGCCCCAGTGGACGATCGCGGCGGCCGTCAGATCGATGGCGACACTCGTTCCGCCGCGCCGCAGGTGCAGCACGTCGGAAGTGAGGACGGTCTCTGGTTCGGGTAGGGGCTCCACGTCGACACCCCGATCGCTCAGATGCATGAATTAGTTCTAGCACGGAAATAATTAAGACCGCAAGTAGTCTTCTGGCGACGATTCCGCCGGAGTGGATGAGGACTTCGTGCCAGAATGAAAGCAATACCTGCGGGGGTGCCGATGTTGACCGAGAGCGAATCCGCGCTCGCACGTGCGGTGCTGATCCATGGCCCGATCTCGCGGCGCTCCCTCACCTCACGTCTGGGTCTCTCGCCGGCCAGCTTGACCAGGCTGGCGAAGCCGTTCCTCGACCGCGGGATCCTCGTCGAGCAAGGGGAGACGCAGGACGGATCCGTCGGTCGGCCGACGAGGCCTTTGGACATCGCCCCGGATCTCGGTGTCTTCATCGGTGTGAAGCTGACCGGCGACCGCGTCTACGCGGCACTCACCGATGTCAGGGCCCGCCTGCTCGCGACGTCGGAAGCACCTATCGAGAAGCGCGATCCCGAAGCCGTCGTGGCCGCAGTGGAGAAGGCCATCGACTCCTTCGGCACTGCACGGCCCAACGGCATCGGCGTCAGTATCGGAGGGGTCGTCTCCGACGGCGTCGTCGAGTTCGCCCCCTTCCTCGGGTGGCAGGACGTGGACTTCGCCGCTGCCCTCTCGCAGCGCACCAACGCTCCCGTCACGGTGGAGAACGACCTCGTCGCGCTCGCCGAGGCGGAGCGATGGTTCGGGCTCGGGCGAGGAATCGATGGCTTCTCCGTGATCACCATCGGTGAAGGAATCGGCTATGCGCTCGTCGTCCACGGCGAGGTCGTCCGATCGCGGGAGGCCGGCGTGGGGCTCGGTGGTCATCTTCCACTGGCCGCGACAGGCCCCTTGTGTGCCGAGGGGCATCGCGGGTGCGCCCAGGCGCTGCTCACCTCCGGGTCGATCGCAGCGCAAGTGTCCGGTGCTCTGCAGCGACCCGTCGAGTACGACGAGGTGCTGAAGCTCGCGAGCGAGGGCAATCCCGCCGCACGCGCAGTGACGGGTGCCGCCGCGGATGCGCTCGGCCGATTCGTGGCGCTCGCCGCCAATCTCACGATGCAGCCCGCCGTGGTGCTCGCCGGCGACGGCGTCGCCCTGTTCGCGCTCGAAGAGTCTCGAGTGCGAGCGGCGATCGCCGCCGACCGCGATCCGCGCGCCGATCCGATCGCGATCTACGTTGACGACTCGAGCTTCACTGCCTGGGCGCGTGGGGCTGCGGCGGTCGCGATCCAGGCGGCCGTCGCCGGACTGACCCTCGATCCCTGACCACGCCGTTCTGATCAGCGAGGCAGGGTCCCGCTCGTCGACTGAACATCGTGCGTATATTCGAGTATCGATGTCGGAAGGGGTGTCTAGAGTTGGATCATGCATTCGAACGATCTCGTGGGGTTCACCGATGGTGACACGGCGATCCTGGCAGAGGTGGTTTCCGAGGTCGAGAAGACGCAGGCGGTCATCGCCGCTGCGCAGGCGGCCCAGACGCGGGCGCTGGCACGCGCGGGTGAGGTCGCTCGTCGGCAGGCAGCGCGGAGTCACGCGAGTGTCCGGGTGCATGACATGGCGTTGCGGGGGATCGCGGCGGAGGTCGCGGGAGTGCTGCGGGTGACCGACCGGTCGGTGCAACGCCAGATCGGTGATGCGACGACGCTGGTCGAGGATTATCCGCAGACATTGGACGCGTGGGAGGCGGGGGCGATCACGCGCGGCCACGTGCGGGTGATCGTGGAGGCGGGGGCACCGTTGCCGCCCGAGGCACGTCCGGGGTTCGAGGGGGAGGCGTTGCGGCGGTGCGAGGCCGAGACTCCCGGCCGGGTGCAGGGGGAGTTGCGGTTGTTGGCCGAGCGGCTGCACCCTCGCACCCTCGCCGAGCGTCATGTCGAGGCGCGGGAGACGCGGGGTGTGCGGGTGGTGCCGGTGGGGGATGGGATGTCCGACCTGTGCGCGACGGTCCCGTCACTGCTGGCGGATGCGATCTACGACCGCCTCACCCAGCAAGCGCGAAGCATCGTGGACGTGCGGGGGCAGGCCGCGGTCGACGCCCGCGCCGCGGCCGGTGGGAATGAGGATGCCGACGACACGGCCGCGATGTCGCGGCTCGAGCTCGTCGCGTCGGACAGGCGCACGATGGACCAACTGCGGGCGGATCTACTCACCGACATGCTCCTCACCTCCGCGCCCGGTGCTGATCCGACCCGCACCGACGACGGCCCCGGCACCCTCGGCGCGATCCGCGCGAAAGTGCAGGTCGTGGTGCCGGTGCTGACCCTCCTGGGTCGTGATGACGCACCTACGGATCTCGTCGGGCACGCCCCCATCGACCCCGCCACCGCCCGCGAACTCGCGGGGGCGACCCGGTCACCCCTGGAGCGGATCCTGACCCACCCGGTCACGGGGGCGGTGCTGCACGTCGACACGTATCAGCGGACCGCGGCGATCGACCGGTACCTCCGCGCCCGCGACCAGCACTGCCGGTTCCCCGGATGCCGGCTCCCCGCCATCCGATGCGAAGTGGATCACACGATCGACGCGGCCCACGGGGGTCCCACCGACGTCCGAAACCTCGCCCACTTGTGTCAACGACACCACAGCATGAAGCAATTCACCGCCTGGAAAGTCACACAACTCCCCGGCGGCATCCTGCACTGGACCTCACCCCTCGGCAAAGACACCCTCGACCACCCACCCTCACTCGGCGTCCACTTCCGACCCAGCGACGACCCCGCCGACACGGACAATCCACCACCGAACGAACCACCCCAAAGCGCCGCGCCCTTCTGACGGTGGTTTCCGCGTCGAACTCTCTGGTCTCTCACCGACGTCGCTGTGCCCTGACGTGCGCGGGATGATGCCCAGCCGCTGCGCGGTGCCGTCAGACCTGTTCGTCGTGCCCGGCCGATCGGGCTTCGAGATACGCGCACAGCTCGGCTGCGACGGAGAGCTCGGCGGCGAGCCCCTGGAGTTCGAAGCTCGAAAGGACGGTGGTGTCTTCGGAAGGTTCGAGGGTGACGCGCCACCGCGCCTCGCCCACCGACAACGGCTCCATATAGATCGACATCGTGGAACCCTTCAAGGGGACGATCACGAGACCCGTATCCGCGCCCTCCGAACCGTCCTGCACAACGACGTTGATGAGATCGCCGGCTTCGCGAGCGTTTCGGAAGTCGGCCAACCAGCCTTCTAGCGTGTCTCTGCTGCGAAAGACCATGGGCGCTCCCTCTGCTGAGATTGCGGGTGGGTTCGTCGATCCATTGTCCTCGATAGATCGACGAAGCAACGATGGATGAGCGAGGTGTGGCCCCTTAGATGCGGTCGAAGCCGTCGAAATCGGGGTCGTAGTGGTGGGCATCGGCGAGGTCCGACACGTCGTCGGCGTTGGCCCGCTCCGTCGGATAGAAGCGGTGCGCCTTCAGATCGGCGACGGCCTCCGAGAAGTTCGGCTCGTCGCCATCCCACTCGGTCGGGGCGGACAACACGTCATTGCCGACGCCGATGACGAGTTCAGCCTCGCCGACGGACCGCGACGACTCCACGACGATCGGGATGCGCACCGCCTCGGCATCGCCGAACTTCGCGACCGCGGCCGTCAGCGTCACGAGCGCATCGGCGACGTCAGCGGTCGTCAACACGGTCTGTCCTGCATAAGTCACACAACGCATGTCCCCATTCTCGCCAGAGCGTCTGTGTCGCTCGGGCCGCTTGCAGATCCTCCGCCGATGGGCTACTCGCCCCGGTTCGACGCGCCCGACCGCACCGGGACGAGTCCTCGCGCGGGATCGGTGAAGACCTCGCGATCCACACGAGGAGATCAATGTGACGACGTCGACCACACAGAGCTTCCTGTCGGAGTGCGGTCTGGGGCACCTGCCTCCCGCGATCCGCGACCGCGTCTCCCGCGGTATCCGTGACGAACTCGCCACGCGCGTCGGTCGTGCTCTCGCCCGCGAGCTGAACGACCAGCAGATCGCGCAGTTCCGGCAGCTCCACGATCGCGAGCGAGACGCGGTCGTGGCGTGGGTCCAGGAGAACCGACCGGGTTTCGCTGACGACCCGCTTCTCGACCGAATCGCCGCACGTTTCTCCGCCGACGCTCCTCGGCTGGTCGTGCTGGCCGAATACGCGGCCCGGACGTGGCTGCGTGAGCACTGCCCGGGTCGCCGCGAGGTCGTCCGCACCGAGATCGCCGCTCTCCGTGACGAGATCATGCGCGACCCCTCACGCTTCGTGCCGTCCGACGCCTCACCGAGCCGACCGAATGCCTACACGACGCCGCAGCGGGATCGGTGAACGAGGCGACAGGGAGAGGAGCCCCCATGTTCGACCGCACCCGCACCCCCGCCCCCGCTGATGGAGGCACAGACGTCACGACCGAGACAGGCCCGCAGGGCACGGTCGTGCAGCTCGCGAACCCGCCGAGGCGGCGCGCCCGCCTCGATCCGGGCCAGTCGCAGCTCCGCGCGCAGCAGGCGGCGGAACGTGCCATCTCCACGGGAGCTCTGGATGACGCCGGGATCGAGGCGACGATCGGCGAGCTGCCCTACGAGGCATCGCGGGCCGCTCAGGCGGAGGTCGAGAAGGCGGCCATCGCATCGGAGCGCGCCGAAGCGGAGGCCGCCGCCGCGACCGTCCTCGAAGCGGCTCGCCGCGGCGAGCACGTCGCTCCCGAGCCGCATGGGGCCGCGAAGACGGCGGCAGGGCTCGCCGCGGAGATGGCCCGCACCCGTGCGCACGCCGACCGTGCGCGGGCCGCGCACGACGCCGCGTCGCGTGTGCTCGAAGGGACGGAGCGCATGCCCGACGGCACGAAGCGCCCCGGGCTGCCGATCGCGCCGGGAACGGAGCGCTTCGGCTGGCACATCGTCGCGACGATCGTCGCAGGCGTCCTGCCGGTGCTGATCCCGCTCATCGTGGAGGGCTCGGCCGTCGCCGGCAATATGCGGGCCTACCTGCGCGCCGACGACTCGGACTGGATGCTGCCGCTCGTCATCGCGGTCATCAGCGTCGGCATCCTCACGATCGTGCCCTACCTGATCGGGATCACGATCAACAAGGTCGTCCACGGCAAGAGCTTGCCGATGTGGCACGGGATCGTCGCGGGAGGCGCGGCCCTCATGTGGATCGCCGTCGGTGTCACCCTCGCCGTCGTGCGCGTGAGCGTCGACCGCGCGGAGGCGATCCGGGTGGCGGAGGAGAACCGCCTGCGGTCGATCGAGAGCGCACAGGCCCTCGGCACGGCATCCGCGGATGTCCCCCCTATCGATCCGAACGCCGTCTTCGAGCCGATTCTGCCGACGATCTTCTGGATCGCCGTGTTCGTCGGCTTCGGTGTCGCGCTCGTCCTGTGGGAAGTGACCTTCTACAACCCCGCGCGCCTGCAGGAGTTGCGCACCCGCGCCGTCGTGCACGCGGCAGACGGTCGTGTCGTCGACCTCGTCGACCGCACGGCGCTCCTCGAGGGGTCGATCGAGCTGCAGCGCGTCGTCAACATGCAGAGCCTCCGCATGTGGGATGCCGAGCACGACGCGATCGATGCAGCAGCCGCGTGGGACGTCGCCGTTCACCACGGGGAACTGGCGTTGGCCGCGGCGGATCCGGCGGTGCCCCTCGCGATCGAGCGGCACAAGGCGACTCTCGCCGCGCGTCGCTCCGCGGACGCCGAGCGGCGCGCCGCGGACGCCGAGACGGCCGGGGGTGACGCGTGATGCGGTTCTTCGCATGGTTCTTCCGGGCGCGCTCCGACACCTTCCTGCGGTGCCGCCACTGCGAGGGTCGCGTCGCACCGTGCCCCCGCTGCCGCGGCGCCTGGCGCGGGTCGGCGTGCGCCTGCGGCATCGGCTTCCTGTGCGACGGATGCGGACGCCACTGGGCGTGACCTCCTCCGCACCCGACATGACCGGTCCCTCCAGCGGGATCGGTCATGTCCCTGAACACGGCGATTCGACGAAAGGACCCGCCATGCTTTCCACGTCCCGCTCCTCCCGTCTCGCGCTTCTCGTCGCGGCGCTCGCCGTGGCGGCTCCCGCCGTCGCGGCGTGCGCGCCTGCGGCATCCGAGGCCTCGATGACCGACGACATCGGAGTGGTCCTCGCCCCGACGATGGGGGGATCGGCGCTCGCGCCTGCCGACCTCGACGTCGCCCTCGACCTCCTGGATGAGGAAGGCGATCACCTCATCGCCGTCGTGGCGGACGGTGAACCGTCCGTCGTCGTCGACATCACGCTCCCCGAACTGCCCGGCAACGGCAAGGAGCGTGAGGCGTGGCTCGCGCAGTTCCGCTCCGATGCGCGCACCGCGCTCCTCGAGAAGCGCGCATCCGAGCCCGAGGTCGACCTCACCGAAGCGATCGCGCTCACGGCGTCCGCCTTCCGGGCCGACACCCGGCGCACCCTCGTCGTCTACTCGTCGGGTCTGTCGACCGCGGGCGCGCTCAGCATGCTCGACGGACGCCTCTATGCCGAGCCGTCCGATCTCGTCGCGCACGCTGCGCAGAGCGGCATCCCCCGACTCGACGCCGTCTCGGTGCGGATGCCCACGCTGGGGGTCGTGACGGATCCGCAGCCGGCGCTGTCGACGAGCGCCCGGCAGGCTCTCGTCGACATCTGGACGACGTACTTCCGCACGGCGCAGGCGACCGACGTGCGCCTCGAGTCGACGAGCCTTCTGGCCCGTCCGTTCGACGGCGAGGCGCTCCCTCTCGTGACTCCGGTCGCCGTCGAGCGGCCGCAGCCTCTCGCGGCAGCCGACTGCCGCCAGTTGCTCGGCGACGCATCCGTCGGGTTCGCGGCCGGCAGCGCCGAGCTCGTGGATCCGGACGCTGCACGCGCGCTCGTCGCGGGCGTCGTCGACCGCCTGTCGGCCTGCCCGGGGGTCTACCGCGTGGAAGGGTCGGCGAGCTCCGAAGGCCTCGCCGACACGAACCAGGCGCTTTCGGCCGATCGCGCGCACGCCGTCGCGGCACTCCTCGCCGCCGAGAGCGGCACCCCTCTTTCCGAGATGAATGTCACCGGCTGGGGAACGACGTGGCCGTGCCGTGTTCCGGACATGGATGCCGCGGGAGCGCTCATCCTGTCGGCGGCGATCGCCAACCGCACGGTCGTCGTCAGCAAGGGCGAGCCGTCGGCATCCCCGTCGTGCTGAGAGCGGGATCGGTGAAAGTCACAGACACACAGCGAAAGGAGCCAGAGATGGCACGCACCGTCACGATCGGGTCTACGGGGTACGAGGCGGTCTGCCCCGTGCCGCGCGAAGGCATCGGGTTCTGGGAAGCCATGGCGCTGACCGTCCGCGGCTGGATCGACGCCCGCGCCAACCGGGGCGTCCCCGATGGTGCGCACACCCACTCGCTGCACCGCCTGCAGTCCGCACACCGTCGCCGCGAAGCGGAAGCCGTGCGTCGGATCGACGAGGCGCTGTCGGCGGTGGATCGCGCACTCGCGCCGCTCGAGGTCGTCCTCGCCGCGTCACCGGGCGTCGTTCCGGAGATCCCGACCAGCGCGGACCTCGCCCGACTCGACGACGCCGAACGCGCCCAGTGGGCAGCGCGCGTCCGGTCGGGGCACGCGGCCCACGCGCAGGCCCGCGCCGACGAATCCCGGCGCGCGGCAGCCGAGGTCGAGGCGGCCGTCCTCCGGTCCGTCCGCGAGGCGCTCGCCGTGGAGGGGCGCGATGTCCTCCGGCAGTGGCGCGAGGCCTACGCCATGCGCGCCGCCCGGTACACACGTGCACGCTTCGGGCGTCGCGGCGCGGCGCTCGGAGAGGCGCCCGAGGTCGCCGCCTACCTCTCCCACGAAGCTCCCACGGTGAACAGGAGGGCGGCATGACGCCGGCGACATCGACGGCCGTGTCCGTGCTCGAAGCGGATGCGCTCGTCCGGGAGCGGGCACCCCATCTCCGGGCAGCGGAGGCTGAACGTTCCCTCGTGCGCACGATCGCGGAGTGGCCCGCCGGTGCAGGAGTGGACGTGGTTCTGCGCGCGGATCAGCGCAGCGGGCGCGTCCGGCTCACGGCGGCTCCCTTCGGCCCCGTCCCCGCGACATGGGACCGCGACGTGGCGCGTGCGTGGGAGCCGGTCGTCGCCGCCACGCGCCGCACGCGGAGCGTGCCCTCCCTCGGAGGCTCCCCGCGAGCGGCCGAGCTCGTGCGGGATCCCGCGCGATCACGCCGTTCGATCGAGGAGCCGCTCTTCCGCGACGTCGTCTTCCCGCTCGGTGCGGCGGCCGTGGCATGGCCGCTGCCCGCACGGGAGCCCGCCGCCGAAGCACTGACGGCAGTGTCGGGCATGCCGGGCGGCTTCGTGCGCACACTCATCGCCGCACCGACGCCGATCGAGCACGCCATGCTCCTCGATGAGCTGCGCGAGACGTGGGATCGTACGGCGCACCCCGACCTCGATGCCTACCTCGGCACGCCGGTCAGGCTGCGCACGATCGTCGGCGTGCGCGGGGGCGGCGGGCTCGCGCCCCTCCGTGGGGCGGTGCGTTCGTGGGGGACGGCACTCCTCCTGAGGGATCTCGACGGCGACGAATGGACCGCGATCGATTCCGCGCCGGGAGAGGCGCTCGCGGGACACATCCGACCGCAGGGCTGGGCACTCGCGGCGCTTCGCCTCCCCGCGACGGAACGGGGGGATGCCGGGATGGCGTCTCGCCCTCGTGCCATCGCCGAGCGTCCCATCGATCCCGTGCGGGGGACGGTGTCCGACGGGGTCGCACTCGGAACCGCGCGGACGGCCGCGGGACGCCGCGTCCGTGTCCTCGTCGAGCCGGCCGATCTGTGTCGGCACCTCTTCGTGAGCGGCCAGAGCGGCTCGGGCAAGACGACGTTCCTGACGTCCCTCGTCGCCGACCTGTCCCGCGCGGGGGTCGGCTTCACGCTCCTCGAGCATCACGGGTCGGGGGTGGATGCCGCGCTCGGGGCGCTCGCTCCCGCGTCGGCCGAGCGAGCCGTCGTGGTGCGGCACGGGCGCCCGGACGGCGCCGTGCTCAACCTCTTCGACGAGAGCGACCCGGATCGGCGCGAGCAACTCGTGTCGGAGTTCGTCGATCTCATCCAGCAGATCTTCGACCGTCACGGGCAGGGCATCGTCGGCCCTCGATGGCGCCGCTGGTTCACGCTGCTGTGCGACGGCGTCTCGACAGCCTTCGGGTCCGAGGCGACCCTCCTCCATGTGCTGTCGATCGCGTCGGATCCCGAGCGCGTCGGACGACTCGCGAACGCCGTCGCAGAGACGGATCCCGATCTCGCTCGTCGCCTGCGACGTGAGATCGCCGACCTCCGCGGCGATGAGGCGGTCACGCTGCCCGCGTGGGCGATCTCGAAGCTGCAGCCGCTCATCGGGCAGCGCGCGATGCGCGGCATCGTCGGGCATGCGCAGGACTCGGTCGACGTCACTCGCCTGATCGACCGGGGCGGGTCGCTGCTCGTGGATCTCGGCGCGCCGACGCTCGGGTCGGGCTCGGCGCGCATGCTGGGAGCCCTCTGGCTGCTCAAGCACTGGGTCGCCATGGGCCGCCGCACGCGCCGGGACCGGCCGCACATCGTCATCGTCGACGAAGCGCACCTCCTGACCTTCGGGGCATTGCCTGCGCTTCTTGCCGAGGCGCGCAAGTTCGGGATGGGAGTCGTCATCGCCACCCAGAGCATGACGGGCCTCGCCCCCGAGCTGCAGTCGGGCATCGAGGCCAACGTGGGCAGCCACATCTCGTTCCGGCTCGGGCTGCACACGGCCCCGGCGTCGTCGGTGCGCCTGGACGGCTGGCCCGTCGACGAGCTCGTCCGACTGCCCGACCTGCGCGCCGCGGCGACACTCATCCGCCGCGGCGTCCCGACGGAGCCGTTCCTGCTCACCGTCCGACGACCGGAAGTCGACGCCGCGGCTCGCGCGCAAGCCGCGGACATCGATCGGCGATGCGCCGATCTCTGGCGGCGACGCCACTCGGGGCCGCCCGTGACCGACCGCGATGTCGATGCGGCGCTCGCGGCACCGTCGCCGCCGTCCTTGCCGAACGTCGACGAGTGGCTCGCGCACGGGCCGGGGCGCCCGATCCGCCGGCGAGCGTGAGGCGGGCCGCTAACGTGGCCTCGGAGGTGTGCCCATGAAGCTTCGCCTGGTGCTCGTCGAGGGTGCGTTCGACGATGCCGTGCTGCGCGACGTCGTCGTGAACGCCGACCCCGACGCGACGCTCGGGGAGGTCGCCGCCGCGCTCGCGGGCGACGACGACCACCCCATGACCCTGGCCGTCGTCCACGACGACGATGAACTCGCACTTCCGGCGTCCCAGCGTCTCGGCGACGACATGCTCGCGCAGGGGTCTCGGGTCCGGCTCGTACCGGCGGCCGAATCCGCCGCACACCGCCGCGTCGGGTCGCTCACACTCGTGCGCGGCTCGTGGAACGCTCCCGGTCGTGAACTCCCTCTCGTCGAAGGGCTCACGACGATCGGCACGGACGAGGCGAACGACATCGTCCTCCAGGACGCGAGCGCGGCACCGCGGCACGCCCGGTTGTTCGCGGGCGGCACGATCGAGCTGTTCGACCTCGATTCCGGCATCCCGACGGAGGTCGACGGCGACCGTGTCGAACGCGTCGCGGTCCACGGCACGGCGACGGTCACGTTCGGTGAAACCGAGATCTTGGTGCGCGATCAGAGAGTCTCCGGCGCGCAGCGCACGGGGCCGCGCGAGATCGTCCGTCCGCCGCGCCTCGTTCCCCGCTTCGTCCCACGCCGCTTCGCACCGCCGACGGACGACGACGAACTGCTCTCGGTGGCTGCCGAGATCGAGCGGCGCGCGGGCGAGCAGCGAACGGCCGCCCTCGCCGAGTGGCCCGCGCCCGACACGATCGCGCAAGAGGTCCTCGCGGGTCAGCCACTGCTGTGGACGCGGCGCCCGCAGCATTCGTCGTTCGCGGGAGTGCGAGTCGGGGTGGCCGACGGGGCGCGCGAAGACGAACTCCTGCCGGCCGTCTCCACCGACCCGCGCGCGCAGGCGTGGAACGATCTCGACGAACGCACGGCGCGCGTCGAGGGGCTGCCCGCCAGCATCGCTCTTCCCGAGGTCGGGTCGGTCGGCATCATCGGCGCGGAGCAGCAGGTGGGCCCCGTCGTCAACGCCATGGTCATGCAGCTCGCGGCGCTCCACGCCCCCGATGATCTTGCCGTCGCCGCGATCGTTCGCAAGCATCAGTCCGCCGAGCTCGATTGGCTCAAGTGGCTTCCGCACGCGTGGAACGAGGGCGGATGGCTGGGGGACGCGCCGCGCCTCGTGACAGCGCGCGCCGCGGCGGATGCCCTCCTCGCGGCCATCGAATCCGCCGAGGTGCGCGAGGGGCGGATGGTCGTGCTCATCGTCTCGGCTGACGCGCCCGTCGATCGGTCGCGCCTCCTGCGGCTCGCCGAGCACGGTGCGGCACGCGGCATCCATATCATCTGGACCGTCGACGAGTGGAACCGCGTGCCGGGAGCGTGTGGTGCCGCGATCCGCACCGAACCCGAGACTCTGAGCCTCGTTTCCGACGGGTACGAGCGCCCACTGCGGCTTGACCGTGTGAGCGGAGCCGAGGCGCGGCGGGTCGCACTGGAACTGGCCGGGACGAGGGATGCCGCGAGCGAGCGCGCCGCCGTGCCGCCCCCGGAGTCGATAGATCTCGTGGGAATGGTGGGCCGCGCGGCCGCATCCTCGCCCCACGCGATCGCGGGGCGCTGGGATGCCGCCGGGGCGCGGGGAAGCGCGGGCACGCGGGGATTCCGGGCCATCGTCGGATCTACGGGTTCGCGGCCGCTCCAGATCGACCTGCGGAACGCTGTGACGATCATCGGTGGAGCATCCGGCTCCGGAAGGTCGGAGCTCGTGCGGTCGTGGGTTCTCAGCCTCGCACTGAGCTACGGGCCCGATCAGCTCAGCATCCTCTTGATCGATCCCTTCGGCGGGGCAGCGCGCGGGCTGGAACGGCTTCCGCACGTCATCAACAACATCGTGTTCCCCGACGCGGTCACACTCACGCGCGTTGAGAAGATCCTGCGTCTGCAGCTGCCTGCTCACGGCGAACATGGGCCCGAGTGGCTGTCTTGGGTGTCGCGGAGCAGGAAGCGCCTCCTCGTTGTGGTCCAGAACGCTGATGCCCTGGAGGACGCGCTTCCCGGCTCGCTCGAGAAGCTCACCGACCTCGCAACCCGAGGCATGCACCTCGTGGTC
Source organism: Microbacterium sp. SLBN-146 (assembly GCF_006715145.1). Lineage (NCBI taxonomy): Bacteria > Bacillati > Actinomycetota > Actinomycetes > Micrococcales > Microbacteriaceae > Microbacterium > Microbacterium sp. SLBN-146. The sequence goes on from NZ_VFMR01000001.1 coordinate 1,315,064, forward strand.
GAGACACAACGGCCGACCGCGCTGCCTGAATCCGTCCTCCGGGCAGCGCGCGTGCGCATCGCGCTGCGCACGAACGACGAAGACGAGAGTCGACTGCTCATCGGCAGCGACGACGCTGCCTTGATCGATGTTCGTCGACCCGGCAGAGCCATCGTCGCGTCGGCGGGACAGCGCGAGGAGTTCCAGGTCGCCTCGGTCGGAGGTTCCGTCCTGGCCGATGGTGCGGTCGTCTCGGCGGTGGCCGCGGGGCTCGGCTTCGGCGAGGAGATCCCGCTCCATCCGGATGCTGAAGAGGAGAACGACGAGGCGACGGTCATCCGGTCGTCGACGGACGCGGACGAGATTGTCGCGTCGATCGTCAGGGCCGCAGAGCTCGTACCCGGGGCCATCCCGATCTACCGCCTCCCGTCCGAATTGGAAGAGCGCTACGGCGTGCTTCGGCTGTCGACGCGCGACGACAGGGCGCTGGCCATCGGAGTGGTCGACGACCTCGCATCCTGCCGTCTGAGCCCCGCGACATTCCGTCCGGACGAGCACGGACACATCGTCGTGTACGGGCCCCAGGGCACGGGTAAGACAACGGTTCTCCATACCCTCGCCGTTGCTGCGGGCCTCACTCCCGACGGCGTCCCCGTCGAGGTGTACGGGATCGGCGAGTCGCTCCGCCCCCTCGACGGCCTCGCGCACGTCGGGGCGATCGTCGGCATGGACGACCGCTATCGGGTACTGCGGCTTCTCCGGATGCTCGTGTCGCGAATCCGGGATCGGCAGGCACAGCTCAGAGCGCTGCAGCACACCTTCGCCGAATCCCGTCGCCCCGGTCTGATGAGCGCTCCGCTCGCTCGGATCCTCCTGCTCGTGGACGTCGCCGATCCGATGAAAGAGCTCATCTTCGAGAAGGGCGACATCCCAGATCTCTGGCGTCGGATCCTTGCCGAAGGGCGCGCCGTCGGTATCCATGTCGCCATCTCCTGGGAGGGTCCATCGCCGCATCCCGATCTGCGTCGCCACATCCCCAGCGTCTTGCGTCTGGGGTCTGCGGCGTACGACGGGGGCGAGATGATCCCGTCACGACTGCGCGAGCCCATCCCCGTCGGTCGTGGGTCCTGGGAGGGGTCGCTCGTCCAGGTCGCGACTCTCGGGGGCGACATGGGCCTCGGAGCCACCACGGCCATGCATCGGTTGGCCCAGCGCCAGCGGGAGCTCGGGGCGAATGAGGCAGCCGCCGTTCCTGAGTTGCCCGATCCGCTCTCGCCCGACCTCCTGCCGGAGGAGGTGGACGGACGTCCCGTCCTCGGGCTCTCTGTCATCGAGGTCGAGCCCGTGGGATTCTCTGCGCACGGTATTCTTCCCGTCTTGGGGCCGACGGCGCGGGATCGTGCGGAGTGTCTCGCTGCCCTCGCGTTGGCTCTTCGGCGGGCTGGTGACGAGCGCGAGCGCGTCCTCGTGACGGGGCCGCGGGGGCTGCTGGACGCTCACCGACACCTGTTCGCCGAGGTGACCTCGTCGGCGGATCGCGTCAAGGAGCTGTTGGATCCGTCGCAGCCCTCGCGACCGGTCGTCTTCGTCGAGCAGGCCGCGCTCACCCGTCCCGTCGATTCGGCCTTCGACGCCGTGATGGCGGCGCGGGAGCGGGAGGGGGATGCCCTCGACGATGAGCAGTTCGTCGTCATCACACCCTCGCGCTTGTCTTCCGTGAGCTGGATGGGCGCGGTCAGGGAGCAGCAGCGCGCCCTCTTCATCCGCCCTGAGCGCTTCGACACGGAGACGGCGTTGGGCGTCACTGTGCCGGCGGTGCTTCAGCAGGCGCCCATGCGGGGGTACTGGATCGATGGCGAGACAGCCGTCGTCGTGCAGCTGCCTGTGCTGCCCGAAACCGACAAGCCGACCTTCGTGGCCGATGCCGCGACGATCGGTCTCGGGCACACCGCCGTCCGTGACGAGCTCGACGAGCGCTCAGTCGCCAGTCTCGACGTGCCGCCCCCGCCGCCCCCGCCCCCAGCAGGCCCCGTCGCGCCCTCCACCGGCGTAGCGCCGGGCGGTACCGACCGCGAAGCGTGGCTCGTAGGACTCATCGACGAACGGTTCGCCGACTACGACGCGACGCCGACGAGCCGTGTCCTCGATGAGCTCTACGTGCTCATCGGCGCGCTGAAGGTCGCCGGTCTGGAAGACGCGTACGAGGCGATGCGCCGACGCCTGTCGGTCGTCGTCAAGCGCAACGCAGACTCCGCGACGACCGAATAGCGCACTGCGGCCAGCGTCATACGCCGATCGAGGTGCGGCTGCGCACACCGACGCCGAAGCGGGACTTCGCGGATGCCAGTGCGGCCCGGAGCGCGAAGTCTCCGCGCGGCGCGACGACGGCGGGTGCAGCCCCGAGCCGGATGCCGTGATCCCCGACGATGCGCCACGCCGTGGATGCCGCGAGGGCGAGAGCCGTGGCATCCTCGAGCGGTTCTTGGTCGTCGTCGGTGGGGAGGGGGGTTCCGCTCGGATCCGCCATGGCGTACGTCCCCACGCTTCGCGCGTCGAGCACGAGATCGGCCAGGAGCCGGTCGTCGCCCACCTCGAAGGCGAGTCGGAACGCTGTGATGCGCGCTTCGTGGGCGATGTTCTCCGACCACGCGAGTCGGTCGGTCGTGCCTCTCAGCTCGTAGCGGCCGGCGTCGAGCGCGAGCGCCGCGGGGATTGCGATGTCGGCGGCGCGGTGTCGCAATCGCTGCGCGGCGACCCCCTCGCGGCGCGTCGCGGCGCGCGCCCACATGTCCGCCCGATCGATCTCGCTGCGTGCTGCGTCGGCGACGAGGGCGAGGTCCATGTACAGGTCGAAGGCCCGGCCGAACCGGCGGTCGGCCGCGTCGCGATGACCCTCCAGGCCGTCGATGACGGCGATCCTGCGTTCGGCATCGGCGACGCCGCGCCCATCGTCGATCCGGCGGGAGAGGACGAGAGCAGATTCTAGAGCCGTGCGCGCTTCGGCCAGTCGGCCCAGGCGGACGAGCAGATCGCCCGTGAGAAGGTCGCACTCCGCGGCACGATCGGCGAGCGCTGCTGGGTCGATCGCCCGGCGGATGCCGCGGTAGGCGTCCACGGCCTCGGCCAGGCGGCCGATCGCGACGAGCGACAGCGCCGACTCGAACTGGCAGCGCAGTTCGCCGACAGAGTCGCCGAGCCGGCGATACGCGCGCGCCGCCTTGGTGAGGCACTCCCGGGCGTCGCGCTCGTGGTGCTGCATCCTGCGGTAGGTGAGGGCGAGCTCGAAATCGATCCTCGCGACGTCCGCCCACTCGCGTCGCGTCGCGAAGCGAGTACGCGCCGTGCTCAGGGCCGCGATGCTCTCGTCGAATCGGCCGAGTTCGCGCACCGACAGAGCACGGTCGACATCGATCGCCGGCCGATGTGGGTCATTCTCGGGCAGGAGACCCAGGAGGTCGTCGAATCGATGAACGGCCTCGCGATGGCGGTTTCTGGCCGCCGACAAGAGGGCCTGCTCCCACCTCACGCTGGAGGCGTCCGTGGAGACCGTGTCGCTCTCCGAGAGGCGAGCCGCCTCTCGGAGGGCCTCGTCGGCGGCATCGAACCACCCGAGTCGTGCACGTGCTCGGCCCTGCGCGAGGCGCGCCGTCGCCAACGGCATCGGCACGCCGCGTGCCGACCGCATCTCGACGAGCTCGTCGAGAACCGCGAGAGCGTCCGCCCATTCCGATGCGGCGAGCAGTTCTTGCCCGCGCCGCCAGAGTTCGTCCTCGCGATCGAGCCCCAGGTCGCGCGGCGGTGCGACGTCGTCGGGCAGCATCCCGGAAATCTCGGTCAGGACATCGACGAGATCCTGCATGCGAGCAGGACGGTCGGCGGGATCGTCGGCGAGCGCGGGGTGGAGGATCTGCCGGACCGTGTCCGGTACGACCGCGCGCGCGAGCTGCTGCTGCGGATGCAGCGTCGCGGGACGCGGGCTCTGGCCCGTCAGAAGAGTGAGAAGCGTCGCGGCGAACGAGTACACATCGCTGCGTGTGCTCAGCCGTCCCGTCGGCGAGAGGGCTTCCGGCGGAGCCCACGGGACGGAGTAGCCGACCGCTCTCGCGAGAGGATCGCTCGCGAGTGTCGCGGCGCTGCCGAAGTCGATGAGCGTCAGCGAGCCGCTCTTCTCGCTGCACAGGACGTTCGCGGGCTTGATGTCGCCGTGCAGGATGCCCTGAGCATGGACCGCGGCCAGGATGCCACCGAGCTCGACCCCGATCGCGACGGTTTCGCGTGCCGAGAGAGGCCCGCCCTGGACGCGCTCGCTGAGGGGGACGCCCCCGTGATCGAAGACGGCGTACGGCCGTCCGTCTGCGGCGCGTCCCGAGTGGAGTGTGTGCGCGATGCCGGGGTGCGTGATCGAGCTCGTGATCCCCACCTCGTCATCGAGGATCCGTGCATCGATGCCGCGCCGCAGGACTTTGATCGCGACCGGGCGAGGAGGGGAGAGCTGCCGGTACAGGTGGACGTCGCTCGAACCGCCTCCGCCGATGCGTCGCACGAACCGGTAGCCGTCGACGAGGGGAGGCGGGGGCGGCGCCGCACTCTCCTTGCCGCGCGACTCACCGGGAACCGGGGGCGCCGCGGGTGCCTCGCCCGAGCTCGCGCTCTTCTGGCCGAGGAGTGCGTCGAGAAGACTCCACTCCTCCCCGTCGCTCTCGTCGGCGACGGGAGTGCGCACCACCTCCGGGGGGCGCTTCTCACCGAGCGAGTTCCCGCGGGAGGCGCGCGACCTGGGCACGACGGTGTCCTCGGTCGAGGGAGGCTCGGGCGATGCCATGATCGAATTATCGTCCGAACCGAGCAAGGATGCGCAGCCTCATGTCCCGACCGACGCTGATCTACTACAGCGAGGATGCCGGCGACGTCTACGGATTCTGGCAGTGGGTCGACGGGCGACGCTCGGAGCCGCGGTCGTTCCGCATCGATCGTGCGACGCTGACGCCGCTGCTTCGGGAGCTGCGCGAAGCTCTGCCCACGGCGCTTCCGGGCGAGAGCGTCGTATCGGCGATCCGGCGGATGCGCACCGTGGGATCGCTCACCTCCCGTTCGCGGGAGCGCATCCTTGCCCGCACGCTCAGCGAGACGCTCATCCCCCCGGCGCTCGCGGCTGAACTGGGAGAAGAGTTCGCGGCGACGGGCACGACGGCGCTCCTGCGCATGCTGCCGGCACCGTCCCTCGCGGCGGTGCCGTGGGAGGCGCTCCTCGTCGGCGACGATGCGCGTCCTCGGCGACTCGTCGAACTCGTCGACATCGTGGCGGATGCTCCGCTCGGCGTGCACGCCGGACGGTCGCGGTTGCCCGAGCCGTGGAGCGACGCCGTCGCGTCCAGACCGAGCGTGCACATCGTGGATCCCGGAGCGCCCTCCGCGAGCTCAGGGAGTGCGCGGCGCGTGGGTGCCGTGCTGGCGCCGTCGCAGCGTCGCGCGATCGCCGAGCGGCATCCCGCGGCGCGACTCGTCTCGACGCGCGCCGTCACGCGCAGTGACCTGTCCGCACAGCTTCGTGCTCATCCGGCGCCTTCGCGACTGTTCTACATCGGTCACGTCGTCAGTCCCGGCCGCGCATCCGGGGCGACCTCCCTGCTCCTCAGCGACGACGAGTCCATGTACGGGGTGCTCCCGGTGTACGGGGGTCGCCGACCGTTCAGCGCACTGGACGCGCTCGAGGGCACGATGTTCGCCGACCGGCGGCTCGCCGACGCGGGTCTCGACGGCGACGATGCCGCGCTCGCCTGGCCGACGGGTCGTCGAGAAGCTCTTCCCGGGCCGGACATCTGGCCGATGCCGCCCCGTGTCGCGCTCATCGCGTGCACGTCGGGCGGCGACCTCGAGCACGCGGAGCCGTTCGGCCTCGCCATCGCGTTCATCAATGCCGGGGCCGAGATCGTGACGGCCTCGCGCTGGGCCCTCCCCACCGACCTGGCTTTCCGCGACAGCGAGGCGTTCCGGCCGGACATAGACCCGCAACCCCTGCTCGACATGGCGCTCGCCGTCGACAGCGCTCATGTCGCACCGGATCCTGTCGCGGCCATCGCGTCGTGGCAGCGGGAGCGCGCCGCCGAGTGGGACTCGCGGGATGACGCGGCGGATTGGCTGTCCCCCGTGACCTGGGCCGCCCTCACGACCTTCTCGGCACCGGCACGCAGCGTCCTGCCGCTCACGGCCGATGAGGCCTCTCAGATCGCCGCAGACGACTGACTAGACTGGGCGCGCCCGTTCGGGTGACACCGTGCGGGTGGGAGGAGAGCGATGCCTGTCGTCCTCTCGCATGTGCTCGCCCGGTCGTGGTCATCGATGCCCGACGACGTCCTCCGGTGCCGGTTGATGACGACGGGTGGACTGCCGAGCAAGTCGATACGCGAGGGCTTCCTTCTCGCTCTGCTCCAGGATGCCGGCATCCGGATCGTCCAGAAGGAGTTGGCGGGCCGATCCACGAGCCTCATCGACGACAGGCTCGGCGACGACATCGTCCGGGGCCTCGTCGACCATCGTGATCGCATCGTGCAGTACACGCGCTGGGTCGAGGCCCTCGACGCGATCCGCGACCGTCGCGTCGTGAAAGCCGAGACGGTGCATCGGCTCGCGCGAGACAGTGAGCGGACGGAATCCGGCGCGATCAGCGCGGAGGATCGGGCCGCCCGCGCACGCGCCCTCATCGCGGATGCCACGTCGGATGGCGCTGTGCTGTCTGCGGAGAGCTTCCAGGCGCTGTGGAGGGATGCCGCGGCGCGCGACGACCTCGAGGCGATCCTCGAACGCGCGTGGTCCGAACGAGCCGTGACCGACACGGTGTCGACGATGTTGCGCGAATACGGGAACTTCCTCATCGCGTGTGCGGTCGATCCGTCCGCCGACGGGGAGTCCCGAGCGGCGGCCGATCAGGCCGCCGACGACCTGTGGGACGTGATCCTCGATCGACCGGTCGAGTTCGGAAGCGCCGACGCGCGCCGTCACCATCTCTCGGAGCACGTCGCACCTCGCATGCCCCCACTCGTGCAGACCGGCGCGGGGTCGAACGGTCACGGCGGCTTCTTCCCCGTCGACCGTGGCATCTCGGAGCGCATCGACCGTCTGCTGCGAGGAGCCGGCGCGCGGATGGGGCTCGGGGGAGATGCGCGCGCGGTCGCTGTCACCGTGGTGGAGGCGTCCGCGCAGCCCCTCGGGCTGCCGCACGATTGGGCGGACAAGATCATGGCGATCGGTCAGGTCGCCTCCTCCCTCATGACCTTCGATCCGCAGAGTCCCGCGGAGGACCGCCGATTCGTCGCGCGGCTCGAGGGGGGACAGCATCGCATCGCCCGCAGTTGGCGTCTCGCGGTGGCCCGGGCCCGCGCGATCGGCCACCTCGCACACACCGACGACGCGATGGCGTTCTTCCAGTCGCCCGGCGATTACTACGCGGGTCGGTTGTGGACGAGGGTCCTCCGGAGGACCCTCGTCTCTCAGGATCCGCCGTCGGCACGGGAAGTGTGGGACCTCGTCTACGGAGCCTTCGTGTCGGCACGGTCCGAACTGACCAACGTCGCGGGAATCGTCGAGACGACCAGCATCGACTCCTCGGTTCCGCAGAGGCGCTCGGGAGCCGCGTCGGCTCCGCTCCCCGGCCGATCGGCAGTCGACGATGTCCTGCAGACGGCGATCCACGAGCGCGGTGCGCGCGAGGTCATCGAGTTCTGGAACGCCGTCGCCCAGCTCCCCCCTCGCACACTCGCGCCCGCGGACCTCGTCGCGCAGTGGGAGGGTTACGTCCGGGCCGAGCGGGATCGACACGTCGTGGCGACGCCGCTCGCCGGTCCCGATGAGTTCTCCGTGCCGTTCGAGGCGGCGCGGGCGTGGCTTGCGTTCCGTGGGCCGCTCGACATTCCACCGGCCAGCGGGATCGGTGAAGAGGATGCTGCTCAGCGCCGCTCCGAGCAGCATCCTGAGCATCGAGCTCTCGGCGTCTCCCGCGACGAGGTCGCCGATCGAGGATGGAGTGAAACCGCATGACCGTTCTGACTCTGCGCCGCCATGGCGTTTCCACGATCGTGGAGCCCGAGCGTTCCGCGCGCGTCGACGACATCACGACGGTGCGGCTCGGGCTCTCGGGGGGCGCGCTCGTCTTCGATGTGACCGACGCCGATTCCCTTCCCCGCGTCGAGGTCTTCGATATCGACGCCGCGTCCTGGTGGCTCTTCTCCGTGTACGGCTACGCAGCGGCGGAGCGCATCGTGGAGTTCGCTCACGCCGCAGACGACGGGCACGAGGAGCCCGCGGCCGAGGAGCTGGCCGGTGAGCGCGGCCCACGCCTCGACTCCCTCCTCCGGCTTGCGCTCGCACTGTGGATGCGACGCTGGTGGCCGACCCCGTCTGCCGCTGTCCCCGAACTGACGGAGTGGCTGCTCGACGCCGAAGCGGGGGTCCTCGCCGACGATCTCGAGATCGCTCTCGACCGCGACCGCGCTCTCGCCGAGCGCCTGCTCGCCCCGCATCTCGAGCGGATGGCGGCGAACCTCGCCGCCCACGATGCTCGTCTCGACGCGAGCCCCGTCGACGCGCGTATCGACCAGGTCCTCCGGGCGGCCGCCGCCGTCGCGCTCGATGTCGTCGACCCCGCTGAACCCGGTTTCGACGGACTCGACGCGATCGACCGGGCGGTCCGGCATGCCGACGACCTGACGACGCGACTGCGATCGGGACTCGCCGACGACGACGCGCTCGCCGCGGCGATCGACGCCATCGTGAACGCCGGTCTCGAATCCAGCGAACCCGGCGAGGAACACGAGATCTATGCGCTCGCCGCGGGAGACGATGACGAGGGGTCGCTCGTCCAGCGCGGATCTGCCCCCGTCGACCCTCGCGCTGTCGCGCCGCGCATCCTGTCGACGGCCGATGACGCGATCGTCTGGGAAGTGCATGCGACGGCGGGAGGCCTGCGATGCGACGTCACCGTGCAGACGTCGCCCGCAGCGGAACTGGCGAAGATCGGCCGGTTCTTCGCGCGCGTCGATCAGGACGGTTCGTCCTCCGTCGTCGCGCTGCAGCGACTCGGCGGGCAGCTGCACGGAGAAGTGTGGCTCGATGCCTCGATCGGAGATCGCTCGCTCGTGGTCACCGTGTATGACGGGATCGACGGATTCGACGGCGTCGCCCCGCGTTCCGCCGATCTGCGCGCCCGCGAGCGAGACGCGATCGCGCGCATCATCGGCGCGCGAGCCCGCGTCGCGTCGGCGGGACCACAGGACGGATGGCAGGGACCGTTCGCCGCTGAACTGGGCGCGTCGGCGAAGGTCCCGCTGCAGTGACGGCGGAAGCCTTCTTCGACGCCGAGAACGTCTTCTACGGACTCAATGCGCGTCAGCGTCCCGCGGAAGAGCCGCTCACCATCCAGGAGTCCCTCTTCGGGGCGGTCGAGGGAACGACACGAGCGGGTGACCTGCGAACGCTTCTGCGTGTCGTCGACCTCATCGTCGACTGGTTCGAACGGGAGTCCGGCACGACTCTCACGCGCATCGACACCTATGGCAAGCCGCAGGATCCTGCCGTCATCGCTCTCTTGAGTGCTCTCAGCGCCGACGACGACACCTTCGCGCGCGTCCTCGGCAGTCAGATCATCGAGCCGCGCGTCGATCGCAACATGCTGCTCGCCGTCTTCCGGCGACGGGGGACGACCGTCGTCCATCACTCGGTCGGCGTCGAGAAGCATGCCGCGGAGACGGTCATGGTCGAGGAGCTCCGTGTCCGACTCGCGTCACCGGACCGGGTCGGGACGTACCTTCTGGGAGGCGAGGACCACGACGCGCTGTTCCCCGCGGATCACCTCAGTGTCGCTGACCCCGGTGTCGAGTTCTGGTTCGTCGTGCCGGTCGGGAGCGCCGCGTGGCGCCGCGCGCATCGGTTGGGTAGCTATCGACACCTGGACGAACGCAGATTCGCCGCCATCGGCGAGATCATCGCGGCCGCCGCCGTCGCTCATGGCGCACCGCTGGATGCTGAGCGGGATGCGGACCGTCGGCGGATCACCGCGACGATCGCGCGGGCGCAGCGCGATGCACGCGCCGTCGATGACGACGGCGTTCCCGATCATGTCGGGGAGCGACTGGCCGCACTGATCGGAGTCCATGAGGCAGCCCTCGCCCATACGGCCGTCGGGTCCTCCCGCTGGCGTGAAGGCATCGGAGATGTGTGGCTGCAAGACGCGGTCGATCGGCATATGAGCTCCGTCGCGGGCGAGAGTGAGCTCGCTGCGATGCGACGGTCGGGGATCGCGGGAGGTCGCGCCGCGCAACTCGTGCGCCAGTGCGGCATCCTTCAAATCCAGTCCGACGAAGCCGGTTCCGGATCCGCGGCGCTCCTGGCCTACCTCTCCCGGATGAATGCGGTGTTCGGCTACACGACGGCGATCTCCGCCCTCGCGACGGTCGTTCTGCGATCGTCTGCTGCCTGACCGCCCGCCCGGTAGAGGACGGGGGCGTCGGGTGCGCGCCCCCCGCAGCGCGCACCCGACGTCGGGTCAGGAGCCGGAGAGCGGCGCCCCGCAGCCGACGCACGTGCGATTGGCGACGTTGTTCTTCGTGCCGCACGTCGCGCACGTGCGCGCTTCCTTCTGGGCCTTGTCCATGTTCCACCTCCCTCGATCGGTGTCGTAAGAGACACCGATCCCGCTGACAGGACCGCTGACCTGCTACCGGTGCGGTGCGGTGCGGTGAGAGTGTGCCGATCAATCGCCCGGCGATCGCCGCAGAGTGAAAATGTCTATCCTCTCAACGATGTAACCGCCGCGCCTCTCGATCCGGGCAGAAGCGACGCAGAGCCCCTGTGATGTCGAGGAATCTAATTACTCTTGACAAACAACAAAAGCCGTCGATACCGTCAGCGTAACGCTGTCAGTGTCGACCGAAGGATGATCGACGCCGGAGCGCCAAGTGACCATCGACATCCAGGAGCACATGGTGCACAGAGCAGTCCATCACCCGCGCAACAGAACCAGGGCGACCGCCCTCGCGACGACGATCGCCGTCGTCGCGGGGCTCGCCCTGCCTGCCTTGTGGGGCAACCCAGCGGCGGCGCAGACCGCCCCGACCGAAACGAGCGCGGCGCTCGCCGCGGAAGCCGCCCCCGACTATCGAGTCCTCGTCTTCTCGAAAACGGCCGGTTTTCGACACGGATCGATTGCGCCCGCGAACACGCTGATCGCCGACCTCGCGGAAGAGAACAACTTCGAAGCCGTCTTCACCGAGGACTCGAGCGTCTTCGGTCCCGACAACGCCGAGGAGCTCGCGCAGTTCGATGCGGTCGTCTTCAACTCGACCACGGGGGATGTCCTCACGGGTGAGCAGCAGACCACCTTCGAGGAGTACATCCGGGGAGGCGGCGGCTTCGCCGGCATCCACGCGGCGAGCGACACCGAGTACGACTGGTCCTTCTACGGGGGCCTCGTCGGCGGATACTTCAACGGACACCCTGCACCCCAGCAGGCGACGGTGAAGATCGAAGACAAGGTCAACCCGTCGACGGCCCATCTGACCGGCGACACCTGGGTGCTCGAGGACGAGTGGTACAACTTCCGCAACTTCACGCGCGACAACGTGCACGTCCTGCTCTCGCTCGACGAGAAGTCGTACACGGGCGGGTCGATGGGCTTCGACCACCCCATCGCGTGGTGTCAGGCCGACTATGAAGGCGGGCGCTCGTGGTACACGGGACTCGGGCACATCGAGTCGAACTACCTGATCCCGGCCTTCCGCCAGCACGTGCTCGGTGGCATCGAGATCGCCGCGGGCGTCGTGCCCTCCGGCTGCTCGGCCACGCAGAGCGAGAACTACGAGAAGATCACGCTCGACGACAACACGCAGAACCCGATGGCGATGGACATCGCGCCTGACGGCACCGTGTTCTTCGCCGAGCGCAACGGACGTCTCCAGCAGATCGACCCCGCAACGCGCTCCACGTCGACCGCGCTGACGCTCTCGGTCACTCAGGCCAACGAGGACGGACTTCTCGGCGTCGTTCTGGACCCCGACTTCTCCACGAACGGCTGGGTGTACCTGTACTACGCACCCAACGACGTCGGTGCGGACGGTCCGCACAACCGCCTCTCGCGATTCACCTACGACTTCGCGTCCAAGACGGCGGCGGCGTCGAGCGAGAAGATCCTGCTCAAGGTCACGACACAGCGCAACACCTGCTGCCACGCGGGTGGCGACATGCTGTTCGACAACGACGGCAACCTGATCCTCGCAACGGGCGACAACACGAACCCGTTCGAGTCCGACGGATACGCGCCGATCGACGAGCGCACCGGCCGTGCGGACTACGACGCACAGCGGACGTCGGCCAACACGAACGATCTGCGCGGCAAGGTGCTGCGGATCACGCCTCAGGCCGACGGCACGTACACCGTGCCCACGGGCAACCTGTTCGCCGAAGCATCCGACACGCAGAGCAAGACGCGTCCCGAGATCTACGCCATGGGATTCCGCAACCCGTTCCGCATCGGACTGGACCCCGCGACGAACCACCTCTTCGTGGCTGACTACGGTCCGGACGCGGGGTCGGCGAACGCCAACCGCGGCCCGGGCGGCACCGTCGAGTGGAACATCGTCGACGAACCGGGCAACTACGGCTGGCCGCTGTGCGTCGGGATCAAGTGCTACCGCGACTACAACTTCGCCTCGGGCGTCTCTGGTGCTGCCTTCAACCCGGCTGCTCCCGTCAACGACAGCCCGAACAACACCGGCCTGACGAACCTGCCCCCTGTGATCCAGCCGGAGTGGTGGACGGAGAACGGCCTGGCCGCTCTCTACCCCGAGATCGGCGGAAGCGGCGCGCCCATGGGCGGGCCGGTCTACCGGTACGACCCCGACCTCGAGTCCGACGTCAAGTGGCCCGAGTACTGGGATGGCAAGGCCATCTTCGGTGAGTGGAACCAGGGTCGTCAGTACTCGATCCAGCTCGACGAGGAGACCGGAACCGAGATCGTCGACATCAACCGGATCCTTCCTGGCATCTTCGATGGCGGTGGTGAGTGGCACCGTTCGATGGACTTCGAGTTCGGCCCGGACGGCGCGCTCTACGTCATCGACTGGGGTTCGAGCTTCGGAGGCTCCACTGCCGACTCCGGTGTGTACCGGATCGACTACGTGCAGGGGAACCCGTCACCGATCGCACGCGCATCGGCCGATGTCACCAACGGTCCTGCCGAGACGCTGACGGTCAACTTCAGCTCGGCCGGGACGCGACACCCGCTCGCCCTCGACTACACGTTGGAGTGGAACTTCGGTGACGGCTCCGCGACATCGAGCGAGGCCAACCCGACCCACACCTACAACGGTGCGGGCGCGTACACGGCGCAGCTGACGGTCACCGACACCCTGGGCAGCACGGCTGTGGCCAACGTCCAGATCATCGTCGGAAACGCGGTGCCCACGGTGACGATCACCTTCCCGGAACAGGGTGGGTTCTTCGAGTGGGGTGACCAGGTCCTCTACGAGGTCACGGTCGACGATCCGGATGCATCCGGCCCCATCGACTGCTCGAAGGTCACTGTCGTCGCAGCGCTCGGACACGATTCGCACAATCACGACTTCGGCGAGCAGCACGGCTGCCAGGGAAGCATCCAGACGATCCGCGACGCCGGCCACGGCCTCGAAGCGAACCTCTTCTGGGTGATCAACGTGAACTACGTCGACGACGGCGGCGCCGCAGGCGTCCCGCTCACCGGATTCGGCACGAACATCCTCAACCCGAAGTACTTCCAGGCGGAGTACTTCGACGAGACGGGTCGCGTCGGCGGAACCGGCGGGGACAGCGATGGCGTTCTCACCGAGACGACGGGCGACTCCGCGGGTGGCGGACTCAACCTCAGCTACGTCGAGGTGAACGACTGGTGGTCCTACGAGCCGATCAACCTGACCGGAATCGATTCGGTCTCGTTGCGACTCGCGAAGGGCACGGCCGGGGACGGGACGATCGAGGCGCGCTGGAACTCGCCGACGGGACCCGCGTTGGGCACCGTGACGTTCCAGCCGACGAACGGCTCGGACGGACAGCCTGCGTGGCAGAGCTACCGCGACTTCAGCATGCCGCTCGACACCGCGGTCACGGAAGGAGAGACGGGAACCCTGTACTTCGTCCTGACCTCGGGTGGAGTGAACGTCAACTACCTGGTGTTCGAGGGAGACGGTGTCCAGACGAATGCCGCTCCCACGGGTGAGCTGACCGTCGACACCACGGGTGGAGAAGCTCCTGTGGCCGTCGCCGCCTCCGTGTCCGCCACGGACCCGGACGGTGACTCCGCGCTCCTGACGTATCAGTGGGATGCCGGCACGGGTGACGGCTTCGTCGCCGGAACGTCGGAGTTCTCCTACGAGTACACCGAAGCCGGCACCTACGGGCTCAAGGTTCGTGTCACCGACGAAGGCGGCGCGTACCGCGAATTCAGCGAGTCGATCAGGGTGACCGCACCGCCGATCGGAGTCTGCCTGAACGGACGTTCGGACGGGTTCGACGGGACGTCGCTGGACACCCAGCGCTGGAGCCAGTCGGTGCGCGTGAACCAGGAGGCCCAGGTGGCCGACGGCTACCTGACCGTCCCCGCATCGCGGACCGATATCCACGGGAACGGAGGCTCGACCCCGAACATCATCCTTCAGGAGATGCCGGAAGGTGCCTTCACCGCGACCGCGAAGATCGAGTTCCCGGCACGTGTGCAGTACCAGCAGGCCGGAATCACGATCTACGGCGACGACGACAACTACGTCAAGGTCGTCCTCCAGGGTCGCGCCGGTTCGGAGAGCGCAGCGAATCGCATCGTCCAGTTCTTGAAGGAGGACAACGCGACGCCGGTCGAGTACAACACCGCTCAGCTGGGCGCGGAGTTCCCCGACACGTTCTACGTGCGACTCGTCAGCGACGGCACGACTCTGACGGCGCAGTACTCGGCGGACGGAGTGACGTTCACGTCGATGGCGGAGACGTTCACGATGAGCGGCATCGAGAACCCGAAGCTGGGTCTGCTTACCCTGGGGTCGACGTCGACGATCGCGGGAACCTACCCGATCACGAACGCCAAGTACGACTGGTTCCACGTGACGCCCGACGACACGGCGACAGCCGCGACGCCGAACGATCAGTTCGACGGAGCCGAGCTGGACTCCTGCCGCTGGACCGTCGTGAACGAGGATGCCGATGGCTACCGCGTCGCGGACGGGCAACTGCAGATCGACACGACTCCGTTCGACATCTACAGCACCGATACCGGGGTGACGAACTTCATCGTTCAGCCTCAGCCGGGTGCCGACTGGGTCGTGGAGACGAAGGTGGACGGCTCGCAGCTCGATCGTCGCTATCAGCAGGGTGGGCTCATCCTCTATGGCGATGAGCAGAACTACGTGAAGCTCGACATCCTCGCCACCAACGAGGCAGGGCAGGCGATCGCTCGCAACATCGAAATGCGCAGCGAGATCGGCAACACGGTGCAGAACCCGCAGCCGAACGCCCCGGCGCCGGCTGACGGGATCGTCTGGCTGCGCCTCCAGAAGAGCGGTTCGACCTTCACGGGCTCGTACAGCTCCGACGGCGTCACGTGGACGCAGATCTCGGAGACGGTGTCGAACACGGCGCTGGATGCTGCGCAGATCGGTGTCTACGCGCTGGGCAACCCTGCCCAGGGCCAGGTGTCGAACACGGCGTCCTTCGACTACTTCACGGTGGTCGAGGACGAGCTCGAGGTCACGGCGGCAGTGGACCCCGCCGCTCCCAACGGAGCGAACGGCTGGTACACGAGCGGCGTGACCGTCTCGGTCGACGCTCAGGGTGGCAGCGGGACTCTGTACCGCGAGTACAACCTGGACGGCGCTGGGTGGGTCGAGTACACGGCTCCTGTCGCGGTGACGGACGACGGCGAGCACGAGCTCGAGTACCGCGCGTCGACGTCGGACGGAGGGTCTGCCGAAGCGCAGTCCGTCTCGTTCAAGATCGATGGGACAGCTCCCGTCGCGACCGCAACGGTCGTCGCGGACGAGTCCGATCCCACGGTCAGGTCGCTCGAGCTGGAGGCGGACGACCCGACGAGCGGTGTCGGATCCATCGAGTACCGCATCGACGGCGGCGAGTGGACGGCCTACACCGCCCCCGCGGCGCTGGATGCCAGTGCGCACGTCGTCGAGTACCGCTCGACCGACAACGCGGGCAACACGAGCGAGGTCGCGAGCATCGATGTACCGGAGGGCCGCGTGCCGCTGGACGTCACGGTCGCAGCCAGCGTTCGCTGCATGGGCGGAAAGGCGTTCCTCACGGTCCAGGCGAAGAACAACGAGGACGTGCCGGTGTCGATCACCTTCGACACCGAGTACGCCACGAAGTCGTTCGCCAACGTGGCATCGGGGAAGAACGCCGTCCACGCCTTCACGACACGTCTCGTGAACCTGCCGGCGGGAACCGCCACGGTCACCATGACAGCGGATGTGAACGGTAAGACCGTCACAGACACGGTCGAGGTGGGATACGCCGCTCACTCCTGCGGCTGAGTGATGAGGGGGTGGCCTGGATGATCCAGGTCACCCCCTTCTCAGGAGTTCAGACACGTTTCCGGCGGGATGCCGCCGATCACAGAGAAAGAGAACGAGATGGGTAAGAGAGAGATCGTCGCGCGGTGCGCGATGCTCGCCGCGGGTGTGGCTGTTCTGGCGGGAGCTGCGACTGCGGCGACGGCCGCCGAGCAGGATGAAGACATCGACGTCACCGTCCAGATCGCCGAGATCGACGAGCCGGGGGCGCTCGCGATGAGCGTTGCAGGTTCGTCGGTGGCACTCACCGAGAACGGTTCGACGTCGACGGTGCGCCAGTTCACCGGTTCGTTGCCGACGGTGACGATCACGGACACCCGAACGGCGGACGAGATCCCCGAGGGTGCCTTCTGGTACGTCCTGGGATCTGCGTCATCCTTCACGGGAGACGGCGGCCAGCCGGAGATCTCGGCCGCGAACCTCGGCTGGGCGCCCGAACTGCTCGATGGCGGGGAGTCGGGTCTGGTGTCCGAGGGCGATCCGGTCGAGACGGTGCTCGACGAAGGCCCGAACAACGTCGGCCTTGTCGATCGGGAGCTTCTTGCGATGGCGGCGGATTCCGGGATGCTCGCGGAGGAGGGAGCGTGGACCGTGACGGCCGACCTCTTCCTCCGCACCCCCTCCACCGTCGTGCCGGGCTCGTATGCATCGGTGCTGACGCTTTCCCTGTTCGAGTGACCCTCCGGGGCGGGGGTGGTCTTCCACCCTCGCCCCACCCGAATACTCCGTTCGTGAGACGGACGCGACGACGAGATCCGAAAGTGAAGACATGAGTTTCCTGACACGTAACGTGAATCTGCGACGCGCGGCTGTCGCGATCATGATCGCCGTCGCGACGGCGTTCGCGTTCGTGCTCTCAGCTGCACCCGCGCAGGCTCACCATGGAAAGATCGACGCGCAGGTCGCCCACGACGGGCTCGGCGGGGTGTACGTGACGTTCATCTACATCGAAGACGGTCACCCGGTCGACGCGCTGCTGACGGCGACCGTCGAGGGGCGATCCAGCAGCGGGGAGGTCGTTGAGCCGATCGCGCTGTCTTCGGCGAGTCAGGGCGTCGGCATCTGGGAGACGCCCGCCGGCTCCTTTCCCGCGGGACAGTGGGAGATCACGGTGCGCATCACCGATCCGGTCGCGTTCGAGAAGAGCATGCCGATCGAGATCTCGGTCGCCGATGTCGTCGAGGACGACCACGATGAGCCCGCCGCGTCGGACGCCCTCTCGGCTCCCACGGCGAGTGCCACGACCCCCGGTGATCCCGGCATGGGCGTCTGGCTGGGCGTGGGGATCGGTGCGGTCGTGGCTACCGCGATCGTCGTTGCGGTGCGGATGTCGCGCAAGCGGACGCCTGCCTCAGCCCAGTGATGTTGAACCCGCAACTATGTGTTGACTAACAACAAATAATCTCAGTACGCTCTGAGCGTCATGGGTGGCCGAACGGCCGCGAGTCGCGCTCGAGGAAGAGCAGCGGAACGAGGAGAACATGCCGCAGGCGATCGTCACAGAGGTCCCGTCGACCAAGTGGGAGGCGAGGTCGATCGTCAGACCGGCCCGCGGAGTGGCGCCTTTGCTGCCGGAGTTCGGCGAGACCCGAGCTCGCCCGACCTGGAACGCGTATCGGGACCTCGTGGGAGGCTTCGTGGCCCGCTATCCCCAGCCATCCGGCCAGTAAGACCCTTCCGCTCCCGGAGCTGGATCGACGATCGTCTGAGGTGTCATCGCGCGTGACGCGGCACGGAACATTCGGCTCAGACGACAACAATTGCGAGTAGCATCAAGATCGCAGACAGCTCACGCCTCCGCTCCCTTGACCGCAGGCACGCAGGAGTGACCGGGAGGGTGGATGAAGGACACGGCCGACGGCGGCGCGCGTGCCGGATCCCGCGGCAGCAATCTGGAGGACCTTCGGCGTCAGAACCTCGGCGCGGTGCTCTCGCTCGTGCACGCCAATCGGTCGATCACGCGCGCCGAAATCACTCACGCGACCGGATTGAATCGCTCCACGGTCGCGACGATCGTCGCCGAACTCGAGTCGCTCGAGCTCGTCACGGTCTCGCAGCCCGTCGACACGAAGCGCGTCGGTCGCCCCAGTACGATCGTCGGCCCGTCGGAGCGGCACATCGCGGTGGCTCTGAACCCCGATACGGATGCCATCACCATCGGCGTCGTCGCGATGGGCGGGCGGGTGCTCCGAGAGTTCCGCTTCGACATGGAGCAGTCGCCCAGCGCCACGCAGACCGTGAGCACGCTCAAAGCCCTGCTTCGCGGGCTGGAGCTGTCTCATCGCGGATCCGTGCTCGGCATCGGCATCGCCGTTCCGGGGCTCGTCGGGGCGCGTGACGGGATCGTGCGGGTCGCTCCCCACCTCGACTGGCGCGACGAGCCGCTCGTCGAGATGGTCGTGACGGCGACGGGGATACCCGCGTGGGCGGCCAACGACGCGACGTGCGGCGTCGTGGCGGAAGGGCAATTCGGCGAGGGTGCCGGCGAGGAGAACGTCGTCTACCTGAACGGCGGTTCGGGTGGCATCGGTGGCGGAGCCATCGTCGGGGGGCAGCTTCTCACCGGTCAAGGCGGATTCAGCGGCGAACTCGGACACACCCTGGTGAACTCGGACGGACTCAGATGCCACTGCGGGGCGGTGGGATGCTTGGAGACCGAGGTCAACCGCAACGATCTCCTGGCCGCCGTCGGGCTCGAGACCGCCACGAACGCGCAATTGGAAGATCGGCTGCGCACCCTCTACCTCACCGACCCGAACGTCACCGCCGTCGTCGACCGTCAGCTGGAGTTCCTCGGCATCGCTCTTCGGAACTTCGTCAACACCTTCAATCCGGGGATCGTCGTGCTCGGAGGATTCCTCGCGTCTGTGCGGAACGCCACCGGCGGCGCCCTGCAGGAGGCCGTCGAGCACTCCGCGCTCCCGGGTCCTGCCTCGGAAGTGCGGATCGTCTCCTCGACGCTCGAGGACAACCTCTTGATCGGTGCGGGTGAACTCGTCTTCCAGGCTGTGCTGCGAGACCCGACCTCGGTAGCCGTTCACGACCAATCGAACGAGCGCCGACCAGAGCCCCTGGCTGCGGGCTGATCGATCCCGCTCGCGCGGGGGCGTTCGCCTCGCAGGCGCCTCGGCCTCAGCCGCGCCCGCCGGGTCGGGCGAATCGCTGTTGGAGGAGGACGGCGACGACGATGATGACGCCCTTGGCGACGGCTTGGACGGAGGAGGTGAGGTTGTTTTGGACGAAGACGTTGGTGAGGGTGGCGAAGATGAGGACGCCGAAGACGGTGCCGACGATGGTGCCGCGGCCGCCGATGAGGAGTGTTCCGCCGACGACGACGGCGGCGATGGCGTCGAGTTCGTAGAGGAGGCCGTGGGTGGAGGTTCCGGCGGTGGTGCGGCCGAGGATCATGACGGCGGCGATGCCGGCGGTGAGGCCGGCGATGGCGTAGAGCCACATGGTGTGGCGTTTGACGTTGATGCCGGCGAGGCGTGCGGCTTCGCGGTTGCCGCCGATGGCGACGGTGCGTCGTCCGAAGGTGGTGCGGTTGAGGACGATCCAGCCGAGGATGGAGACGATCGCGAAGATCCAGATGAGGATGTCGACGCCGAGGAGGTTGGTGTTCATGAAGTCGATGAAGTCGCGGCTGTTGACGACGAGGGTGCGGCGTTCGGCGAGGATTTCGGCGAGGCCGCGTGCGGCGACGAGCATGGCGAGGGTGGCCATGAAGGCGACGACGTTGCCGTAGGCGATGACGATGCCGTTGATGAGGCCGGCGGCGACGCCGACGGCGAGGGCGATGAGGATCATGAAGATCCAGTGGGTGTCGCGGACGACGTCTTGGATGACGGCGAGGGTGGCTGCGACGGAGGCGAGGCCCATGACGGCTCCGACGGAGAGGTCGATGCCGCCGGCGATGATGACGAGTGTCATGCCGATGGAGATGACGCCGATGATGGAGGCCTGGCGGAGGATCGTGAGGAGGTTGGAGACGCCGAGGAAGCTGTCTCCTGCTGTCACGGCGCCCACGATGATCAGGAGGATGAGCGCGGCGACGAGACCGAAGTTGCGGCCGACCGGGCCGGACAGCACCCGGCGCACGGCGGACTGCGGCTCGGTCACGAGCGTCGCCGTGGTGGTGGGAGGGGACGCCGACAGCTCACCGGGTTCCGTTTTCGTCTGCTCGCTCACGCGGCAGCTCCTTTCATGACGAGTTCGAGCACGCCGTGCTCATCGATTTCGGATGCCGGCAGCGTGTCGAGCACACGTCCGTCGGCGACGACCAGCACGGTGTCGGCGAGGCCGAGCACCTCTTCGATCTCGCTCGAGACGATCACGATCGCGTTGCCATCCGCTGCCAGTCGGCGGATGAGGGCGTAGATCTCCGCTCGGGCACCGACGTCGACGCCGCGCGTCGGCTCGTCGAGCAGCAGAACACGCGTCCCATGGACCAGCCATCGGGCGAGCAGGATCTTCTGCTGGTTCCCTCCGGAGAGCGTGATCGCGGGGCGGTCGGGGTCGGCCGGGCGGAGATCGAGAGCCGTGATCTGCTCGGCCGCCGCCTTCCGCTCGGCACGGGTGTCCACCCACCCTGCGCGCGCGAATCGCGGAAGCGACGAGAGAGTGACGTTGACGTAGATGGGCTCGTCGAGGACGAGACCCTGCGACTTCCGCTCCTCCGGTGACAGTCCCATTCCCGCCTTCACCGCCGCGATCACCGAGCCTCGTTTGAGGGGCGCGCCCGCGATGGACACCCGACCCCCCGTGGATCGACGTGCGCCGTAGACGGTTTCGAGGATCTCCGACCTTCCGGACCCGACGAGTCCCGCCAGACCGACGATCTCGCCGGCCCTGACCGTGAACGACACATCCGAGAACACGCCCTCGAGTTCGAGGCCCTCGACATCGAGGACCACGGGGGAGCCGCCGGGCACGGGAACCGCGGGCGGGAAGACGTTCTCGACCGCTCGTCCCGTCATGAGCCGGATGAGCTCGGATGTCGGAGTATCGCCGACGGGCAAGCCGTGAGCCATGCTCCGTCCGTCCTTGATGACCGTGATCCGGTCGCCGATCTGTCGGATCTCCTCGAGCCGGTGAGTGATGTAGACGACGGCGATTCCCGCACTCGTGAGCTCGCGCACGACGGCGAAGAGGTTCTTGACCTCCTCCGAGTCGAGGACCGCTGAAGGCTCGTCCATGATGATGAGCTTGATGTCGTGCGAGAGCGCCCGTGCCATGCTCACGATCTGCTTGTTGGCCGCGCTGAGGGTGCCGACCTCGGTGCGGGGCGATATCGCGCTGTGTCCCAGCCGCTTCATGAGCTCGCGCGCTTGCTTGTATGCCCTCCCTCGGCGTGTGAAACCGCCCCGGGAGAGCTCGTGTCCGAGGAAGATGTTCTCTGCGACGGTCAACCCGTCGACGACGTCGAGCTCTTGGTACATCGTGGCGATGCCGAGTTCGATCGCCGCCTGCGGATCGGGGATCGTCACCGAGTCGCCCATCCACAGGATCTGGCCCTCGTCAGGCTGATGAACGCCCGCGAGCGTCTTGATGAGAGTCGACTTCCCGGCGCCGTTCTGTCCGAGGATGCAGTGCACTTCGCCGGCCCGGATGTCGAGACTGACGTCCTTCAGCGCGCGGACGCCGGCAAAGGACTTCTTCAGGCCTTTCACGTCCAGAAGAACCGGCTGCTCGACTTTGATCATGCTCGCAACATATAGCCTCCGTGCGCTGCACACAACACGAACTGTGCCGCGAAAGATCGTTCTGATGACGTCTTGCTTAGCCCTCTGTCCGTGTCTAGACAACGATCTGAGTCATTGCTATGGTGCCCCTGGCCGTTATTTGATGTCACTACAAACAAACGCGCCGATGGTGATGCGGCACCCGACTCACCTGCACTCACACCTCAAGGGAGAGAAACATGGCACGGAATCACAAGCTCGCGACGCGCGCGCTGTTCGGTGTGGGGGCGTCTGTCCTCGCCATCGGCCTTCTCGCCGGCTGCACCAGTGGTGCGACGGAGGAGGAGGTCGTCGATCAGGGCACGACGAGCGAGGAGAATGCGGAGGCTGGTGAGACGGTCGTCATCGGCTTCTCGGGTCCTGCTGCCGATCATGGTTGGCTCGGTGCGATCAACTCGGGTGCTCTTGCCGCTGCGGAGAGCTTCGACGATGTCGAGCTGCGTCAGGCGGAGGGGACGAACGACGCCAACGCGCAGATCGCCGCGGTGGAGACGTTCATCAACGAGGGCGTGGACGCGATCGTTCTGCTCCCCACTGATGGTGCGGCGCTCACCGAGGTGGCGATCAAGGCGATGGAGGCGGGGATTCCCGTCGTGAACGTCGACCGTGAGTTCTCCAGCCCGTTCGCTGCGCGCGCCACGATCCTCGGTGACAACTACGGCATGGGTGTTTCGGCGGGTACGTATTTCTGCGAGCAGTTCGGTGACAACCCTGACGCGGTCATCGCGGAGATCGCCGGGATCGACTCGCTGCCCCTCACGCAGGACCGTTCGGCGGGCTTCGCGGACGCGCTCAGCGACTGCGGCCTCGAGGTCGGCCCGCGTGTGGCGGCGGACTTCACTGTTGCCGGTGGTGAGGCTGTCACGTCGCAGCTGCTGTCGGCCAACCCGCAGATCGATGGCATCTGGAACCACGACGACGACCAGGGCATCGGTGTGCTGGCTGCGATCAACGCGGCCGGTCGTGACGAGTTCATCATGATGGGCGGCGCGGGGAGCCGTAACGCGATGGAAGCCATCGAGGCCGACGACTCGGTCCTGAAGGCGACCGTCATCTACCCCTCGACGCAGGCCGCTGACGGTATCGCGCTGGCACGCCTCATCGCCCAGGGCAAGACGATGAGCGACCTCATCACCCCGTCGGTCCCGAACCGGATCGTGCTCGACGCTCCCGTCGTCACGAAGGACAACGTCGCCGACTTCATCGGCCTCTCGTTCGATTCCTGACGACACACCACCGGGGCGTCCGTCCATCCGGGCGGGCGCCCCGTTGCCCTATCCACGAGAGGATCTCGCGATGACAGACTCACCCCGCGATCGCCCGCTGCGCGTCGCCATGATCGGCCACGGCTTCATGGGCGCAGCCCACTCCCAAGGGTGGCGCGTCGCCCCCCGATTCTTCGAGCTCGCTCTCACGCCCAGGATGCAGGTGGTCGCCGGCCGTGACGAGGCGGCTGTCGAGCGCGCTGCGGCGAAATGGGGATGGGCGGAGTCCTCGGGCGATTGGCGCGAGGTGATCGAGCGCGATGACATCGACGTCGTCGACATCGTGACCACGGGAGACTCTCACGCCGAGATCGCCGTCGCGGCGCTCGAAGCCGGCAAGCACGTGCTGTGCGAGAAGCCCTTGGCCAACACCGTCGCCGAGGCCGAGGTCATGGCTGCGGCGGCAACCGCGGCCGCGGAACGCGGCGTCCGCTCGATGGTCGGATTCACCTATCGGCGCGCACCGGCGGCCACCTTCGCGCGTGACCTCATCGGGGCCGGCCGCATCGGAGAGATCCGGCAGGTGCGGGCCGCCTACCGTCAGGACTGGCTCCGCGACGAATCCGGTCCCATGACGTGGAGGCTCGAGAAGGACCGGGCGGGATCTGGGGCGCTCGGTGACATCGGCGCCCACGCGATAGATCTCGCCGAGTACATGACGGGCCTCCGCCTCGACGGCGTCTCGGGGACGATCGACACCATCGTGACGGAGCGCCCCCTGCTCGGTGAGAAGGTGGGGCTTTCCGGAACCGCCTCCAACGAGCTGGGCCGGGTCACCGTCGACGACATCGCGGTCTTCACCGGCCGGTTCGCGGTCGAGAGCGGGTTCCGTCCGATCGGGACGTTCGAGGCGACGCGATTCGCGACCGGTCGCAAGAACGCACTGACCATCGAGATCTCAGGCTCTCGTGGTGCGATCGCGTTCGACCTCGAGCGTCTCAACGAACTGGAGATCTTCGACGCGAACGACCCCGAGCTCGAACAGGGCTTCCGTCGCGTCCTGGTCACCGAGCCCGGCCATCCCTATCTCGCTCCGTGGTGGCCAGCGGGCCACATGCTGGGCTACGAGCACGGCTTCTCCCACCAGGTCGTCGACTTCGTGTCCGCGATCAGCGAGGGCGTCGCCCCCACCCCGTCGTTCTCCGATGGTCTGCACCTGCAGCGTGTCCTCGATGCCGTCGAGCGGAGTTCGGCGGCCGACGCGCGGTGGACGCCCGTCGGCTGACGTTCCACATCACGACAAGACAATCCAGCAGAGGAGAACACGCCATGACGCGACCGATCACGCTTTTCACCGGTCAGTGGGCCGACCTGCCGTTCGAGGAGGTTGCGCGCCTGGCAGGCGAGTGGGGATATGACGGCCTCGAGATCGCCTGCTGGGGGGACCACATCGATGTCTCACGATGGGACGACGCCGAATACGTCCAGTCGCGGCGGGACATTCTGGCCCGCAACGGACTTGCCGTCCATGCCATCTCGAACCATCTGACGGGTCAGGCGGTGTGCGACGATCCGATCGATGAGCGCCACCGCGACATCCTGTCGGACCGGGTGTGGGGCGACGGCGATCCTGAAGGCGTCCGGCGCCGCGCTGCAGAGGACATGAAGAACACGGCCCGCTTCGCCGCGAAGCTCGGCGTCAAAACCGTCAACGGGTTCACCGGGTCGGCGACCTGGAAGGCCGTGGCGATGTTCCCCCCGGCCTCTGACGAGTGGATCGCCGCCGGGTACGACGACTTCGCCGCACGGTGGAATCCGATCCTCGACGTGTTCGAGGAGGTCGGTGTGCGGTTCGCCCTCGAGGTCCACCCGAGCGAGATCGCCTACGACTACTGGACCGCGAAAGCGGCGCTGCACGCGATCAATCGGCCGGACGTGTTCGGGTTCAATTTCGACCCGTCGCACTTCATGTGGCAGCAACTGGATCCGGTGGCATTCGTGCTCGACTTCGCCGATCACATCTTCCACGTCCACGTGAAGGAGTCGATCACGAACCTCGATGGCCGCAACGGGGTTCTCGGCTCTCATCTGCCGTGGGCCAACCCGCGGAGAGGGTGGACCTTCGTATCGACCGGGCATGGTGCTGTGCCCTGGGAACCGCTATTCCGCGCGCTCAACGCGATCGGATACGACGGACCCACCAGCGTCGAGTGGGAGGACGCGGGTATGGATCGGCTCATCGGTGCCCCGGAAGCTCTTGCTTTCGTACGCAAGCTGAACGAGATCACACCCCCGGCCGCGTCGTTCGATGCGGCGTTCAGCAGCAACTGAGTCCCGACGGGTCCGCCTCGGGACCGTGCGCGATGACGAGGCACCGGAGGGTGGCCGATGACGGATGTGACGAGAGCCGATTCTCCGAGCTCGACGCTCGGCGCGACCATCGATGATGTGCGGCGCCAGAACCTCGCGCAGGTACTGCGACTCGTTCACCGCGACGGCGCCCTCTCGCGCGCAGAGATCACCCGTGCCACCGGACTCAATCGTTCGACGATCGGCGGCCTCGTCGCGGAGCTCGGCCGACGCGGACTCATCGTCGAGCAGCCATCGACGAGTACTCGAAAGGTCGGTCGGCCCAGCCCGTCGGTCGCTGCGTCGGACCGGGCGATCGCGATCGCGGTCAACCCCGAGGTCGACGCGATAGATGTCGCTCTCGTCGGACTCAGCGGACGCATCCTCCACCGAGTGGTTCACCGAACCGAGCGCCCCCCGACCGAGGGGGAGTTCGTGAAGGTGGTCAGCGCGCTCATCCCGGGGATGAGCCCCACCGGGGGCGAGGCCTCGATCCTCGGGGTCGGGATCGCGCTTCCCGGGCTCGTGCGCGAGACCGACGGGTCCGTCATCCTCGCTCCGCACCTGGGATGGCGGGACGTGCCCCTTGCGGAGCTCGTGGAGGAAGCGACCGGCTTGCGGACGGTGGTCGGCAACGACGCCAACTGCGGAGTGGTCGCCGAGAGCACCTTCGGGGCCGGGCGCGGCGACGGCGTCATCATCTCCCTCAACGGCGGTGCGAGCGGCATCGGCGGGGGCATCGTGATCAACGGCCGATTGATCGCGGGTCAGGGCGGCAACGCGGGCGAGTTCGGCCATACCTCGGTATCGACCCGCGGACCGCGGTGCCACTGCGGCGCGACGGGCTGTCTGGAGGCGGAAGTCCGCCGCGCTAGGTTCCTCGCTGCCGCAGGGCTCGACGATGTCGAGCCCTCGCTCGTGACCAGGGCGATGGAACTCGCGTGGCTGTGCCCGACGTCCGCCGGAGGGCGGGAGATCGACAGGCAGGTCTCATGTCTGGCCATCGCGCTGCGCTCCATCGTCAACATCTTCAACCCCCGCACGGTGATTCTCGGGGGCTACCTCGCGCAGCTGCTCTCCGTCGTCGGTGAATCCGAGATCCGGGCGCGTACGCGCCCGGTCCTTCCGGGCGGTTCCGACGAACCGATGCTCGTGAAGCCGGACCTCGACGATGGGCTGCTCCTCATCGGCGCCGCGGAGCTCGTCTTCGGTCGAGTGCTCGGCGACCCGACCGTCGTTCCGACTCGTCGGTTGGACACGGTCGGCGCTCGCCGAGATCTCGCCGCGCCGCCGACCGTCAGTCCTCCCTGCTGAGATTCTCCGGAAAGCCCGACAGGCTGCGAGGGACGTCAGCGGTGGCGGTACGACTGGCCCGCCTGACCGAACACCTGCATCCGCTCGGCGACCATCTGCTGCATCGCGACGCGGCCCCGCGACCCGTAGAGCGCCGGGTCGCATCCGATGCCGTCCTCATCGAGGTAGGTGCGCACCGCGGCCGCGTGCGCCATGTGCGAGTCCATTCCCTGATTGATCTTGCGGATGCCGAGCTTGGTCGAGCGGGCCTTCTCGGATTCCGGCACGCCCCATGACTCGGGGAGCTTCCCGCCGTGGGCGTTGATGATCTCGCGGAGGTCGGCCGGCAGCGACGAGGAGCCGTGCATGACGAGGTGCGTCGACGGGACGCGATTCGCGATCTCTTCGATGAGGTCCATGCGCAGCACCGTGCCGTCGGGCGGGCTGGTGAACTTGTAGGCGCCGTGCGACGTTCCGATCGCGACGGCGAGCGCGTCGACGCCGGTCTCGGCGACGAAGCGCTCGGCTTCGTCGGGGTCGGCCAGCACGATCTCCTTGTTGCTCGCACCGCCGTCTTCCGAGCCGCCGATCGTGCCGAGCTCGCCTTCGACGGACACACCGTGGGCGTGAGCGTGCTCGACGACGCGACGTGTGACGGCGACGTTCTCCTCGAAGGTGGCGGGGGTCACGTGGTCGTCGCGCATGCTGCCATCGATCATGACGCTTGTGAAGCCCGCCGCGATGGCGCGGGCGCAGTCGTCGTAGGTGGCTCCGTGGTCGAGATGGAGGACGACGGGCACGTCGGGGTAGTGGGCGATGAGGTTCACGAGAGCCTCCCAGAACAGTTCGTCGCGACCGTGCGTCGACGCTCCGGCGATCGTCTGCACGATGACGGGCGAGTCCGTCTCCGCAGCGGCGTCCAGGACGGCTTCGGCCTGAGCGAGATCGGTGACGTTGAACGCCCCGACTCCGTAACTTCCCGCGCGTGCAGCGTCGAGTGCGGCGGTGAGAGTGATGAGAGCCACGGGCTCGTCCTCCGTTCATAGGCCCGTCGAAGGTGACGGGCGGATTTTCTGACAACGGTAGACAGACTAGGTTGCGGGTGTTACTTTGTCCATCGTTAGACAGAAACGACGTCGTTTCCGAACGTCGAAGAGGATGGTGTCAGCACATGCGAGACGAACTGCTTCTGGGCATCGACCTGGGCACCTCGTCGATCAAGGCGAACGCGATCGACCGGCACGGTCGGTCGATCGGGATCGGCGTGGCTCCCACGCCCTTCGCGGCCGGTGCGCACGGCGTCGAGATGTCGACCGAGGCGCTCTTCCTCGCCATCCGATCGGCGATCGCCGACCTCGGTGTCCTCGCATCGCGGATCGTCGCCGTCGGCGTCGCGAGCATGGGGGAGACGGGCACGATCATCCGTGCCGACGGACCCACGAACCTCCCGCTCGTCGCGTGGCACGACGAACGCGGCACGGAGATCGTCGACGAGCTCGTCCAGACTTTCGGCGCAGAGGAGATCCGTCGCCGTACGGGTCGACAGGCGCGCAGCGTCACGAGCATCGCGAAGCTCGGCTGGCTGCTGCGCAACGGCTACGAGTCCGGCGGCACCTGGACGGGCGTCGCGGGTCTCACCGTCTGGCGGTTCACCGGTGTCCTGGCCCAGGAGCAGTCCCTCGCCGCGACGAGCGGCGCCTTCAATCCCGTCACGGCGGAGTACGACCGCGAGATCCTCGCGTCTCTCGGCCTCGACTCGCTCGTGTGGGCGCCCGCGCGCGTCGCGGGGACGAACCTCGGCCGTGTCTCGCCCGAGGGCGCTCGCTGGAGCGGCCTGCGTGCCGGCATCCCCGTGACGATCGCGGGGCACGACCACCCCGTGGGTGTCATCGGCGCCGGCGGGGACCGCACGGAGGTCATCGACTCGATGGGGACGGGGGAGCCCCTCGTGGTGTCGTGGGATGCGTCGTCCCCCACGAAGCGCGACCACCCGAGCTGGCCGGACCAGCTGGGCGACCTCACCATCACGGCGTGGCCCGGGACGGCCCGGCACATGCTGCTGTGGGAGACGCTCCGTCCCGGTCTTGCTCTGCGCAACCTGCAGCGCGCCCTCCGGGTCGACCGCGACGACATCGAGTTCTCGGCCATCCGCGTGGACGCGCAGCCGCTCGACCTCCCCTCACTCGTCGCGATGCAGGACGGCGACATCCCCGCCGCCGTGCTCGCGCTCCCTGCGGAAGAAGCCTGGGCCTCGACGCTCGAGGGGTACGCGGCAGCATCCGCCGATGCCGAGATCCGCCTGCGCGCCATCTCGGACGTCGCGGGACAGACACTCCTCATCGGCGGCGGCCTGCGCAGCCGCCGATGGGTCGAGGCCAAGCTTCGCCGCGCGGAGCACCCCGTCGCGATGGCCGAGGAGCGCGAGGCCGTGTCGCGCGGCGCGGCACTCCTCGCGGGAGTCGCGGGAGGATGGTGGGCGCCGGAGGAGTATCCGCCGGCCGACACGATCCCCCTCTCCGGCGCCGAGTCCTTCGTCGAGGGCATCGGGGGTCGTGCATGAGCCGATCCTCACGCCGTCGAAAGGTTTCCTGCATGCGTGCGTCCTCGCGATCCGGGTGGCCCTCATGACCGAGTCGTCCTCGCGTCCCGGCCTCCGCCCGCCCGCCCGCCTCGTCGACCTCGCCCGGCACGCCGGCGTGTCGACCAAGACCGTGTCGCGCGTGCTGAACGGCGAAGCCTATGTCGCCGAAGCGATGCGCGAGCGTGTCATGGCCGCCGTCGCCGAGCTCGCCTACGTGGGCGACGCCGCTGCGACGGGACTGCGGACCAAGCGGTCGGGGTTCATCGGCCTCATCATCCCCGACGTCCGCAACGGCTTCTTCGCGCTCCTGACGCGCGCGATCGAGGAGCGCCTCGCTCCGACGTCTCCCACTCTCCTGCTGGGTGACTCGGATGAAGAGCCCGATCAGGAAGAGCGCTACCTCCGCACGTTCCGTCAGCAGCGCGTGGACGGCCTCATCATCCTTCCGAGCGGCGCGCCGAGCCTCCCGGACGCCGTGTCCGAGATCCCCACCGTCATCGTCGATCGCACCGTGCCCTCCGTGGCATCCACCGCCGACCACGTCCTGGCGGACAACAGTCGCGCCGCGCGGCGCCTCGTCGAGCACCTCGTCAAGCACCATGGGCTGACGCAGGTCGTGCTCGTCGCCGGAAACACGCGCGTGTCGAACGTCTCCGATCGCGAGAAGGGCTACCTCCGGGTCATGGAGGAGGCGGGTCTCGAGACGCACGTCACGGCGGGGCACGCGACCCCGGATGACGCGGCGGCCGGTGCGATCGAGATCTTCCGGACCCTCACTCCGCCGTTCGGCGTGTTCGCGACCAACAACCGGATGTTCTGGGGTGCGATGGCCGCCGTCGCGCGGCTCGGACTCCACGTGCCCCGCGACGTTCTCGTGACGACGATCGACTCCATCGGCGAGGCGACCGTCACGGGCCTCAAGCCGACGCAGGGCGTGATCCCCGTGCAGACCGTCGCGGCCAAGGCGATGCGCCTGCTCGCCGAGCGTACGCAGGACCCGACCCTCCCACCGCGCCACGAGTCCGTCGACATCGACATCGAATTCGGCACGACGTGCGGATGCATCCCGCTCACGACGCCGCTCATGATGGGCGCGATCCCACCCCAGAAGCTCCCGTCGGCGACAGACGGGTAAGAGAGAGGGCTGACCGCAGTTGAGCCGGAAGCCAACACTGCGATCAGCCCCGCACGTCGCACCAGAAGTACCCGATCACATCCTCAAAGGAGAGAACAATGGCAAGAACTACCCGGATGCGGACCGTTGGAGCGGCCGCCGCGACGGTCGCCATCCTAGCGTTGACGCTCACAGCGTGTTCCGATTCCGCCAGCCCCGGCGCATCGGGCGACGCGGGCGACGCAGGGGGTGGCGCGGACACCAACAAGATCGCGTTCGTCATCAAGCCGCTCGACAACACGTACTTCGGCGCGATGGCCGAGGGCGCCCAGGCGGCCGCCGACGAAGCGGGCGTCGAGCTCATGATCGTCGCGGCCGAGAACGTCACGGACGACTCCGGTCAGGCGACGAAGCTCAACGCGCTCGTGAACGCCGGCTACGGATGCTACGTCGTCAACCCGACGAGCCAGACCAACCTCCTGACGGGGCTTGTTCCCGTCTCGCAGGCGGGCACCCCGATCGTGAACCTCGACCTGCCGATCGACCTCGACGCCGCCGCGGATGCGGGGGTCGAGATCACGACGTACGTCGGCACCAACAACGAGACCGCCGGAGCCGCGGGTGGCGAGGCCATGCTGGATCTCGTCGACGAGGGCTCGCAGGTCGCCCTCATCGGCGGCCTCGTGGCCGACCCGGGCAACATCGCTCGCCTCGCGGGCTTCGAGTCGGCCGTCGAGGGCAAGCTCGAGATCACGCAGACGGTCGCGGCCGACTTCGACAAGGCCAAGGCCAAGAGCGCCGCCGCGACGATCCTCATCGCGAACCCCGACATCAAGGGCTTCTTCACACCGTCGGGCGATATGGCGATGGGCATCCAGCAGGCCGTCGAAGAGGCGGGCAAGACCGGTGAGGTCGCCGTCGTCGGCATCGACGGTACGCAGGACCAGCTTGCCGACATCGTGGCAGGCGGTCAGCCGGCCGCAATCGAGCAGTTCCCGTACCTCATGGGTGTGCAGTCGGTCCAGGCGTGCATCGCCGCGATGGCGGGGACCGACATCCCGTCCACCGTCGAGACGCCCGTCCTGATCGTCACCGCCGAGAACGCGCAGGCCGCGCTCGACGCCTTCCCGGCACCGCCCGAGGGCTTCGACGTTCCCAACCCGTTCGAGTAAACAACCTCCCGGATCGGGGATCCTCACTCATGACCACCCACGCACCCACGCAAGAGCGGCCGAAGGCCGACACCCGACTCGTCGAGGCCAGACGCGCGCTCGGCTCCGAAGAGACGTGGATGAAGCTCGCGGCACCCGTCGCGCTCATCCTGCTGACCGTCGTCTTCGGTCTGCTGAACCCGCGATTCCTGTCGTGGCCGAGCATCTCGACGATGCTCGCCGACTCGGCGATCCCGATCCTCCTGGCGCTCGGCGCGACCTTCGCGGTCTCGCTCGCCGGCATCGATCTGTCGCTCGCCGCGACGGTCGCGCTCGGAAGCGTCACGATGGCGACCGCGTACCAGAGCGGCATGCCGCTCATCGTGTGCTGCGCCATCGCGTTGATGACGGGCTTGGCGGTGGGAGCGGTGAACGGCACGTTCATCGGATGGGTGAGGATCCCCGACTTCATCGTGACGCTGGGCTCGCTCAGCGTCGTGATGGGGCTCAGCCTCATCATTTCGCAGGGGAAGCCCGTCGCGATCCCCGAGCGGGCGCTGACCGCCTTGAGCACCGTGAGCCTTGCCGGCATCCGGGTGAACTTCCTCATCGCGATCGCTGTCGCGATCATCCTGCACATCGTATTGTTCCGTACGCGCTTCGGCACGCACCTTCTCGCCGTCGGCGACAACGCCGATGCCGCGAAGGCGATGGGTCTGAAGGTGCCGCGCATCAAGCTCGCCGGCTACATGATCTGCGGCGGTATGGGCGGTCTCGCCGCGATCATGCTGACGTCCTACATCGGGTCGAGCCAGCCGGCGACCAACACCGACTATCTCCTGAAGGCGATCGCGGCCGTCGTCCTGGGCGGTGTGAGCCTCTTCGGTGGCCGCGCCACGATCTACGGGCCCGTCATCGGCGCGATCCTGCTGACGTTCCTGCAGTCCGGCCTGACCCTGCTCGGGGTGAGCGCCTTCTACTCCCCGCTGGTGATCGGCATCGTCGTCATCGCGGCAGCGACGCTCATGAGGGGGCGCAAGTGATCCAGCACGCGAACGAGAAGATCGTCGTCGAGGACATCCACAAGTCGTTCGGCAACGTGCACGCCCTCAAGGGTGCGTCCCTCACGATCAGGGCCGGTGAGATCACGGCGATCGTCGGCGACAACGGTGCGGGGAAGTCGACGCTCGTCAAATGCCTCACGGGCCTGTACACACCGGACGAGGGCGAGATCCGCATCGACGGCGAGCCCGTGCGCTTCACGTCGCCGCGCGATGCGCGCGAGAAGGGCATCGAGACGGTCTACCAGGACCTCGCCCTCAGCGACCAGTTGAGCGTCTGGCAGAACATGTACATGGATCGCGAGCTCGTCCGTGGCATCCCCGGCTTCAAATTCCTTGCCCGCAAGGAGATGAAGGAGCGCGCGGCGGAGCTGATCTCCGACCTCGCCGTCAACGTCCCGGGGGTGACGCGCCCGGTCAAGCGGCTGTCGGGAGGGCAGCGTCAGGCCGTCGCGATCGCGCGAGGAGTCATGTGGGCGAGGAACATGATCATCCTCGATGAGCCCACCGCTGCGCTCGGACTCAACGAGACGGCACAGGTCGAGGCGCTCATCAGACGCGTCGTCGAGGGCGGCAAGACGGTCCTCGTCGTCTCGCACAACTTCGAGCAGGTCAAGCGACTTTCGCAGCAGGTGTGGGTCATGCGGGGTGGCCGCGTCGTCGGCGGCACGCGCACCGAGAACGTCTCGGGTGAACAGCTCGTCGGCATGGTCACGGGAGCCATCCGCACGCCCTAGCCCGCCCCCCCTGTGTCGAGACCCCGGTTACTCGCCGACCCACCCCGTAAATGCGCGCGTATAACGGGGTGGGTCGGCGAGAACCCGGTGAGTCGACGTGGAGTGTCGCGGCGTGCCTCGCGGGGAGATCGCGATGGTCAGTGCGGGCGGGAGGGGGTTTCGGGGATGTCCACGATGCGTTCCTCGCCGATGACCGGCTGCACGGCGCCGCCGGACGCCGTGGCGAGCATGTCGTGCAGGGATGACACGGAGGCCGGCGGCACCCATGCCTCGAGCGTCGCGCGCGTCTCGAAGGCCGTGTCGCCGAGCACGGCGTCCGAGCGCGCGGTCCAGTCGCGCAAGAGGTTGTCGAAGCGTCCAGCCTCGGCGTGGCTCACCTCGATGCTCACCCGGACGAGGGACCGGCGCTGAACGACGCGGGCGAGGTCGAGCGCCTCGGACACAGAGGTGGAGTATGCCCGCACGAGACCGCCGGCCCCGAGCTTCACACCCCCGAAGTAGCGGCTGACGACCGCGACGACGTCCGTGAGCCCGCGGCGGCGCAGCACCTCCAGCATCGGGACTCCCGCAGTTCCGGAGGGCTCGCCGTCGTCGGAGGAGCGCGCCTGGTCGGCGAGCAGCCCGGTCACCATCGCAGAGCAATGGTGTCGCGCATCCCACCACCGCTTGCGTTCCGCGGCGATGACCGCGTCGGCTTCGGCGACGGAGGATACCGGTTCGACACGAGCGAGGAAGCGCGACTTGCGCTCCACGAACTCGTGCTCGACGCCGACCGCGATCGTGGCGGGGTGCGTCGGGGCCATCCCGTCACGATACCCGCGTGCACGCGCCTCAGAGCAGCGCGCGCAGTCCGTCTACGAGCGGCGTCGTCGGCCGCCCGATGAGCCGGGACAGGGTGCCGTCGGTGTCGCCGAGGGCCCCAGCGCGGATGCCGGCATCGAGCGCCACGACGAAGCCGGCGGTCCCGGCATCGAGCCCTGCGGCCGCGAGAGCGGCGGCGTGCTCCTCGGGAGAGAGCGCGTGGTACGTCACGTCGCGACCGAGCACCTCCCCCGCTGCCTGGGCCAGTTCCGCGTACGTCCAGGCGACGTCGCCGCCGAGCTCGTACACCTGTCCGATGTGGTTCTCGCCCATCAGGATCACGGCTGCGGCATCGGCGAAATCGGCTCTGCTGGCGGACGCCACGCGCCCTTCGCCCGCGCTCGCGGCGATGATCCCGGTCTCCGCCGCCCTCGCGAGGTCCGCGGCGTAGTTCTCCGTGTACCAGTTGTTGCGGAGGATGACGGCAGGGAGGCCCGCGGCGGCGATCGCCTCTTCCGTGGCCTTGTGCTCGGGGGCCAGCACGAGATCACTCGTGGTCGCTTTCGGGGCGCTCGTGTAGACGAACTTCGCAACTCCGGCAGCGGAGGCCGCGTCGATGACGGACTGATGCTGCGCGGTGCGGCGGCCGACCTCGGAGCTGGAGATGAGGAGCACCTGGTCGACGCCCTCCATGGCGGCGGCGATCGTGTCGGGTCGTGTGTAGTCGAGCGGAATGACCGTGAGGCCCTGCGCCGCGAGATCATCGCCCTTCGACATGTCGCGGACGCCGGCGACCAGATTCTGCGGTGCGGTGCCGCGCGCGAGGAGACGGGCGATGACGTGGCGGCCGAGGTGCCCGTTGGCACCGGTGATGAGGATGGTCATGAGGTTCCCTTCGTGAACGGACACGGGAATCAACGCTCGACGCGACCACATACCTTCCAAAGGGCAGATACCCACTTTCAGGTAAGGTACCCACATGGCGGTTAGTTATGCGGAGATCCGAGCCGAAAGTCCCGGAGTTTTTTCCGAGGGATGCGAAACACGTGTCGTTCTCGACCACGTCATGAGCAAGTGGGGTGTGCTCGTCCTCTCGACCCTGTCTGACGGGACGTATCGGTGGGGTGAGTTGCGGCGAGACGTGTCGGGCATCAGCGAGAAGATGCTCGCCTCGACGCTCAAAACCCTGAGCGCCGACGGCCTGGTGAACCGGAGATCCTTCCCCACGGTGCCTCCGCACGTCGAGTACAGCCTGACGCCACTGGGTCGTGAGCTGATGGATCGCATGCTGCCGCTGATGGAGTGGATTTCGGAGAACGCGCAGGAGATGGTGACGCGCGACGGCCGATGACATGCGTGCGTCGTGACAGCGCGCCCCATCCGAGGCGTGGTCGGCGACGAAGATGGAGTATGCGTCGCTCTCGTCCTCTCCTCGCGCTGATCGGACTCGTCGCCGCCGCGCTCGGGATGAGTGCGTGCGCGCCTCTTCCCGCGCCGGGGCCTCCCGAGGGTACGGGGCCGCTCGTGGCGTTCTACGGCGATTCGTACACGCTCGGGACAGGGGCGAGTGAGCCCGCGAAGCGGTGGTCGTCGATCATCAGCGCCGAACGGGGATGGCGTGAGTTCAACCCGAGCGTCAACGGACTGGGATTCGTCAACAACCGCCGCATCGTCGGGGAAGGCGACCTTCCGGACCAGATCATCGCGCAGAACCCCGACATCGTCTTCATCACGATGGGACTGAACGACAACTTCAGCTTCGATCGCGGCCCCGACCGCGTGCGCGCCGCGATCCGCGACGACTTCGCCCGGCTTCACGGCGCGCTGCCGCGGGCGCGATTCATCGTCGTCGAACCCTTCTGGTACACCGACGGGCGCCCGGCGTCCGTGGACACGATCATCGGATGGGTCCGCGAAGAAGCCGCCGCGATCGGGGCGGACTGGATTCCGGATGCCAGCCGGTGGCTCGACGGCCACTACGCCGACGACCTCGACAGCTGGATGGCATCCGACGGGCTGCATCCCGACGACGAGGGCTACGCGGAGATGGCCGTGCGGATGAACGACGCGCTCGCACGGCTCGACCCGCCGCTGTGAGTCGTCTCGAGATCGTTTACACCTGAGAAACACAGCAACCACCTCATGAAATGTGCAGTCCCTAGCGTCAGCGCTGGAACGAATGAGTTCCTCCCCCCGAATGCAGGAAGAGGACCGCCGTGCAGGCACCCAGGTCCGCGCGCTGGCGCGCGCTCGCCACCATCCCGATCATCATCGGACTGCTCCTTCCCACCGCACCCGCCATCGCCGCGCCCCTCGTGGTCGAGGCGGCGGCACCGTCTGTCACTTCGGTGCAGGCCGCGCTCGACGCAGGGCAGCTCCCCGATCCGCTCGACCGGGGGCCGTACAGCCCCGCCACGATCCAGGAGACGAAGCTCGGTCTCGTCGACCTGCAGGAGCCGAACGCCTCGGGCGGAGCCCCCACGGCGGGAACCTCCGCAGCACCTGAATCGATCGAGATTCGCGGCGCCCTCTACCACCCGGCCGATCGCAGCCAGCCCTCGCCGCTCGTCGTCCTCGTGCACGGCAACCACGGCTCGTGCGACGTGAACGGCAACACGCAGATCCTCCTGTGCACGCAGTTCAAGCGCAACGAGGCGGGATACGCCTACCTCGGCGAGAACCTCGCGAGCTGGGGGTACACCGTCTTCTCGGTGTCGCAGGACCAGCTCATGATGCGTCAGGACGGCACCTCCGGCCGCGGCATGCACCAGCGCCGCCTCATGATCGCCGCCACGCTCGACGCCCTCACAGCGGCGAACGCGCCCGGCGGCCTCCCCGTCGACGAGCACACCACGATCGGCACGACGCTCTCCGGCAAGCTCGACATGACGCGCATCGGGCTCATGGGCCACTCGCGCGGCGGCGACGCCGTGACGAGCTTCATCGACTACAACCGCATCCGCACGGACGGGCCGCGCTACCCCCTGCGCGGCGTCATCGCGCTCGCGCCCGTCGACTA
This sequence comes from Microbacterium sp. SLBN-146, assembly GCF_006715145.1. Taxonomy (NCBI): domain Bacteria; kingdom Bacillati; phylum Actinomycetota; class Actinomycetes; order Micrococcales; family Microbacteriaceae; genus Microbacterium; species Microbacterium sp. SLBN-146. Next base: position 1,352,687 of record NZ_VFMR01000001.1, read on the forward strand.
CGAGCGGAAGGCGCCGTACGGCACCCCGTTCATGTCGATCCTCCCGTGGTGCGACGGCGACGTCTCCAACCTCCAAGGTGCGCGCTTCTTCGAGCGCAGCCAGTACGTCAACGGCGGCAACCCCTTCCCCTCGATCCAGGTCTCGCACCTCGGCGCCAACCACAACTGGTACAACACGGTGTGGTTCGCGGACGGTCAGGACGGCAACTCCAACCGCGACCCCGCCTGCGGCGACTCGCGTCCCGGAAACAGCAACAACGTCGCCCCCACCAACCACCGTCTGAGCGGGGCGGCGAGCTACGACCCCTGGTCGTACGTCATCGACAACAGCGACACCTACAACCCCCTCGTGAACACGAAGATCTCGGGCGACCCCGCTCGTATGGGTGCACAGGAGAAGCTCGGTCTCGCGACGATGTCCGCCTTCTTCCGCCGCTATGTCGGTGGCGAGGGAGCCTTCGAGCCCTACATGACGGGTGAGCTGACGACGACCGAGTCGCACGCGCAGGTGCCCGCCTCGGCGTGCCCCGACATCACCGAGGGCGACCGCGCGATCGACTGCGCCGACCGCGTCTCGACGTCGTACTTCGCTCCTTCGAACGAGCGGGTCGACCTCATCCGCCCCGAGGTCGAGAACCCGCTGACGCTCAACGCGGTCGGCGGCGCGCTCTCGGGCACCGGCTTCGCCAACCCCTACCCCGACAACGGCGGCGTGACCCCGCGTCCGGTTCCCACGACGGGATACGACTGGTGCAACCCCGAGCCCGACCAGTTCACCCCGAGCTACCTCGGGATGACGGGCCGCCCGACCGGAGCGAAGGCGTGCCCGCTGCCCAACCCCGACGAGGTCGGCGGCCAGGCGTCGACGCGTGAGAGCTCGCCCATCAACCACTCCTACGGACGCCAGCTGGCGCTCGCCTGGGAGTCGGGCCAGCAGGCGACGCTCACGGCGCAGATCCCCGCGGCATCCAGCGACATGAGCGGACTGAAGGCGCTCGCACTCAACGCCGACGTGAACTTCTTCGACGCGCGGAACCCCGGCTACACGGTGCGCACGGGTGACCAGGCTCCTGTGCCCGATGTGCTGTTCAACCCCGCGGCATCCACTCAGGACTTCAAGATCGTCTTGACGGACCGCGAGGGCAACGAGGCGTCGGTCAACGCGGGCGACCCCCGCTGGGGCAACGCATTGCACATGTCGACGGGCAACCGCACGCCGGCGACGCACATCGTGCTCGAGCAGATCCGCGTGCCGCTGAGCGAGTTCGCCGCGCAGGGCGTCGACATCACGGCGCTCGCGCAGCTCGACCTGCGCTTCGGCACCGAGGGCACTCCCGCCTCCGGCTCGATCCAGCTGGCCGACGTGCGTTTCCAGGAAGCGGCCACGGACGCGCCGCTCATCCTCTCGGATGGGACGAGCCTCAACCAGGGCGCGGGCTTCGGCCTTCCCGCCTCGGGTCCGAGCCCCGTCGCGTTCCTCGAGCAGACGGATATCACCCCCGGTGAGCTGTCGCTGCCCGACACCGTCGCCAACCCCGCCTCGAACACGACATGGGTCGTCGACAACGACCGCGTCGAGTGCCCCAACGCGAACTTCACGTCCATCCAGCAGGCGATCGACTTCTCATCGCCGTGGGACACGATCGTGATCTGCGATGGCGTGTACCAGGAGCGTTCGACGCCGATCAACAGCGCCCGCGTGCCGGTCGCGGCCGGTGCCATGAACGGTCTGACGATCAACAAGCCGCTCCTCATCAAGGGAACCGGCGCCGACAAGGTGACGATCATGCCCGATCAGAGCATCGCCGACCTCGCAGGTGGGACCCCGTACCTGCGTGACGGTGGCGGCAACGTCATCACCGTGTCGCGTCAGTCGCTCGGGTCGACCGACACCAACGAGATGTTCGTCGACATCTCCGGTGTCACGATCACGTCGGGCTCGACGTGGGCCGAGGCGGGCATCGCCTACCTCAACACGGCCGGCCGCATCTCGGAGAGCGTCATCGGGCCGCTGCGCACCGCGACGACTCCGGAAGAGGCCGCTGCCCACCCGCACGGCTGGGGCGTCATCAAGACGAACTTCCTCCAGGGCGCGGGCAACGGCACCGTGGAGTCCGAGCTCACGGTCGCGAACAGCGTCGTCAGCGGATACCAAGCGGGTGGCATCCTGTTCGACGGCGCTCGCGGTGCCGACGACAGCGAGTCGATCCTCACGCGCGCCGGCATCAAGCACCACGGTTACGTCACGGACACGGTCGTCGCCGGATCGCCCAGCACCCTGTACACCCAGGTGGGCGTGCGGTACTCGGCGGGTGTGGACGGATTCGTCGGATCGAGCCGCATCACGGGCAACGGGTTCGCGGCGGCTCCGACCTCCGCGGTCGGCGTCGAGCTGCGCGACTCGGGTGTCGTCGAGGTGCGCGACTCGGTCGTGACTGGAAACGGAGTCGCTGTCGCGAACCGCGACATCACGGGAACCGCGCCGCGCACCGACCAGCCGGTGACGGTGCGGGCGAGCCTCGTCGACGGGCTGTCGCAGGACGGCTCGACGATCACGGTGCTCGACCCGGCCGCCGTCGAACCGGCCGGTGTCCCCTCGGCCGTCGGCGCCATCGTGGACGCGGCTCCCATGGGCCAGGTCGTCGAGCCGGAAGATGGTATCGAGATCGAGTCCGGCACGACGCTCGCACCGATCGTGCGGGCGAAGGACGACTTCGCCGTCCGCTCCGTCACGCTTCTCGCCAACGGCGAAGAGGTCGGCACGAGCGGCACCTCGCCCTACGCCTTCTCGTGGACGGCGACGGACGCGCAGAAGGGCACGACGGTGGCGCTCACGGCGGTCGTCGTGGATGCCGCCGGTCAGGCGACGACGACGGAGCCGGTCACGGTGAAGGTCGCGGCAGATCCCGAGCCCGAGGAGCCGGGCACGGAAGAACCGGGCACGGAAGAGCCGGTGCTGACGCTCTCGACCGACGTCGTGCAGGCGGGTGACTCGCTCACGGTGAGCGGTATCCGGTTCGAGGCGAGCACGGCCCTCCGGGTCGAGCTGCACTCCACTCCGGTGGTGCTGCGGGGAGGCGGTGACGGATGCCGCGGGCGCCTTCAGCACCGAGGTGACCATCCCGGCATCGACGACCGCGGGCGCACACACGATCCGCGTCTTCGACGGCGGAGTCGAGATCGCACGGGTGGATCTGACCGTCACAGCCGTGCCCGGCTCGCCGCTCGCTGTCACGGGTGGTGTGCTGTGGACGACGGGCATCGTGATCGGAGCGCTGCTCCTGATCGTGGGTGCCGCGATCATCGTCCTGCGCCGACGGATGCAGGCGGTGCGCACGCACTGATCGAGACGCCGATGGGGTGGGGGACGAGTGTCCTCCACCCCATCGGCGTTCCCGGACCCGGCCGCTTCTGCGGACGATCGACCTGGTTCGATTTATCACCGTTGATCGGCGGAAAGAAAAGGATCCCGGAGTGAGGTGACCTTGACCGGCGCGATTCGTTACCGGTAACTTAACCCCGTTAGCGCTCACAACGCACGGACAACGGGTGGCCCACAAGGATCTTGGCACCTGGCCCGAAGCCGAGGGCACGTGACGTCGCGCGCAACTGTGTGACCGGTCGGTCGCACGAACCACCAACGAGGAGGTTGGATTGTTCACCACACCGCGAAGAAGACGCCGGGACGGCGCACGGAAGCCGCTGATGGCAGCGCTCTCCGTCGCGACAGCCGGCGCACTGATGCTGGGAGCCGTCAGCCCCGCACAGGCCGTCGACGATTTCGGGCTGGGAGACCCCGTGCTCGAGCTGCTGTTCGAGGACTCGGTCGCCGACAGCAGCCCACTCGCCCACCCGACGGCACTCAAGGGCCACAACGGCAGCACGACCCTCAACCACACGTACATCGACGGCGCCAAGCCCGGAACCAAGGGCCTGAAGCTCGGCGGCAACACGTTCCTCGACCTCGGCACGGCGAGCGAGCTCGTGCCCGCAAATCTGACGCTGTCGTTCTGGTTCAACCCGACCCAATCCATGGGGTCCGGCGAACAGCTCATCTCGTGGAACAAGCGCGCCTATAACAGCGACGGATGGTACGTCTCGTCCGTCAGCGCGACCAACCCCCTGCTCTTCTCCTTCGGTGCGGGCACCGGACTGCCGCATGAGGTGCGCGCGGCATCGACCGACCGTGCCGGATTCTTCCCCGTCGGACAGTGGACGCACATCACGGCCACCTACAACAGCACGACGAAGGAGTTCGGTCTCTACCGCAACGGTGTGAAGGTCACCACGAGCATCCAGACGGCGACCAACGCCACGTCGACGGGTGTCATCAAGGAAGCCACGCCGGCCCTTCCGAAGACGATCGGATACAACGGTCCCAACTACAACGGCGGCTACCTGACGAGCGCGCTCGACGACTACCGCCTCTACACGGGCACGGCCGACCTCGCCGGGATCGTGGCACTCTACGAAGACGGCGGCGGTCAGGTCGACCGCGCCGCTCTCGCCGCCGCGGCCGCCGAGACCCTCACGGTCCCGTCCGTCGCGACGTCCAACCTCGTCCTGCCGACGACGGCGTCCAACGGCTCCCGCGTCGTGTGGAGCTCCGACACCCCGGAGGTGATCGGTGAGGACGGCACCCTGGTCCGTCCCGAAGCAGGCGACGAGGACGTGACCGTGACGCTCACGGCGCGCGTGTCCTACGTCGGCGGACCCTCGACGGAGCGCATCTTCGAGGTCGTGGTCCCCGCGGACATCAAGCCGATCGAGGACACGGGTCTCGAGGACGTCGAGCTCGTCGACGACTACCTCGTGAACGCCCAGCAGAAGGAGATCGAGTACCTCCAGAGCCTCGACCCCGAGCGCTACCTGCACTGGTTCCGTGTCACGGCGAACACCTACAAGCCGGGCACGTTCCCGATCAGCACGACGAGCTATCCCGGGTGGGAGAACGGCTCTGTGACGTGGAACTTCCGCGGTCACTCCTTCGGGCACTATATGTCAGCGCTCGCGATGAACTACGCGAACACCGATGATGCCGAGACGAAGGCGGAGCTGCTCGCGGATCTGGAGAGCATCGTCTATGGTCTCCGTGACGTCCAGGCCAGCTACGACGGCACGTCGCGCGCCGGCTATCTCGGACCGTTCCGTGACTCGGCGCTCGACGCGGTCGAGGGTCGTGGTACCTCCGACGACCAGGTCATCGTCCCCTACTACAACCTCCACAAGGTGCTCGCGGGCCTCCTCGACGCCTACGAGTACGTGCCGGGACCGATCGGTGCGGCAGCACTCGATGTGGCGGAAGGCTTCGGCGAGTACATGCACGGTCGTGTCTCGACGCTGACCAATACCGCAACGCTCCTCGGAACCGAATACGGCGGCATGAACGAGGCGCTCTACGAGCTCTTCGACGTGTCGGGTGGCAACCCGCACTTCAAGGTCGCCGCTGAGGGCTTCGACGAGGTCTCGCTCTTCCAGTCGCTCGCCAACGGCCAGGACGTCCTCGCGGGGCGCCACGCCAACACGACCATCCCGAAGTTCATCGGCGCGCTGAAGCGGTACACCGTGTTCACGCAGAACCCCGAGTACTACGAGATGCTCACGGCGACCGAGAAGACGAACCTCGGGATGTACCTGACGGCAGCGCAGAACTTCTTCGACATCGTCGTCGACCATCACACGTATGTGACGGGCGCGAACAGTCAGTCGGAGCACTTCCGTGCACCGGACACCCTGTGGCGCTATGCGACTCAGCAGGGGTCGACGGGCAATCCGCAGACAGCCGAGACGTGCAACGAGTACAACATGCTCAAGCTCGCCCGCGAGCTGTTCAAGGTGACGCAGGACGTGCGGTACATGCACTACTACGAGAACACGTTCATCAACACGATCCTGTCCTCGCAGAACCCGGACACGGGCATGAGCATGTACTTCAACCCGATGGCGCCCGGCTACTACAAGGTCTACGGGCCGACGCCGGATCAGTCGCAGCTGTTCTGGTGCTGCGTCGGAACGGGTATGGAGAACTTCTCCAAGCTCGCTGACACGCTGTACTTCTCGCGCGACAAGACCGTCTGGGTGAACCTGTACTTCAGCTCGACGTACGACCACACCGACAGCAACATGCGGATCACGCAGGAGGCGAACTTCCCCAACGACGACACCGTGAACATCTCGGTGGCGGCGATCACGGGTGAGTCTCTCGCCGAAGGCGCGACGCTGCGGCTGCGGGTTCCCGACTGGGTGGCCGGTGACCCCGTGCTCGTCGTCAACGGCGAGACGGTCTCGCCGCGGATCTCGGGCGGATACATCGTGCTCGACGACGTCGCCGCGGGTGACAGCATCCAGCTGACGACGCCCATGGAGGTCGTGGCCTACGACACCGCCGACAACGCGGACTTCGTGGCGTTCAAGTACGGTCCCGTCGTCCTCAGCGCCGATCTCGGCACGGAGAACATGACCGGCTGGGGCAGCGTCGGAGTGAGCGTGCGCATCGCGCTCGCGCCCTCGAACGCCGTCCAGCAGTCGATCACGGTCGCGACTCCGACGACGCAGGCGTGGTACGACAACGTCGCCGCGAACGTCGAGCGCATCGAGGACAACGCCGAGGGCGAGGTTCAGTTCCGGCTGAACGACACCCGCGACGGCGAAGAGCTCGTGTACACGCCGCACTACTCCCAGCACGGGAACCGGTACGGCATCTACATGAACTTCGAGGTCCCCGACTCCGCGGCATCCCAGCAGGCGATCCTCGAGGAGAAGCAGCGCCTCCGCGCGTCCGAGCGGTTCATCGACACTCTCACCACGTTCGACAACAACAACGGTGAAGCGGCGAAGAACCTGAAGACGTCGGGCAACACGAGCGTCGGTGTGCACAACGGTCGTCAGTACCGTCACGGCAACTCGGGCGCGTGGTTCAGCTACGACATGGCGGTCGACCCGTCGGAGGCGGCCAACTACCTGGAGACGACGTACTTCTCCGGTGACAACGGCCGGAGCTTCCAGGTGTACCTCAACGACGAGCTGTTCAAGACGCAGCAGATCACGAACGCCGCCGGCAGCGGGGTGTTCTACGAGGTGCGCGACCAGATCCCCGCCAAGTACCTGGCCGCGGAGAACGTGCGGTACAAGGTCGACGCGAACGGTCAGCCCGTGCTCGACGAGAACGGCGATCGCATCCCCGTCATCACCGTGCGCTACCAGTCGACAGGGAGCTTCGTCGGAGGTGTGTTCGGCGTGTCCACGTCGCGCCCCGCCGAGTACAGCACCGCGTCGACGCTCTCCGCACTCTCGGTGGAAGGCGGCACGCTCGCGCCCGAGTTCGATCGGGACACGACGTCGTACGTCGTCAGCGTTCCGGCCGGGAGCACGTCGGTGTCGTTCCGTGCGACGCCGAACGTTCCCAGCGGCCTCGTGAAGTTCGGCGACATCCTCGTCGACGACACGCAGCCACGGACGGTCGAGCTCGAGCCCGGTGTCGAGAAGACCCTGACGATCAACTCGATCGCACAGGATCACGTCACCACGACGGCCTACACCGTCGTGGTGCGCGAGGAGGTCGCCGCGGCGCTCGATGTCGAAACGACCGTCTCGAAGCGCTGCATCGCCGGAAAGCTGATCCTGACGGTCCACGTGACCAACGTCAACGACGTGCCCGTCCGGGTCGCGCTCGGCTCGGCGTTCGGTGACAAGACCTGGGCGCAGCTCGCGCCGGGGAAGAGCGCGGCGCAAGCGTTCACCACGCGCCAGGCGTCGATCGCCGCGGGCAGCATGACGATCGATCTCTCGGGTTCGATCGGCGGCGAGGAGGTGACGAGCAGCCACACCGTCGAGTACTCGGCGATGAGCTGCCTGGCCAGCTGACAATGGGGTGGGATGCCGGTGACTCCACCGGCATCCCACCCCTTCCCTTCTCCGCACCCGAGCGACCCGAGAGATCCCGTGGCACAACGACGTCAGACGAAGTTGAGACCGCGCTCGCCGATTCCCGGCGGCACGAGCTCCACACTCCCCGCCCCGCCCCGTCGTCCCGCGCAGTCGCTGCGCGCGGGTCGGGTGGTGGCGGGTGTCGCGTCGGTGCTCGTGCTCATCGGCATCGTGCTGCTGACGCAGCAGTTCTTCCGCGATCCGCTGCCGTCCCGATTGCAGGACGGCCTGACGCTCGCGGTCAGCGTGCTCATCGAGTCGTTGCCGTTCGTCATCCTCGGCATCCTGCTCTCCGTCGTGATCCAGGTGTGGGTCCCGCCCACCGTCATCGAGCGGATGCTCCCGAAACGCGCCTGGGCGCGGCGTGCCGTGCTCTCGCTCCTCGGGATGCTCATCCCCGTCTGCGAGTGCGGCAACGTCCCGTTCGCGCGCGGCCTCATGATGCGCGGACTCAGCGTGCCCGACACCCTCACCTTCCTCATCGCCGCGCCGATCGTCAATCCGATCGTCATCCTCACGACGCACCAGGCGTTCGGCTGGGACGACGGCATCCTCGTCGCGCGTCTTGTCGGTGGATACCTCATCGCGAACCTCATCGGGTGGCTCTACAGCCGCCACCCCGACCCCGCGTCGCTCCTCACCCCCCGCTTCCGCGAAGCATGCGACGCCGTCGATGCTGACTCTCGTGAGACCCGCGCCTATCGGTCGGTTCGCCAGATGGTCGTCGAACTGCGGGCCATCATGCCGGCCCTCGTGATCGGTTCCGCCATCGCCGGCGCCGTCCAGGTGCTCATCCCGCGAGATGTGCTCCTCGCGATCGGAAGCGATCCGATCCTCTCGATCTTCGCGATGATCGCCCTCGCGCTCGTCGTGGCGATCTGCTCCAACGTCGACGCGTTCTTCGCGCTGTCCTTCGCTTCCGCCTTCACACCGGGCTCGATCGTCGCGTTCCTCCTCGTCGGTCCCCTCATCGACGTGAAGATGCTCGCGCTCATGCGCACGACGTTCCGCGGGCGGGTGCTCCTCGGCATCGTCGCCGTCGTCATCCCCGCGGCGTTCGTGATCGGGACGGCGGTGAACCTCTTTGCGTGATCTCTGGGAGCGCTGGCTCGGGGTCGGCATCGCCGGTGCCCTGGCCGTCCTCACGCTCGTCCTCGCGCTGACGGGCCAACTCGACCTCTACATCAACCCCGCCAACGCGTGGTTCGCCGTCGCGATGTCGGTGATCGCGCTCGTCGTCGTGGCGGCCTCCTTCGGCATCCGACGCGGTGCGGAGCGTGCGCACGACCACGACCACGACCATGAAACCGATCACGAGGATGCCGGGGCGGTGAGCACTCGTCGGAACGGCGTGGGCCTCGTGACGGCCGCCGGCGGCGTGCTGGCGTCGCTCGTGACCGTCGCCGCGCTCGTCGTGCATCCGAACGTCCTGTCCGTCGATCTCGCCATCGCGCGGACCTCGACCTCCCCGACGCTCTTCGGAGGGGAGGAGGTCGTCTTGCTCGCCCAGTCCGGAGATACCGCGAACTTCGGCGTGCCCGACTGGTCGACCGTCTTCGCGACCGCGACGGCCCCCGAGCAGTTCGTCGGCGACGCCGTCGACCTGACCGGTTTCATCGCGCCCAACCCCGACGATCCCGACGCCTTCCTCCTCACGAGGCTCGTCATCACCCACTGCGTGATCGACGCGCAACCGGCGACGCTGCCCGTCGTCGAGGCCGGATGGGCGGGCGACCACGAGGTGGGGCAGTGGGTCGAGGTCGAAGGGACGGTGGCATCCGACGGTGGTCGCCTCGTCGTCCGTCCGACGGCCGTCACGCCGGTCGACGTGCCGGAGGATCCGTATGAGTACTGAGTCCTCCGTCCGCCGTCGGTGGTCATTCCTCGCCGTCTTCGTCGCCTCCGTCGGCGCCCTCCTGCTCGTCGCCGTCCTGGGGGCAGGAGCGAGTGTGGCACAGGGGCCGCGCGTCACGGCTGTGCTCGCCGACCCCGTCGCCGCGGCAGGCACGAGCGGTTCGCGGGTCATCTTCACCGCGAATCAGCCGCTCGCCGCGGTGGACGCGGAACAGGTCACCGTGGATCCGATCGTCCCCTTCACCGTCGACACGTCGGGCCGGAGCGTCGGCGTGCGCTTCAGCGAGCCGCTCGCAGACGGATCGCGCTACACGATCACGATCGACGGCGTCTCCGGACTGTCCGGCACCGCCACGTCGCGGTTCGAAACCGTCGTGGACACGCCTCCCGTCGAGGTCTACATGCTCGAACGCTCCGACTCGGAAGACGATCGCATCTACCGTGCGGGCTTCGAGGACGACGAGCGGGTCACGGTCTTCGAGCATCCTCGCATCGAGGACTTCCGGCAGTCGCCGCGGGGGCTCGTGGTGTCGACGACCAACGACCAGGGTGACTCCGATCTCTTCATCGTCCCGGTCGACGGTCGCGAAGCGGTGGAGGTGAAGCTGCCGGGCGTCGGGCGGCTGTCGCGTCTGCAACTGTCGGATTCGGGAGATCGCATCGCCTACACCTGGACCGATCCCGCGATCGAAGGTCTGCCGGCACGTGACTCCGTGGTCTACCTCTCCTCCACGGCCAGCCCGGAAGCTACACCGTCGCGGCTCGATCTCGGCGGCGCCGATCCCCGCATCGACGACTTCCGGTTCGTCCAGGGAACGCGCTCCCTCCTCCTCATCACGCGGGGCAAAGACCTCCTCCTCGCCGACACGGTGACCGGCGGAGAGCCCACGCGCCTCGGGCAGGCGACGCTGATCGACGAGGTCGCCCGCGACGAGCCGATCGCGGTCGTGCGCACGGAGGAGGGTCCCGAGGAGGTCGACCTCCGGACCGGTGACCGAACGCCTCTCGCCGTCGATCACCCCGAGTACGGCAGGCCGTTCGCCGCCGAGAAGGTCGTCGGTCGTGGCATCCTCTCGACCTATCTCGCGATCGACGAGGGAGGCAGCCTCTCGCGTCAGACACTCGTGCTGGCGAACGGTTCCGGTTCGGAGAGGCTCGTCGCGGACGTGCCCGTGTCGGATGCCGTGATCCAGGTCTGCGCAGCACCGAGCGGACGCTTCGTGGCCGTCACCGTCGCGCCGGACATCGCGACGAACACGGTCGACGACGCTGTTCTGGCGATGCCCCGCGAGATGGTGACGCGGGTCATCCCGCTCGAGGACGGCGATCCCCGCGAACTCCCCGGCTTCGCGATCTCCTGGTGTCGGGGCCCCGCCTCCTAGCATCCGTCGACACCCCGGTCACTCGCCGACCGACCCCGTTATTGCGCGCACATAACGGGGTGAGTCGGCGAGAACCCGGTGAGTCGACGGGAAGAGGCTCGGCGGGGACCTGACGTCGCGGGACCCGGCGGGGGCGTGGCGCTATCCTCGGGTCAATGGAAGACGACGAGGTCTACGCGCAGAACGCGATCCGCTGGGCGATGACGCACCTCGGATCGACGGCCTACGCGACACGGTGCCTCGCTTTCGTCGAGGACGCCATCGAACGGTCGAACGAACTCGAGATGTTCGGTGGCGACGACGCCGCCGAATCCGCCCGGATCTACGGTGCCGCGGCCAACTCGGGCACCCCGCCCGTCGGCGCACTGGTCTTCTACGACAGTGTCGGCGACATGCTCGGAGAGCGGCGGAATTGGGGGCACGTGGGGCTCAGCCTCGGTGATGGCCGCGTCATCCACGCGTGGGACCGCGTTCGCATCGACGATCACATCGCGCTCGCGTCGATCACCCCCGCTCCCGGATGGGAACCCCTTGCTCCGGCGGGCTGGACTCCGCTTCATCGAGCCCTCGAAGATCGCGTGCCCAAGGTCTATCCTCCCGACCAGGATGCCGCAGCGACCGCCCGGGCGATGCAGGCACAGCGCTTCCGCGCCTGATCCCCCGCCCGCGCTGCTCTCGCCGACACTCCGGCTTCTCGGCGAGCGACCCCGTTGTTGCGCGCAATCGACGGGGTGACTCGGCGAGAACCCGGGGAGTCGGCGAATGGGGACGCGGGCGGCAGGGGTCAGCCTGCGCGGCAGTCCGCACGGGACGGGACCAAGGGCCCGGAGCCGGCGCGTCGGCGCGCGCACAGTGGAAGCAGTCCCGCCGTGCACGTCGACGAGAGAAGGGCCACGCGATGAGCGCACTGCCGCATGTTCACCGTTCCCTGGCGGTGATCCTCGCAACCGGCATCCTCACGCTGGGTGCTGGCTCGGCCGCGTTCGCCGCGACTGAAGTCCCCCATGCCGACGTCACCGCCACGGTGCAGGACGGTGAGGGCCCGCAGTTCTATACGGGTGCCTTCGTCGACGTATCGGGGGATGTCGACGGCGACGTCTACGCTGCCGGGCAGAGCGTCACCGTCAGCGGAGACGTGACGGGCGATGTCATCGCGGCGGCCCAGACGATCACCATCACCGGGACGGTCGAGGGGAACGTCCGTCTCGCGGCGCAGGATGTCACGATCACGGGAGACATCTCTCGAAGCGGGACGATCTTCGCCGCGACCGTGACGGTCGGCGACGCGGGTTCGATCGAGAGCGACCTCGTCGCAGCCGCCGGCAGGATCCGCATCGCGGGAGACATCGGGCGCGACATGTTCGTCAGCGTGGACCGTCTGTCCATCGACGGGACCGTCGGGGGAGACCTGACGTACACGAGCGACAACGACGCTCGCATCGCCGACGGAGCCGTGGATGGCACGGTGGAGCGGATCGAGCCGCCCCAGGCTCCCCGCACCGAAGTGTCGCCCGCGGCCGTCTTCGTCGGCTGGCTGCTCGGAGCGATCTACGCGCTCGTCGCGCTCAGCCTCCTCACCCTGTTCGCCGGGCTGCTTTTCCCGCGCTGGTTGGACCGTGTGACCGACCACCTCGTCCCCTCGCCGTGGAAGGCGCTCCTCGTCGGGTTCATCGCGGCGATCGCCGTGCCCCCGGCGCTGTTCGTCCTGGGCATCACGATCGTCGGCGCGCCCCTGGCGCTCGCGGGTGTCGTCGTCTGGACCGTCATGGTCCTCGCGACCTTCGTGTTCAGCGCGCACTATCTCGGGCGCCTCGTCCTCCGCGGCACGCAGCACCCGGTCGTCAGGTCGCTCGTCGGGGGAGTCATCCTCATCGTCGCCCTGCAGATCCCGTGGCTGAACATCCTCGTCTGGCTCGCGATGGTGTTCTTCGGGCTCGGTGCGCAACTCCTCGAGATCCACCGCCTGCGCCCCTGGCGCGTCTCCAGGGCGGTAGAGCCGAGGCCGCGGACCGAGGATGCCGCATCCCCGCCAGCAACGGAAAGCGCGGCGCCCGCGTCGGCGACGTCGTGACTCGGGAGGTCTACGCCACTCGCTGCGTCGCGACGTAGACGGTGTTCGACGAAGCCGTCCCCGTCAGGCGGTTGTCGAAGGTGACGACGTGGGCCGTGGCATCCATGACCGAGGTCAGGGTCGACAGGAACTCTTCGTCGGGCGGGTCATCCGACCAGAGCGCGAAGACTCCGCGCTCGCTCAGGTGTCGCGTGAGGGATCCCAGGCCGGCGGCCGTGTAGAGATCGGCGTGACTGGGGTCGAGTGTGTGGCGGGGCGAGTGATCGACATCGAGCAGGATGGCGTCGTACGCCGGAGCACCGGGTCGGGGCATCCGCCTCATGACGTCGAAGAAGTCGTCGTGCACGAGTGTCGCTCGTCCGTCGTCGACGATCGATGCCGAGACCGGGAGGAGGCGCCGCTCATGCCAGCCGATCACGGCCGGGAGCGCGTCGATGACGTCGAGCCGCCGCACTCGCTCGTCGAGGAGAGCCGTCGCCGCGGTGTACCCGAGGCCCAGGCCGCCCACGAGAACGTTGAGTCCGTCCCCCTCGACCGAGGCGAGCCCCAGCGTCGCGAGCTCCTCTTCGGCCACGGTGAAAAGGCTCGACATGAGGTACTCGTCGCCGAGCTTCACCTCGTAGATCTGCTCGTCGGTCTCGGGGTCGGTGCGTCTGCGGAGGGTCAGTTCTCCCATCCGCGTCGGCTGCCAGTCGAGCTCCTCGAACCGCGCGATCATGGTGCCTCCCCTCGCCCCTCTGTCGTCCATCCTCCCACCCACTCCGGAGGGCGCCCGGCGATGCTGAGGAGACCGGCGATACTGCGGGCGCCTGGTGCCCGAGCACCCTCAGGTCTGCGGATCTCCTCACAACCGCGCGGTCAGTCTTCTTGCGCGCTCACGGCATGTACGAGCCACCGTTGACGTGGAACACCTGACCCGTCACGTGCGCGAGCGTGTCGGACGCGAAGAGCGCGATGACGCGGCCCATCTCGTCGGCGCGCCCCGCACGGCCGAGAGGGATGGTCGAGATGAGCGCATCCATCGACGCGTCGTCATGGGCCGAGCGGGGCTGTGCCGTGTCGGTGAGACCCGGGGCGACCGCATTCACCCGGATGCCATGGGGAGCAAGCTCGAGCGCCAGTGAGCGCGTGAGCGAGACGACGCCCCCTTTGCTCGCCGCGTAGTGGGAGCCGTGGGGCTGCCCGCGAACCGCGGACGACGCGAGGTTGATGATGGATCCGCCGCCCTGCGCCGCCATGAGCCGGGCGGCGGCCTGGCTCGTGAACGCGACAGCGGTGAGGTTCACACTCATCACGGCGTTCCATTCGTCCTCCGTCATCTCGAGGAACGCCCGGCGGGGAAAGATCCCCGCATTGTTGACGAGGACATCCACGCGCCCCCATGCGTCCGCCACGCGCGACACCATCGCCCGGATCTCCGTGACGGACGACACGTCGGCGCGGATCGGCAGTGCACGCCTCCCGCGATCGCGGACCTCTTGCGCGACCTCGGCGGCGCCCTGTTCGTCTGAGAGGTAGTTCACCGCAACGTCGAAACCGCTGTCAGCGAGCGCGAGCGCGGCCTCGCGACCGATTCCCTGCTGAGCGCCCGTCACGAGCGCTGTTCTCTGCGCCGTCATGCGTGCTCACCTTCCGGCGTGCCCAGGAGGCTGGACAGGATGGGCCGCCATCGCGTGCGGGAGTCGATTCCTCCCTCGATCAGCTGGCGCGCGATTCGGGAGAATTCCGGTGCGCGATGCGCCGTCAACTGCGAGATCTTTCCCACGAGCTGATCCGCGCTCATCGGCCGGCCGGGCTCACCGATGGCGCTCAGGCATTCGGCGGCTTCCCTGCGTCCGTCGTCGAACACGAGAGTGACACGCGCCGGCCGGTCGTGCGGATAGGGCGGCAGCGGCTCGAAAGAGTGGATTCGGACGAGGCTGCGAAGGCGCGCGACCGCGGGATGCGAGATCCAGGACTGCGAGTACACCTCCGGATCGGTGCGTCCGGCGACCAAGGTGGCGGCGACGACATGGGGGAGGGAGAACTTGCCGCCCAAGCTCGTCGTGGGATGCGCATCGCCGAGCTCGATGCCGAGGGGATGCGTCGCGACGTCGATCGCCGCGATCCGCGCGACATCGAGGTGCTGCGCATCGGGGGAGGCGAGTGCAGACGCCGCTTCGATGGCGGAGTGCGTGTACTGGCAGGCCGCGTAGACCTTGTGATATCCGTCTTCCACAGCCCATGCGGCATCGTCGGCCCGTGCGCCGGTAGTCATGTCCGCGAGCGCGTCGGTGTCGGCGTCGATGCCTGCGAGCGTCGCGTCGGCGGCGAGGAAGCCCAGCCCCGCGCCCGCTGCCGCCCAGAGGTTGCGCGCGAGAATGCCGTCGTGGGCGAGTCGGTAGTCGCCCCGCGGAGCCAGTGTCGCGGCGACATCGACCGCCTTCACGACCATCGCGGGGTCGCGCGTGCGGAGCCAGACGAGGGTCGTGGCGGCGCCGATGGGGGAGAGGTAGGAGTGCGGGTGCACGGCCCGCGCACGCGGGGGATCGATGTGCCGCGCGATGGTCGCGACGACTTCGTACCCGACTGTGATCGCCTCGAGAAGATCCTGGAGAGTGCGATCCTCCGCTTCGCACTCGGCCATCGCCGCGGGAACGGTGTAGAGACCGCCGTGGCACCCGGCCCGGCGGTAGCCCTCGTCGAGCTCGTCCCATCCCGCGAGGAGCCCGTTCTTCTGGGCCGCGACGATGCGGGAGTCGGATCCGCCGCTCACGATCGTGGCCTCCCCTCCGGAGGACGTGGACGCCGTCGCGAAAGCGCTGGCCCGTGGGTCATCGGCGCCGCTCAGCATCGCGGCGACATCGTCGACGAGGATGCGTGCAGCGTAGGGGGCGAGTCGCGTCTCGGACGCTGCCCCCAGGGCTCGGCCTCGGAGCGAAGCGCGCCACGAGTCGCGGTGCAAAGCAGAGTCGGTCATGTCGGCCCCTTTGTTACGAATCGGAAAATTCCGTCCGGAACTCTTGACTGCGCAATCGTTCTTTCTGTCTAATCAGTCTAGAAGAACGATTGCGCAGGAGGAACCATTGAAAGTCGGGCTACTAGCGACGGGCGGCACTATCGCGTCGCGCCACGACGATCGCGGCGCGCTCGTCCCCGTGCTGCGCGGTGAGGCGCTGCTCGGCGGCATACGCCTGCACCCCGCATTGGAGGTGCAGGTCGTCGACCTCGAACCGGTCGCGAGCTACGCCACGACTCTCACGGCGATGGTCGACGTCGTCCTGCATGTGCGCGCCCTGCTCGAGACGGGATGCGAGGGCGTCGTCGTGACTCACGGCACGGACACGCTCGAGGAGATGGCGTTTCTCACCTCGATGCTTCTGCCCCTCGACGCACGGGTCGCATTGACCGGTGCGCAGCGCCCCGCGGGGGAAGCGGACACGGATGCTCTGAGGAACCTCGCGGATGCCTTCGCCGCGGTACGAGAAGGCCTGCCCGTCTCGGTCGTGATCGGTGGGCTCGCCATCGCTGGTGCGGAGGCCCGGAAGACGCACAGCTCTGCCATCGACGCCTTCTCCGGAGGGGCCGCAGGAGCGATCGCCCTCATCGACGATGACGAGGTGATCAGGCTGTCGCGTCCCTATCGAGGCGCCGTGTTCGCCGGCGTCGATCGGCCGATCGTCCCTCGCGTGGACATCGTGAAGTCGGGCGCGGGCACCAACGCCGATCACATCGACGCTTCCGTGCGGGGCGGTGCGGCTGGCATCGTGCTGGAAGCCATGGGTCGCGGCAACACGAGTCCGTCCGTGACGGCGGCGGTCGAGCGCGCCGTGCGTGCCGGAGTCGTCGTGCTCATCACATCCCGTACAGGTGCGGGGCTCGTGCGTCCCGCGTACGGAGTGGGGGGCGGCGCCGACCTCCGCGACGCCGGAGCGCTCTTCGCGGGCGACCTCACGACCTCACGAGCGCGCGTCGCCCTCTCGCTCGCGATCGGCCAGTCGGATGCGGAGTCGGTCGAAGAACTCGTCACCCGGACGTGGAAGGTGGTGCCCGATGCGTGCTGACGGTGTCGTCCTCACTCGATTCGGTGGGCCCGAGGTCCTCGACGTGACATCCATCGACATTCCCGAGCCGGGGCCGGGGGAGGTTCTCGTGCGCGTCACGGCCGTCTCCCTCAACCACCTCGATCTGGAGATCCGCGCCGGTGTCTCTCGCCTTCCCATCGACCTCCCGCACGTGCTCGGACGAGAGGTCGTCGGAGAAGTCGTCGCCGCCGCGGATGCGGACTCGCCGTGGTCGGCGGGAGACCGTGTTCTCGTGCTTCCGCATGTCGTGTGCGGTCGGTGCCGGAACTGCCTCACGGGTGCCGCCAACATCTGCCTGCGCGGCTGGATGCCCGGCATCCACGGCTGGGGTGGAAACGCGGAACTCATGATCGCGCCGAGTCGAGGAATCGTCGCTGCCCCGGACCTCGACCCAGTCATCACCGCCGCGCTCCCGATCTCGTTCGGCACCGCGTGGCGTGCGCTCCATGGAACGGCGCACGTCTCCACCGGAGAGTGGGTCGTCGTCGCGGGAGCGGGCGGTGCGCTGGGGCACGCCTGCCTTCAAGTCGCCGCCTTGGCCGGCGCCCGTCCCATCGCGCTCGTGCGTGATCCCGCCCGCGCGGACTTCGTTCGCCGCTGTGGAGCCGAGGAAGTGGTCGTCACGAGCGAGGCCGACTGGCCGGAGCGCGTGCGCACGATCACGGGCTCACGAGGCGCGGATGTCATCGTCGACCATGTCGGGGGCGCGAACTTCGAGGGAAGCATCCGCGCACTCGCCGATCGTGGGCGCCTCGTCGTGGCCGGCGGTCACGGGGGCGAGTTCCCGCAGCTCGATGTCGTCGACGTGTTCCGGCGAGAGCTGCGGATCCTCGGTGTCCGCAGTCAGCGCCCCGACGACATCGAGGCCGTTCTCGGGCTCGCCGTCGAAGGCCGGCTCACCCCGCACATCGCCGAGACGATGGCGCTGAAAGATGTCCGAGCGGCGCACGATCTCGTCGCCAGCCGCTCCACGACGGGGAAGGTCGTGCTGCAGCCCTGAGGCGGCACCGATCTCACAACGAGGAAGAAGGAAGCGAATGACCCACATCGGCGGACCCGACCGCGACTTCATCGGATACGGTCAGCACGCCCCGCAGATCGAGTGGCCCAACGGTGCTCGCGTCGCCGTGAGCCTGTGCATGAACTACGAGGAAGGGGCGGAGCGCAGCATCCTCGACGGGGATGAGCGCAATGAGTGGGTCGGTGAGATCAGCTACACGCCCGAAGATCAGACGGCACGCGATCTGTCGCAGGAGTCGGTCTACGAGTACGGGAGTCGTGCAGGCATCTGGCGTCTCATGCGCCTCTTCGATCGCACCGAGACGCGCGTCACGTTCTACGCCGCAGCGCAGGCGCTGCAGCGCAACCCTGCCCTCGCTCGGCAGATCATCCCGGCAGGGCACGAGGTGTCCGGTCACGGGCTCCGATGGGTCGAGCCGACGTCTTCGACACGTGAGCAGGAGCGCGACGACATCGCCCGCGCCGTCGAGATCATCGAGGAGACGACGGGGGAGGCTCCGAGAGGGTGGTACTCGCGCTACGCGCCGTCCGTCAACACCCGAGAGCTCCTCATCGAGCACGGCGGCTTCTCCTATGACTCCGACGCGTACAACGACGACATTCCCTACTGGGTGATGGTCAAGGGGAAACGGCACCTGGTCGTGCCGTACACCCACACCTACAACGACGGCCGGTTCGCGTTCACGCCGGGATACAGCCACCCCGGGGACTTCTTCGAGAACTGCCGACGCGGCATCCAGTACCTCATCGACGAGGGCGAGACACACCCCCGGATGATGTCGATCGGGCTGCACGCCCGCCTCGTCGGACAGGCAGGTCGCACCTCAGCGCTTGCCGATCTCATCGAATGGGCCAACTCCACCGGAGCGGTCTGGTTCGCCCGCCGCGGCGACATCGCCGACTGGTTCACAGCCAACTACAGCGACACACCCACACTTGGAGGTGGTTCCTGATGCGCGTCGAAATCGACGGGATCAGCAAGTCCTACACCGACTCTGCCGGCAACCCGCTCCCCGTGGTCGGAGGTCTGAGTGCCTCCATCGAGCAGGGTGAGTTCGTCTGCATCATCGGACCCAGCGGATGCGGGAAGTCGACGCTGCTGGGGATGCTCGGCGGTCTGCTCCCACCGGATGCCGGAGTGATCCGGTTCTCGGGTACGCGCACCGCGACAGGCGAGATGACCTCGATCGTCTGGCAGGACTATGCGCTCATCCCCTGGCGTTCGATCATCGACAACGTCGCCTTCGGTCTCGAGGTGCGCGGCGTTCCGAAGCCCGAACGCAAGAAGACCGCGCAGAGCTATCTGGAGACGATGGGGATCGGTGCCTTCGCGGATGCTCGGCCGAAGCAGCTGTCGGGGGGAATGCGTCAGCGTGCGGGGATCGCGCGCGCACTCGCAAGCGATCCCGAAGTGCTCCTCATGGACGAGCCGTTCGCTGCCGTCGACGCGCAGACTCGGACGCTGCTTCAGGAAGAGCTTCTGGCGGTGTGGGAGAAGCACCGCAAGACGGTCATCTTCATCACCCACGGAATCGAGGAGGCTCTGCTTCTCGCGGACCGCGTCCTCGTCCTCAGCGGTCGTCCAACGCGTGTCGTCGAAGACCTGAAAGTCCCCTTCGCCCGTCCGCGGACCGCCGACATCGCGCAGACGCCTGTCTTCGCAGAGCTGAAGCAGCACCTGTGGGAGCGCCTTCGCGACGCGACGCGCGCTGCCGAGTGGGCAGAAGTGGAAGGGGCAACGTCATGACACTCAGCGAAACCGCTCAGCCGACCGTCGTCGAATACGGTCCGAACAAGCGCGCCCAGCGGGGGCCGAGCAAGGCGTTCCGCGCGATGGCCAGCCCCCTCGGCAGCCTCGTACCGGTCGTCGTGATCCTGACGCTGTGGCAGATCGGCTCGATGCTCGGACTCATCGATCGCACGTTCTTCCCGCCGCCGCTCGATTGCTTCGCAGCGCTCGTCAACCTCCTCGTCGAGGGCGACCTCCTCGTGAACATCTGGATCACGGTTCAGCGCGTCCTGTCCGGCTTCGCGCTGGGGGTCATCCCCGCCGTCATCGTGGGCATCACGATGGGACTCCTCCCCTGGGCGCGCGTCGTGATCGACCCCGTCATCTCGATCCTGTATCCGATCCCGGCCGTCGCGCTGCTTCCCCTGCTCTTGGTGATCTTCGGCACGGGCAGCACGCCGATCGTGGTCCTCGCGGGGATCATCTCCTTCTTCCCCACAGCCGTGAACTCGATGGCCGGGGTGCTGCAGAACGACAAGCGCCTGTCCCAGATGGGACGGAACATGGGCGCCTCCCAGCGACAGCTGCTCTGGAAGATCATCCTGCCCGGTGCGCTGCCGTCGATCTTCGCCGGCATCCGCCTCTCTGCCGGACTGGCGCTCTTGGGCGTCATCGCCGGTGAATTCCTCGCCGGATCCGACGGAATCGGCTCTCTCACGTGGCAGTACTGGCAGGTGTACCAGATCACCAACATGTACGCGACGCTCGCCGTGATCGCGGCAATGGGCTTCACCCTCACCACCGTGACGCTGCGGATTCAGCGTCGCTACTTCAACTGGACGGAAGGCACCTCATGAAACTCAGGAAGTCACTGGCCCTCGTCGTCGCGACGGGCCTGCTCTTCGGCACCGCCGCCTGCAGCAGCGGATCATCGGAGCCCGCCGCGAGCGGCTCCGGCGAGCCGGACCAGGTCGCGGTCAACTCGCTCAACATCGTCGGTATGGGACCGCTGTTCATCGCGGAGGAGAAGGGGTTCTTCGAAGAGCAGGGCATCGAGAACTCCTACACCGACGCCGACATCTACGCGCAGATGGCGGTACAGAGCCAGGGCAACGTCGACGTCAACATCCCCGGTCTCGGTGGTGCGTTCTTCAACGCGATCAACCAGAACCTCAACCTCGTCGCCGTCGCCGACCGCAACCAGTACACCTGCACGGCGGACAGCCTTCTCGTCGTCCGGACCGAGCAGTACGACGCGGGCATCGACTCCGTCGCCGAGCTGGCGGGCAAGAACGTCGCAATCCTCGCCCGCGGTTCTTCGACGGAGTACTGGCTGAGTCGCGCGCTCGCCGAGGAAGGCCTCACGATCGACGACCTCGGTGCGCTCACGACGCTCGGATACCCCGACATCGCGAACGCGCTCAAGACGGGTGCTGTCGACGCCGGGTTCCTGGCCCAGCCGATCGGCTACGGCGTCCTGGCCGACGGCACCGCCAAGCGACTGCTCGCCACGTACGAGATCGTGCCCGACGAGCAGCAGGGACTCATCACGATGTCGACGAAGTTCATCGAGGAGCGCGGCGACGTCGCGACGCGGTGGATGGTGGCGTGGCTCGAAGGAGTGCGTTACTACATGGACCCCGCCAACCGTGACGAGGTCGTGCAGATCATCGCCGAGAGCACGAGCGTCCCGGTCGAGACCGTCGACGCGCTGTACGGCACCGACCAGTGGCCCTACATGAACCCGAACGGCGAGGTCGACACCGAGACCGCCATGAACGAAGACGGCGCCTGGCTCGTCGAGAACGGCATCGTCGAGTCGCTCCCGGCCGTCGACAAGTGGTACGACGAGTCTGTCGTGGCATCCGCACTCGAGATCGTCGGCGAAGTCGACAACGAGCGCACCTGCAGCGATGTCACGCGGTTGGACGTCCCGTGATCGGATCGACCAACAAGGTCGTCGCTGCGCTGGAAGGGGGTGGGGTCGCCCTCGGCAGCCTCACCCTCCTCCAGGAGCCTGCCATCGGCGAGATCCTCGGCCAGTGCGGCTACGACTTCCTCATTATCGATACCGAGCACGCCGGCGCGGACGAGCAGACGGTGCTGGCCATGGTGCGGGGCTCGCAGGCGGTGGGACTCACGCCGCTCGTGCGGCTGCGCAACGCCGACCCGAAGCAGATCCTGTGGGCGCTCGACACAGGGGCGGGCGGAATCGTCATGCCGACGGTCGAGTCCGGCGAGGCCGCGCGGGCACTTGTCGAGGCGGCCTACTACCCGCCTCGCGGGCGCCGGACGGTATGTTCCGCCTCTCGTGCGGCAGGTCACGGGACTGCGCGCCGGGATTTCGGCCGCTACCTCGAGTGGGCGTCGGCGAACGTCGTGACGATCGCTCTCGTCGAGACCCGACGTGGGATGGAGGCTCTCGACGACATCCTCAGCTCTGGTATCGACGTCGTCATGCTCGGCCGCGCCGATCTGTCCCTCGACATGGGATTCGGCTACGCCCCGTGGCATCCGGAGGTCGTCGCGGCATCCGAACTCGTCGTCGAGAAGGCGCTCGAGGCGGGAGTCGTGCCGGGTGTTCTGGCCTACTCGCCCGCGGAAGCGAAAGAGTGGATGGACCGTGGAGTGCGCTTCGTGGCGTACTCGCAGCCCGAGATGATCCTGAGCGACGTCTATCAGCGGGGCATCTCCGAGATCCGCGGGGAGAGCGTGTGACACTTCTTGTGACCGGCGGTGCCAATGGCATCGGAGCGGCGATCGTGGAGCAGGCCCGAGACCGCGGCGAGCACGTCATCAGCCTCGATCTGGAGAGCGGTGTGGATGCTGCCGATCCCGCCGCCGTCCGAGCGTTCCTCGACAGCGGCCCCGTGCCGACCCGCGTGGCACACATCGCGGGAGTCGTGGGCAAGGGCGGCATCGACGAGATCGGACTCGACGAATGGGACCGGGTCATCCGGGCCAACCTCACGAGCGCGTTCGTCGTGATGAGCGAGGTCGTGCCGCGGATGGCGGACGCGGGCGGTGGTGCGGTCGTCCTCATGAGCAGCCTCAACGCGCGCGACGGCGGCACGACCATGTCGGGCGCGGCATATGCATCGGCGAAGGCCGGCGTTCTGGGGCTCATGCGCCATATCGCCGTCCAGTGGGGTACGCGGAACGTCCGCGCGAACGGCATCGCGCCGGGTCCCGTCCGGACACGCATCCACGACCGCCTCGACGACGCGCAACGGGCCGGTATCCTCGCCAAGATGCCGTTGCCACGAGTGGCCGAGCCGCAGGAGATCGCGGAGATGGTGCTGTTCCTCCTGTCGGATGCGTGTGCCTCGGTGACGGGGACGACTTTCGATGTGAACGGTGGCAGCCACCTCAATTGAGATCGGGACACGATGAAGAGAGCCACTCTGCGTGACGTCGCTCTGGCGAGCGGCGTTCATGTATCCACGGTCTCGCGCATCCTGCGTGGCGATTCGGAGCGAGTCCGACCCGACACGATCGTCCGCGTACGGGCGCACGCCGACGCGCTGGGCTACAGCGCCGACCGATGGGCGGCGAGCCTCCGCAGCGGGCGGACCAATCTCATCGGCATGCTGGTTCCGCGGATCACCGACATCGTCCTCGCGACGGTCTTCGAGGCCTTCGAGGAGGAAGCGGCGCGAAACGGATATCTCGTTCTCGTGGCCAGCACATGGGATGCCGCGGATCGTCGCGCTGCGGCCCTCGCACGCTTCGTCTCCCAGCGCGTCGACGGAATCGTCATCGGGGATTCCCGCTTGAACGATGACGAGGTCGAGGACTTCGCGAGGTCGGGCCCGCCGGTGCTCCTCATCAGCCGCCGCACCGCCGACCTCCCCTTCGTGACCGGCGACGACTACGGCGGCGGCGCACAAGCCGGTCACCACATCGCCGATGTCGGCGCGAAGTCGGCCCGTGTCATCGCCGGCCCTGACTACGCGAGCACGTCACGCGATCGTGTCGCCGGATTCTCCGACGCCTTCCTGGGCCGGGGCGACGGTCGTCACGTGGAGGTGCTTCCGGCGGGGTTCGACCTCGACAGCGGACGACGGGCGATGGAACGCGTCATCGAAGCGGGCGTCCCTGACGCGGTGTTCGTCGTGAACGACTTCGCCGCTATCGGTGCGATGTCGACGCTGCATCGCGCGGGAATCGTCCCCGGCCGCGACATCGCCGTCGTCGGCTACAACGACATCCCCATCAGCGCGCAGCTACCTGTCCCCTTGAGCTCGGTGCGCGCGGACCTGTCGGCGATGGGCCGGACCGCGTTCCAGAGCATGCGTTCCCTGATCGACACGAAGACCACCGAGAGCGTCTTCGTCGAGACGAAGCTCGTCGTCCGCGAGTCCAGCAGTCTGAGTCCCGCGCGCTGACAGGTCGCATCACGGAGGGCGCCCGGCGATGCTGAGGAGATCGGCGATTCTGAGGGCGCCTGGCGCCCGAGCATCCTCAGGTCTGCGGATCTCCTCAGAACCGCGGGGTCAGTCTTCCTGCGCGGCGAAGAACTCGATGAGGGCGTCCGAGATCAGGGCGTGGGCCTCGTCGTTCGAGATCGTGCTGGGGGAGTCGCCGGGCTGATCGCCGTAGTCGCCGAACTGCGCGTGATTGACGCCGTCGAGTTCGACGTAGATCGTGTCCGGGGGCATGAGGCTCCGCGCATCCTCGAAGGAATCGAGCGAGAGCACGCCGTCCCGCGTTCCCGTGATCGAAAGTGCTGACAGGTCGTCGCGCCCGCTCAGATCCCCGAACGCGCAGTACGAGGCGAAGAGGACGAGGGCCGTCACCGCGGCATCCTCCGCATACGAGCAGGCCTTCACTCCGCCCGCGCTGTGCCCTCCGACGGCCCACGCCTCGACCTCCGGCGCGGCCGCGGTGAACTCGGACAGGTCCCGCCACTCGATGATCGCGAGGTTGAGGATCGGGCGGACGATGACGACGGTGACGCCCGCCGCGGCCAGATCGCGGAACGTCGAGACATAGGCTTTCGGCTCCACCTTCGCGCCGGCGAGGAACACCAAGCCCTGTTCCGACTCGCCGCCGGCGGGGGACATGACGACGAGGTTGTCGTCGCCGCCGAGGGAGATGCGGTCGTCCGTCTCTGCCGCGGCGAGTCCGTCGGGGGCTGCGGGGTAGGTGATGTTCGTCCAGACGAGGAACGTCACGATCGCGGCGGCGATCAGACCCAGGATGCTGAAACCGGCGATCCGGATGACGCGGCGGGCGCGGGAGCGCCGGCGACGCGGTTCGGGTTCGTGAGCGGGTTCGGGAACGATCGCGTCCGGGTCTTGCGTCATTGACCGGACTCTACCGGTGTCGGCGCGTCGTCGGAGCGCACCTGTAGGAACTCGAGCACGAAGCCCGCGATGAGGCTCGTGATGACGACGAGCACGACATCTCCGAACCCGAGGGGGCGGAGGGCGAAGAGCCACAGCACCGCGAGGACCGCGATCAGAACGCGCACCAGGATGCGATTGCGACCGAGCCATCGACCGAATCCGCCGGTGTCGAGACCGCGCTCGGCGAGCTGGCCACGTGCCGAGTCGTTGAGCGACTCGACGGTCGCGCGCGTGCGCATCGCGGCACGGGAGCGACCCATGAGCCAGCCCGTGAGGGCGATCACGACACCCAGGAGCGCGATGACCCACGCCGTCTGCGCCATGTCGCCCACGAGCTGGCGGTAGATCACGTCGAGGGCCGAAGGAGACAGATCGAGGTTGCCCGCGACCATCGTCATCGCGGCAGCTCCCACCGAAAGGGTCACCGCCAGCGTCGCTCCGCCGATCGCGAACCCCGCCCCGGTCCCGAGGACGGCGGTGCTCCGTCGCCGTGCGAGCGCGATTCCGAGCGCGAAGAGCCCCAGCGTGAGGACGGGCAGCCACCAGCCGACGGCGGATGCGAGGGCGTACGACGTGCGGATCGTCGTGAGGGTCTCGCCGGATCCGATGATGACGACCCGGTCCACGGCCGGGATGAGCTCGGCGACCCCGACGCCCTGGTCGACGAGGCGCTGCTTGACCTCGTCGACGATCGGACCGAGGCTGATGCCCGCGCCGTCCGCCGTCAGGACGACGATGCCGCCCCCGTCGGAGGTCGACGCCAGGGTGAGCGCGCGGTGAGCCCCGCGGACGGCCGTCGCCCAGACGTCCGAGAACGCGTCGGACTCCACGACGGTGGTGACGGTCCGCTCGACGAGGCCGTCGAGACCGCTTGCGATGGGAGCTTCGAGGAGTCGAAGGGCGGCGGAGGCTCGCGGGCCGAGGCCGAGCTCGGAGATCCCGTCGATCGCTTCGGCTGTCAGGGCGTCGAAGTCGACTTGCGCACGGATGCCGTCCATGGCCTCATCGATCACAAGACCCTGCACCGCGGGGTCGTCGACGAGCGGCGCGAGCGTCTGGACGAAGGCATCCTCTTCGACCAACTGCACGCGCGCCCACGCCGCTGCGATCGAGACGGGCACGAGGATCGCGGCGATCACGATGACGAGGGCGGAAAGCACCGCTCGCCATCGTCCGCGTGAGGGCGGTCGTCGCGTCGTCTCGAGGAGCCGGGCGTTCTCCGCTTCGAGCTCTTCGATCTTCGCCTGGAGAAGTGCTGTCGGGTCTGCGGTGTCAGCCATCTCGTGATGCCCCGTTCGGTCGCGTCAGACCACGCCGGACTCTCGCCCGGCCCTGATGAGGCCCATTATGGCCCGAAGCGGCGGATCCGGTCAGGGGTGAAGATCATGCGGACGAGCTCCGTGTCGCTCCAGTCCTCGATGACATCCGGATGCCAGTAGCGCTTCGACAGCCGCGTCGCGAGTTCCTGGGCGCCGTCGTCGTGCAGGGTCACGACGCCCTCCGCTGCCACCCACTGCTCCATCTCGCCGACGGGAGCGGTCACGAGGAGCGATGCGCGCGGGTCGACAGCGAGCCTGCGCAGCCGCGTCGTTCCGGCGACGGAGAACATCTCGATCGTGGCATCCTCACCCAGCGCGAACCACACCGGCCGGGGTGCGGGCACGCGATCTCCCGAAGACATGGCGGTGAAGATCGCGTACAACGGCCGCGACAGCAACGCGATGTCGGACGCACTGAATGTCGGGATGCTCGCGGCCATCCGCCCACTCTACTTTCACCCCCGTGTTCCCCTCCCCCCTCCGCCGAGAAGACCCGAACTGCTCGCTTGCGCCTCGAAAACGAGCAGTCCGGGTCTTCTCGGGAGGTGGGGCCGGCCTCCGCGTACCGCCGAGGCCGATCCCCGAGAAGACGCGAACTGTTGGCCCGGAGCCCGAAAGTGCGCAGTTCGGGTCTTCTCGGCGGAAGGGGGGCGGGCTGGGATCGGGTGAAGGACGGGCGACGGAGTCGGGCGACGGAGTATGGCGACGGAGTGTGGCGGCGTGTCGGGCGAGCGGGGCGCCCCGGAGCGGCTTACCTGAGTCGGTGAGAAGGATGCGGCGGAACGGATGGTGGGCTGCGGTGGTGGAGTCGGTCGACTCCCGACTGTGGCCCGTGCCGGTCGTGGCGGTGGTCGCCGCGGTGATCCTCGGCATCGCACTTCCGCGGATCGACCTCCTCATCGACGCGAGTCTGCCGACCGCCGTCGACTCGATCGTCTTCAACGGTGGCGCTGACACCGCGCGCTCGGTGCTCTCCTCGATCGCGGGGTCCCTCATCACCGCGACGTCGCTGACCTTCTCGCTGACCGTCGTCGCGCTGCAGCTTGCGAGCAGCCAGGCCTCACCGCGCGTCCTGCGCCTCTTCGCCCGCGACCGACAGGTGCACTGGACGCTCGCCGTCTTCCTCGGCACGTTCGCCTACTCGATCACCGTGCTCAGGTCGGTGCGATCGTCCACGGAGGACATTCCCGAGTTCATTCCGCGCGTCGCCGTGACGGTCGCGTTCGGTCTCACCCTCCTGAGCGTCATCATGCTCGTCTTCTTCCTCGCCCACCTCGCCGCTCAGCTGCGAGTCGAGACGATGCTGAAAGACATCCACGCCGAAACGGACAGATCTATCGACCGGCTGGGCGAGAGGAACGCGTCGGCGCCGGCCTTCACGGGTCCCGTCGATATCCCCGCTGACCGGCACATCGTCCGCGCCACGTCGAGCGGCTTCGTCACGGCACACGATCACCCGCGACTCATGCGCCTCGCGGTCGAGAACGCGATCGTGATCCAGGAACACAAGCGCGTCGGCGAGAACGTCGTCGCGGGGACCCCTCTGGCGCTCTGGTGGAGCATTGATCCGGCGCGGCCGGTCGACGATGTCGACAGCCTCGACGGAGGCATCCGCGACGCCTATGCCATCGGCTACGAACGCACGTCGGCCGAAGACATCGGGCACGGCGTTCAGCAGATCCTCGACATCGGACTCCGCGCCCTCTCGGCGGGCGTCAACGACCCGACGACGGCCGTGAATGCGTTGGGGCACCTCACCGCCGTGACAGCGCGGATGATCGCGATGCCACCTCTCCCGGCCGCGCTCGCCGACCGGGAAGGTCGCCTCTGCATCCTGACGCTCTCGCCGAGCGCGGCTGATCATGTCGATGCGGCGCTCTCGCCCCTGCGCCACTACTGCACCGACCACCCTGCTGTCGTGACGCGTTTCGTTCAGGCAGTCGACGAGCTCTTTCACCTCTCGGACGATCCGGGTGTGACGACAGCGCTGATGGGTCAGCTCGATGCGTTGGCGGACCAGCTGCGCGTCCGGGACGAGGATCCCGCCTCCACGAGCCAGCTCCTCGCCATGATCACGCGCGTACGGCATGACCGGGGAAGCGTGACCATCGACTAGTCGCGCCGTGTCATCCGCTGCCACAGGTCGCGGAGGAGCTGCACCGCCTTCGCGAACATCGTGTCGTCTCGCGGGGGAAGGTCTTCGCCGCGTCTCAGGAGGGCGCCGCGTTCTTCCGTGACCCGCGTCGAGCGCGCGACTCTCTCGCTCGCGGTCGTGTCCCGCGGGGGCAGCTGCAGGTGCTTCTCGGCGCGGATCCCGGCCTGGAGCTGTCGGCCGCGTTCCAGTTCGGCGTTGAACTCGGCGCCGAAGAGGAGCGCGAGGTTCACCAGGAAGAGCCAGAGCAAGAAGATCACGACGCCCGCGAGTGCGCCGAAGGTGCGGTTGTAGCTGGCGAAAGCTGAGACATAGAACGCGAATCCGGCGGATGCCACGCCGAGGAGCACGATCGCCAGGATGGCACCGAGGCCGAGCCACCGGAACCGGGGCTGCTGCAGGTTGGAGGTGCCCTTGTAGAGCACCGCCGTCATCGCGATGACAGCCGCTGCGAGGAGCGGCCACTTGGCGACGTCCCACACGAGGAGCGCCGTCTCGCCGATGTCGAACAGGTCTCCGATTCCCCGGGCGACGGGGCCGGAGAGCGCCACGACACCCACGACGATCGTCGCCAGCACGATGAGCAGGATCGTCAGCGCGAGCTGCGCAGGCTTTCGCTTCCAATAGGGTCGTCCCTCGGTGATGCCGTAGATGCGGTTGAGCGCGCGGCCGAACGCTCCGACGTAGAGCGACGCCGACCACACGGCCGTCGCGATGGCGACGATGAGAGTGAGCCCCGCCCCCGAGGCTCCCGCGATCTCGGTGAGCGGACCCCGGATCGTCTCGACCACGGGGGTGGGTGCCACCTGGTCGACGAGGGAGAGGAGTCGTTCGAGCACCCGCTCGCTGTCGCCGACGATGCCGACCACGGCGACGATAGCGAGGCCGGCGGGGAAGAAAGAGAGCACGGCGAAGAAGGTGAGACCGGCGGCGGCATCCGCGCAGTGGTCGGAGATGAACTCTTGTATCGTCCGGCGCACGACATAGGACCACGTCTGCGGCCGAATCTGCGTCGGACGAGTCGCCTTGGCCTCCTCCGTGGCATCCATCTCACCCCTCGCCCTCCGCGCGTCGCATCCCGCCCCTGTGCCCGAGCCACTCTGCCCGAGAAGACCCAAACTGCTGGCTTGAGCCGCGAAAGGCGACGGTTCGGGTCTTCTCGGCGTTCGTAGTCGACGTTATCTCGCGGGATCCGTTCGCGGTTCGTAATCCCCGGGGGCTGTCGACGCGAGGCGGGCTGGCTACCGTGGTGTCAGTTGGCCGATTCGGCCCTGACGAGGGGATACAAGATGCGCGCGCGATACACCGGGACTGCGGTGGTCCTCCTCGGGATGCTCGCACTGACAGCGTGCGCAGGGCCGATGACGGATGCCACGGCGGACGCCCCGAGCTCCTCGCCCAGCGCGAGCGCCTCCATGATGGAAGAGTCCGACGAGATGGCCGAAGCGACCCCCGAGATGCAAGCACCTGTCGCCGACGGTGCTTACGTCGACTACACCGACGGCATCATCGAGCAGACGGCGGGACCGAAGGCGCTGTTCTTCCACGCGTCATGGTGCCCCAACTGCCGGCAGCTCGACGAGGAACTCGTCGCCGAGGGTGCGCCCGACGGACTCACCGTCTTCAAGGTCGACTACGACTCGCGAACCGACCTGCGCCAGAAGTACGGCGTCACGCTGCAGACGACCGTCGTCTTCGTCGATGATGCCGGAGAAGCGATCTCGAGCAGCGTCCTCTACGACGATCCGTCGATCGCCTCGCTCGTCGCGGCGATCCCGTGACACTGTCTCGACCGCACAAGACCCCGGAGGGCTGAGCCGTGTGGGCGACGCTGGGCCTGAGTGTGGCTGCCGGCATCCTGACGGTCGCGGCGCCGTGCGTCCTGCCGCTTCTGCCGGTCGTCGTGGGTGGCACGATCGCCGGCGGAGGCGACGAGCGTCGCGCGCGCTGGCGGCCGTTCGTCATCGCGGGCTCTCTCGCGGTGAGCGTCGTGCTGTTCACCCTCCTCCTCAAAGCGTCCACCGCGTTGCTCGGCGTGCCGCCTCAGGTGTGGCAGGTCATCTCGGGCGGGATCCTCATCGTGCTCGGTGTCGACCTCGTCTTCCCGACGCTGTGGGACCGCCTGTCGTCGGCGCTTCGTCTGCAGTCCCGCAGCGGCGACATGCTCAATCGGTCGATGTCGCGGCAGAGCGTCGGGGGTGACATCCTCACCGGTGCCGCGCTGGGTCCCGTGTTCTCGAGCTGCAGTCCGACGTATGCGCTCATCATCGCCACGATCCTGCCGGTCTCGTTCGCCGAGGGTGTTCTGAACATCGTGGCCTATGCCCTCGGGCTGGCCGGGATGCTCCTCCTCATCGCCCTCCTCGGACGCAGGCTCGTCGCGTGGCTCGGCTGGATGTCGAACCCGAACGGCTGGTTCCGACGGGTGATCGGCGTCGTCTTCGTCCTCGTCGGGATCATGGTCGTCACGGGGTTCGACAAGCAGCTGCAGACCTGGATCCTCGACGCGGGCCTCTACGACCCGATCGCCCGGCTCGAGGAGATCCTCGGCGCGGGCTGATCCGCGATGGGCACCGTCAGTTCGAACCGGCAGCCTCCGGGAACGTTCTGCGCCGTGACCGAGCCCCCGTGCGCCACGGCGATCCCGCGGACGATCGCGAGCCCGAGGCCGGCGCCGCTCGAGCGCAGCGAGTCAGCCGCGGTCGCCGGGATCTGCGGAGTCCGCGCCGCCGCTCCCCGCCAGCCGGGATCGAAGATGCGGTCGAGATCCTCTTCGTGGATGCCCTCTCCGGCATCCACGATCGCGATGCATGCCCCGTCCGGCACGCGCGACGTCGCGACGGTGATCGGCGCTCCCTGGGGTGTGTGCTGCACGGCGTTGACGAGCAGGTTCGACACGGCGCGGGAAAGCTGCCGCGGGTCGGCGAGCACCGTGAGGTCGTCGTCTGCCGGGTCGATGCGGATCTCGCGCCCGTCCGAGACGGCTCGGAGATCCGCGACGGCGTCGGAGATGACGTCGTAGAGCGTGATCTCCTGCAGGGACAGTCGGAGAGCGCCCGAGTCGATCTTGGAGAGTTCGAAGAGGTCGTCCACCAGTGCGGACAAACGTGCGACCTGCTCGCGCATCTGTCGGTGATATCGGCTTGGATCGCTTGCGAGGTCGTCCTCCAGTGCCTCGGCCATCGACATGATCCCCGCGAGCGGCGTCCGCAGATCGTGCGCGATCCACGCGACGAGTTCGCGCCGGGACTCGTCCATGCGCTGCTCCCGATCGCGGGACTCCGCGAGCCTCGTGCTCGTCGCTAAGAGCTCTCTGGCAAGTGCGTCGAACTCGGCACTCGACTGACGTCCCACGGCGTCGAGCCGTTCCCCCGCACCGATGCGGCGCGCCGCGCGAGACAGGCTGCGGGTATTGCGTACGACGACGGCGCCGAGCCCTGCCACGAGAGCGAGCGAGGCGGTCCCTGATATCGCGGCGACGTTGACCGCGACGGTGAGGTCGTGGGCCGAGAGGTACATCATCCAGGATGCCGCGACCATGCTCAGCACGACCGAGAGGAGCGAGGCGAAGACCAGGACGCACACCTGGACGATCAGCGAGGAGCGCCGCAGTGCAAGGAGGACGAGAACGGATGCTCCGCCGACGGCCGCGGTGATCGCGAGCGACAGCCCCGCGACCTGCAGGAGTTCAGGCCAGCTCATCGGTGTCCTCGGAGATATCGAGGCGGTAGCCGACGCCCCACACGGTCATGAGCATGACGGGGTGGGACAGGTCGGGCTCGATCTTCTCGCGGAGGCGCCGGACATGCACGGTCACCGTCGACAGATCTCCGTGCGTCCACCCCCAGACGGCGGACAGCAGCTCTTCGCGGCTGAACGCCTGATTCGGATGCTTCACGAGGAACGCGAGGAGGTCGAACTCCCGGACGGTGAGTGCGAGCGCGCGCCCGTGGAGGTGCGCGATGCGGGCGGCGGAGTCGATGCGGAACGGGCCGCGCTCGACCGCGGATTCAGGTGCGAACGGCGTGAGCGATCTTCGCAGCACGGACTGCACCCGCAGGACCAGCTCTCGCGGCGAGAAGGGCTTGGTGAGGTAGTCGTCGGCGCCGGCTTCGAGACCGCGGATGCGGTCCTCCTCGCTTCCGAGCGCCGTCAACAGGATGATCGGCGTGGCGCTCGTCCGCCGGATGCGCCGCGACACCTCGACGCCGTCGATGCCGGGGAGCATGCGATCGAGGACGATCAGGTCGGGCGAGATGCGCACTGCCGCGTCGATCGCTGCGAATCCGTCCGCGGCGTGATCGACGACGAACCCCGCCGCGCGCAGATACTGCGCAGCCACCTCGGCGACCGTGACGTCGTCATCCACGACGAGGACCCGGCGATCGACCAGGTCGGCATTGGCGATCGCTCGTGCCGGTTCCGGGATCACGCACTCAGGGTACGCGCGGTGGACGCTCGCGGTCGCGACCTCGCGACATCCGTTCCGGTTTCGTAAGACCTTGTGCTCTGTTACCGGTATCACTACGGTGTGCAGGGAACGGGATGCCGGAGCGCCCCCCACCGCATCCGTTCGACCACCCAGCGCAAAGGAGTGCTTCGTGATGACTGTGCCCGCAGCAAGACGCGCAGGGCGGTGGACGACCTCGATCGCCATCGGTGTCCTCGCCAGCGCCCTCGCCCTCTCCGCCGTGACGGCAGCTTCGGCGGCCGATCCTGAGACGCGTCTGAAGGACACGGCGCCGTTCCGTGTCGGCGTCGCGATCGACCAGCGCGAGACGAGCGGTGACCCCGGACGCGTCGTGACAGAGCACTTCGACCAGGTCACGGCTGAGAACCACATGAAACCCGACGCGTGGTACGACGGGCAGCGGACGCTCCGCATCCATCCGCAAGCCGCCGCGATCGTGGACTTCGCGGACGAGCGGGGTCTCGACGTCTACGGCCACACGCTCGTGTGGCACAACCAGACGCCCGCGTGGTTCTTCCAGACGGCCTCGGGGCAGCCGCTGTCGACGAGCGACGCGGATCGTTCGATCCTCCGCGAGCGCATGCGCACGCACATCTTCGGCGTCGCACGACTGCTCTCCGAACGCGACGGACTCTTCGGTGCGGGCAACCCGCTCACGGCGTTCGATGTCGTGAACGAAGTCATCAGCGACGGGCCGGAGGCCGATGGCCTCCGTCGGAGCGAGTGGTACCGCGTCCTGGGCGAGGAGTTCATCGACCTCGCGTTCCGCTACGCGGACGAGGCATTCAACGAGACCTACGCGGCACCGGACACCGATCGCCCGGTCGTTCTCTTCATCAACGACTACAGCACCGAATGGGATGCCAAGCGCGCCCGGTATCTCGCGCTCGTGGATCGCCTTCTGGCGCGAGGGGTGCCCGTCGACGGCGTAGGACACCAGTTCCACGTCAGCATGTCGCTGAACGTCGCTGCCCTCGCCCGCGCGATCGACGCGTTCGCGGATCGACCCGTGACGCAGGCCGTCACGGAGTTCGACGTCCCCACCGGTACGCCCGTGACGACCGCCGCGCTCGACGCGCAGGGCGCGTACTACCGAGCGGCGTTCGAGGTGTTCCACGCGCGCAAGGACCACCTGTACTCCGTGAGCGTATGGGGCCTCAATGATTCGCGCAGCTGGCGTGCGGCCGACGGGGCACCCTTGATGTTCTTCGACGATCTGACAGCCAAACCCGCCCTCGTCGGAGCGCTCGCGGCGGCGCCCGCGCCCGCTGTCGCCGTCGCGGCCTCGTCTCGCTGCGTCGGCGGGCGGGTCGTCCTCGTCGTGACGTCGACGAACCTCGCAGACGCGGCGAAGACCTTGCAGACATCCTCGGCCTTCGGGGGCCGTGACTTCTCGGATGTCGCGAGCGGCCGAAGCGTCGCGCACGCTCTCTCGACGCGTGCTGTCTCCATCCCGGCGGGTGGCGTGACGGTGACTGCGGAAGGGGGAGCGACCGTATCGGCGCTCTACCCGGCTGTGACGTGCTCCGCTGCCGCGCCCCGCTGAACGGCCGTTCGACGTGTCGGACGGGACGATCTACAACGTAGGTGATAAATCGCTGCAAGGGGTTGCATCCACGTGACTGTTAACGGTAACACTTAAGAGATTCCGAGGTCATTCATATGACCTTCACGCGGAAACCACGATACGAAGGAGTATCACCGAATGCCCGAAACCTCGACCGCACCCGCGTCGCGCACAGTGAGATGGGTCGTCTTCGCAGCGGCCGCATCGCTGTGCCTCGGGGTCGTCGCACCGACGCCCGCGACGGCTGAGCCGATCGACGACGTGACCGAAGGTCTCGTTCATCACTTCCCGCTCGACGAGACCTCCGGAACCGTTCTGGCGAACACCGGATCGGCAGGTGCCGCGGCCAACGCGAGCATCGTCAACGCCGACAATGTCGAGCTGACCGGCGAGGGAGTGCGTTTCAACCCGGAGGAGTACGCCTACTCGCTCGCGGGCGGATACGCGCAGCTTCCGAACGACCTCACGGCCGGGATGACAAACGTCACGATCGACTACGACATCTGGATCGATCCCGCAAACGTCGGCGAGCACCAGATCTGGAGCCTCGGCAACAAGACGTCCTGCGACGCCACGACGGGTCAGCAGGGCCAGCTGTTCTCCTCGAACACGCAGCGCCTCCGTGTCGGGGCGGGCAACGTCAACGTCCAGCAGAACCGCGTGCGTCTGCCCGAGGGTGTCTGGAAGCACGTCACCTATACGCAGGCGCTGAACGAGAACGGCACGAGCTGGACGGGCACCCTCTTCGTCGACGGCGTGCAGCACGCCCAGGCGACGAACATCACGACGGCTCCGTCCGTCAATGCCGCCGGAACGAACTGCAACTACCTCGCGCGGTCGCAGAACCCCGGCAACTACGCCTTCCGTGGCACGCTGTCCGACTTCCGCGTCTATGACCGGGCGCTCAGCACGGGCGAGATCACGCAGCGCGCGCACACGGGCAACGAGACGGGTGTGCAGGAGGATGCCGCGGCGATCGACCTCGGACTCACGTCGGCGGTTGTGGAGAACCTCGAGCTGCCCAAGACGGGCTCCGTCGCGGGATCGACGATCACGTGGTCGACGTCCGACCCGTCGGTCATCGACGTCGTGACGCCGCCCGCGGCCAACAGTGCGCGCAAGGTCCCGATCCGCGGTGTCATCACGAGGCCCGCGCTCGGCCAGCCCGACGCGACCGCCGTCCTGACGGCCACGCTCCGCAAGGGCTCCGATTCGCAGACCGTGCGGGAGATCCCCATCACGGTGAAGGCCGAGATGGGCACGACGGAGTCCGTCGCCCGCGACACGCTCGAGCTCGAGCTGCACTCCATCGACAGCATCCGGGGCAACATCGACCTTCCTTCGACGGGAACCTGGGGCTCCACGATCACGTGGGAGTCGACCACCGAGGCCATCTCTGCCACGGGTGAGGTCACGCGGCCGTCCTACGGTCACGAGGAGATCTCGGCGACGCTCACGGCGACGATCACGAAGGACGGGGAGTCGCTCACGAAGTCGTTCGACGTCGTCGTCGAGCCGCTTCCTCGCGAGGAAGAGATGGAGCGATACTTCCTCGGCTACTTCAAGGGAGAGGGGCAGGCGGACGGCGAGCAGATCATGTTCGCGACCTCCAACGGCAACACGGCCCTCGACTGGACAGGCCTCACGGGCGGAATGCCGTCGCTCGTCTCGCAGCTCGGCGACCAGGGTCTGCGCGACCCGCACATCGTCCGCTCGCCCGACGGTGACACGTTCTACATGATCGCGACCGACCTCAACTGGTACGACCAGGGCGGATACGCCATCAACGACACCCAGTACATCGAGGTGTTCGAGTCGAACGACCTCGTGAACTGGACGCCGCAACGCCACGTCAAGGTGGCTCCCGACAACGCCGGCAACGCGTTCGCTCCCGAGTCGCTGTGGGTCGACGAGATCGGCGCCTACGCCGTCTTCTGGGCGCAGTCGCTGTGGAACGACCCGATCAACCGCACGGGTCAGGGCAACGCGCAGATGTGGTACAACATCACGCGCGATTTCCAGACCTTCTCGGAGCCGAAGGTCTGGCAGAACCCCGCGCCGCTGTCGCGCATCGACACCACGGCGATCAAGGTCGGCGACACGTACTACCGCGTCACCAAGAACGAGGCGGGCAACGCGGGGTCGGACCTCTTCTCTGAGAAGAACACCGACTTCCTCGACAGCGACATCAACGCGTGGGAGCTCATCGCTCCGGCGCTCGGACGCACGACGTGGCAGGCGAACGCCGGCTACGAGGGTCCCGTCATCTTCGAGGCCAACCCGGGTGACACCGCATGCCCCGGTCAGTTCTACCTGTGGGGCGACCGCTACACCAACGGCGGCGGGTACCAGGCGGCGTGCGAGGCGAACATCGAGGCCCCGACGTGGCAGCCCAAGGCGATCACGATGACCAACGCGGGCGTCCAGCGCCCCCGCCACGGCACCGTGATCCCGCTGACGCTGCGCGAGTGGAACAACATCCGCGGCATCCCGAACAGCGACGTCGACACCACGACCGAGGTCTCGGTCGACGACGTCACCGTGGGCGAAGCCGCGGTTGCCACGGCATCCGTGACGGCTGCCGACACGTTCGAGACCGGCGGTCAGGTGCGCTTCTCGCTCGGCGAGTGGTCGCAGACCGCGTACCTCGAGAACGGTGAGGCGTCGGTGACGCTGCCGGCCGACCTCGAGGTCGGGGCGCAGGAGATCACGGCCGAGTTCCTGGGCCACGACATCCTGCTCGCGTCGGATGCCACGGCATCCTTCGAGGTCGCTCCGAGCGTGGCCGCATCGGTCACGGTGACGAGCCGCTGCATCGCAGGCAAGGTGCTCCTCACGGTCGTGACGAAAAACGACGACGCGCGCCCGCTGACCGCCACGATCGAGACCGCCTTCGGAAAGCGCGAGAGCGTGTCGATCGCCGCCGGGAAGAGCGCCGCGCACGCGTTCACGACCCGGATGTCGTCGGTCCCCGCGGGGTCGGTGACGGTATCGGTCACGGCTGCCGGGGACTCCGGCACCGATGACGCCGTGTACGTGACGG
Source organism: Microbacterium sp. SLBN-146 (assembly GCF_006715145.1). Lineage (NCBI taxonomy): Bacteria > Bacillati > Actinomycetota > Actinomycetes > Micrococcales > Microbacteriaceae > Microbacterium > Microbacterium sp. SLBN-146. The sequence continues at coordinate 1,390,636 of NZ_VFMR01000001.1, forward strand.
AGCATCGCCCTCTGTCCTGCACGTCCTGAGGAGACGGGGCGCGGGAGTTTCCCCCCTCCCGCGCCCCGTCCTCCGTCCCCTCATGACACCCGAACAAGACCGGAGGCGCCTTACCGAGAGTTAGCGCTCACATAACGATGTGAGCCCACGTCCCACCCCATGAGAAACAGCGCTCCGACGACGGAGCAGAAAAGACGGCGAGGGAGCCGAAACATGATGGAACAGACACCGGTCACAGCGCGACCGCAGTCGGGAGGGCGACGCTTCCGGCGACGCGCCCTGGCAGCTCTCACGGCGGGGGCGGTGGTGGGGGCGATGCTCCTGCCCGCCGCGCAATCCGCCGTCGCGGCGGAGGACTGGAATCCCGACTCCGGGTACACCTCCACCGACAACGGCGACGGCACGTATCGCGTACCGCTCATGAACGCCGACGTCCCCGATGTCTCGGTCGAGCGGATCCCCGCGTCCGAGAACGACGAGGGCCGCGACCTCTATTACATGATCAGCACGACGATGCACCTGAGCCCCGGTGCCCCCATCATGAAGTCCTACGACCTCGTGAACTGGGAGATCGTCAACTACGTCTTCAACCGCGCCGACATCAGCGACTCGTTTTCGCTGCGCAACGGCCAGACCTCTTACGGTCAGGGTCAGTGGGCGTCGTCGATCCGCTATCACGACGGCCTCTGGTACGTCGCGTTCAACACGAACAACCTCGGGGGCTCCTACCTCTACACGACCGACGACATCGACGACGGCACGTGGGATCGCATCAAGCTCCCCGGCACGTACCACGACCCGTCGCTCTTCTTCGATCTCGACGGCACGCCCTACATCTTCTACGGCTCGGGTTCGACGAGCGCGGTGCGCCTGAGCGCCGACTTCACGACGGTCCTCCAGACCTACAACCAGATCATCCGCCCGGCCGACTACCCCGGTGCTCCCGTCGGCGGCCTCTTCGAGGGCGCGCAGGTCACCTACATCGACGGCAAGTACTACATCGTGATCATCACGTGGCCGTCGGGACAGGGCCGCCAGGTCGTGCTGTTCCGTTCGGACCACCTGCTCGGACGCTATGCGACCGAAGACGGATCGAACCCCTACGAGGCGAAGGGCGTTCTCAACTCCAACGGCTTCGCCCAGGGCAGCCTTGTTCCGATCGAGCAGGAGGACGGCGAGCTCAACTACTGGGGCATGTTCTTCCGCGACACGTTCCCGATCGGCCGCATCCCTGCCCTCATCCCCGCGACGTGGGGCGAAGACGGATGGCCGGTGTTCGGCAACAACGGCAGCGTGCCCCTCAACGGCTCGTTCGCCAAGCCGATCCAGCTGAGTCCTGAGGAGGAACTCCTCGAGCGTCAGAAGAGCATCGTCGTCTCGGACGACTTCGCCAACGACGCGCCCCACCGGTCCTACATGGACGAGATCTGGGAGATCCCGGCCGGACCCGACATCGACGAGTCCCTGCTGGGCGTCGAGCTCATCGAGAACGGCGGCTTCGAGAACGGCACCGCGGGCTGGATCGTGAACGACACGGCGACGCTCGCAACGACGACGGATGCCGCAACGGGCACCGCTGCGGCGCAGGTCACGGCGCGGCAGACGACAGGCTCCGGTCCGGCTCAGGTCGTTTCGGGCAAGGTGCAGCACAACGTCACGTACGACATCACGGCGCGCGTCAAGTACGAGAACCCTGCGAGCCCCGCGACGAAGCAGTTCTTCGTGACCGCGCGCTACGGCTCGAGCACCTTCACCAACCTGGCGTCGGTGACGGCGCAGCGCGGCCAGTGGGCGACCATCACGGGATCCTTCACGGTGCCGGCGTCGCAGAACCTCGACACGATGCGCATCTTCGTCGAGACCCCGTGGACCGCGTCGCCCCAGACAGCCCCTGACACGCACCTCATGGACTTCAAGGTCGATGACGTGTCGCTCAAGGGCCGTTCGATCCCCGCGGGGCCGCACCCCGATGAGATCGCACCGACCGACTCGCGCCTGGACATCCAGTGGGAGTGGAACCACGCTCCCGACAACCGCTACTGGTCGCTGACCGACCGCGACGGTTGGCTGCGACTGACCAACGGCACGACGGTCACCGGTGAGTTCCGCCACTACAAGCTCGCGAACGACGACGAGCTCACGTGGCTGGAAGAGACGCGCAACACGCTGTCGCAGCGCACGTTCGGCCCGAGCCAGTCGGCCGAGACGAAGCTCGACATCAGCGGCATGAAGAACGGGGATGTCGCGGGTCTCGCGGCCTACAACCGGAACTTCTCCTACGTCGCCGTCAAGCGTGTCAACGGGGTCAACACGGTCGGTGTCGTCAACCGCTCGCTGCCCTTCACGGCAGCGATCGATCAGGCGGCGATCGAGACGTTCATCCCCGGGACGACGGCCAACCTCGGCACCGCGACCGAAGTCCACCTCAAGGCGGACCTCGACTTCGCGAACCCGACGGGTCAGCTGTGGACGACGTTCTACTACAGCCTCGACGGCCTCACGTGGAACCAGCTCGGCAACCGCGTCGGTCCGCAGGCGCTCGATGGGGCGCTGTCGCACTTCATGGGCCACCGCGTGGGTCTGTTCACGTATGCGACGCAGGAGACGGGCGGTCACGTCGACTTCGACCACTACCTGCTGAGCAAGGTGCGGACGGCCCAGAACCTGCCGCTCGACACGTCTGACCTCGACGCCGCCATCGCGCACGCGCAGGGCCTCGACGCGTCGGACTACCCGGCCGAGAGCTGGACGGCGATGCAGAAGGAACTCACGAAGGCCGTCTCGGCCCGCGCGGGTCAGTTCGGGTCGCAGAACCAGGTCGACGCTCCCGAACGTGCGCTCAGCCTCGAACTGGCACGACTGGGAGTCGCGAAGCTCGACGAACCCTCGCTCGCCGTCACGATGTCGACCACCACGCGTTGCGTGGCCGGCAAGGTCGTGCTCGCGGTCCAGGTGAAGAACGAGGACGAGGTCCCCGTCAGCGTCGAGATCGAGACCGACTTCGGAAAGAAGACCGTGGCTGTGGCAGCCGGCAAGGCGTCCGCGCACGCGTTCACGACGCGCGCCGTGTCCGTCCCTGCCGGTGACGTCACCGCCACGGTGTCGGCGACCGTCGACGGAGAACCCGTCACGGTGAACGTCGAAAGCCCCTACGAGCCGCGCAGCTGCAGCTGATGCGGACCGCCGGGAGCGCCCGATGACGGCGCTCCCGGCGCCCCGAGTGCCCATCCCCATCACTCACACCCCATAAGAAGGAGAGAACGTGCAACCACACGAAAAGCGACGGACCCGAATCCGGGCCGTCGCGATGGCAGCAGCAGGCGTGCTGCTCGCGGCGGGAATCGCCGTCACAGCACCGGCGAACGCAGCCGACGAAGAGCTCATCGTCAACGGTGGCTTCGAGAGCGGCGTGCAGCCGTGGTTCCCGAACAACGGCAACGCCACTGACGGCGCGACGTTGAACGTCACCACCGACGCCTACTCCGGCAGCTCGGCGATCCGGGTCACGGGCCGCACGACGACCGGTTCCGGTCCGATGCAGGACCTGTCGGGCAAGGTGCAGGCAGGGCAGACCTACACGGTCAAGGCCCGCGTCAAGTACGACAACCCGGAGAGCCCTGCGACGAAGCAGTTCTTCATCACGATGCACTACGGCGGCGGGACATACACGAACCTCGCCAGCACGACCCCGGCGCGCGGCGCATGGGGCTCGATCAACGCGACGTTCACCATCCCGGCCAGCCAGAACGTCACGACGGCCCGCATCTTCGTCGAGACGCCCTGGACCGCGTCGCCCCAGGATGCCCCGAACACCCACCTCATGGACTTCGTCGTCGATGACGTCTCGGTGATCGGAACGCCTCCGCCCCCGCCGCCCTCGAAGACCGTCGAGGTCGTCGGCAAGCTCCCCGGTGAGCACAACCCGCTCATGGGGCACAAGTTCGGAGCCGACGGCTACGGATTCGTGCACGAGGGTCGCGTGTACATGTACATGACGAACGACACGCAGGGATACGCCCCGGACCCCGTCACGGGCATCTCGCCGTCGATCAACTACGGCAACATCAACCAGATCACGCTGATCTCGTCGACCGACCTCGTCAACTGGGTCGATCACGGTGAGGTCCAGGTCGCAGGATCGACCGGCGTCGCGCCGTTCACGAACAACTCGTGGGCGCCCGGCATGGCGAGCAAGGTCGTCAACGGTCAGGAGAAGTTCTTCCTGTACTACGCCAACGGTGGTGGATCGAGCAACGTGATCACCGGTGACTCGCCCATCGGTCCGTGGACGAGCCAGCGTACGAGCACGCTCATCAACGGCAGCACCCCCGGTGCCGCCGGTGTCAGCTGGCTCTTCGACCCGGCTCCGCTCGTGGACGATGACGGAAAGGCGTACCTCTACTTCGGTGGTGGCCCCGCCTCGACGAGCTTCCCCGCTGCCGAGCGCTTCAACAACCCGAAGAACATCCGCGTGATCGAGCTCGGCGACGACATGGTGTCGACGCAGGGCACGGCGGCAGTCGTCGACGCGCCCGTCGCGTTCGAGGCGGCGCAGGTGTTCAAGCGCGGCGAGAAGTACTACCTGTCCTACTCGTCGCACTTCGGCGGAAACGACTTCGGCGGCAGCCAGACGCCGGCTCCGGGCTACCCCGGTGGCGGTCAGATCGGCTACATGATGTCGGATGACCCGATGTCGTGGCCGAAGGAGACCTACGCCGGTGTCATGTTCCCGAACCAGTCGCAGTTCTTCGGAACCGGGACCGGCGGCAACAACCACCAGTCGGTGTTCGAGTACGAGGGCAAGTACTACTTCACGTACCACGCCCCCACGCTCAACAAGCGGATCAACGGCAACACGACGCAGGGTTACCGCAGCGCCCACATCCAGGAGCTCACGTTCAAGGAAGACGGCACGGTCAACCAGGTGGTCGGCACGTACGCCGGAGTCGACCAGGTTCGCGACTTCGACCCGTTCCGCACGTTCGAGGCGGAGACGCTCGGATGGACGAAGGGCATCGCGACGGCGAAGATCGACGGCGCATCGACCGAGTTCGGTGCAGGCACGCCGAACCTCGTCGTGAAGGACATCGACAACGGTGACTGGACCGGTCTGTCGTCGGTCGCCTTCGGCGACAACGGCGCCCAGTCGGTGACCGTCAAGGTGAAGCCGCTGCAGACCGGCGGCCAGATCCAGGTGCGCGCGGGAAGCGAAGACGGTCAGGTTCTCGGCACCATTCCGGTGACCGGTACCGTCGGCCAGTGGACCGAGCTGACGGCCGACCTCGAAGGTGCAACGGGGACGCACGACGTCTTCTTCACCTACAGCGGCCCGGCCGGCGATCTGTTCGAGCTCGACACGTGGGCCTTCACGGAGGCGTCCGCTGCACCGCAGCTCGACGTCACCGCGTCGGCGTCGCTCCGCTGTGTCGCAGGCAAGGCGATCGTCGCCGTCACGGTTACTAACAACGACGAGGCCGCGGCTGCGGTCGAGATCTCGTCGATGTACGGGTCCAAGACGGTCGCATCCGTCGCACCGGGCAAGGCCTCGAGCCACGCGTTCACGACGCGTCTCGCGAACCTGCCGGCGGGGGAGATCTCGGTCTCCGCTTCCGCGACGGTCGGCGGCGAGCTGGTCGGGTCCGACGTAACCGCGTCGTACCCGGCGCGTAGCTGCGGCTGAGCAGTTCCCCCGGGGGCGGGATTCGTCCCGCCCCCGGGATTCCTCTCCGGAATCTTGTGAGCACTGCGTGTTCGCGGTAACATGAACGCGCGTCGCCTGACCACAAATCCCGGGCCAGACACAATGCGACGACCGGACTGTCCGGTGGTCTTGCGTTCCGATCGACGTAGGTGTCGATCGGAGAAAAGGAGTCATACAATGAAGTTTTCCCAGGGGCTGTCAGCCCGTATCGCCGTCGCCGCGGCGGGGAGCCTCGTGCTCGCGGGCGCAGCTGGAGCAGCGTTCGCCGCAGACCCGTACGGTGACGAGAACGTCGACGTCAACGTCGAGATCTCGCCGCTCGTCGAGCCCGGCTCGCTGAGCCTCACGGTCGCGGGCACGTCGTCGACGCTGACGGAGGTCGCTTCGGGCGATGCCGAACTCCGACAGTTCGACGGCGAACTGCCTGTCGTGACCGTCACCGACACGCGTACCGCCGATGAGATCGGCGCGGACCGCTTCTGGTACGTCCTCGGCCAGTCGACCGACTTCGTCGGCTCGAACGGTCAGCCCAACATCTCCGCGGGCAACCTCGGATGGACGCCGGACCTCGTCGACGACGCCGGCGACGGTCTTGTCATCCTGGGAGACCAGGTCGACACCGTCGAGGACACCGGTCCGAACGCGGTCGGACTGGTCGACCAGGAGTTCCTGTACTCGGCGTTCGACTCGGCGGCGCTCGTCGAGGCCGGCGGTACGTCGTGGTCGGCGACGGCCGGACTGTTCCTCAAGACGGGCATCGATGTCGCCCCCGGTTCGTACCAGTCGACCCTGACCCTCTCGCTCTTCGAGGACGTCTACGAAGACTGACCGGTAGCCTTCTCCTCGCGGGAAGACACCCTCTGAGAACCGGGGTCCTCACAGACCCCGGTTCTCGGCATCCGGCCTCGATTCGAAACTGGTGATGCGAGCATGCACAAGAGCGCCTCTCGATCGGCACACATCGTCGCGTGGGCGACCATGGGGTTGCTGGCGTTGCTCTCGGTGTTCCCTGCGAATGCGGCGACGGCAGACGACGCCGCCGACATCACCTGGTCGGTCACTCCGGCGACGGAGGCCGGTCCCGACCAGCGAGGCGTCATCCAGCAGGAACTCGATCCCGGTGCGACGGCAAACGACTACTTCGCCGTCCGCAACCTCAGCCGCATCGAGGTCACCTTCAGCCTCAGCGCGGCCGACGGGTACTACACCGACACCGGCCGGTTCAACATGCTCCCCTCCGACCAGGAGTCGGTGGATGCCGGCACCTGGATCGAGCTTCCCGACACCGTGACGGTCGGACCCAACGAGACCGTCGTCGTGCCGTTCACGATGACGGTTCCCGACGACGCGATCCCCGGCGATCACGCGGCCGGGATCGCGGCATCCGTCCTCTCCACCGGGACAGATGCGGGCGGGTCGTCCGTCGGCGTCGAGAGCCGTGTCGGTTTCCGGGTCCTGACCCGGGTGACGGGCGACATCGTGCCGGCCGTCGAGGTCGCCCAGGTCGAGACATCGTACGCGACATCGTGGAACCCGTTCCGGCCCGGTGCGGGGTCGGTGACCTACGAAGTGCGCAACACCGGCAACGCGAGCGTCATCGTGGCCGGCGTCGTGAGCGCAGGAACCGGTTCCGCCGAGTTCCCGGGGGCCGACGAGCCGCGGCAAGAGCTTCTCCCCGGCGAGAGTCGCCGGTTCACCACTGTCGTGACCGACGTGTGGCCGACGTTCATCGCTCCCGTGTCGGTCGCGCTGGCGCCGACGGCATACGACTTCGGTGGCGATCCCGTCGCCATCGATCCCCTCGTCGCCGATGCGACGATGTGGGCCATCCCGATCCCGCAGCTGATCGTGCTGCTCGGTATCGGACTCATCCTGGCGGCGATGTTCTGGGGCCGCCGACGCTCACGCCGCAAGCTCGAGGCGGCACTCGCGGTGGCACGCGAAGAAGGAATGGCGGCGGCAATGCAGACGCCTGCCACAAGCTCCATGGTTCTGGGGAACCATCCGACTGAAGAAAGCAAGGACAGTTCATGAGTTTCCCCATTTCGCTCCGTCCGGGTGACGTCGACGGTGACGCCGTCGTCGTCGACGTCGACATCACGCCGATGCCGACGCCGACGCTCTCCCCGACGCCCAGTCCGTCGCCGACGAGCGGTGGAACTCCCGATTGGCTCGCCGTGACCGGCATGGAGCCAGGGTGGATGCTGCTGGCGGCCGCGGCCGTCCTGATCGCGGTGGGTGTCGTCTTCACGCTGCGTCACCGGCTCCGCACGCGCGGCCGCGCCGACGACTGACACCTCGCCGTTCACTTGTCGTGAATGGCGGGGTGGGATGCCGCGAAGTCGCCCTTTGCGACAAGTGAGCCGGCTGGCGGGTAGGCGTCGCGGTCCCGTTCACTTGTCGTGGATGGTGGGGTGGGATGCGGTGGGGTCGCCGTTCGGGACAGGTGAAGTGGGGTGTGGATAGTTTCGGGTGGGTGTCGGTGGGGGTCGCTAACCTTGGAACATGCATTCGAAGCGGCTGGTGGTCTTCACCGACGGTGACGCGGCGATCCTCGCCGACGTTGTTGCCGAGGTGCAGAAGACGCAGGCGGTTATCGCCGCCGCGCAGGCCGTGCAAACCCGGGCGCTCGCCCGGGCCGGGGACCTTGCTCGCACCCAGGCGGTACGCAGCCGCCGGAACGTGCGTGATCACGACATGGCGTTACGGGGGATCGCCGCTGAAGTCGCCGGGGTGATGAGACTCGCGGACCGGTCGGTGCAACGTCAGATCGGGGATGCGCTGAACCTCGTCGAGGAGTACCCGCAGACGGTGGACGCGTGGGAGGCCGGGGAGATCACCCGCGGGCACGTGCGAGTGATCGTGGAGGCGGGAGCACCGTTGCCGCCGGAGGCGCGTGCCGGGTTCGAACACGAGGCGCTGCGACGGTGCGAGGGGCAGACCCCCGGCCGGGTGCAAGGCGAACTGCGGTTGCTGGCTGAACGGCTGCACCCTCGCACGCTGGCCGAGCGGCACGTCGAGGCGTGCGAGACGCGTTCGGTGCGTGTGATCCCGGTCGGGGATGGGATGTCCGACCTGTGCGCGACGGTCCCGTCACTGTTGGCGGATGCGATCTATGACCGGCTCACCCAACAAGCGCGGAGCATTGTGGATGTGCGGGGACAGGCTGCCGCCGACGCGCGCGCTGCGAATCAGGCGCCCGGTGGCGGCGGAACGGACGGTGGGGAGGACTCCGAAGCAGTGTCGCGGCTTGAGGTGATCGGATCGGACACGCGCACGATGGACCAGTTGCGGGCGGATCTGCTCACCGACATGCTCCTCACCACCCAACCCGGCGCTGACCCCACCCGCACCGACGACGGACCCGGAGCTTTGGGTGCGATCCGCGCGAAGGTGCAGGTCGTCGTGCCGGTCCTCACCCTCCTCGGTCGTGATGACGCGGCGGCGGATCTCGTCGGGCACGCCCCCATCGACCCCGCCACCGCCCGGGAACTGGCCGGCGCGACCCGGTCACCCCTGGAGCGGATCCTCACCCACCCCGTGACGGGGGCGGTGCTGCACGTCGACACGTATCAGCGGACCGCGGCGATCGACCGGTACCTGCGGGCCCGGGATCAGCACTGCCGATTCCCCGGATGCCGGCTCCCCGCCATCCGATGCGAGGTGGATCACACGATAGACGCCGCCCACGGAGGTCCCACGCGGGTCGAGAACCTCGCGCACCTGTGTCAACGACACCACAGCATGAAGCAGTTCACCGCCTGGAGGGTGACACAACTCCCCGGCGGGGTGCTCCAGTGGACCTCACCCCTCGGCAGGGACACCCTCGACCACCCACCCTCACTCGGCGTCCACTTCCGCCCCACCGGCGACTCCGGCGACACCGACGACCCACCCGACGCCGAAGGCCAACCCGACACCGACGACTCACCGCCGACGGCGTCAGGCCATACTCGAGCGCCGTTCTGACGCAGCACCGTTCTGACACAGCACCGTTCTGACACAGCACCGTTCTGACACAGCACCGCTCCGACACAGCACCGCTCCGACACAGCACGTTCTGACGTGCGTTGTCGAGGGCTTCGCGCGTCGCGCCGCCACCGGGGACTGCTCGCGCTTTCGGGAATCTCCCAGCACCGCTGCTCTCGGACAGGCGCATCCTGGAAGAGTGACCGTGACGAACCCGGCGAGCGAATACGAGGCTCTCGTGCATATCGTCGAGCGGATCGCCTGGCGTTTCCCCGAGGTTCCCGAGAGTCAGCTGTTCGACATGGTCGCCGAGGAACTCGTCAGGTTCGACCGTGCACGGCTTCGCGCCTACGTTCCCGCGATCGTCGAGGGGAACGTCCTGCGTGCGCTCCGTGCGAGAGAGGCGACTGCGCTCGCGAGCTGAGTCCGCTCAGCGCTTGCCTTTCAGGCGGGCCTTGGCTTCCTTCTCGATCAGCACCGGCACGAAGTCGCGGACCTTCGCGGACTCGAACGAGGCGCGCGCGTGCTCGATCGCCGCTCCGATCTCCGCGTCGCTCGCATCGGGGAATCGCTCGCGGAGACGCCCGTGGATCTCCGCGATCGCTTTGCCCTCGTCGACCGGCTTGTCTTCGCGCACTGTCGTCTCTCCTCGACCGCGGAGCAGGAACCTCCGCTTCGGGCAGACTCTACTCGCCTCGGGTGGAGGAGAGCACCCATCGCGACGTCACCGCCACCGTGCGACCACGGTGACGGTGACGACGGCAACCGATGTCAGCCGCGGGGGCCGAGCCAAAGCGTGCTTTCGCCCGGAACAATGAGCGCGGCGTCGCCGGTGCTCGCGAGCAGCGGGTCGGCGTCGGACCCGGTCACCGTGTAGGGCTCCCCGCCGAAGTTCGTCACGACCTCCCACCCGTTCGGCCGCCGGTAGCGCAGCACGTCGGGACGCCCGGTCGGGATCCACTCGAGCTGTTCAGCGGTCTGGAGACGCTCGCGCAGAGTGAGAGCCCGTCGGTAGAGCCGCAGCGTCGAGGTGGGGTCCTGTTCGGCAACGTCGACGGCGAGGTCGCCGAACCACGCGGGTTGCGGGAGGTGCGGCCTCCCCGCGCCGAATCCGAAGGATGCCTCCGACGACACCCACGGCAGCGGCACGCGGCATCCGTCCCGCCCATAGTCCTCACCGCCGGTGCGGAAGAACGTCGGGTCCTGCCTCTCCCCGTCGGGGATCTCGGCGACCTCGTGCAGTCCGAGTTCTTCGCCCTGGTAGAGGTACGCCGATCCGGGAAGACCGAGCATGAAGAGCGTGGCCGCTCGTCCGCGACGGAGACCCGCTTCCGCGTCCAGTGCCGCGGGGTCACCGCCTCCGCGCACCCACTCGGTTCCGTGCTTGACGGCGGGGCGGCCGTCCTCGCGCCGCTCGGGCCGCGCGAGGCCGTAGCGGGTCGCGTGGCGCACGACATCGTGGTTGGACAGGACCCACGTGCTCGACGAGCCCGACTCGGCGGCGAGCGCGAGGTTGTCCGCCACGATGCGGCGGAACATGCCGGCGTCGAAGTCCGCTTCGAGAAGATCGAAGTTGAACGCCTGACCGAGGCTCTCCGGGCTCGCGTAGAGCGGGATGCGCGACGGGTCGACCCATGCCTCCGCGACCGCCGTGCGCGGGGGGTCGTACTCATTGAGCACGGCGCGCCACTGGGCGTAGACCTCGTGCACGTCATCCCGATCGATGAGAGGGTGGTGACCGTCGCGCGGCAGTGCATCGAGCGTCGCGCGCGACGGCAGCGGATCGGTCAGGTCCTTCGTGAGCATGTGGGCGACATCGATCCGGAACCCGTCGACCCCGCGGTCCGCCCAGAAGCGCAGCGTTGTGACGAAGTCCGCGCGCACGTCGGGGTGGTCCCAGTTGAGATCGGGCTGCTCGGGCGCGAAGTTGTGCAGGTACCACTGCCCGTCGGCAACGCGTCGCCAGGCGGGTCCGCCGAAAGCCGACTCCCAGTCGGCGGGAGGTTCGGAACCGTCCGGGCCCGTCCCCTCGCGGAAGATGTACCGCTCCCTGGCCGGGGCCCCCCGACCCGCGGCCAGGGCCTCCTGGAACCAGAGGTGCTGGTCGGAGGTGTGGTTGGGCACGATGTCGACGACGACACGGATGCCGCGGGCGTGCAGCGCGGCCACCATGTCGTCGAAGTCGTCGAGCGTGCCCAGGCGCGGGTCGACGTTGCGGTAGTCGGCGACGTCGTATCCGCCGTCGGCGAGAGCCGAGGGGTAGAACGGGCTCAGCCAGACGGCGTCGATGCCGAGCTCCGCGAGGTAGTCGGCGCGCGACGTGATGCCCGGGATGTCGCCGAGCCCGTCGCCGTTCGCGTCGGCGAAGCTGCGGGGATAGATCTGGTACACGGCGGCCTGACGCCACCAGGGCGGTACCTCCTCCTCGTCGGGGCGGGTGAGAGGCGAGACATCGACGGTCGTCATTGCGGGAGGTTCTCCTATTCGTGGTGGATGGATGCCGTGGTGGATGGATGCCGTGGTGGTTGCGGATGCCGCGTCAGCCCTTGACCGCACCCTGCGTGACGCCCTCCATGACCCATCGCTGGGTGAAGAGGTAGACGACGATGGCGGGCGCCATGGCCATCAGGTACGACGCGAACGAGACGTTGTAGTTGTTGCTGAACTGGGTCTGGAAGATGCTCTGCACGACGGGGAGCGTCTGGAGTGCGGGGTCGGACGTGATGAGCGACGGCATCATGAAGTCGTTCCACGACGCGAGGAACGCGAAGATCCCCACGGTGGCGCTCATCGGCGCGAGCAGCGGGAAGATGAGTTTCCAGAACGTCTGCCAGGTCGACGCGCCGTCGATGCGCGCGCTCTCCTCGAGCTCAGCCGGGATCGACCGCAGGAACGCCGTGAAGAGAAGGATGCTGAAGCTCAGCTGGAACATGATGTGCAGGATCGTGACGCCGACGGGGTTGTCGAGGCCGACGAGTCCCGTCAGCTGGATCTGGGGGAGCGCGACGACCGGGAAGGGCAGGAACATCGCGGCGAGCAGATAGAAGAACGACCAGCGGAAGAGTCGGCGATCCCAGTTGCGTGAGATGGCGAACGACGCGAAGGCCGCGAGCACGATCGTCCCTGCCACGGTTCCCGCCGTGACGAGGACCGAGATGGTGAACGCGACGGGGAAGTCCGTGAGGTTCCACGCCGTCACGAATCCGTCGATGCTGAACGGTGCCGGCAGCGAGAAGGCGTTCCCGTCGACGGCCTGGCTCTGCGTCTTGAAGGCGGTGACGATCGTGACGTACAGCGGGATCAGCACCGTGACGGCGCAGAGGATCAGGATGATCGTGGTCGACCAGCTGGGTCGGCCGTTCGACGGACGAGCGGTGCGCCGGCGAGCGCGGCGATCTTCGAGGGTGACGGTGGCATCCACGTCATCGACGACGAGGGCGGGCTGAACAGTCATCAGAACGCGTTCCTTCCACGAGTGATCCGGAGTTGGATCAGGGAGATGACGATGACGATCACGAAGAAGACGGTCGCGTTGGCCATCTGGTAGGCGTAGTCGCCGCTCGTGAAGCCCGTCACGATCGTCATCGCAATCGATCGGGTCGAGGTTCCCGGGCCGCCGTTGGTGAGGCCGACGATGATGTCGTAGGCGTTGAGAAAGTTCTTGAAGCCGAGGATGACGTTGATGACGACGTACCCGGCGACGAGGGGGACGGTGATCCGCAGCAGCTGCTGCGTCTTGTTGGCGCCGTCGAGGTCTGCGGCCTCATACACGTCTCCCGGGATGGAGAGCAGGCCCGCGATGTAGATCAGGAGCGTTCCCGGGATGGCCTGCCAGGCGGTGACGATGACGATGGCTACCCAGGCGAGGTCGGGATTGGCGAGGATGCTCTCGCTCAACCATCCGATTCCCCAGGCCTGTCCCAGTGAGGGGACGGAGGTGGAGAAGAGGAAGTTGAAGACGAAGGCGATGATGATGCCGGAGATGACCATCGGGATGACGAAGATCGTCCGCAGCCCGGTCGTGAATCGGATGCGGGACGTCAGGCCGACCGCGAGGAGGAACGCGATCACGTTGACGAGGATGACCGTCACGAGAGCGAACCCGAAGGTGAAGAGGTAGCTCTGCAGGATCGCGGGGTCGGAAAACATCGCGACGTAGTTGATGAGTCCGACGAACTCCCAGTCGCCGAACCCGATCGAGTTCGTGAAGCTGAAGAAGATGCCGATGAGCGCCGGCACCGTGATGCACAGGGTGAAGAGGATGAGGCTCGGCAGAAGGAAGAGGTAGTAGACGCCCTCGACCTTCCGCCGCCTCCGCGGAGCCGTGCTGCCTGGTGCTGTTCTGCGTCCGCCGCGGGGGGCGGCCGACGTCGTCAGCGTCGCCGTCGTCGTTGCCATTCGTCTGCCTGCTCTCTGTTCTCGTGATCGTCGCGGTCTATTGGCGAAGGGCCAGTCGGGCCCAATCGGCATCCATCACGCGCAGCGTCGATTCGACGTCGGCTCCGAGGGCAACGGCCTGCATGTAGTTCTCGGTCGGGATCGTGAGGGGGATCGCCTTCGACGCACCCTGATAGAACCGCGCCTCGTCGAAGTACTCCTTCATGCCGAGAATGCGCGGGTCGGTCACGGGCGCGGCATCCGTCGTCGTGCCGTAGCCCAGTTGCGCCGCGTTGTAGGCGTCCATCACATCGGGCTGGAAGAGGTACGACAGGAACGACCGCGCGGCCTCCTTGTGCCGGGATGCCTCGGGGATCCAGGCGGCGAGGTCGATGTTCACGCGGACTTCGAGGTCGGCCGGATCGTCGGTCATCGGGAGCGGGAAGGTTCCGAGCTCGAGGTCGGGGTTCGTCTTGGCGATCTCGCCGAACGCCCACGGGCCCTGGAGGTACATCGCGGCCTCGCCCTGCGCGAAGGCCAGGTTGCCGTCTCCGTAGCCTCGACTTGCGGCATCCGCGTTGGTGTAGTTCTCCGCGAGTTCCTGCATACGGGTCGTCGGCTCGCCCAGCGTCTTCTCGAACGAGACATCGGAGTCGGGTCCGACCTCGGTGCCGAGTTCGTTCATCTCGTCGTAGAACGCGGCGACGTCGACCATGCCGCCGACGGAGTAGTCGAACCACCCCTGCGCGACGGTCCACGGGTCCTTGAAGGTGCCGTAGAAGGGGTCGATGCCGGCCTCCTGGAAGGCCTCGCACGCGGCGATGAGCTCGTCCCACGTCTGTGGAACCTCGACGCCGAGCGACTCGAAGATCTCCACGTTGTAGATGACCGAGGCGGCCATGACCGAGTAGGGGAGCACGCTCGTGCGGCCGGGGTAGGTCGCGTACTGGTCGACGAGATCCTGCACTTCGGGAAGGATCCGATCGGCTTCGGGCATGTCCGACAGGTCGCTCAGGGCGCCGCGCTCCATGAAGCGCGCCATCTCCATGTTGTAGTTGAGGAGACCGAGGTCCGGGGGATTGTTGCGGAGGAACCCCGCTTGCAGGTTGGACGACGTGTCGAGAACGACCCGCACGTCACTCTGCGACGAGTTGTACTGCGAGATGAGGTCGCGGAAATAGGGGATGGCCTCGGGCTTGCTCAGGTGGAACCGCACGGTCTCGGCGCCCCGGGCGCCTGCGGTCGCGCATCCTGCGAAGGTCGTCGCTGCCACCGCCATGCCGAGCACGGCCGAGAGCAGCCGTGTACGTCGTCGAAGTTCAGGCACGTCGTCGTCCTTTCATCCGTCATCGGAGTATTTTGGTTCGAAGACTAAATTTTGTAACCGAATCAAATGGTGTTCGACCATAATGCAACAAGAGACCAGGGAGGTCAAGAGGATGTTCGACCCCGGCGAGGAGGCGCGCAGATCCGGCCGCGCGAGCGTGGATGCGATCCTCCAGTTCGCGTGGGACGCCGAAACGTTCACCTCCAACGACGCGATGCCCGTCGTGGGACTCACGCGATCGACGACGATCGAGGCGATCGACGAGCTCATCGCGCGCGGCCTCGTCCACGAACTCTCCAATGCCCGGGCGGGCGGCGAGTATCGCAAGGGACGCCCCGCCCGCCGGTTCGCGTTCCGCGCCGATGCGGGGGTCGTCGTGGGGGTGGATGCCGGGCGGGCGCACATCGTCGCGATGGTGGCCGACCTGCGCGGCCGCGTCCTCCATTCGGCGACGAGCGAACCCGGCGAGGACCACGACTCCGTCGACGAGCGGCGGGAGGCGGTGGAGTCCGCCATCGACGACGCGCTGATCGCTGCGGGGGTGTCGCGGGCCGACGTCGTCGCGGTCTGCCTCGGGGTTCCCGCGCCCGTCGATCGCTCAGGTCGATCGCCGCGACATCGTGACGGCTTCTGGGATCGGATGAACCCCGGCTTGATCGATCTCGTCGCCGAATGGGCGCCGGTCGTGCGGGTCGAGAACGACGCGTCGCTCACGGCGGTCGCCGAAGGGAGCGTGGGGGCAGCTGTGGGTTGCCGCGACTTCGTCGCGCTCCTGGCCGGCATGCGGCTCGGCGCCGGGATCGTCGTGGACGGCGCACTCTTGCGGGGCACGCACGGCGGCGCGGGTGAAATGGTCGCGTTCGACAACGTCGTCGGTGTCGGAGAGGTCGGGGGCATCGGCTATCGCATCGGTGAATGGGTGCGCGAAGCGGTCGCGGCGGGCGACATCCTGCCCGGACATCCGTTGGCTCGAGGTGGCATCACGGTGGACACTCCGCGCAGGGTGCTGCAGCTCGCGCGCGAGGGCGACGTCTCGGCGCAGGGCATCGTCGAAAGGGCGGGGTCGATGGTGGCGCGCGTGGCCGGCGTCTTCGGCAGCATCCTGGACAGTGAGCGGATCGTCGTCTCGGGCGCGGTGTCCGATGACATCGAGGACGTCCTCGTCGTTGCTCGGCGGCTGCTTCCGACGGAGCTCGATCTGCCCGCACCGCACCTGGTCGCCTCCCCTCTCGGCGCCGAGGTGGTGGCGGTCGGCGCGGTGGCCGCGGCGGTGGAGTCCGCTCGTCGCGGCATCCTCGCCCTGGCTTCCATGTCCGTGCCGGCGAGCGTCTAGGTCACCTCGCCCCGCGCGTCCGGCGACGCAGAGGCGGGCGAGCGGGGATGGGGTTCGGCCGCCGACCTGACCGCGGGACGACGGCGCGGCCATGTTCCATCGCGGCGTCGAGGACCTCTTTGAGGGTCGTGTACGTCTGCACTCCACCCCCGCCGCGCACCCAGGCGACCTCGTACTCGCCCGTGCCGCGGAGCTCGATGTAGGCCACGATGCTGTCGGCGTCGCTGGGGTCGAAAGCGCGGTCGCACAGACGCCACGCGGTGCGGTTGAGCGCGTGGACGATGAGCCGGTGTTCCGCGTCGGACTCGATCGTCATGAGGCAAGCCTCTGTCACATTCGCTGTCTCCTGAAGGGGGTTGACAAGGCGATCGCGGTGAATCGCAACCAAATATACAACGTGAGAAATTGCACCTTGACAGGCCTGCGCGTGACGGCCAGTGTGGTGAAGAGATGGATGTACGACGTTGTAAATCCGCTTCGGGATTCTCGTTGTCGTGCACACGATGAGAGGAAATCGAAGGTGAGAGAGACCCAATCAAGACGGCGTCGCCGTCATCGCCGTACGTGGACCGCACTGGTTACAGCGGTCGTCGTGGGAGCGGGGTCGCTTCTCGCGGCGCAGCCCGCCACCGCGGCGGACGACCCGTGGGTGGCGGAAGTGCCCAACCCGTTCCCCGACCTGTACCGCTTCACGGTTCCCAATGCCGCGATTCAGCCGGCGACGGGCATCACCGGGACGGTCGTCGCCGTGGAAGGCAACTTCGCGCCCGGGAAGACCTGGACGACGCTCAACATGGGGTCGAGCGGAGGGAACTGGACGTCGACGATCGGCCCCCTCGATCCCGGCCTCTACTACTACCAGTACACCGCGCGGCCGGCATGGAATCAGGATGCCGTCGCCTTCCGCAACCCGGCGAGCCCGCAGCAGGTCACGTCGAAGCCGGCATGGAACACGCTCTTTGTGCCGGGTCCGGGTGCCGAGTGGTTGGCGGACGTGCCGTCGGGCGGTGAGCTGCAGGAGATCACGTACGAGAGCACGGTCGCGGACGCGGATCGCTCGGCACTCGTATGGACTCCGCCGAGCTACGACGAAGACCGCGAGGAGCCCTATCCCGTGCTCTACCTCCTGCCGGATCAGGGGCGGAGCTATCGCGAGTGGACGGAGCTCGGGCGGCTGAAGCAGATCCTCGACAATCTCGCCGTGGAGGGCGACATCGAGCCGATGGTCGTCGTCATGGGCGACGGTGATTCGACCGACGCGCGCGTGGAGGTGCTGGACAACATCGTTCCGGCCGCCGAGGACGGATTCAACGTCTCCGACGATCCGGCGGATCGTGCGATCGCCGGCATCGGGCGCGGCGCGTCGCAAGCGCTGACCCTGCTCCTGACCGACACGGGTGAGTTCTCGCAGGTCGGGTCGTTCTCGGGACGACTGGTCAGCAGCGTCAGTGCGACCAAGGCTGCGCAGATCAACGACGCGACGGACCTCATCCGGATCTACGCGGGCAACGTCACCGACCCCGCCTATGGCTCCACGGTCAGCCTCGTCGACAAGTTCGCCGCCGCGGGGGTCGAGTTCCAGTCGGACGGCTCCGACCCCGAAACCGGCGGCACGTGGGACACGTGGCAGAAGAGCCTTCACGACTTCGCCCAGCGACTGTTCCAGGCGGACGGTGACGCAGGACCGAGTGAGGGCCATCTTCCGTTCACGCCGCACTCCCTTCCGGCGCCGGGGACGACGCCGACGCCGTGGGTCGACGAGAACGGTGTCGTGACCTTCGAGACCGGCGCGGAGTTCGCCGATGCGAACAACGTCACGGTCTGGGGCAACTTCGGACCGTCCGGCAGTTGGCCGAGGACGCCCATGGTCAAGCAGCCCGATGGACGCTGGCGGCTCACGATCCCGCTCGAGGGCGGCTCCTACTACTACAAGTTCGTCGTGGAGGGCTCCGATCGCAAGGACGCGAGCAACCCGACGAGCGTCACCTCGGAGCCGAACTGGAGCACGTTCTTCGTGCCGGGAGACACTCTTCGCGGTCGCTATACGGGCGATGTCCCTGAGGGCGAGCGCGGAGCGGTCTCGATCATGTCGTACACGAGCACGGCGAACAGTCAGGAGCGTTCGGCGTACGTGTGGACGCCACCCGGGTACGACCCGGAGCGCCAGGATGCATACCCCGTCTTCTATCTCCAGCACGGCGGTGGGCAGACCTGGACCGACTGGATCGAGGTGGGGCGCGCGGCGCAGATCCTCGACAACCACTACCGCAACGGCGACATCGTTCCGATGGTGGTCGTGATGGCCAACGGCAACGGGGTCAACTTCCCGAACGAGATCCGTACGCGGATCGTTCCGGCCGCGGAAGCCTCGTACAACGTCAGCGACGATCCCGAGGACCGTGCCCTCGCGGGCCTGTCGATGGGGTCGGGTGCCGCCCTCAGCACGCTGTGGGCCGCGCCGGGCGAGTTCGCCTACATCTCCGGATTCTCGGCGTTCGGCAGTGTGCCGGGCAACGCGGATGTCGAGGCCATCAACGCCGGGACCACACTGCTGCGCATCTACACCGGCGACGTACAGGACTTCACGTACCAGAACACGCTGAGTCTCATCGCGTCGATGGAGAACCGCGGAGTCGAGCACGAGTTCGCTCCCGTGATCCCCGGTCCGCACAGCTGGGACGTCTGGCAGAAGGCGCTCATCGACCTCCTCCCACGGTTGTTCACGGCCGACACGAGCGCGGGCATTCCGCTGGAAGCCGTCATCCCGGAGGGTGAGAACGGCGTCCTCGCCGTGTCGGTGGCCGACTTCGGTGAGCTCGTGTCCTTCTCGTCCCCCGAGAACGTCGGAGATCGCCTGCGGATGACCACGATGCTGCCGGAGGTGACGATCACGGATTCGCGGACGGCGCAGCAGGCCGGCGTCGGTGGATGGTCGGTGAGCGGTCACGCCGATGCCTTCACCTCGGCGGGTCAGACTCTGACGGCGGATCACCTCGGGTGGACGCCCCAGCTGCTGACGCCGCGTCCTGGTCTGTCGGCGGGCGCGCCGGTGGAAACGATTCTCGACGGCGGTCCGGGGCTCGAGGCGCCGGCCGATCTGGGGTCGGCGACGGCCGAAGGGCGCTTCGGCACCGCGACGTTCGGAGCGGACCTCGAGCTGGAGGTGCCGGTCGGCACGCAGCCCGGCACGTACTCCGGGCTGCTCATGGTGTCGCTCTTCCCCATCGACTGACGACCGTCGAGGAAAGGAGCGCGGTCGGCCGGAACTCTCCTCCCGGCCGACCGTGCTTCACTCTGCCCGGTGGAGTGCACCTGCGAGATCCAGTGACCCAAGTACAACGTTGAAGAGCAACGTTGTAATTTCCTGTACCGTACTCGTGTGCGAGACGAAGGAGTGCCATATGCTGACCGCTGACACGTGGCCCATCGCCGCCGCGATGCTCCCGCAGGGAAACGCCGATCCGCTCGGGCCGGGCTCGGCGCCCAGCGAGCGATGGCTCGCGGACCTGACCGAGGTCGCCGGGGCGGGATTCGACCTCGTCGATCTCACCGACTCGTGGATCCACTACGGCGATCTCACTGCGCGGCAGCTCGAAGACCTCAAGTCCGCGCTCACGCAGGCCGGCGTCGGAGCCGCGAGCATGTCGGCGATCCGGCAGAGCATCATCGACGAAGAGCGCGGCGAGCAGCACCTGGCCTACCTCCACCGCTGCATCGACGCGGCGGCCTTCCTCGGCGCGGGCGTTCTCTCGGTCGGTCTCCATCGTGCGCTCACCCCCGAGCAGTCGGCTCAGCTCTGGTTCTGGACGGCACCCGGGCACCGGGATCCCGACGGCGATGTCGACGCCTGGGCCCGCGCAGTGCACGGTTTCCGCGAGCTGGGCGCGCACGCGAGCGATGTCGGACTCCTTCTCTCGCTCGAGATGTACGAGGACACCTACCTCGGGACGGCGGCATCCGCCGTGCGACTCGTGGAGGAGATCGGCGACGATGCCGTCGGACTCAACCCGGACATCGGCAACCTCGTCCGGCTCGCCCGTCCGGTCGAAGGGTGGCGCGAGCTTCTCGAGGCGACCCTCCCGTACGCGAACTTCTGGCACGTCAAGAACTACGCCAGGTACGAGGATGCCGCGGCGGGGCTCGCGTGGGCGGTGCCGACGTACCTCGAAGCCGGTGTCATCGACTACCGCACGGCGATCAAGATCGCGCTCGCGAACGGTTTCCAGGGCGTCATCTGCACGGAGCACTACGGGGGCGACGGACTCAGCATGAGTGCTGCCAATCGCGACTATCTGCGCCAACGCGTGCTCCCCAGAGGACCCGTGAGTCTGGGGGAGAGTCGTGTGCGGCAGGCGGGGCCGAGGCGGGAGATCTCCTCGTGACACGGATCTTGACAGACCCTGACACCTTCGTCGCGCGGTCCCTCGACGGCTTCGTGCGCGCGCACGCCGACGAGGTCGCCGCCGTCGACGGCGGTGTCGTGAGAGCTGCTCCGCTTGCGCCGGGCACGGTCGCGGTCCTGATCGGCGGGGGTTCGGGGCACTACCCCGCCTTCGCCGGATACGTCGGCGCCGGAATGGCCGCCGGCGCCATCTGCGGGAACATCTTCACCTCCCCGTCGACGGCGCAGGCGCTGCGGGTCGCGCACGCCGCCGAGGCGGGGGGCGGCGTGCTCTTCACGTACGGCAACTACGCGGGCGACGTCATCCACTTCGGCGAAGCCGCGCGCCGGCTGCGCGCCGAAGGGATCGACGCGCGCACGGTCCTCATCACCGACGACATCGCCAGCGCCCCCCGCGACGCGGTCCAGGAGCGTCGGGGGATCGCGGGGATCGTGAGCGTGTTCCATCTCGCCGGCGCTGCCGCCGAACGCGGTGACGACCTCGACGAGGTCGAGCGGATCGCGCGTCTCGCGAACGACCGCACGTTCACCCACGGGGTCGCCTTCGCGGGGTGCACGATGCCCGGTGCCGAGCACCCGCTGTTCGAGGTGCCGCCGGGCATGATGTCGATCGGCCTCGGCATCCACGGCGAACCGGGGGTGCGCGATGTCCCGATGCAGTCGGCACCGGATCTCGCACGCACGCTCATCGGCCCGCTCCTCGAGGAACGACCCGGCGACGCGTCGCGCGTCGTCGTGCTCGTCAACGGACTCGGCGCGGTCGCGTATGAAGAGCTGTACCTGCTCTACGCCGAGGTCGAAGACGTGCTCCATGACGAGGGTGTCCCCATCGCGGACGCCGTCGTCGGAGACCTCGTCACGAGCCTCGACATGGCCGGGGTGTCGCTGACGTTCCTCTGGCTCGACGACGAACTCGAGGAGCTGTGGCGGTCACCTGCGTCGGCGCCGGCCTTCCGGAGAGGATCGGCTGCTCCTTCCACGGAAGGTCCGGGCAGTCGTGACAGGACGAGACCTCGCAGGGCGCCATCGACGGGCGACGTCGCCCAGGTCGACGCGGCTGTCGTCGTCTTGCCGGCGTCACGGGACGCGGCGCGGACCGCACGCCGGGCACTCGAGACGGCACGCCAGGTGATCGCCGTCCACGCGGGCGAGCTCGGGGAACTCGACGCGATCGCGGGCGACGGCGACCACGGCGTCGGCATGCTCCGTGGTCTCACGGCTGCGGTCTCCGCTGCGGGTCGGCTCCCCGACGACAGCAGCCTGTCGGCCGTCCTCACCGCGGCCGGCGACGACTGGGCAGAAGTGGCGGGAGGAACGTCGGGCGCGCTGTGGGGCGCGGCACTCGCATCCTTCGGTGAGTCGCTCGATGCCGACGCCGACTACTCACTCACGGGCGTCGCCCGAGCCGTGACGCGGTCGAGGGAGCGGATCGTCGAGCTCGGTGGCGCGAATCCCGGCGACAAGACGATGATCGACGCGCTGATCCCCTTCGAGGCGGCGCTCGCCGCGGCGGGTTCGTCGGGTTCGTCGGGTTCGTCTCTAGGTGCCGCCCTCGCCGTCGCGGCGCGTGCGGCGGCGGAAGCCGCCGCAGCGACGGCCGACCTCACGCCGCGTCGGGGCCGTGCGCGGCCGCTCGCCGAACGCAGCATGGGACACCCGGATCCGGGGGCGACGTCGTTCTCGATCATCGTCGACGCGCTCGCGCGTCGCAGCGAAACGAAGGGCTGAAGCACCATGGGATGGCGGATCGTGGTCGGCGCGGACGACGCGGGACTCGCGTACAAAGACGCACTCACGCAGTACCTCCGGGCCGACCCGCGCGTCTCGGAGGTCGTCGACGTCGGCGTCGCAGCGGGCGAGGCCACGCCCTACCCGAACGTCGCGATCGCCGCGGCGCAGCGCGTGGCATCCGGTGAGTCCGATCGCGCCCTCCTCGTATGCGGCACGGGACTCGGCGTCGCGATCACGGCGAACAAGGTGCGCGGGATCCGGGCGGTGACGGCGCACGACAGCTATTCCGTCGAGCGGTCGGTGCTGAGCAACGACGCGCAAGTGCTCACCTTCGGTGCGCGGGTCATCGGATTGGAGCTCGCGAAGAAGCTCGTCTCGGAGTGGCTGAGCCACCGGTTCGATCCGGAGTCGGCGTCCGCGGCCAAAGTGCGCCTCATCGACGACTACGAAGGAGAAGCATCGTGACATCTCACACGGCCGTCGTCGGCTCGGGATACATGGGCGGCGGCATCGCGCAGGTGCTGGCGCTCTCCGGGAGGAACGTCGCGCTCGCCGACGTCGACGCGGATACCGCCGCGGCCAGTCGCCGACGGATCATCGCCGAGGCCGACGACTACGCCTCTCGCGGGCTGTTCCCGGCCGACGCCGCGTCTCGCATCGCGGAGCGCGTGCGCGCCGCCGAGTCGATCGAGGATGCCGTCGCCTCGGCGGGCGTCGTGGAGGAGGCCGTCCCGGAGATCCTCGAGCTCAAGAGCGAGACCCTGAGCCGCATCAGCGCGGCCTGCGCGCCGGACGCGATCATCGGCAGCAACACCTCGACGATCGCGATCGGCGTGTTGGCAGAGGCGGTCCACCTCCCCGAGCGCTTCCTCGGAGTGCACTTCAGCAATCCGGCACCCTTCATCCCCGGCGTAGAGGTCATTCCTCACGAGACCACGCGCAAGGATGTCGTCGAGGCCGTCGTGACGCTCCTCGGTGAGTGCGGCAAGACGGGCGTGCCGATCAAGGATGTGACGGGCTTCGTGCTCAACAGGCTGCAGTACGCCCTGTTCGGGGAAGCATCCCGTCTCGTCGAAGAAGGAGTCGCGACCGCCGAGCAGGTCGACCTCATCACGCGCACGACATTCGGTTTCCGCCTGCCGTTCTTCGGCCCGTTCGCCATCGCGGACATCGCAGGATTGGACGTCTACCGGTTCTGCTACGGCTCGCTCCACGACGCGTACCCGGATCGCTACACCGCTCCGGCGTCGCTCGTCGAACACGTCGAGCGCGGAGAGAAGGGCGTCAAGACCGGTCGCGGGTACCTCGCGACTCCCACGGAGCGCACGGGAGACCTGACGGCCTATCGTGACGAGGCCTACGCCGCACTCGCGGCGCTGCTCGCTCGCCTCGGCCCGCCACCCGTCGCGTATTGACGCGTTCCGTTCGTCCGCTCGCCCCACACTCCACCGAAAGACACGCGTGATCACAGCACACCTGACCATCGACCCGCACTTCACCGTCGGGCCCGTCAACCGGCGCCTTTTCGGGGCTTTCGTCGAGCACCTCGGCCGGTGCGTCTACGACGGCATCTACGAGCCGGGCCATCCCTCGGCCGACGGCGCGGGATTCCGCGGCGACGTGATCGACCTCGTTCGCGAGCTCGGTGTCTCGACGATCCGGTACCCCGGCGGCAACTTCGTCTCGGGGTACCGGTGGGAGGACGGGGTCGGACCGCGTGGTGAGCGACCGCGCCGGCTCGACCTCGCGTGGCATTCGACGGAGACGAACGAGATCGGATTGAACGAGTTCGTCGACTGGGCGCGGATCGTCGGCAGCGAGGTGATGTACGCCGTCAATCTCGGCACCCGCGGAATCCAGGAAGCGCTGGACGTCCTCGAGTACGCCAACATCCCGTCGGGAACCCGCCTGTCCGACGCGCGCATCGCCCACGGGTCTGCCGAGCCGCACGACATCCGGATGTGGTGCCTGGGCAACGAGATGGACGGACCGTGGCAGCTCGGTCACGGCACGGCGCTCGAATACGGACAGCTCGCGTCGAAGACCGCGCGGGCGATGCGGCAGGTCGACCCCGATCTGGAGTTCGTGGCATGTGGCAGCTCGGGGGCTCAGATGCCGACCTTCGGTGAGTGGGAGCGGATCGTCCTGGAGCAGACCTACGACGACGTCGACTACATCTCCTGCCACGCCTACTACGAGCCGAAGGACGGCGACTACGAGAGCTTCCTCGCCTCGGCTGTCGACATGGACCGTTTCATCGACGATGTCGTCGCCACCGCAGACCACGTCAAGGCCGTGCGGCACAGCGACAAGACCATCGACATCTCGTTCGATGAGTGGAACATCTGGTACCAGTCGCGCTACAACGACGTCGAGAAGATCACGGATCCCCGCGAGTGGCCGGTCGCTCCGCGCCTGCTGGAGGACGCGTACTCGGTCATCGACGCGGTCGTCTTCGGCAATCTGCTGATCTCGCTGCTGCGCCATGCCGATCGCGTGACGTCCGCGAGCCTCGCGCAGCTCGTCAACGTCATCGCCCCCATCATGACCGAGCCCGGCGGACAGGCCTGGCGCCAGACGACGTTCTTCCCCTTCGCGATCACGTCCGAGCTCGCCCGCGGTGCCGCCCTCGAGCTCAAGCTCGACGTGGCGACCTATCCCACCGCCGAGTACGGCGACGTGCCCCTCGTGGACGCGGTCGCGACGCACGACGAGGACGGTCGGCGCACCGCCGTCTTCGCCGTCAACCGCAGCCTCACGGAAGAGGCGACGCTCACGATCGACAGCACGACGCTCGGCGGTCTCACGGTGACATCGGCGGTGACGCTGAGTGACGACGACATCCACGCCGCGAACACTCTGGAGGATCCCGAGCGGGTCGCACCCCGCCACAACACGTCTGCTCGACGCGACGGCGATGCCGTCGTCATCACGCTGCCGCCTGTTTCGTGGACGGCGATCTCACTCGAGTAGGACGGGCGCCCACGTCGAGCGGGCGATCCGTCAGAGGAACCGAGCGAGGAACTCGTTGACGAAGACGCCGCGCGGATCGAGCTCTTCGCGGAGAGCGAGGAAGTCTCCCCATCGCGGGTAGAGGTGTGCGACGCGATCGACGGTGCCGTCGAGGTCGAACAGCTTGCCCCAGTGCGGCCGAGCATCGAAACCCGCGAGGGCGTCCTCGATGCGGGGGAGCGCCCGGCTGACGGCATCCTGATCCGGCTTCCACGTGAAATGGATGCCGATGACGTCGGTGTCGTACGCGGGCGACAACCACAGCCCATCGGCCGCGACCGTGCGGATCTCGCACACCTGGAGGAGGGGCGAGACAAGCCCGGTGAGGCTCCGGATGGCCTGGATCGCGTCGATGGCGTGACGGCGGGGGACGAGGTACTCGCTCTGCAGCTCCTCGCCGTTGGACGGTGTGAACTCGAGCTTGAAGTGAGGAAGGCGCGCGAGCCACGGTCCCGGCTGGGACAGCTGCTCCGTGCAGGACTCCGCCGAGATCCCTTCGAGAGGATGCACGGGCTCGCGGGCCTCCTGCTCGGTCGTGAGGAAGCCGGGAAGCTGCGCCGGCGCATCGAGGCGGCGCTTCACCCAGAGCTGGTCGATCGTGTCGGGATCGCGCCACGTCGTGAACATCGACGTGCTGTATCCCGACGACGTCACCGCCCCGAGGTCATCGAGCACGGCGTCGAGGGGGATGCCGCGATACACCGTCTGGGCGACGTCGAAGCTCGGCTCGATCGCCAGCTCGAGTCGCGTGACGACCCCGAGCGCGCCGAGGGACACGACCGCGCCGTCGAAGCGGGAGTCGCCCTCGCGCAGCTCGACGACGTCTCCTGATGCCGTGACGAACTCGACTCCCCTGACGGCGGAGGCGAGCGAGCCCACGGCATCCCCCGACCCGTGCGTTCCCGTCGCAACCGCACCGGCGATCGAGATGTGCGGCAGCGACGCGAGGTTCGACAGCGCCCAGCCCTCGGCGTCGAGTCCGCGCGCGAGTTCTCCGTACCGCATCCCGCCCGAGACACGGACGCGCTTCGCGGCTGCGTCGATCTCGATCCGGGCAGAGAGGCCCGCCATCGAGACATGTGTCCCCGTCGTGTCGGCGATCGCGTTGAAGCTATGGCGGGAGCCGACCGCCTTCGCGGCATCCGCGTGCGACAGGATGCCGCGCAGCTCGTCGATGCTCGTCGGCTCGACAAACCGGGAGAATCCGTATCGCAGGTTTCCCGACCAGTTGCGGTCGATGCGGGGCGCAGCTGTCACGGATCGAGCGTATCCGACGGGGGAGGACGATCGGCGGGAGATAGCTAGGCTGGTTAGCCGGAATTAGCCGTAGCGGCGCGGAGAACTAGTTTGGCCCACGTGGGAAAACTGCACTACGGCGGGCACCAGCGCACGTTCGACATCGACGATCGCCTGCTCTCCCATCTGCGTATCGTCTTCATGAACAAGCTGCGCCGAGCCGAGCCGTTCATGTTCCACCACTCCGACGCCGCCGGCACGACGAGCCTGTGGATCCACCCGGCCGTCTCGCTCGTCTTCCACTTCTACGGCGGACGCCCCGCGGAGATCAACCGCATGTGGGTCGAGCAGCTCATGCACGAGGCCAACAGTTCAGGCGGGCTGAAGGCGGCTCCCGAACCGACTGCCTCGATGGCCGGCGTCGGGGCTAACGGCACTCACGCTCGACTGCGGAAGTGACCTGATCGAGGAAGTGCGACAGCACCGCGGCATCCTCGGCCGACAGTCGCTCGGCAAGCCGGCGGATGTGGGTCGTGAGGGGGTCGAAGTCCTCCAGGTCGGCGTTGCGGTCGAGTGGCACGACGAACTTGCTCCGGCCGTCGTCGGGGTTCTTCGTGAACGTGACGAGACCGCCTTGGCGGAGGCCGTGGAGGATGCCGGCCATCGACGCCGTCGAAACGCCGACGTGCTCGGCGATGTCGGTCGGCGTGATGGGGCGGGATTCGTCCGCGCTGTCGTAGATGAAACGCATCGCCGCGCGGGCGGTCTCGCTGGGGCCGCACTGCGTCTGGCGTCTCCGTGACAGGCGGGCTTCCGCGACCCGCAGGCGCTCGACGGCGCGCGCGGCTTCATCCTTCGTGGCGGTAGCCGATTCCTTCGTCGCGGTAGTCGACATCGTGACCTGTTCCCTTCACGCGGAGGTCTGTGGAGCGAGTGTCTCATGCAGGGCAAGGGTCAGCTCGGCGGCGATGTCGCGCGCCAGGAAGCCGAGCCCCTCGCGGTCCGTGAGCCGGTCGCCCGCGCGAGCGTGGACCCATGCTCCCCAGGCCGCCGCCGCAGCGGGCTCCAGGCCCCGCGCCGCCATGCCCGCGATCGCCCCCGCAAGGACGTCGCCAGAGCCGGATGTCCCGAGTCCGGGCCCGCCCGCGGCGATCCGCCATGAGTTCCCGACGGCGTCCACGATGTCGCCGTAGCAGTTCACGACCGCGTCGTAGCGCTCGGCCACATCGCCGAGGTCGGCGATCCGGTCGTCGCCGAGGTCACGGCCGAGCAGGATCGCCGTCTCCTCGGTGTTGGGGTTCAGGATGAGCCGATCGGGGAGCATCGTGCGGTCGACATCGGGAAGGATGCCGAGGGCGTACGCGTCCAGGACGAGGGTTCGCGGCTCGCACTCCGCAACCCGCGTCAGCGTCGCGCGGGTCTCGCCGGGATCGTCGAACCCCGGGCCGACGAGGACGGCGTCCGCGCGTGCGATCTCGTCGCGGACGACGCGGGACAGTGGCTCCGTGGAGTCGTCGGGAAGCGCGAAGACCGCGGCCTCTGGGATGACAGCGCCCAGCTGCGCGTCCACCGACTTCGGGACGACGACTCCCAGCCGGCCCGCGCCGACCCGGAGCGACGCCTCGCCCGCCAGCACGACGGCTCCCGGCGTCCGCCTCGACCCGCCGACGACGATGATCCGTCCTCTGCTCTTCTTGGACTCACCGGGGTCGGGAAGCCCCCACGCACGCAGCGTGGACGGCGTGATCGTCTCACTCCGGTTCGACATCGGGGCTCCCCGGGTGCGCCGTCACATCTGCGCCCTCGACCTGGAGATGCGCGACGTTCGAAAATTCGACGAGACCCCAACCGTCGGACGATCTCTCGAGGTGCGTGACGGAGGCATTGAGCACGGTGCGCGATGCCGCGAACTCGAGGAGCTGAGACTCGTCGAGGGGAAGGAGGAGCGACAGGATCAGCATCACGACGGCGTCGTGCGCGACGATCAGGGCCGACTCCTCATGGCGCGCCTCCGCATCAGCGAGGAAGGACCTCAGTCGCAGTGCGACGTCGGCCCACGACTCACCGCCGGGCGGGCGATGGTAGTACTTGCCGAGGTGGCGGCGGCGCTCGGCCTCTTCGGGATGACGCCGCGCCACGCCCGTGCGGGTGAGCAGATCGAGGATCCCCAACTCGCGATCGCGGAGGCGCTCATCGATGAAGACGGAAGCGTCGGTGTCCCGTCCGGAAGCGTCGAGCCCGATCGCGAGCGTCTCGCGCGCACGCAGATACGGAGACGCGTAGAAGGCCTCGATCCCATCGCCGTGCCGAGCGAGCCAGTGGCCGAGGGCGGCGGCCTGTTCCCTCCCCGTCGACGACAGGGGGACGTCTGCGTCGCGCACGTCGATGGGGATGACCTCGACACCGTCGCGCTCCGCCCTCGTCGCGGCGACGTTCGCGATGCTCTCTCCGTGCCTCACGAGCCACAGTCTCGTGAGCATCATCGCCCGCCCACGTCCGCGGCGCCCGGCGACGTCCGGAAGCCCGTCAGTTTGTGCGTACCGTCGCACCACGGCTTGATCGCAGAGACGCCGCACCGGCACAGCGCGACAGTTCGGCGCGGCTGGCGGATCGGCTCCCCGTGCTCGTCGATGAGGACCGCCTCCCCGCGGACGATGAGGGGTCCGTCGGGGTACGCCGTGATGGTCGTGGGGCGGGGCTCCATCACATGGCCTCGCGCGCCCGCAGCGAGCTGCGGCCATCCTGCCAGGCCGCCAGGATGTGCTCGCCCACGCGCGCGTCGTAGGCGAGGCATGCGGCGGCGCCGAACACGATGTCGGCGAGCAGCGCGGGCTCGTCCTCGGCGAGAGCACCCGCCAGATCGTGGCCTGCGATCTGCTCGTGGACGGCGTCGGCTTCGACGTGCTCGTCGAAGTACGCGGTGACCTCATCGCCGAAGCCGAGGCGGCGGAACCCGTCGCCGTACATGCGGTTGGGGATCGACGAGGTCATCTCGAACGCCGCGAGGTGACCGACGATGGCGCCCCGTAGTCGCGCGTGCAGGCCGAAGAAGGACATGAGGTTGTGGGACGCGAGCGTGACAGCCGGTACGGCGTTCAGGTAGACGCCGTACGCGTCGTCGAGGCCGACGCCGCGGACCGTCCGCGCGAACATCGTGGCGTGGACGCGCGCGGGGTCACCCCCGCCGTACTCGTCGGACTGGATCTCGACGAGTGCGGCCTTGGCCCGGCCCGTCAGTCGCGGGATCGCCCACGAGTGCGGGTCGGCTTCACGCAGCGTGTAGATCGTGCGATGGATGAGGAATTCCCGCACCTGCTCGAGGGTCGCCGACTTCGCGACGAACCGCGACAGGCTCGGCCCGGGCTCGGGTGCCGTCAGTGCGAAGAGGAGTTCGGCGACGGCGGGTGCGGACGCTTCTGGGAGCTCCGGCAGATCGACGTCCCGGCGGATCTGCTCCTCGAACGCGCGCTCCAGGACGGCACGCGCCGCGAGCAGATGCGGATCCCACTCGCGGTCGGCGGCTCCGACACCGGCGTCCTGAAGCGATCCGTAGTGCAGGGAGTACAGCAGGAAGAGAGCGAGCTGCACGTCCTCGTCGCGCGAGACGTCGGTGCTCTCCGCGACGGCGCGCGCGGCGAGGCGGACGAGCGAATCTTCGGGGCCGTCGACGAGAGCGTCCAGAACCGCGCGGCTGAGCGGGCCGCGGGAATCCGCGATGGTCGAGCGTCGATCGAGCGGGACGGCTAGCGTCATTTGGGCTCCTCCTCGTGCCGGTGCACACCAGATTGTGCGTCAGCGTTCCCGCCTACACAGGAGGGTTGCGCCATGCGTGTGCCCGCGCTACACCCGGCGGTCTAGCGGCGACGTCGGGGCCCGTCAACCGCCTCGCGATCATCGAACCCGCCGTGACAAGCTGGAGGCTCGTCGCGATGAGGGGAGTCCCATGGCCAGGAACACGCGATTCCTCCACTGCTCACCGGACGACGTCTTCCGGGTCTTCCGCGACGCCTGGCTCTACCCCTCGTGGGTCGTCGGAGCCTCCCGCATGCGCGACGTCGACGACGCATGGCCGGCGGTCGGCAGCAGGCTCCACCACTCGTTCGGGGTCTGGCCGCTCGTGATCGACGACGTCACCGAGGTCGTGGACTGGTCGCCGTCGCACCGCTTCGCGATGCGCGCGAAAGGGTGGCCGATCGGCGAGGCGGGGATCGTCATCGACGTCAAGCCGCGCGGGGACGGCTGCGTCGTGCGCATCCAGGAAGAAGCCGTGCGGGGCCCGGGCCACTGGGTTCCCCGCGTGATCTTCGATCCGCTCATGCGGTGGCGGAACGCCGAGACACTCCATCGCCTCGCCTACCTCGCCGAAGGCATGGCCGCCCGTGCTGTCGAGCCCACGACCGCCGATCGAGAGAGGGACTGACGGATGCCGCAGGCGAGCGCCCGATCCGACCTCGACGCCGTCGTGGTCGGCGCCGGACCGAATGGGCTCGCGGCGGCCGTCACGCTCGCACGCGCCGGTCTGCGCGTCATCGTCTTCGAGGCATCGGACGAGATCGGTGGTGGAACCGCGACGCGGGAGCTGACGCTTCCCGGGTTCCGTCACGACGTCTGCTCCGCGGTTCATCCGCTCGCCTTCGAGTCGCGCTTCTTCCGGGAGTTCGGACTGCGCGAGCGGATCCCGTTCGTGCTGCCCGAGGTCTCCTACGCGCATCCGCTCGACGGTGGACGGGCCGGGATCGCCTACCGTGACCTCGCACGCACGGCAGAGGCACTCGGACGCGACGGCCGTTCGTACGAGGCGCTCATGCGCCCGCTCGTCCAGCGCGCAGGACGCGTCGCAGCCTTCACGGGGTCGCCCCTCGTGCGGATCCCCGACGATCCCGTCACGGCGGCGCTCTTCGCGCTCAGGTCGGCCGAGCAGGGGTCGTTCCTGTGGAACACGCGATTCACCGAGGACGTCGCGCCCGCCATGCTGACAGGCGTCTCCGCGCACGCGATCCTGCCGCTCCCGAGCATCCCGGCCGCCGGCGCGGGACTCGCGCTCACCGCCTACGCGCACGGTCGCGGCTGGCCCATCCCCCTCGGTGGCAGCCAGTCGATCGCCGATGCGCTCGCGGATGATCTCCGCGCGCACGGCGGTGAGATCGTGACGGGGACGCGCATCCGGGACCTCGACGAGCTGCCGCGCGCCCGCGCGACGCTCCTCGACGTCACGCCGCACGCCCTCGTGCGGATGGCGGGGAAGGGTCTCCCGGATCGGTACCGCCGCGCACTCACGCGCTTCCGGTACGGCAACGCGGCGGCGAAGGTCGACTTCGCGCTCAGCGCGCCCGTGCCGTGGAGCGATCCGCGCGTCGGCGAGGCGGCGGCCGTTCACGTGGGCGGCTCACGCGCCGAGCTCGCGGCGGGGGAGCGCGAGGTCGCGAGGGGTCGGATGCCCGACTCGCCCTACGTGCTGGCGTCGCAGCCGACGACGTGGGACCCGGGTCGTGCGCCGGAGGGTGCGCACACGCTCTGGACGTACACGCACGTTCCGGCCGGGTCCGACGTCGATCGGGCCGACGCCGTCATCGCGCAGATCGAGCGCTTCGCGCCGGGGTTCCGCGACACGATCCTCGCCGTCTCGTCGCGTACGGCGATGGACCTCGATCAGCACAACCCCAACTATCCGCTCGGCGACATCGCCGCCGGCGCCCCTGACCTGTGGCAGCTCGCCCGTCGGCCCATCCTGAGCCCGCGCCCGTGGCGCACACCCGTGGCCGGACTGTACCTGAGCTCGGCCTCGACCGCCCCCGGTCCGGGCGTGCACGGCCTCGCCGGGTGGTACGCAGCGCTCACGGCGCTCGAGGAGCGCTTCGGCACCCGCATCCGTCCCGATCTCTCCCCGCACGCCTGACCCCGCGGAGCGCCTCGCCCTTTGAGACGAGCGAGCTGGGGGTTGCGGCATCCGCTATTCAGTGTCACTATGTACCGGTAGTTAGCAACACTGAGTAGTAGGGATGCCATGGGCAAGCAGGCCACGGAGATGCTGAAGGGCGTGCTCGAGGGGATCGTCCTCGCGGTCCTCGCCCAGCGTGCGGCATACGGATACGAGATCACGTCGTGGCTCCGAGACGAGGGGTTCGCCGACATCGCCGAGGGCACGGTCTACGCGCTCCTCGTGCGGATCGAGCAGCGCGGACTCGTCGACGTCGAGAAGGTCCCCTCCGAGAAGGGCCCTCCGCGCAAGGTGTACTCGCTCAACGAGCAGGGGTGCGAGTACTTGAACGAGTTCTGGAGGACGTGGAGCTTCCTCTCAGAGCGACTGGAGCAGCTCCGCGAAGGGAAGAACTGACATGGCGCCGAAGTGGATCGAGGTCCTCACCGGATCGCTCGAGCAGAAGAAGCAGTGGCGGGCCTACAAGGCGCGCGTGGCCGGGTTCCCGAGCCCCTACCGAGAGAGCGTCGATGCGATCGAACGCTATCTCCTGTACGCGGGCGGCTCCGACACCGAGAGCATGATGACGATGCTCGACGACCTCGCCGATCTGTTCGAGCGCGCAGCCGCCGACGGCACTCCCGTGCACGACATCGTCGGTGACGACGCCGTCGAGTTCGTCGAGACGTTCAAGAGCAACTACGGCATCGGCGCATGGATCGCCAAAGAGCAGAACCGGCTCCGCGACGCGATCGGGCAGGCCGAGAAGGAGCAGTCGTGACCGAGGCGGCCATCCATGTCCAGGGCGTCGAGAAGTCGTTCGGCGCGCTCCACGTCCTCCGCGGCGTCGACCTCGACGTCGCGCGGGGCACGATCTTCGCGCTCCTCGGCTCGAACGGCGCGGGAAAGACGACTCTCGTGCGCATCCTCTCGACGCTCGCGAAAGCCGATGCCGGGACGGTCGCCGTTCACGGCTTCGACGTCGGTGCGCAGGCCGCCGAGGTGCGGCGGTCGATCAGCCTCACGGGCCAGTTCGCGGCCGTCGACGAGATCCTCACCGGGCGCGAGAACCTCGTGCTGGTGGCGCGGCTCCGCCACCTCGACGACCCTGGCCGCATCGCGGACGGTCTGCTGCGGCGCTTCGCGCTGACGGATGCCGCGAACCGTCGTGCCGGGACGTATTCGGGAGGCATGCGCCGTCGGCTCGACATCGCGATGAGCCTCATCGGGGACCCGCCGGTGATCTTCCTCGACGAGCCGACGACGGGACTCGATCCCGAGGGTCGCATCGACGTCTGGAACGCCATCAGGGAGCTCGCAGCGGGCGGTACGACCGTCCTCCTGACGACCCAGTACCTCGACGAGGCCGAGCAGCTCGCCGATCGGATCGCCATCCTCCACGAAGGGCGGATCATCGTGAACGGCACCCTCGCCGAGCTGAAGGCCCTCCTCCCGCCGGCGAAGGTCGAGTACGTCGAGAAGCAGCCGACGCTCGAGGAGATCTTCCTCGCCCTCATCGGCACCGACAAGAAGGAGGTCGCGTGATGACCGCGCACGTCGTCGGCGACACGACCGTCCTCACCGGCAGGTCGCTGCGTCACATCCTCCGCAGCCCCGACACGATCGTCACGACCGCCGTCATGCCGATCGCCATCATGCTCCTGTTCGTCTTCGTCTTCGGGGGTGCGATCGAGACCGGGGCGATGCCCTACGTGGACTATCTGCTCCCCGGCATCCTGCTCATCACGATCGCTTCGGGGATCGCCTACACGTCGTATCGGTTGTTCCTCGACCTGCAGGGCGGGGTGTTCGAGCGGTTCCAGTCGATGCCGATCGTGCGATCGAGCATCCTGTGGGCGCACGTCCTGACGTCGCTCGTGGCGAATCTCGTCTCGCTCGCCATCGTCGTCGGCGTCGCGCTCCTCCTCGGGTTCCGCACCGGTGCGGGTGTGCTCGCGTGGCTCGCGGTGTTCGGCATCCTCGTCCTCTTCACGCTCGCGCTGACGTGGGTCGCCGTCATCGCAGGGCTCTCGGCCTCGACCGTCGACGGCGCCAGCGCGTTCTCGTATCCGCTCATCTTCCTGCCGTTCCTCAGCTCGGCCTTCGTGCCGACCGACACGATGCCCGCGCCCGTCGCGTGGTTCGCCGAGAACCAGCCGGTGACCCCGATCGTCGACACGATCCGCGCGCTCTTCGCGGGGGATCCCGTGGGCGGCGCCATCTGGGTCGCGCTGGCGTGGTGCGTCGGCATCCTCGTCGCGGCCTACCTCGTCGCGAACCTGGTCTACCGCCGCCGCTTCCGCTGACGGGTGGCGCTCCGCCCCGGCTCTCCGCCTCCGCTCTCCGCCTCCGCTCTCCGCCTCCGCTCTCCGCCTCCGCTCTCCGCCTCCGCTCTCCGCCTCCGCTCTCCGCCTCCGCTCTCCGCCTCCGCTCTCCGCCTCCGCTCATTTGTCGCAAATGGTGGCCCCCGCGGCGTGGACCTCGCCCTTTGCGACAAGTGAACTGGTGGAGAGGTGCGAGCGGCGCGGGCCACGGGTAGGTGAGTGCGCGGGTGAACGCGTGCTCGGCCATACTGGGGGCGGGGGAGAGAGGAACGGCGCGGTGTCGGATGCCACGATGATCGCGATCGTCGACGACCACGAGCTCATCGCCCTCGCCATCCAGGGGATCCTCGCCGACACGGACGGCCTGGCGTTCGCGCGACACGCGCCCACCGTCTCTGCCCTCGTATCCCGCCCGCGCGATGCGGACATCGTGCTGCTGGACCTCAGCCTCCGCGACGGGAGCAGCCCCGCCGAGAACGTCGAGGCTTTGCGCGAGTGGGGTGCCGCGGTCGTCGTGCTGACCTCGGCGGAAGATCCCTACCTCGTCCGCGAGGCCGCGCGCACCGCCGCGGAGGGGCTCTTGCGCAAGTCCGCGCGGAGCGAGGTGCTGCGCGCCTCGCTGCTCGACGCGGCACGAGGACGGCTGGCGGTCAGCCCCGAGTGGGCCTCAGCGCTCGACACCGACCCGCTCATGGATGCCGCTCCCCTGACCGACCGGGAGCGACAGGTGCTCTCCCTCTACGCCTCCGGCTTGGGGGCGAAGCAGGTCGCGAGCCGGCTGTACGTCAGCGAGAACACGGTCGACGATCACCTTCGCCGCATCCGGAGTATCTATCAGCAGATCGGTCGGCCGGCGGCGACGAAGATCGACCTGTATCGGCGGGGCGTGGAGGACGGCTTCCTGCCGGGACCGACGCGTGGCTGACGTCGGGGGGACGGAGCTCGTCAGTCGGCGCGTCCTCGCCGTCACGGCGGCCTGCATCGTGGTCGTCATCGCTCTCGCCGCACCCCCCATGACCGGCGGCGGTGCGACGCTCCCCGACTGGTACATCGCCCTCGTCGGCACGGTCGTCGTCCTGGTCGTCGCCGTCGGCGTGCTCGCACCGTGGCTGAACATCCGGATGCTCCGCGTCGGCGCCGGCATCGGGGCGGCCGGATACCTTCTCGCGGTGATGGGCTTCACCGCGGCCATCCCCTTCACCGTCTCGCTCGAACGCGTGCCGTGGATGCTCTCGACGGTCGGACTGGGGTCGGGCCTCGCGCTTCTGGCCGGCGGGGTGCCGTTCGCGAGCTTCACCCTCGTCTACGGCGCGGTCATGGGCTTCTCGTACCGCCTGCTGTTCGGCGGACTCGACCTTGACGGTATCGTCAACGACCTGCAGAGCGTCATGACCGCTGCGGTCGGATGCTTGCTCGTCGCGCGCCTTCTCGACGTGAGCAGATCGACCGACCGTGCGCGGGCGACGGAGGCCGAGGCGAGCGCACGTGCAGCAGCCGAGCGAGGGCGACTGGCCGCGCGCAGCCGCGCCGCGGCGCTCGTGCACGACGAAGTGCTCGCGACTCTGACGATCGCTGCGACGACGGGGGCGGCGGCATCCATGATCCCGCGCGGCGCGGTGTCTCATCAGGCGGCGAAGGCGCGGACACTCGTCGAGCAGCTCGATCGGGAGGGCGCGTCGCCCGTGGGCGAGTTGCGCGCGCGGCTCGAGGCGCTCACGACGGCAGCGGATGCCGAACTCGACGTCGCACTCGCGTCGACCGTCGAACCGACCCCCGCCGCCGAGGAGGCGTTGCTCGCGGCGGTCCGCCAAGCGCTCGACAACAGCGTCCGGCATGCGGGTGCGGGGGCGACCCGGCGCGTTTCGCTGCGCGCGACGGCGGACGGCATCACGATCGAGGTCGTCGACGACGGGTGCGGGTTCGACCCAGATGCCGTCCCTCGGGACCGGCTCGGGATCGCGACGAGCGTGCTGCGCCGTGTCCGGGACGTGCCGGGCGGGGTCGCGTCGGTCCGGAGCGCCCCCGGTCAAGGGACCGTCGTCTCGGTCGGGTGGGCTCCGTGGCGTGGGACGCCCGCAGGCTCTCCGACCCGGACGCGACCCCTCCGCGGTGTCGTCATCGCGACGGTCGCCGTCTTCGTCGTGACCCAGGGAGCTGCCGCGACGGCGGCCGCGCTCGCCGGACCCGTCTGGTGGACTCCGCCGATCTTGCTCCTCGCTCTTCTCGTGCTCGGGGCGGTGCTCCGCGGCGCCGCACGGCCGGTGCCGTCGGCGCGGGTCGCCGGTCTGATCGCTCTCGGCGCCGTCGCCGTCGCTGTCGCCGGCGCGGCCGTCAGCCCCTACGGCTTCGGCGCGTGGTGGTTCGTCGCCGCGTCGGCGTTCGTGCTCGCCTTCCTCGCACTCTCGGGGCGACCGCTCATCGCTGTGATCGCGCAGTCCGCCACAGCTGTCCTGCTCCTGGCGATCGTGGGGGTACGAGACGACGACCTCGTCACCCTCGGCTATGCGATCACACGGCCTCTCCTGATCGTCGCCGTCTCGGTCGCCGTGTCGATCGTCATCGCCCGGCTCCTGCGCCGCAGGCGCCTTCTCGATACGCAGACCATCGCTGACGCGGGGATGCAGGCATGGGATGCTGCGGCTCGGGCGGAGCTCGCCCACGGCGCGACGATGCTGCGCGCGAGGGTCGTCCCCGTCCTGAACCGCCTCGCCGACGACGACCCGCTGGACGAACACGACCGCAGTGCCTGCGCGAGTCTGGAGGGGCAGCTGCGCGACGAGTACCGCGCGGGGGTCCTCGTCCGAGACCCCCTCGACGCCGCCGTCCGCGCGGCCCGCGCGCGCGGGGTGGACGTCGTCCTCCTCGACGACGGCGACGGATCGGCATCCGACGTGCTCGTCGACGAGGTCGCCCGGTGGATGGCACCGCTCGTCGACGGCGCGCGTCAGCGCGTGCTCGGACGGCTCCTCCCCGCCGGGCGGTCGACGATCGCGACGATCGTGACGGATGACGAAACCACCCTTTTCCGGGGTCGGGACGACCTTCCCGCGTAGCCGGCGATCCCTAGTGTTTCCGAAGGAGCTCGATCGATCGCACGCCGCAGGGGTCACGCCTCCGACGGTGCACTCGCCTGCACCTCAGGCGGCGTCCTGACGGTGTCGATCACGAGCGACGGAGAAGCCTCTGCAGACGTGGAGACCGCACCCCCCCTACGGCGGTCTCCACGTCTGCAGTGCCGTGACCGAGGGAAGGACCCGCCCAGGTGAAGATCGTCGCCGACCTCGCTCCGGAGACGGTGGGGAGCTGGATGCCCGAAGCCGCCGTCATCTCCCTTCTCGTCGCCTCGTCGGTGTGGCTCCTCCTCCGCCGGCGCCGCCGAGAAGACGGAGCACCCGCGGACGCGCCGCGCACGACGGGAGACACCGAGGCCTGAGGAGACCGTGCTCGGTTCACTTGGCGCGAATGGTGGCCTCCGCGGCATCCACCTCGCCCTGTGGGACAAGTGAAGGTGAGACCGTGCTCGGTTCAGTTGGCGCGAATGGTGGCCTCCGCGGCATCCACCTCGCCCTTTGGGACAAGTGAAGGTGAGACCGTGCTCGGTTCAGTTGGCGCGAATGGTGGCCTCCGCGGCATCCACCTCGCCCTGTGGGACAAGCGAAGGTGAGACAAAGGAGGCGGGGAGGGCGCTGAGTTGGAGCACGGCCCACGGGCTCAAGGTCATCGGCGCCGACTGCGCGACGGCGACGAGGGCGTCGAGCGGCACCCACGCCCACTCCATGACCTCTTCCGGATTCGGCCGCGGGTCGGAGCGAATGCGCGCGACGAAGACGGGGCAGATCTCGTTCTCGACGATGCCGCTGCTGTCGACCGCGCGATAGCGGAAGTCGGGGAGGACGGGCTCGAGCGTCTCGATCTCGAGGCCGAGTTCTTCTCGCATGCGCCGAATGACGGCGTCTTCGACCGACTCGCCCGGCGCGGGATGCCCGCAGCACGTGTTCGTCCACACACCGGGCCAGGCCTTCTTCGACAGCGCACGACGCGTGATGAGCGTGCGGCCCTCGTCGTCCACGACGTAGCACGAGAACGCGAAGTGCAGCGGCGTCTCGGTCGTGTGCACGTCGGACTTCAGC
This sequence comes from Microbacterium sp. SLBN-146, assembly GCF_006715145.1. NCBI lineage: Bacteria > Bacillati > Actinomycetota > Actinomycetes > Micrococcales > Microbacteriaceae > Microbacterium > Microbacterium sp. SLBN-146. The sequence continues at coordinate 1,430,095 of NZ_VFMR01000001.1, forward strand.
GCCGTGCCGATCGCGTGTCCGGCGTCATCGGCGAGCACAACGAGTTCGGGTCCGCTCATCAGGTCACTTTAGCCCGACTCCCGAGAGCCGACAGCACGAGGTCGCGCACGTCGACCGCGGCGATGCTGTCGTCCGCGTCGTCGAGGAGGGTCGCGTCGGAGGAGATCAGCACGGGAGCGTCCTGCGTCGAATCCGGAAGACGCCCGTGCGTCCCGCGGACGCACGACGGATCGAGGGGAACGGTCGACATCGCGTAACGCAGGCCGAGCTTCTTCTTCACGAGGTTCGCCGCGGCCTTCGCCTTCGCGAGGCGGTCGGCCGGGTTCCAGAAGAGCTCCGCGGGGTCGTATCCCGGCTTCCGGTGGATGTCGACGCCGCGCGCGAACTCGGGCGCGCGGTCGTCATCGAGCCAGTAGTAGTAGGTGAACCATGCGCCGGGTTCCGCGACGACGACGAGCTCGCCGGAGCGTTCGTGGTCGAGGTCGTACCGCGCCTGCGCTTCACGGTCGAGCACTTCGTCGACGCCCTCGAGGCCGCGCAGCAGGTCGGCCACACGGGGGATGTCGGCGCTGTCGGGCACGTACACGTGCGCGACCTGGTGGTCGGCGACGGCGAACGCGCGGGACGTCCACGGGTCGAGCTGTTCCTTCCCCTGCTGCACGTACACCTCGAGCAGGCCTTCGCGGCGCAGCATCCGGTTGATGTCGACGGGGCGATCGGCGTTCTCGATGCCGTACTCGCTGAGCGCGACGATCGTGTAACCCTCCGCGCGTGCGTCCTCGATGAGCGGCACGAGTGCGCGATCGAGCGCGGCGGCGGCGCGGTCGGCCTCGGGAGCGGTCGGTCCGAAACGCTGGAGGTCGTAGTCGAGGTGGGGGAGGTACGCCATGACGAGATCGGATGCCGCGGGCCCGAAGCGGCCCGACAGGAGCCCGCGCGTCGCGTTGATGATCCACTCCGTCGATGCGAGGGATGCCGTCGGCCCCCAGTACTGGAAGAGGGGGAACTCGCCGAAGGCGCCCGTGAGCTCGTCGTGGAGGCTCTCGGGCCGGACGTACGCGTCGGGGCTCTTGCGTCCGTCGGCGTGGTAGATCGGGCGCGGGGTCACCGTGACGTCGGTCGTCGCGCCCATCGCGTACCACCAGCCGACGTTGGTGGCCGTGAACCCGGGCGAGCGGCGACGGGCGGTCTCCCAGATCTTCTCGCCCTGCACGAGGCGGTTGTGCTGGCGCCAGAGGAGCGGCTCGCCGAGGTCGCGGAAATGCCAGCCGTTGCCGACGATGCCGTGCTCGCGGGGCATCGTGCCCGTGAGGATCGTCGACTGCACGCTGCACGTGACGGCGGGGAGGATCGTCTCGAGCCCCACGGTGCGCCCGCTGTCGCCGAGTGCCCGCAGGTTCGGCATCGAGGCCAGTGCGCGTGGCGTCAGCCCGACGACGTCGAGGAGGAGGACGCGGCTCATGACGCCACCGCCCCGACGCGGGATTCGAGGGCGTGTGCGAGGTGATCGCGCGCCCAGCTCAGCTCGGCGGCGATCCCCTCGACCAGGGTCGGCGGACGGAGAGAAGCCGGGAGGACGGTCCACGTGTACGTCTCGACGTCGAGGTGCGCTTCGTCACCGTGCGGTGCGTCGAGGACGGCCGAGACGGCGGCGAGCAGCACCTCGGTCGTCGCCCGGAGGGGAGGGGCGGGGGTCGCGTGGAGGGGGATGTGCACGTGCACCCGCCACGGCCGGTCGGTCGGCCACGCGGCATCCGGGGCCAGCACGTCACCGAGGTCGTCGGCGGCCCACGTGCGGGCGTCGCTCGCGTGGCCGCGCGCCCGCACCTGGTGCACGTAGCGCGCTTCGGCGAAGGGGGCGAGCGCGTCGGCGGCGCCGGGGAGGCTCGGGTCGGGAAGCTCGAGGGCGACGGAGGCCTGCACCTTCACGATCCGGACGCCCGACGCCGTCGCGATGCCGACCGCTTCGCCGGGGTCGGCGAAGGAGACGGCGAGATGGCACGTGTCGAGACAGAGCCCGAGGAGTCCGTCCGCGACGAGGTGGGGGCGGGCGCCGAGCCACGCTGCGACATCGGCGACGTCGTCGAGGATGCACCCCGGCTCCGGCTCGATCCCCACTCGGATCACCCGGCCCGTGCGGGCGCGGAGCTCGAGGAGATGCGCCACGAGCCGTGCGAGCTGCGCCTCGGCGGCGGCGTCGGCCGCGGCATCCCACTCCGTCCGCCATCCGAGGGGCAGCGTCGAGATGCTCCCGTCGCCGCCCTCGCCGCCCTGGCCGCCCTCGGGAAGGAGATAGGCGAGTAGCGTCGCGCAGTCCATCGTGTAGCGGAGGCGCTCGGCCGTCGTCCAATCGGGACGGTAGACCGCGAGCTTCACGACGTCGTCGTGGAAACCGCGGTACGGGAAGGCGTTGATCGTGCGGAAGGTAAGTCCGTTCCGGTCGAGCGCGGCGCGGAGGCGCTCGCGGGCATCGGCGTCGGTCGCGAGCTGCGCAGCCGTCTCGGCGGGGATCCACAGCCCCACGCCGAGGGTGTCGAGGCCCGCGGCCCGCCGGATGGGACCCGCGTGCAGATCGAGCTGCGCGATGATCCCCTCGAGGTCTTCCGCGGGATGGACGTTCGTGCAGTACGACAGCTCCATCACGCCTCCCTCCGCGACGCCATGCCGCGCAGCACCGAATTGCCCTCGAACGTGTCGGGGCCCTGCTGCGCCGGCTCGAAACCCGGTACGGGCGTGAGGTCGAGGCGTCCCGACTGGCCGTAGAACTCGACGGGGTTGCGCCACAGCACACGATCGACGTCGTCCTCGGTGAAGCCGGCCTCGAGCATCGCGTATCCGGTCTTCGCGGTCTTGAGGGGATCCGACCGGCCCCAGTCGGCGGCGGAGTTGACGATGATGCGGTCGAGGCCCAGGCGCTGCATGATCGCGACGACGCGATGCTCGTCCATCTTCGTGTCGGGGTAGATCGAGAAGCCCATCCAGGCGCCCGCCTCGGCGACCATGTCGACGCACGTCTCGTTGAGGTGATCGACGAGGACCATCCCGAACGGCAGTCCCGATTCGGCGACGACGTCGAGTGTGCGGCGCGTGCCGGTCACCTTGTCGCGATGCGGCGTGTGCACGAGGGCGGGTAGCGCGAACTCGATCGCGAGGGCGAGGTGCTGACGCAGCACGTCGTCCTCCTCCGGCGTCATCGAGTCGTACCCCGTCTCGCCGACGGCGACGACGCCGTCCTTCGCGAGGTAGCGGGGGAGGTGGCCCATGACCTCGCGGCAGCGGGCGTCGTTCGCCTCCTTGGGGTTGAGCGCGATCGTGGAGTGGTGGCGGATCCCGAACTGCGACGCGCGGAACCTCTCCCACCCCAGCAGGGCGTCGAAGTAGTCGAGGAACGAGCCGACGTGCGTGCGGGGCTGGCCGAGCCAGAAGGCCGGCTCGACGAGCGCGCGGACGCCCGCGGCGTACATCGACTCGTAGTCGTCCGTCGTGCGCGACGTCATGTGGATGTGCGGATCGAAGATGCGCATGTCACTCCTGGGGAACGGTGTCGATGAGTCGGATGTCGTCGGGGATGCTGCGACCCGCCGCACGCCGCTCCTCGGCGTATCGCGAGGCCATGGCGGCCAGCTCTGCGTCGCGGCGCTCGTCGAGTCCGCGGACGATCGAGAGCGGGACGCCCATGAATACGAGCTTCAGCACTCCATGGCGCCAGCCGTGGTCGTCGAGGTGCCGCGCCGTGAACGCTCCCATTGCCGAGGCGACGAGCGCCGGGTCGTTCGTGCGGAGCGCGTCGCGAGCGAGATCGAGGCCCGTCTCGCGCCATGCGGGGGTGAGGTCCGCGTCGGCGAGCGCGTCGAATCCGCGCAGCACGCCCCGGCGCTCGGCGTTGTCGCCGTACTCGTAGAGCGCCCGCACGACCGACGGATCGGCGCCGCCCGCGTGGAGGGCCTCGACGAGCGCGGCGCGGGCGGCGTCGTCGGTCGTGCCGGCGTACCCGTGCGGGTCGTCAGGGGAGAGCGGATCGCGGCCGACGGCGCGGCCGGCCTCCGCGAACAGCCGCGGTGCGCGCGTCGGGTCGGCGGTCACGGATGCGACGGCCTCGACCGTCCACGGATGCCGGGCCGGCATCGCGGCGCGGGCCGCGGCATCCCACGCGGCGATGCTCGCGCCCGCGAGGCGGGGCGCGTCGTGCGAGTGGCGGGGGAGTTCGACGGCGGCGACCCCCGTGTAGCCGATCTCGCGCAGGGTCTCGATCGCCGCGACGAGGTCGAGATCGCCCGTTCCGAGCTCGAGGTGCTCGTGGACGCCGGGCTTCATGTCGTCGACCTGCACGTTGCGCAGAAGCTTGCCGGCCTGGCGGAGTGCGCCGACGACGCCCTCGGGTTCGACGGCGACGCAGTGACCGAGGTCGACCGTGATGCCGACGGATGCCGGTGCCCCGACCTCATCGCGAAGGCGCAGTGCATCGGACACCGTTTCGACGAGCATCCCCGGTTCGGGTTCGATCGACAGCGTCACGCCGCGCTCCTCCGCGATCGGAACGAGGGCGGCGAGGCGCTCGACGAGGAGCGTCCAGGCGGTGTCGTCGTCGACGTCGTCGTCGGGCACGACGCCGCTCCACAGCGAGACGCAGTCCGCATCGAGCACTGCGGCGATCTCGATCGCGCGAGCGAGGAACGCCATCCGGGGCTCGGCATCGCGGTCGACGAGCGTCGGCCGGTGCTTGTGCCACGGGTCGAGGAGGTAACGGGTGCCGGTCTCGACGACGACCCGCAGGCCGCGCGCCCGGAGATCGGCCGCGAGCTCTTCGGTGCGCGTGCGCCAGTCATCGGCGAAGGGATCGAGGTGCGGATGGCCGAGCGTGAGAGCGACCGCGCGGTAGCCGCACCCCTGGATGACGTCCAGGGCGTCATCCAGCGTGTGGTCGGCGAAGCCGTTCGTCCCGTACCCCAGGACCCAGGCGTCGGTGGTCATGTGACGTCTCCCTTCGTGCGAGCGCGACCGAGGATCCCGAGGAGCCCTCCGATCGCGAGGAGCGCCGCTGTCACCGCCGTCGACCCCGCGCGCGCGGCGAGCGCGAGTTGGAGCGGCACCATGCCGCGGATCCCGGCGCGCGTCGCGGTGCGCGCCGTGGCAGCATCGGGACTGCGGACGGCGTCGATCTGCGCGGGGAGCACGGCCGCGGCGTACCCTGCCGCGCCGAGGAGGGCAGCGGGGGTCGCCGCACCGAACGGCACAGCACCGAAAGACACAGCCACCGCGGTCGCGCCCATCGCGGTTGCCGTGGCTGCGGCGACGGGAACGGTGGTCCCGTTCACCTCGCCGCGCGACATGAGGGTCACGGCTGCGGTGTGGGCGGCCATGAGTCCCGCGGGGAAGAGGCCCCCGCGCCATCCCGGACCGGCCGCCCCCATCACGACGTTCAGCCCGCGGCAGACGGCCATGACGGCGGGGCCCGCGGGAGACGCCTTCGCGGCGAGGTCGTAGGTCCAGACGGATGCCGCGAGGCCGAGCGCCGTGACGCCGGCCGCCCTGCCCGCGAGGAAGGCGAATCCGACGCCGGCGGCGGTGAGCGCCGCGCCGAGACCGAGGGCCGTCGCACGTGAGACGCGGCCCGAGGGGATCGGGCGCTCGGGTCGTTCGACGGCGTCGAGGTCGGCATCGGAGTAGTCGTTGAGCGCCATGCCCGCGGCGTACAGGCACGCCGACGCGGCCGCGAGGGGCACGGCGCGGCCGCCGACGGCACCCCGGGCCGAAACGGCACCGACGAGCGGATCGCCGAGCGCCGTGAGGGCTGCGGGTGCGCGGACGAGGTCGAGGAGGTCGCCGACGCGCGTCATCGCGCTGCGATCGGCTGTCGTTCCGACGCCCCCCGCGCCGCCGTCATGCGAGCCGTCGCGAAGACTCCCGTGCGCTCCACCCAGCTCACGAACTGAGCGGTCTGCTCGGCGAACGCGTGCACGTCGCTGCCCCACGGGTCCTTGAAGAAGCACCCGAGCTCTGCGACGGCACCGGCCTGACCGGCATCCGTCGCGAGGGCGAGACTGCGCACGAGATCGAGCACGAGCGGGGCGGCGAGCGTCGAGTCGTAGGCGCTCCACGTCGTCTGCAGCGTGATCCGGCTCCCGAGGAACCCGACGGCGTGGACGTGGTCCCACGCCGTCTTGATGTCGCCGAGATCGGGGACGTTGTCGATGTGGAGGGGCGCGACGACGTCGTCGCCGACGAGGGCGTGGAGGCCCCGGTTCTTGGAGGCGAGCTTCGACCGCACCGCTTCGGGGTCGGCGAGGGTCGCGCCGTCACCGCCGCCGAGCAGGTTGGCGCCGGCCCACGAGAGCACCTTGAGTCCGCGTGCTGTGAACATGGGAGCCAGCACCGTGCGGAGGAGCGTCTCGCCCGTCTTGCCGTCCTGGCCCGCGAACGGGAGGCCTGCCGCGACGGCACGAGCCTGGAGGACGGGAAGGGTGAGGCCCGCCGAGGGCGTGAATCCCGCGTACGCTGCGCCGGCCTGGATCGCCGCTGCGGCAGCGAGGGAGCTGGCCGGGAGGACCGTCGCGCCCGGCGTCGAGAGCGCTTCGCGGAGAGCATCCTCGGAGTGGAAGGCGGGGTGGTCGGCGGGGAGGGGTTCTGTCGATGAGACGTCGACGACGACGACGAGCCGCAGCCCGTGCCGGTCGCGGAAGGCGGCGATGTCGGATGCTGCGCGGTCGATGTCGTCCTGTTGGGTCGGTCCGCCCACGCGAGCGGGCCGGATGTCGGCATCCGTCTCGTGGAGATCGGCGGCGACGGCCTCGACGAGCGCGCGGGGGAACATTCCGCCCGACGCGAGTGCCGTCGCCTTCTCGACGAGGGGCGTCGTGGATATGTCGTGGCCGCCGATGACGATGTCGGCGAACGGGGTGAACGGCACATCGGTGAAGCGTTCGTCGACGGTCGTGAGACCCCACGGCTCCACGATGCCGCGCGCCATCGCGTGAAGTCCCGTCGCGGCGGTCGTCGCGAGCGACCCTCGTGCGCCGACGAACCAGGCGCCGATGCGGCCGAGATCCTGGGGTTTTGACTCATCTTGCATGGGCGGGTCCTTCTGAAGTCGTAGCTGTCGCGTCACTGCGGGGCGAACGATCCGAGCGTCGTCGCTCTGGAACGACTTTAGGGGGGATATGCCTGCCTCACAACAGAAGGGTGCCTAACTTCCGCTAGAAGTCGCACGTGCGACGGCAGGAAGTGTGCCGCTCGCGTTGCGTAAGTCCAGGCCATCCTGCAAAACGCAATCCGCACACTCATTTGTCTCGAATGGTGAGGTGTGGCCCATGATGACCGCCGTTCGAGACAAGCGAGCGGGGGAGGCCTCCGCTCACTTGTCCCAAAGGGCGAGGTCGGGGCGGGCGAGGTCGCCATGTGCGACAAGTGAACCTCGGAGGGCGGCGCCCCGCCATCCCCGCTCACTCGTCTCAAAGGGTGGGGTGAGAAGGGGTGAAGTCGCCCTTCGGGGCAAGTGAGCGGAGAGGGAAGGCGATGAAGTCACGGATGAGAGAAGGCTGGGAACGCGGGCGGGACGGTGTGGCACGATGCTCGTGATGGACGATGGCGCCGACGAAGAACTGCAGCGACTGCGGGCCCGTGCCTACGGACCCGACGCAGACATCGACGGCGATCCCGAGGCGATGGCGCGCCTCGCCGAGCTCGAGCAGCTGAGGCAGCAGGACCCGCCCGCCACACCGCCCGACGCGTCGGAGGCTGTCCTGCGGCATCCTGATCGCGGCGATGTCGTCGCGGGAGCCGAGGGAAGGACGGATGCCGCTGACGCGCCGCCTTCCGCCGCGATTCCTGGCGACGGCGAAGCGCCGGGGGAGCAGCCCGATGGCGGGGGAGACGAGCCCGAGGGTGCGGCGAGCGCCGACCCGCGCGCGGTGCGACGGCAGCGATGGAAGAGACGTGCCGGCTGGGGCGCGTCGATCGCTGCGACGGCCCTCATCACGGCGGCCGCGACAACCGCCGTCACCTTTCCGCTCACGCCGCTGAGTCCCGTTCCGCGCGATGTCGACGTGCAGCAGGTTGCGACCCTCCTCGTCGACGAGGACTTCGTCGTCCCGAGCGCCTTCGGAGAGGACCTCGGCGACGCATACGGCTTCGAGCCCTTCGCGGGCTTGCGCGCCATCACCGTCGAGCGGGGGTGGGCCAATCCCGGCACCGACGGGTGTCTCATCGTCGTCTCCGACCGACTGGGGCGCGGCGGACAGGAGTTCATCGAGGGGCCGCTGTACTTCGGATGCTCCGCCGGTCCTTTCCCGTCGGCGGTCAACCTGCGCGTGACGCCGGATTCCCCACGCGGCCTGCGCGACGCCTATCCCGAGGGCACGTCCCTGCAGTTCCTGCACGACGGATCGCGCATCGCCGTCTTCGTCACCGGCTGACGGTTCCGCCGCGGATCGGCAGGCTGACGCGGATGCACGCGTCCGGCTCCTCCGACGACACGACGAGCACGCCGTCCTCGACGCCCACGCGGCCGGGGCCGACAAGACGGGCGCCCTCGATGTCGAGCCGCGCAGTGTCCATCCGCAGCGGCACGCGGGCCCCGGGCTCGGCGGAGGCGAACGCGTGCGCCCAGCCGGGGGTCGTCGTCCACCGCACGAACGGTTCGTCCGAGGCCACCGCGATCGCCGGATCGAGGGGGCGCGAACCGAAGACCGCTTCTCCGTGCAGGTCGTTCCAGGCGCCCAGATGCTCGAGCGTGCTCCGCTGGGATGCGGGGACGTCTCCCGCTGCCGTCGGCCCGATGTTCAGCAGGAGGTTGCCTCCGCGGGAGACGACGTCGACGAAGTGTCGGACCGCCTCGGGTCCCGTCATCGACGTCGCGGCATCCTCGATCCGGTTGTATCCGAACGAGAACCCGATGCCGCGCGTGTTCTCCCACTTCTCCGCACCCTCGCTGCGCGCACCCTGTGCGTACTCGCTTGTGCGGAAGTCCCAGTGCGTGAGCCCGAATCTGTCGTTCACGACCCCGTCCGGCACGCGCTCGTAGTAGGCCGCGAAAAGCTCGACGAGACTCTTGCCGCCCGGCTCTTTCCCGGCATCCGGCCAATCGATGTCGCCCCACAGGAGCGCCGGCCGATACCGCTCGATGAGGTCGGCGACCTGATCGAAGGCGTAGTCGGCGTACGCGCGTCCGCGGGGCACGAGGTCACCCTCGATCGGACCCGCGATCGCTCGCGTCGGCGCCGCATGCCAATCGAGACCTCCCGAGTAGTACACGCCGAACCGGATGCCGCGGCTCTCCGCCGCGGTGCGGAACTCCTCGACGAGGTCGCGGCGCGGACCGCGGCGCACCGTATTGCGGTCGCCCGTGCCGGGCGCATCCCACAGCGTGACACCGTCGTGGTGCTTCGTCGTCGGCACGACGTAGCGCGCTCCGCTGCGCGCGACGAGGTCGAGCATGGCGCCCGCGTCGAACCGCTCGGCACGCCACGCGTCGAGGAGGTCGTCGTACGGCGCCCCACCGAATCGTTCGGCGTGGTGGAGCGCTGCGGGACTCCCGGCGATGCGGATGGTGTTGAAGTACCACTCGGCGTAGGGGTTGTGGGCGAACCAGTAGGCATCGTCGTCGACCGTGCCGAGCGCTCCGATCGGCTCGGCCCACGCCGGCACCGAATACGGTCCCCAGTGCACGAAGATCCCGAGCTTCGCGTCGTCGTACCACGACGGGACGGGGCGCTCGAATCGCCGGTACAGAGGAGGACGGACGGGGTCGTCGACGAACATGGCCATGGCGACTCCTTCTCACGGGTCGGTCAGCGGCGTACGCGGATCAGCGGGAGAGGACGCCTGCCGTCGTGACGGTATCACTCCTCCGATGTCTCACGAGGTTCGGGCGGTGGCCAGGTGGCGAGCTCTTCGAGCGCCCAGGTGGCCCAGGCGATGACGTGGTCGGCCTGACCGAGCAGGAACGTCTCGACGAGGTCCGCATCGCGCCGGCTCTCGGCGGAGCCGTCGTCGGTCGTGTCGGGATCGGCGCGCGCCGTGAGGAGAGCACGTCGCGCGAGCGCCTGATCCCTCGTGAGCTCCAAGGTGCGACGCAGGTCCTCTCGGCGTCCCTGCGCGGCGAACACGACCCGTGCGCCGGCCTCGAACTGGAGCGCGGGGGGCCGCACGGGTCGGCTCAGCCACTGCGCGAGTACACTGCGGCCGGCATCCGTGATGGCGTAGACCGTGCGTGAGCGCTCGCCGGTCTTCTCGGCTCGGCCCACGACGAGGTGGCGCTCGCGCAGTCGCTTGAGGGTGTTGTAGCGCTGACGATCGGTCGTCGGCCATACCGGATCGAGGCCGCGACCCACCTGCTCGGCAAGCTGGTAGGCCGTCCAGTCGTGCGTCGCGAGGAGACCGAGGACGATGTAGGAGGATGTCGTCAGCGCGCGCTCGGTCATGGCGCGCTTCCCCTCTCGACGTCCCGTGGGGGCCGTGCGATCCATGAAACGTCCAGCATCGAGCGGCCTATACTGCCGATTGCAGTAGTCATCGCGTCGCCGTCGGCCTCCTTGCAGGGGGGATCTGTGAGAGTCACCGGCGCGGGCGCGTGATGGGAACGTCGTCCGAACCGCGCTGACGCTGGGGGCAGCCTCGGGGAGGCGACGGGACCTCGAGTCCTCGTCGCCGCCCCGAGTACCGCGGAACCGGCGTTCATCGCGTCACCGGATCATCCCTCCACGAGGTCGGCGACGCCGCGCAGGATCTGTGCGATGGCGGCGTCCCGGCTGCGCGACCCCGATCGCGCAGGTGCGCCCTCCGTCGTCGCCGCGCCGGAGGCGACACCCGGCGCGATGTCCGTAGGACTTCCCTCGGGCGCATCACCCGCGAACGCCGACGCGAGGAACGGGAGATCGCCCCGGGGCGCGACGCCCGTGAACAGCGGATCCTGTCGCCGGGAGTCGAATCCCTCCGTGATGATCTCGGCGAAGCGCGCGTTGGACACGCGTCCGATGTGAGCCGCGATGAGCGGAGCGACGTGCTTCGTGAAGTCCCCCTGTCCGTTCGTCTCCCACGCCAGCTGCGTCGGCAAGCACGCCGCGAACTGCACTTCGAGCTGCGCTGTCGGCGTCGGTTCCGGTTCCGGCGTCACGGGATCCGTCTCGGAGGCGCGCACGAGTGAGAGCGCCTGCTTGCGACCGTTCGGCGCGTCGGCGCCCCGCGCGATCCGGAACTTCGCGACCTCGCCCGGTGTGAGCTCGACGCTTCGTCCGACGGAGACGACGTCGTCGGAGACGTCGCGGTTGCTCCCGCCCGAGTGGCACGAATCGAAGAAGATCGTGACGGAGACCCCGTCGGGGATGAGGTCCCACAGCAGGCCCAGGTCATCGTCGAGGATCAGCGCGCCGCTGCGGAAGTCGACGGGACAGATCGCCTCGTCCTGGCGGTCGTCTTCGTCGCCGTCGAGATCCGGCGCGTGCGTCCCATGCCCCGCGTACTGCACGACGAGGATGTCGCCCTCACGGGCATTCGTGACGAGCTGGTAGATCGAGCCGAGGATCATCTGGCGGGTCGCGTCGCGGTCGGTGAGCGACGTCGCGGTGAAGCCCGCGTCCTCGAGGACCGACGCCCACAGTCGCGAGTCGGCCACGGCACCGTGGAGGCGGTCGCCCTCACGCGGATAGGCGTCGATACCGATGCACAGGGCCCGGAGGGTCGTCGAGCCCCGGGAGCCGTCGCCCGTATCGTCGGGCTCCGGCCACAGGTCGACGCCGCGGGAGCTGCTCGGGAAGGGATGCTTCGCGACGTCGGCGCCGGGCGCGATGCGCAGCAGCGTGCTCTCCATCGTGGGAGCGTCGTCGTCGAATCCGCCGTGCGATATCGCCGTGCTCGCATCCGGGCGGGGTTTGCGGTTCGGAGTAAGGACGAGATCGCCGCGCGGACCGGCGAGGAAGCCCATCACCTCGGGGTCGTCTTCGATGTCCTTCGCGAGACCCAGGATCGGTGTGCCGCGGACGGACTCGAACGAGGCGGAGACAAGGTAGAGGAGCGACTTGCCGTAGATCCTGAAGCAGTTGTCCTCTCGCTCCGCGGCATCCGTCATCGTGAAGATCGTGAGGTTGCCGATCTTGTCCGCGACCGGCAGCAGCTTCTTCTTGAAGGTGTCGATGCGGACGGCGGGTGCGAGGAAGGTGACGGTCTGGAAGCCCGGGACTCCTTCTTCGAGCGCTGCGGGGATGAGGTGCGAATGGAAGATCGACCCGGCGCTGTGACCGACGGCATGGATGCTCACCCTGTCGCCGTTGACGCCCTGGTTGCGCGGCCCCTGCGCCTGCATCCATTCGGAGAGCTTCCGCACGAAGATCCTGGCTCCGCCGTTGTCGTCGCTCGACGCCGCCGCGTCGAGCTTCATGTCGAGCCATACGTGCTCTCCGCCGAGCGCACGCGCGCCGATCTCGATGGCGCGATCCTTCGCCTCGTCGAAGAACCCGCGGCTGCCGCCGGCGACGAATCGACCGATGGCGTCCCAGATCGCCGATGCCGCTCCCGTCTTCCAGACGAAGTGGATGGGGTAGACGCCGTTGGCCTTGAGCCAGGCGACCTGCCGCTCCGCCGTCGCGAATCCCGCCTCCTCATCGACGAGACCACCGTGTGCGTAGAGCACGATGGGCACGTGCGCGCCCCGCCGGGAGCGGATGAACGCCGGCAGGTGCGTCGAGAAGATCGCGTCGATGTCGGCCTCGACAGTGGCGAAATCCGCTTCGCTGCGAGGATCGGGCGTGGGCTCGCGGTCGAGTCGCCCATCGGTCAGGGTGATGACGTGGGGCTTCAGGGCCTTCAGCTGTGTGCGGGTGAGTCGCGGTGCCCGCGGCTCTGCGGGTGGGGCGACGGCGGGAGCGGTGTTCACGGGTGGGCCTTTCTGGCGGACGGCTGGTGTGGTCTCGGCGAGGGATCAGACGGGGACGACGTGTGCGCGGGGATGCGCGTAGGCGACATAGGCGAGCGCCGTGAGGTCGGCGTTCGCGAGCGCCTTGCGACGGGCGAGGACCACCGCGCCGGCGACATCGGTGAAGGACAGGGCGTCGTAGAAGTCGCGGACGAACTGACTCGCCGCCTCATCGTCGATCGCCCACGAGCATCCGATCAACAGGCCCACGCCGCCGCGGAGGAACGCTTCGGGGAATCCTCCGAGGCCCGGTGCCGACGTGTCCATCCGGCCGACGTCGCACGCGTTGAGGAAGACCATGCCGCGACTGTCTGCGGCACCCACCATCTGCAGGTCGGGGAGGATCTCCCGCAGCTCGGATGCCGAGTAGCTCGACCCTTGCGGCGGCGTGCCGCTCCGACGGTAGTTCGCGAACAGGAGGCGTTGATCGGGAGGATCGGCGATCCAGACGCCGTGTCCGCCGAAGTGCAGCAGGTCGAACCCCTCGGAGATGACCTTCGACATCGCCGTCGCATCTCCCGGTCGCACGGCCTTGGCACGGAACACCCGCCGCACGAGCGTCGCTTCGGTCGCGGAGAACGTGAGGCTGAGCCCGCTGTCGCGGTAGGACGGGCACAGGTACTTCGCTCGCGTGCCCGCGATCTCGATCCGGGTCGGCAGCGCCGTGTTGTAGACCCAGCGCGTCGCACCCCGCATGCCGAGGAAGCCGTCGATGCTGAGGGGCTGCGCGTTCGCCGATCGATCGGGATCGCTGACGTAGACGAGCTCCCACGGCACGTCGAATTCGCCCGTCGTCTGCACGACGAGGCTGTCGAGCCGATCGCGGTGCGTCCACAGCAGGCGCCGCACGCGCAGGGGGAGGAGCTGGCGCGACAGCTCCACGCCGATCGCGCGAAGTTCGTGCAGCGCGACGTCGACGCGCGTCGGCACGTCGCCGCTCCGATCCTCCTCGAGGCGGGTGCGGAGGGCGTCGATACGCGCATAGGTGCTCGCGATGACGGCCGCCTTGTCGAGACCGCGCACGACAGCGCGCTCCTGATCGTCGCCGATCTGCACGGCGACATCGAGGGTCGAGCGTCCGCGCGACGTGGACTCGTCGATCCGCAGGACGGGCAGGACGAGGACGTCGGACTCGGGGTCGCGCGCGTCGGTCGTCGCCGTCGCCCGCTCGCCCCCTGTTCCTCCCCCGATCCGCGTCGTGAGGCGGAGCGTCGCGAGGGGTGTCTCGCTGCGCTGGCGCACGACGATGGACACTTCGCCCGGTCCGTCGTCCGTCGCCTCGAGGCGGAATCTGCGACGAGCGGCTCTTGTCGCCAGCAGACGGACGGTGCGCGTCGCTCTTCCGGATGCCAGACGGTAGCCGCGCACAGAGATGCTCACGGTGAGAGGGAGGCGTTCTGCGACGGCGATGATACGTCGATCGGCCGCGAACCCGGGGGTCGTGACGATCTCGCTGCGGCTCAGGAGGACATCGAGCGTCACGACGTCCCCCACCAACGCCGTCCGGGGCATCTCGGCGGCGATGTGGGCCGTCGTCTTCTCCTCGTCCCCGGTCGGTTGTTCGGAAGCCTCCGGGGCCGGGGCAGGGGTCGGGGCCGGGGCAGGGGGTGGAGATGGGGCTGGAGGTGGAGGTGCGGGTGCGGCGGCGTCGGGAAGCGGCACACGCGACCCGCTCGGCTGTCTCGCGCCGACGTCCGCGTCCCCGGGCTCGTCAGGGAAGTGCTCGACAGGCAAGTGCTCGGGGAACTCCGCTTCGACAGGGAGGTGCTCGGGGAACTCCGCTTCGACAGGGAAGTGCTCGGCCTCTTCCGCTCCTTGCGTTTCGACGGCAGCGCCGAAGCCCGGCGGTCCGCCGAACCAGTCCAGACCCGTCGTGACGGCGGCTTCGTCCCTCAGCTCGAGGACGTGGACGGATGCCGCGCCTTCGCCGGTTTCGAAGACCCATTGCCCCCCGGCATCCGTCGCCCAGGCGGGGATCGCGAATGTCATCGCCGTCGTCCGGACGACAGCGAGGAGACGCGTCGCTTCGCGGGGAGTGTCGATCACGAGGGTGACGGCGTCGCCGGAACGGTCCGTCCGCACGACCTCGAAGGTCACGAGGACCGTTGCGTCGACGAGCCACGGGAGTCCGAGCTGCAGGAGCGTCCATGCGTGTGACGTCGGCACGTGCACGAGTGCCGGTCCGTCGATCGCGATCGTGACGGCTCCGACCTGCTGCGGCGACTCCGTTGGAACGCGCATCGGCGTCTTCCCCACTGTCCCAGTGGCCGCCGATTCTGCCCGGACGCGGTGGCCTGACCGCATCATAGGGGCGCAGCGCTTGGCGCGCCAGAGCCTCGGCGGTCGGTTGCGACACCCCTGAACACATAAGATCAGGGCTGGGCCTGTTTCAGAGGACCCGCTGCCACGTGTCCCCAGCACGCAGATCAGGCCGTCCCCCAGCGGTCGGCGGCGGCATGGCAGGCCTTACGTGCCCCCTCGAGTTGTTCAGCGCCAACTGATCAACTCGAGGGGGTCACCAGACAGCGTCCCAGTCGCTGTCTGAAAGCCGTCGTGAACCCCGCCAGAGGTACAGTGATCCCCAACGTGCAACGTGACCGGTTCCCCCAGGACGCCGGCCAGCCCCAGCTGCTCTGACGACACTACATCTTGAAGCCATGTCCACCAAATGGTGGACATGGCCTTTTTTGTGACATGTTTTCGAACGCCTGTCGACGCGCTGAGGAATGGCCGGTCGAGGCCGATTCGTCACCGCCCGGCCGACTGTTCGCGTGCCGTTCCTCCCGCACCTGTAATCTGTGCGCCGCAGGTCGATCGATGCGTCGCGATCCACGGACCGCACGACGAGGAGGAGGGGGACATGGCCTTCGTACCGGACGCCTCCGTGCAAGAGACTTTCGATCGCGCCGACGCGGCGCCCCCGGCGCGCACGCTCGTCGACATCTTGCGGGCGACCGCCGCGCAGCATCCTGAGGCGTCCGCGCTCGAGGATGCCGCGGGGGCACTGAGCTATCGGGAGCTTCTCGCCGCCGTGTGGCGCACCGCGGCGCGCCTGCATGAGAACGGCGTGCGTGTGGGCGACCGTATCGGCGTCCGGATGCCGTCGGGCGACCGCGAGCTGTACATCGCGATCCTCGGCATC
Organism: Microbacterium sp. SLBN-146; assembly: GCF_006715145.1. Classification (NCBI taxonomy): domain Bacteria; kingdom Bacillati; phylum Actinomycetota; class Actinomycetes; order Micrococcales; family Microbacteriaceae; genus Microbacterium; species Microbacterium sp. SLBN-146. Next base: position 1,446,141 of record NZ_VFMR01000001.1, read on the forward strand.
ATCGCCGCGGGAGCCGCGTACGTCCCGGTCGACGCCGACGACCCTCAGGAGCGTGCAGATCTCGTCTTCGGGGAAGCGCGAGTGCGCGGTGTCATCGGAGCGGCGGGGGTGTATCGCGACTCTTCGGGCGACGAACGCCCGGGACTCTTCGCGGGTGCGCCGCCCCACCCGAATACGAGTGCCCTCCCCATCGTCGCCCCACCGGGTGTCGACGACGACGCCTGGATCATCTTCACGTCGGGATCCACCGGCGTTCCGAAGGGCGTCGCCGTGACGCACCGATCGGCGGCGGCGTTCGTCGACGCCGAGGCGAGGCTCTTCCTGCAGGACGCACCGCTCGGACCCGGCGACCGCGTCCTGGCGGGGCTGTCCGTCGCGTTCGACGCCTCCTGTGAGGAGATGTGGCTCGCGTGGCGCCACGGGGCGTGCCTCGTGCCTGCCCCTCGAGCGCTCGTGCGCTCGGGGGAGGACCTCGGGCCGTGGCTCGTCGGCCACGGGATCACGGTCGTCTCGACCGTCCCGACGCTCGCGGCCCTGTGGCCGCAGGATGCCATCGAGAACATCCGGCTGCTCATCTTCGGCGGCGAGGCGCTGCCGCCGGAGCTCGCGGCCCGGCTCGTCGCGGACGAGCGCGAGGTGTGGAACACCTACGGCCCGACCGAGGCGACGGTCGTCGCGTGCGCCGCTCGAATGGACGGCACGACCCCCGTGCGCATCGGCCTGCCGTTGGACGGCTGGGCGCTCGCCGTCGTCGATTCCGAGGGGCAGCGGGTCGCCGACGGCGACGTGGGCGAGCTCATCATCGGCGGTGTGGGGCTCGCACGCTACCTCGATCCCGCGAAGGACGCCGAGAAGTACGCGCCGTACCCCACGCTCGGGTGGGACCGCGCGTATCGGTCGGGCGACCTCGTGCGCGCGGATCCCGAGGGGCTCGTCTTCCAGGGACGCGCCGACGACCAGGTGAAGATCGGCGGTCGTCGCATCGAGCTCGGCGAGATCGAGTCGGCGCTGCAGTCGCTCACATCGGTCTCTGCGGCGACGGTGGTCGTGCAGAAGACGGATGCCGGAGTGTCCCTCCTCGTCGGCTATGTCGTCCCTGCCGACGGGTTCGACCGCACGCGCGCGCGGCGCGAACTCTCCGACGTGCTGCCCGCGCCGCTCATCCCTCTCCTCGCCGTCATGGACGATCTGCCCGTCCGGACGTCCGGCAAGGTCGACAAGGCGGCGCTGCCGTGGCCGCTCGAGTCCTCCGACGGCGACTCGAACCTCAGCGGTACGGCGGCGTGGCTCGCCGAGCAGTGGGCTGCCGTCCTCGGGACCCGCCCCGTCGACGAGCGATCGGACTTCTTCGAGCTCGGGGGCGGATCCCTCGCGGCAGCGCAGCTGGTGTCGCGCATCCGCGCCCGTGCACCGGAGTTCACGATGGCCGACGTGTACGACCTCCCGCGCCTGCGTCAGATGGCCGATGCCGTCGAAGCGGCGGGCGAGGAGGCGCCGACCAACTTCACGCGGGCGACTCCCACCCCGCGCGTCATGCAGTGGGTGCAGACGCTCGCCGGCATCCCGCTGTTCATCCTGAGCGGCGCGCGCTGGGTCGTGTGGCTCCTCACCGCCAGCTGGATCCTGCAGTCCCTCCCCGGGTTCTCCTTCCTGCCGGAGGCGCCGGCGTGGCTCGTCGTGACAGGTCTTCTCGTCTTCGCGACGCCGTTCGGACGCATGGCGCTGACGGCGGGCCTCGCGCGACTGCTCCTGGCCGGCGTCCGGCCCGGCGACTACGCGCGCGGGGGCGGTGTGCACCTGCGGCTCTGGCTCGCCGAGCAGGTGTCGCGCCAGATCGACCCCGTCGGCCTCGCGGGTGCCCCATGGATCGCCGTCTATGCGCGCGTCCTCGGGGCGAAGATCGGCCGCGGCGTCGACCTCCATACGCTTCCGCCCGTCACGGGGATGCTCGAAGTCGGATCGGGAGCCGCCATCGAACCCGAGGTCGACCTGACGGGATATTGGATCGACGGTGACACGGTCCGCATCGGCGGCATCCGGATCGGTGCGGGCGCGACCGTCGGGGCGCGATCGACCCTCGCGCCGGGCACGAAGATCGGCCGCGACGCCGAGATCGCGCCGGGATCCGCCGTCTTCGGACGCGTGCGGGCCGGTCAACGCTGGGCCGGGTCGCCCGCCGTGCGCGTCGGGGGCCGCTCGACGCCCCTCGCGCCGACGGCGCCGCCCAAGCGCCTCCGCTGGCTGTGGGCGTACGGCATCTCCTCGACCCTCCTCGGGCTTCTTCCGATCCTGTCCTTCGCGCTCGGTGGTCTCGTCCTCGCGCAGGGCTTCCGCGGCGCGGAATCGCTCTCGCAGGCGATCCCGGGGGCGCTCGTCATGCTCGTGCCCGCGACCCTCACGGTGGGTGTCGCGTTCGCGGGATCCGTCGTTCTCCTCGTGCGGCTGCTGTCGATCGGGCTCGTCGAGGGGATCCACCCCGTCCACGGTCGCATCGCCTGGCAGGCGTGGTCGACCGAGCGACTTCTGGACTCCGCCCGGACGATTCTCTTCCCGCTCTACTCGAGTCTCTTCACGCCCATCTGGCTCCGGATGCTGGGTGCCACCGTCGGACGTGAGGTCGAGGCATCCACCGTCCTTCTCCTTCCCTCGATGACGACGATCGACGACGGCGCCTTCCTCGCCGACGACACGATGGTCGGAACGTACGAACTGGGTGGGGGATGGATGCGCCTCGGCCACGCCCGGATCGGCAAGCGCGCCTTCCTCGGCAATTCCGGCATGGCATCCGCCGGCCATCGCGTGCCCAAGGACGGACTCGTCGCCGTGCTGTCCGTCGCGCCCGCGAAATCGAAGGCGGGATCGTCGTGGCTCGGTTCGCCCGCCGTGCGGCTGCGCCGCGTCGTGAACGACTCCGATCTCGAACGCACCTACCGGCCGCGCGCGGGACTTCGCGTCGCGCGTGCGCTGTGGGAACTGTGCCGCATCGTGCCGGTCGTCGTGACGTGCGCGATCGGCCTCGGCGTCGTCTTCGCTCTCGCGTGGCTCGTCGAAGCGGCGAACCTCGGCGTCGCGATCCTCCTCTCCGGCGCCGTCCTCCTCGCGGCGGGGGCGCTCGCGGCGGGCATCACGACCGTCGCGAAATGGGCGTTCGTGGGCGTCATCCGTCCCGGCGAGCATCCGCTCTGGTCGAGCTTCGTCTGGCGTACCGAAGTGTCCGACACGTTCACCGAGATGGTGGCGGCGCCGTGGTTCGCCAACTCCGCCGCCGGGACGCCCGCCCTCGCGCTGTGGCTGCGCTCGCTCGGCGCGAAGATCGGCACGGGGGTCTGGACGGACAGCTACTGGCTGCCCGAACCTGACCTCGTGACCCTCGGCGACGGCGCGACGGTCAACCGTGGATGTGTCGTTCAGACGCATCTGTTCCATGATCGAGTCATGAGCATCGACACGGTGACCCTCGAGCCGGGGGCGACTCTCGGCCCGCACAGCGTCATCCTCCCCGCTGCGACGATCGGATCCGACGCGACCGTCGGTCCCGCCTCGCTCGTCATGCGAGGCGAGTCGGTGCCGGTGGGAAGCCGCTGGAGCGGCAACCCCATCGGCCCCTGGCGGGCGGTGAAGGTCCGGGCGTATCAGACGACCGTCGAGTGATGGTCGACGACTACACGCCTCAGGCGGGCGACGCCCGCATCCGGATCGAGCACTACGACCTGACGCTCGACTACAAGGTCTCGACGAATCGCCTCAGTGCCACTGTCGTCCTGCGCGGGCGTGCCACCGAGGCGACGCCCGGCTTCGGTCTCGACCTCGTGGGGCTTCGTGCGAGCAAGGTCACGGTCGCGGGCGATCCGCGCGCGTCGTTCGCGCAGACCGACCGCAAGCTCAAGGTGCGCCTCGGTGCGCCGCTCGCGGCGGGCGAGGCCTTCGAGGTGACGGTCGTCTACGCGGGCGCTCCTCGTCCGCGGCGGACCCGCTGGGGCACGATCGGATGGGAGGAGCTCGAGGACGGGCTGCTCGTGGCATCCCAGCCCACAGGGGCCCCGACATGGTTCCCCTGCAACGATCTGCCCTCGGACAAGGCCACCTACCGCCTCGAGATCGCGACCGACGCCGCCTACACCGTCGTTGCGGGAGACCTCTCCTCGTGCGTCACGCGCGGCGGCAAGCGCGTGTGGGTCTTCGAGCGCGAGGTTCCCACGGCGCCTTATCTCGTGACCCTCCAGATCGGGCGGTACACGCACGAGTCGCGTCCGCTCGGTCGCGTGCGCGGCGACCTGTACTACCCCAAGCCGATGTCGGCCCGCGTGGCCTCCGACTTCGCGCCCCTCGAACGCATGATGGGTGTCTTCGAGGATGCCTTCGGCCCCTACCCGTTCGACGACTACTCCGTCGTCGTGACGGCCGACGATCTCGAGATCCCGCTCGAGGCGCAGGCGATGGCGGTCTTCGGGTCGAACCACATCGACGGCGTCGGGGGACTCCAGCGCCTCATCGCGCACGAACTCGCACACCAGTGGTTCGGGAACAGCGTCGGCGTCGCCCGCTGGCGCGACATCTGGCTCAACGAAGGTTTCGCCTGCTACGCCGAATGGATCTGGTCGGAGCGATCGGGAGGACCCTCGGCGCACGCGAAAGCGCTCGGGCACCACGCGAGCCTCACCGAACCGCCCCAGGACATCCGCATCGGCGATCCGGGGCCGGCGCTCATGTTCGACGACCGCGTCTACAAGCGCGGGGCGCTCGCGCTCCACGCCCTGCGCCTGACGGTCGGCGATGCCGCATTCTTCGGGACGCTGCGGGAGTGGACCGCCCGGTATCGCGGTGTCACGGCGACGACCGCGGACTTCGTGGCGCTCGCGGAAGAGGTCTCGGGACACCGGCTCCAGACGCTGTTCGCGGAGTGGCTGGAGGATCTGCGGCTGCCCCGGCTCCCGGCATCCACCCTCACCGACGCGGCGGTGCCCCCGACAGCTGCCATCGAGACCCTTCGGCAACAGCGAGGCTGACGACGAAACCGCTGGGGCGATCCAGCGTTGTGACGACGAAGCCCGGTGGGGAGGTCGTGCGGAGGGAGTTCGGGAGCGGACCCGGGCGTGCTTCCAGCACGACCGTCGAGGGGGCGATCCGGATGCCGCGCCCCGTCGCCTTCAGCACCGCTTCGATGCGGGTCCACCCCGTGAGGTCGGGAGCGGGGGCGGGCTCGAAGAGGGCCGCGAGATCGCCGATGTCACGGTCGGCGGGCTCGACATCGATGCCGACGGATGCCGCATGTTCCTCCCGCACGGCCGCTCCCACGGTGAGCGATCCGGTGTAGGAGAGGCTCACCGCGATCGGCTCACGGGCCACTCGGGGGACGCCGTGCTCGTGCGACCCGCACTCGGGGCAGAGCCTCGAGATGCCGGCATCCGCGCGACCGCCGACCTCGCGGACGAGGGCGCGCAGCAGGTCGTCGCCCGCGCGACGGGCCGTCGGCGCGCCGGGCATCGCGCGCTCCGACCACCCCACGACGACGGGTCCGTACCGGGCGATCTCCACGCCGCCCAGGCTAGCGACCGACCCTCCGTCAGACCTGCCGGCGGTGTCGGTTCCGTCGGGACACCAGCACCGCGCCAGCCGCGGCGAGCAGGATGCCGACGAGTCCGAGCCAGAGCCAGGCGCCGCCGTCCGTGCCGGTCGTGGCGAGGTCGCCGCCGGATGCGGTGCCTTCCCCGTTGCCGCCCGCACCCGCGCCGCCGTCCGTGCCGGATCCGCCGTCGCCGCCCTCGGCGTCACTGACCGCGTTCATGCGCACGAGCAGGCCGTCTCCGCTCGACGTACCGCCGAGGAGCACCGCGCGGAGCTCGTGCGTGCCCTCCTCTTCGGGGACGTACGTGAACGATGCCACCGAGGTGCCGTCGGCGCGGACGCCGCGCATCGTGGTGACGGCCACGACCTCGCCGTCGGCCGGGTCGCCGTCGTACACGACGACCGTCTGGTGGTCGCGGGAATCCTCCGGGCCGTCAGCCCGAAGCAGGACCGTGGTCGCGTGACCCGCCGTGACGGTGGGGGCCGCGGAGTCGCCGGTGAGGTGCAGCGTGGCCTCGTCGCGGGTGAGCACACCCGCCCCGACGAGGCTCGGGGTGGTCGGTTCGGCGGAAGCGACGGCAGCCCGAGCGGCGGAAGCCGATTCGGTCTCCGGCACATCGGACGCGGGGTACACCGAGACCAGGCCGTAGCCCTGGTTGTTCTGCCCGCACGTGAGGGTCTCGGGGTCGCCGGTCATCGGATCGATGAGCTCGGCCTCGTCTTGGACGGAGCTCGACGGGCAGATCGTCGCGGGAGTCCCCGCCCACTCGTGGATCTCGGTCACGCTGTCGTCCTGGTCCAGCACGACGAACACCCGGTAGTTCTGCGCGCCGCCCGATTCCGACCCGACCGCGGTCCACTGCGGCGACGACACCGTCACGCTCGACTGCGGGTCGATGCGGTCGACGGTGGTGCGGCCGATCGAGATCGGGTCGCCGGTCACCTTCAGTCCGTTGGCATCGACCGGCACCGCCATGAAGTCGACCGTGAGCTCTTCGCCCATCGAGGCGAGGCTGTAGTTCGACACCTCGACGTCGAACACGACGGGGTCGCCCACCCCCGGGCCCGACGCGTAGACGGCGCCCGAGGTGGTCGCCTCGTCGCTGTACGGCATCCGCGCGGTGAAGCCGCGGATCTCCTGCCGGGATGCCAGCGGGTTCCACTCGGGCACACCGAGATACTCGATCTGGTCGTAGGTGAGGATGCTCGCGTAGGGCAGGTTGAGCGCGGGGTCGGCGTTCACTCCGTAATTGGTCAGCCACCATTCGCGCGATTCGGCGTCAGCGGTGAGATCCACTCCGTACGACACTCGCGGAGCCCCGTCGTTGCCGTAGAAGTAGGCGGCACCGACGGCGTAGCCCCGGTTGCTGTCGACCTCGGGCACCTCGATGCCGAACGTGCTCGCGTGGGAGTTGTCGGTCTGACCGGTGCTGCTGTCGGTGAAGGTCTGGTTCGTGTTGAAGCCGATGCCGAGCTGGAGACCGAGCTTGAGCGACTCGAACGGCACCTTCACTTTCGCCGAGGCCGATCCCTTGGCATCGAAGCCCAAGTTCCAGCCCGACGACGACTTCTCCGACGACCCCGTCCCCGTGGTCTGCGACACGTCGAGCGTCTCGGTGGAGGACGTGCCCCCGATGACGAACTGGTCGTTCACGAGCGGTGCGTCCGACGTCTGCGTCGTGCCGTTCGCGTCGGTGTAGGTGAACGGTCCGACGTCGGTCAGCGGCACCTTGCCGTTCACGAGCTGCGGGTACGAGAGAGCGTTGCCGTTCTGCCACGCGGGCTCGAAGAAGTCGAAGGACTTGCCGGAGCCGAACACCGGCACCGGGTCGCCGGGGACCACGACGTCCCAGAAGCCGTAGCATCCGGTGTCGCAGCCCGACGTCGCGGCATCCGTGCGCCCCCACGTCTCGACCGAGAGCACGGGGTAGCGGTACACCCGGTAGTCCTGCACGATCGCGTTGACGATGTCGTCGTCCTGCGTCTTCTGGTTGATCGTCTTCGACTGCGACGATCCGAGGGACTGGAGCGACGTACGGATCTTCTCCCACGCGCCGCCGATCTTCGCGGCGATGTCGGCGCTGACCTTCGTCTTCTCGAGGAAGGGGACGCCGAACTTCGCGGTCCCGGAGATGTCGATGAGGCCCGTCAGGTCGTAGGTCTGGTTGGACTCCTGCGATGTGCCGTTCTGGTACGAGACGCTGCTGGAGTCGCCCATCGTCAGCGAGAAGTCCTGGTTGCGCGAGATGTTGACGAACCCGCCGTTCAGCCAGTCGGAGTGCGCGGGCGGCTGACCGGCGACCAGGCTGAGCTTGACGAGCTCCTCCACGGTGAAGACGAGCGGGTCGCCGAGCACGAGGCTCGCCCCCGCGGGGTCGTAGGCGGTCACCTGCCACCCGGGCCGGGTGAGGGTGCTGCCGTTGCTCGGCGCCACAGCGAGCTGCTGCACGGCGGGCGCCTGTCCGGGCTCGATGGGCTGCACGAGCGTCACTGCGTTGCCCGTACCGCTCCCGCCGACCGCCGAGACCGCGATGCCCCACGAGGCGTTGTCGGCGCCGCCGGCGTTCGCGAAGCCTCCCACGGCGAGCGTGACGCCGCCGCTTCCGGCCACCTGCGGGACGCGGACGGCCTCCGGGAACACGCGTGACGCCGTGCTCTGGCCCTCGTACGCGGCCAGCACGTCGACCCACGTGCCGCCGGTGTCCTCCCACGTGACGGCGACCTGACGGATGCCGGAGCCCGCGAGCTGCGCCTGGAACTGACCCGTCTCCACGCGCACGCGCGCCGCGAGGCCGGCGCCGTCGGCGAGCGGGACGGCTCCGGCGCCGAGCCCGGTTACCGACTCCCTGCCGCCGGTCGCGACGCCGTCGGTCACGGCGATCGACGCCGTCCACAGCGTCGGTTCGTTGCCCGAGGAGGAGTTCGCCCCGGCCCACGCGATCTCCTGCACGCCGTCGCCGTCGAGGTCGGCCACGCCCGCGTCGGCCGAGTACGACGCCCCGGAGGGGGCGGGTATGCCGAGTGAGACGGGCGACCCGACGAGCTCGAGTGCGCGCGCGCCATCGGGGGTCACGCTGTAGCGGGCGACGAGGGCGAAGACGCCGCTCGTCGTCGCGTAGGTGGCGACGATCTCGGCGATCCCGTCGCCGTCGAGGTCGGCGAGGTTCACGGCGATCGGGGAGTACTCGCCACCGGATGCAGCCGAGCCGATGTTCTGTCCCGTCTCGAGCGTCGAGACGAGCAGGGCGTTCTCATCGGCGTTGTAGTCGACGACGCTCAGCAGCAGCTCACCCTCGGCGGCGTGCGCGACCACCGCCTCGTCGCGCGGCAGCACGTTGGCGTCGCGCGCGTTGTCGACGTCGCCGACCGCGAGGTCGAACGGGTAGTCCGCGCGGTCCTCCGCGGGGAGCGACACGGCTGCCGGGATGGGGGTCGACTGCTGGACCTTCCGCCACTGCCATCCCCAGGAGAAGAACTCGTTCTCCTGAACCTGGTAGTTCAGGCTCGCCTGGCCTTCCGCCTGCTGCGTGCTGATGCCGCCATCCGCCCACATCCAGCCGCGGTCTCCGACGCTGTACAGGTTGTAGCCGGGGCCGAAGCCGTCGGGGAGCTCGCGCACCTGCCAGAGCTGGCGCTTGATCGTGCTGTCGCACACATCGGTCTCGAGGAACGTGAAGTTCGCGTCGAGACCGCCGACGGTGAGGCATGCACCGTCATTGCGGTTGACGAGCTGGAATTGCGGCAGCCCCTCCGGGCCCTCACCCTGTCCGAGCACCGTCCACTGCTGCTGGCTCTCGGGGTTGCCGAGGTCGGGCACGCCCCGCACCTGCATCGGGTTGAACCCGATCGTCGGGGTGTTCGTGAGGGCGGCGACACCGCTCGGCGGGGTCGTGTACTCCAGCACGTCACGGGGGCTGATGACGTAGGTCTCACCCGTCACGGGTTGGTCGACCGGCGCGGCGAGCGTCGTGGCCCCAGCGGAGTAGCCGGCCGCGTCGCCCGGGGAGGCGAGCTGGAGCATCGGCCCTGAGCCGCTCGACCCCTGCCCGACCAGGTCGAGTTCGAGGGTGCGCTCGACGAACGCCGCGGTGATCCGCCCGGCATCCGTCACGCCCGACGGCACGATCATGGGACGCTGCCCGAGGCTCGGCTGCGGCTCGTCGCCCCGCACGTCACCCGTCAGCGTGGTGCCTTCGGCGTTCGTCACGCGCTCGAACACGACGCCGCTCGTCGGGTCGGAGAGGAGCAGCGCGTCGCTCGCGACCGCCTCGCGTTCGCCGCTGAAGGCATCGACCGGGAACTCCGCGCCCGCCGCGACATCGAACTCCTCGATGGCGGGGAGCGAGACCGCTGCCCCCGGCTGGGCGACGACGCCGAGGCTGACGACCAGTGCGATCGCGGCGGTCAAGACGACGGCGCGACGATGCGCGCGGCCAACGTTGGCAGGCATGGGGGATCCCTCAGACAGTCAGGCGAGTAACCGGAAGCGTCGTGCGGGGGTCAATGTAGCAGTACGACCTATGCCGGACGCGTCATATGTCGCGCCTCCCTTTTCAGGTGGCGTCGAGCGTGCGGCGAAGGTACTTCGGAGCCTGGGTGAACCACGCTTCGATGACGAGCTCTGCCAGGTGGTCCGGGTCTATCTCCGCCATGCGGAAGGCGACCTTCGGTTCGCTCCAGCGCGTCGTGCTGCGGAGGAAGACCTCCGGTGCCATGTCGAGGAGGGCGAGCGAATCGAGAGGATCTGCCACCTTGACCGCGACCACGAGTTCGGACGCGATGATGGCACGCATATCGTCGGGGATGCTCGGCCAAGGGTGGCACTCCCACGCGAACAGTCGGTTGCGCACGAACCATGCACGGCCCCCGGTCATGCGTCGTTCCTCCGTCCCCGGGAGCGCTGCTGCGATCCGGGACACGTCCTCGAGCGTCGGCACGGCCCCAGCGTAGGCCGCCCCGCGGACACCGCCACAGGGGAGTGCGGACGCCCGCGCTATCGGACCGGCGGCGGGTCGCGCGAGATGAGCCCATCGAGCACGACCGTGAGGATGTCTCGCGCGAGCGCGTCGCGGTCGACGGGTCCTCCAGGGCGGTACCACTCGACGACGGAGTTGATCATGCCGAAGATGAGACGGGTTGCGATCGCCGCGTCGACGTCGGAGCGCACCCAGCCTTCGGACTGCGCGTCGGAGACGAGCGATGCCACGCGCGCGTCGAACACGCGGCGGCGCTCGAGGGCGGCCTGTTCGGTCGGACTGTTGCCCCGCACCCGCAGCAGCAGCGTCACCTCGGGCAGGTGATCGATGAGGACCGCGACGGCGCCGTGAACGACCGCGCGCAGTCGCTCTGCAGCGGATGCCTCGGCGGTCTGTGCCGCGTCGAGGGAGGCTTCGAGTGCCGTCAGCGCCGAGTCCAGCGCGAGCGCGAGCAGCTGTTCCTTCGAGGTGAAGTGGTGGTAGAGGGCGGACTTCGTGAGGCCGAGCCGCTGGGCGAGATCGGCGACGGATGTCGCGTCGTACCCCTGCTCGTTGAACAGCTGCACCGCGACGGCGAGCACTTGATCCCGGTCGTACCCGGGTCGTCCCCGGCGCGCTCCCGTCGCCTCACTCATCACCCGCACAGTCTGACACCTCCTTCCTTTCTCGCCGAGATCCCGTGATCTCGCCGAGCCACCCCGTCATTGCGCGCACACAACGGGGTGGGTTGGCGAGATCGCGGAGTCTCGACGAGAAAGGGGGGAGGGGAGTTGAAGGGGAGGGGAGTTGAGGGGGGAGGGGGCGGTCTGGCATGATTACTGAACGATCGGTTGGGAATTGAGACTGGCCGGGAGACCCCGCGACGGCGCGGGGGACGGAAGGGGATGACGGATGCCCGAGGCCTACCTCGTCGGAGGAGTGCGGACACCCATCGGGCGCTACGGCGGCGCGCTCGCGGGCGTGCGACCGGACGACCTCGCCGCCCTCGTCGTGGGGGAGGCCGTCCGTCGGAGCGGTGCCCCGGTCGACGCCATCGAAGAGGTCTACCTCGGCGCCGCCAATCAGGCCGGAGAGGACAACCGCAACGTCGCCCGGATGGCCGTCCTGCTCGCCGGCCTTCCGGACTCCGTCCCCGGCATCACCGTCAACCGGCTCTGCGCGTCGGGGATGTCGGCCGTCGCCCTCGCCGCGCAGGCGATCCGCGCCCACGACGCCGACCTGCTCCTGGCGGGCGGCGTCGAGTCCATGACCCGCGCCCCCTGGGTGCAGGCGAAGCCCGATCGCGCCTGGGCCAAGCCCGGCCAGGCCTTCGACACATCGATCGGCTGGCGTTTCACCAACCCCCGGCTGGCCGCCCGCGACAAGGCGACGTTCTCGATGCCCGAGACGGCGGAAGAGGTCGCCCGCATCGGCGGGATCTCGAGAGCGGATGCCGATGCCTTCGCGCTGCGGAGCCATGAGCAGGCGATCGCGGCGATCGACGCGGGCAGGCTCGCGCCCGAGATCGTCGGCGTTCCGACGCCCTCGGGCGACGTCACCGCCGACGAAGGGCCTCGGCGCGACACGACGCTCGAGGCGCTCGCGCGCCTGCGGCCCGTCGTCGCAGGCGGCTCGGTCGTCACGGCCGGCAACTCCAGTTCTCTCAACGACGGCGCCTCCGCTGTCATGGTCGCGAGCGAGGATGCCGTCGCCCGTCACGGGCTGACTCCGCGAGCGCGCGTCGTGGCCGCGGCATCCGCTGCTCTCGCCCCCGAGATCATGGGCCTCGGGCCCGTCCCGGCGACGGAGAAGGCGCTCGCGAAAGCGGGCCTCACGATCGCGGATATCGGCGCCGTCGAGCTCAACGAGGCCTTCGCGACGCAGTCGCTCGCGTCGATCCGGCGGCTGGGGCTCGATCCCGCGATCGTCAACGCCGACGGCGGTGCGATCGCTCTCGGTCACCCCTTGGGGTCGAGCGGATGCCGCCTGCTCGTGACGCTCCTCGGTCGCATGGAGCGCGAGAACGTGCGCTTCGGCCTCGCGACGATGTGCGTCGGCGTGGGCCAGGGGACGGCGATGATCCTGGAGCGGATCGATGCCTGAGCCCCTCGTCCCTGAGCCGCTCATCGTCGAACGCCACGCGGACCGCGTCGTCGCGACGCTCGACCGTCCCGAGACGCGCAATGCGATCGATCAGGCCACGATCGATGCCCTGCACGAGCTGTGCGCCGAGCTCGAGGCCGAGCCGCGCCTGCTCGTGCTGACGGGGGCCGGAGGGGTCTTCGCCTCGGGTGCCGACATCGCGGAGCTCAAGGAGCGCACGGCGGCCGACGCGCGCGCCGGCATCAACACGTCCGCGTTCCGGCGGATCCGCGCGCTGCCGATGCCGGTGATCGCCGCGATTGACGGCTACGCGCTCGGCGGCGGCGCGGAACTCGCGTACGCGGCCGACCTTCGCATCGCCACGCCCGCCGTCAAGATCGGCAACCCCGAGACGGGCCTCGGCATCATCGCCGCCGCCGGTGCGACGTGGCGCCTCCCGCAGATCGTCGGCGAGGCGCGCGCGGCGGAGATGTTGCTCACGGGGCGCATCCTCGATGCGGATACGGCGCTCGCGTGGGGCCTGGTGTCGGCGATCCACCCGGCCGACGAGCTGCTCGCGGCGGCCCACGCGCTCGCGGACCGCATCGCCGCGAACGACCCGCTCGCAACGCGCCACACCAAGTCGGCGCTGCTCACTCCGCCCGAGGCGCACCCCGCGATCGAGCTCGAGCTGCAGGCCGAGCTCTTCGAGAGCCCCGAGAAGCACCGGCGCATGGCGGCGTTCCTGGAACGGAGGCGGCGATGAGCCATCGGAGCGTCCCCCCGCACGTCGGCGTGCTGGGCGGCGGGCGCATGGGGGCCGGCATCGCGCACGCGTTCCTCCTCGCCGGCTCGCACGTCACCGTCGTGGAGCGGGACCGTTCGCAGGCGGATGCCGCGGCGGCACGTGTCCGCGAGAACCTGAGCCGCTCGATCGAGCGTGACGCGACGACCCGCGCGCTCGCCGAGTTCGATGACGCACTCGTCGTCGCGACCGCGTCGGAGGCGTTCGCGGAGTGCGATCTCGTGGTCGAGGCGGTTCCCGAAGATCGCGCCCTCAAGCTCGAGGCACTCCGGGGGGTCGCGGCGTCCGTGTCTCCCGAGACCGTGATCGCAACGAACACGTCCTCCATCTCGATCGACGACCTCGCCGCGGGGATCCCCGGTCCCGACCGCTTCCTGGGCCTGCACTTCTTCAACCCCGTGCCCGCGTCGCGTCTCGTCGAAGTCGTCATGGGCGCCGCGACCGGACGGCAGCTCGAGGCCACCGCGCGCGGGTGGGTCGAGGCGATCGGGAAGACCGCCGTCGTCGTCCGCGATGCGCCCGGCTTCGCGTCGAGTCGCCTGGGCGTCGCGCTCGGGCTCGAAGCGATCCGGATGCTCGAAGAGGGCGTCGCGAGCGCCGTGGACATCGACGCGGCGATGGAGCTCGGGTACCGGCATCCCGTCGGTCCGCTCCGCACGACCGACATCATCGGGCTCGACGTGCGGCTCGGCATCGCCGAAGAGCTGCACGCGGCGCTCGGCGACCGATTCGAACCCCCCGCGCTGCTGCGCCGCATGGTGGCCGAGGGCCGCCTCGGCCGCAAGAGCGGTCGCGGCTTCTACGAATGGAGCGAGTGATGAACGAGATCCTTCCGAGCTATCTGCAGGATGCGTGGTGGACGCCCTCCGATACCGCCGACGCGACGGTCGTCCGCGACGCGTCGACGGGCGAGCCGGTCGCGCGGGTCAGCACGTCGGGGATCGATCTCGCGGGAGCGATCGCCCACGCGCGCTCCGTCGGTCAGCGCTCGCTCGGCGCACTGACGTTCCACCAGCGCGCGATGCTGCTGAAGCAGTTCGCCGTCGTCCTCTCGGAGCGCAAGCAGGAGCTGTACGACCTCTCGAAGCGGTCGGGGGCGACGCAGCGCGATTCGCTCAGCGATGTCGACGGAGGCATCGGCGTGCTCTTCACGTACTCCTCGAAGGGGCGGCGCGAGCTGCCGAACGCCCGCGTCTTCGTCGACGGTCCGGCCGAGCCGCTCTCGAAGGACGGCACATTCCTCGGCAGGCATATCTTCACGCGGCTCCCCGGCGTCGCCGTCCAGATCAACGCCTTCAACTTCCCGATGTGGGGCGCTCTGGAGAAGTTCGCCCCGGCGTTCCTCGCCGGAGTGCCGTCGATCATCAAGCCTGCGACCCCCACGGCGTATGTCGCGGAAGCCTGGGTGCGCATCCTCGTCGAGTCCGGGCTCCTTCCCGACGGCACACTGCAGCTCGTGAGCGGCCGTGTGCCCGGACTCTTCGAGAATCTCCGCCTCGGCGACCTCGTGGGCTTCACGGGAAGCGCCTCGACCGCCGAGCGTCTGCGCGATCAGGCGCCGCAGGGCGTCCGGTTCACGAGCGAGACCGACTCGATCAACGCCTCCGTCCTCGGTCCCGATGCCGTGCCCGGCACGCCGGAGTTCGACGCGTACGTGAAGCAGCTCCTCGTCGAGCTCACGACCAAGGCGGGGCAGAAGTGCACGGCCATCCGTCGCGCGATCGTCCCCGCAGCCACCGTGGACGCTCTCGTCGAGGCCCTTCGCGCGAAGATCGCGGAGCGCGTCGTGATCGGCGATCCGCACGCCGACGGTGTCACGATGGGTCCCGTCGTCTCTGTCGAGCAGCGGGACGACGTCCTCGCGCAAGTGAAGCGATTGACGGATGCCGGTGGCTCGATCCTCCTCGGCTCGATCGAACCCCCCGAGGTCGTGCGCGCGGACGGCACCCGCGGAGACGCTCCCGACGGCGCCTTCCTCGCTCCGATCCTCGTCGGCTTCGCGGACACGACCGCCGATGCCGTGCACGAGATCGAGGCCTTCGGTCCCGTCGCGAGCGTCCTGGCGTACGAGACGCTCGCGGAGGCGGCCGACCTCGTCGATCGCGGCGGCGGTTCGCTCGTGACGAGCGTCGCGACGAACGACCCCGGCGTCGCGGTCGAGCTCATGTCGCGGATCGGCGCGTACAACGGCCGCGTGCTGTTCCTCAGTCGTGACAACGTCCGCACCTCGACGGGCCACGGTGCTCCCGTGCCGCACCTCGTGCACGGCGGACCCGGCCGCGCGGGCGGCGGGGAGGAGCTCGGCGGCATCCGGGCGGTCCTCCACCACATGCAGCGGACGGCCGTGCAGGGCTCGCCCGAGATGCTGACGGCGCTCACGGGTGTGTGGCACGAGGGGGCCGCGTCGGAGGCCGGAGGACGGCATCCGTTCCGGAAGTCCCTCGCGGAGCTGCGGATCGGCGACCAGGTCGCGTCGGCCTCGCGGGCCGTCTCACTCGACGACATCGAGACGTTCGCGCACTTCACGGGTGACACCTTCTACGCGCACATGGACGAGGAGTCGGCGGCCGCGAACCCGTTCTTCCCCGGACGCGTCGCGCACGGCTACCTGCTCGTCTCGTGGGCCGCCGGTCTCTTCGTGGATCCCGAGCCGGGTCCCGTGCTGGCCAACTACGGTCTGGAGAACCTGCGGTTCGTGACGCCCGTCTCACCCGACGACGAGATCCGCGTCGTGCTGACGGCGAAGCAGATCACGCCGCGCGAGACGGACGAGTACGGCGAAGTGCGGTGGGATGCCGTCATCCGCAATCAGCGTGACGAGCTCGTCGCGTCGTACGACGTGCTGACCCTCGTCGCGAAAGAGTCCGCGAAGGAGTCCGCGGAGGCGGCGCCGTGACCACCCTCCGCCGGATGCTGCGCGAGGACCGCACCTTCGCGGCGTTCGGCATGCGGCTCGAGGTCGACGAACCCGGCCGCGCCGTGCTCAGCATGGTCGTCCGCGACGACATGACGAACGGCTTCGCCATCACGCACGGGGGGATCGTTTTCGCGCTCGCCGACACCGCCTTCGCCGTCGCGTGCAACGAGGACGAGCGCGTGACGGTCGCGGCGGGCGCCGACATCACGTTCCTCCGGTCGACGCGCGCCGGTGACACGCTCCGCGCGACGGCGGTGCGCCGCATCCGGACCGGCCGAACCGGTCTCTACGACGTCACGGTCACGGATGCCGGGGGAGAGGTCGTGGCGGAGTTCCGCGGCCGCTCGCTCGCGACCGACCGGGTTGTCGGTGCGGCGACGAGCGCCTAGAATACTGACCGAACGTTCTGTTATTAGGAGTCGACGATGACTGCACCCGATCTGTCCGCCGTGGATGCGGCCGAGGAGCTCGCGGCGTTCGACGCCCTCGTGGCCGCCGAGCAGCGGATCGAGCCGCGCGACTGGATGCCCGACGCGTACCGCAAGACCCTCATCCGGCAGATCTCCCAGCACGCGCACTCCGAGATCATCGGCATGCAGCCCGAGGGCAACTGGATCACTCGCGCCCCGAGCCTCAAGCGCAAGGCGATCCTCATGGCCAAGGTGCAGGACGAGGCCGGACACGGGCTCTACCTCTACTCCGCCGCGCAGACGCTCGGCATCACGCGTGACGAGATGACCCAGCAGCTCATCGACGGCAAAGCGAAGTACTCGTCGATCTTCAACTACCCGACGCCGACGTGGGCCGACATGGGAGCGATCGGGTGGCTCGTCGACGGTGCCGCGATCTGCAACCAGGTGCCGCTGTGCCGCGCATCGTACGGCCCGTACGGTCGCGCGATGGTGCGCATCTGCAAAGAGGAGTCCTTCCACCAGCGGCAGGGGTTCGAGATCCTCCTGACGCTCATGCGGGGGACCCCCGCGCAGCGGGCCATGGCGCAGGAGTCGATCGACCGCTGGTACTGGCCGTCTCTCATGATGTTCGGGCCGCCCGACGACCAGTCGCCCAATTCGGCGCAGTCCATGACATGGAAGATCAAGCGGTTCTCCAACGACGAGCTGCGTCAGCGATTCGTCGGGATGCTCGTGCCCCAGGCCGAGATCCTCGGGGTCACGCTCCCCGATCCGAACCTGCGCTGGAACGAGGACGAGCAGCGCTACGACATGAGCGAGATCGACTGGACGGAGTTCTTCGAGGTGCTCGCGGGGCGGGGCCCGATGAACGCCGTACGTCTCCAGAACCGCCGCGCGGCGCACGAGGACGGCGCGTGGGTGCGGGAGGCAGCGGCCGCGTACGCCGCGAAGCGCGCGGCGCAGACCGAGAGGGAGGTCGCGTGATGGCGACCCCGGGAGGATCCGACCGCGAGACGTGGCCCCTGTGGGAGGTCTTCGTGCGCGCAGGCCGTGGGCTCTCGCACGTGCACGCGGGATCGCTCCATGCGCCGGATGCCGACATGGCGCTGCGGAACGCGCGCGATCTCTACACGCGGCGCGGCGAAGGCACGTCGGTGTGGGTCGTCCCGGCCGATGCCATCACGACGAGCGACCCCGGCTCGAAGGGCGCCTTCTTCGAGAGCCCCGCGGGCAAGAACTACCGTCACGCGGTCTACTACACCGCCTCCGAGGGGGTGCCGCACCTATGAGCGACGTCGACCTCCACGGAGACGTGACCGTCGAACGGGTGACGCTGTCGGCCGAGCTCGCGGGCGGCGAGGGAGTCGCGACGCCCGACGCTGCCGAGTACGCCCTGTGGCTCGGCGACGACTCGCTCATCCTCGCGCAGCAGCTGAGCGCGTGGATCGCGCGTGCGCCCGAACTCGAAGAGGACGTCGCGCTCGCCAACATCGCCCTCGACCTCCTGGGGCACGCGCGCTCGCTCCTGCGCTACGCCGGCACGGCCGACGGGCGGACCGAGGACGATCTCGCCTACTGGCGCGACGAGCCCGGGTTCCGCAGCGCCTGGCTCTTCGAGCAGCCCAACGGCGACTTCGCCCAGACGATCGCGCGCCAGCTCGTGGCATCCGCCTATCTCTTCGAGCTGTACACGGCCCTGCAGTCCTCGAGTGACGAGACTCTCGCCGCGATCGCCGCGAAGGCCGTGAAAGAGGTCGACTACCACCGCGACCACGCGATCCAATGGACGCTCCGCCTCGCGGGCGGTACCGACGAGTCGCGGCGGCGGATGCTCCGTGCCGTCTCGGATGTGTGGCCGTACGTCGACGAGCTCTTCCGTGACGAACCCCTGCTCGATCGTCTCGAGGGCGTCGCCGTGCGCCCGTCGACCCTGCGCGGCGCCTTCGACGCCGTGATCGATGCCGTCTTCGCGGAAGCCTCGCTCGACGTCCCGACGGGGTTCGTCTCGTCGGGAGGAGGGCGCCGCGGAAGCCACTTCTCGACGCTCGGCTACCTCCTCGCCGAGATGCAGGTGCTCGCCCGTCAGCACCCGGGGGCGACATGGTGACGGATGCCTGGAGGATCGCGGCGAGCGTGCTCGACCCGGAGGTGCCCGCCCTCACGATCGAAGACCTCGGAGTGCTCCGCGCCGTCGAGGTCGACGGTGCGCACGTCGCCGTCACGATCACGCCGACCTACTCGGGGTGCCCCGCGATGGATGTCATCCGCGAAGACCTCGTGCTCGCGCTCGGCGCGGCGGGATACTCCGATGTCGACGTCCGCCTCGTGCTGAGCCCCGCCTGGACGACGGACTGGATGACGGATGCCGGCAAGCGCAAGCTCACGGCGTTCGGCATCGCGCCGCCCACGGGTCGCGCTTCCGCCGGACCCATCCGGGTGCAGCTGGGCGTCAAGTGCCCGCAGTGCGGGTCGCTCGATACGCGGGAGATCTCGCGCTTCGGGTCGACGTCGTGCAAGGCCCTGTGGGAGTGCCGCGCGTGCCTCGAGCCCTTCGACCACTTCCGGGCGCACTGATGTCCGGGCTGGCGGGCACGGGGGCGGCCGTCCGCCGTCGCGGGCGCTTCCACACACTCGCTGTGACGGCCGTGCGGCCCCTCACCGACGACGCCGTCGAGGTGACGTTCCGTGTGCCCGACGACCTGCACGGCGAGTTCGACTACTTCGCAGGGCAGCACGTGGCGCTCCGCACCCGCCTCGACGGACAGGAGGTGCGTCGGTCGTACTCGCTCTGCCGGCCCCCGTCGCCCGGAAGCGTGTCGGTCGCCATCAAGCGCGATCTGGGCGGACGGTTCTCGACGTGGGCGCAGACCGAACTGCATCCCGGTGACGAGATCGACGTCATGAGCCCGCAGGGCACCTTCACGTCGGGTCTCGCCGACCTCGAAGGCGCCCACGTCGCGGGGATCGCCGCCGGTTCGGGGATCACACCGCTCATGGCGCTCGCCGCGACGGTGCTCGCCGGGTCGGAGACCTCGCGCTTCACCCTCGTCTTCACCAATCGCTCGACGCCCGACGTCATGTTCCTCGAGGAGCTCGCCGACCTCAAGGACCGCTACCCGACGCGCCTCGCGCTTCACCACGTGCTCTCCCGAGAGCAGCGATCGGCGCCGCTCCTCTCCGGTCGTATCGACGAGGCGCGCCTCCGCCGCATCCTCGACGCGCTCGTCCTTCCCGAGACGGTCGACGAGTGGTTCCTCTGCGGTCCGTTCGACCTCGTGCAGCTGTGCCGCGACACGCTCGCCGACATCGGTGTCGATGCGGCCCACGTGCGGTTCGAGCTGTTCACGACGGGCGAGCCGGGCTCCGAACGCCCTGACTCCGGGCGCCCTGTCGTCGTGCGGGCCGACGAGCCCGTGCGGCAGATCGAGTTCTCTCTCGACGGCCAGTCCTCGACGGTCGAGAGTCCCGTGAGCGCGCACGAGTCGATCCTCAACGCGGCCCTCCGGGTGCGCGGCGACGTTCCCTTCGCGTGCTCGGGCGGTGTGTGCGGCACGTGCCGCGCCCGACTCGTCACGGGCGCCGTCACGATGACCGAGAACTACGCTCTCGAGCCCGACGAGCTCGAGCGCGGGTACGTGCTGACGTGCCAGTCCCACCCGACGACGGACCGCGTCGTCGTCGACTACGACGGATGACGGGATGCCGCGGCGCGCGGCCCCGCCGGAGGAGACCATGATCGACCTGACCTTCGAGGGCGCGGTCGCCCACATCGCGCTCGACAACCCGGCGAAGCTCAACGCCCTCGACGAAGCCGCGCTGCGCGAACTCGATGCGGCGTACGCCGAGGCTGCGGCATCCGGATCCCGCGCTCTCGTCCTGAGCGGCCGCGGTCGCGCGTTCTGCGCAGGACGCGACATCTCGGGGGTCGATCCGCGCGACGACGACGTCCTGGGCTACCTCGGCGGGATCGTGACGCCGCTCCTGCGCCGCATGGCGGCCTTTCCCGCGCCCACCTTCGCGGCAGCGCACGGCGCGTGTCTCGGGGTCGGGCTCGGACTCCTCATCGCGACCGACGTCGTCTACGTCGCCGACCGCGCGAAGATCGGCTCGCCCTTCGCGGCGCTCGGCGCAACACTCGACTCCGGCGGGCACGCGCTCTTCTTCGAGCGGCTCGGCGCGCACAAGACGCTCGACCTCATCTACACGGGGCGGCTCATGTCGGGAACCGAAGCGGTCGAGTCGGGCCTCTTCTCGCGCGTCTTCCCCGCGGAGGACGTGCTCGGTGTGACCCTCGAAGCCGCTGAGCGCGCGGCATCCGGAGCGACGTCCGCCTTCCTCGCGAGCAAGCAGCTCATCGCACGCATCCGCGACGAACGCCTCGCACTGTGGGAGTCGATCGACGTCGAGAACGCTGCGCAAGCGGCGCTCTGCGACACCGACGACTATCGCGAAGGCTTCGCCGCCTTCCAGGAGAAGCGCCCCCCGCACTTCACGGGCCGCTGACCCGCCCGCTGGGGCCCCGCCCGCTTCTTCCGCTCACTTGTCGCGAATGGCGGCCTGCGCGCGGCCGACCCCGCCTTTTGAGACAAGTGAGCGGGGAAGGGGAGAGGGATGCTGCGGCCGGAGCGCCGGATGATCGGGAGCGCGCGATGATCGGGAGCGCGAGATGATATCGAGCTGCGGACGGCTCGACAAGCCCCGGCGGACGCCACGGAACTCGCCATAGCTTCTCCCTGCACCCACAGCGAAGGAGAGACGGCCATGCGTTCTCAGGTCCCCGGCAGGCGGGAGCGCGACGGCGCGACCGACGCGCACGACGATGACACGCGCGAGACTCCGACGCTCGCCTGGGAGCTCGTCGACCTAGAGCGGTATGAAGTGCGCGTGGGGAACGCGGTGCTCGGATACATCGAAGTCGTCGCCCCCGTCTTCGTCGTCTCCCTCGGATGCCGGTTCGCCAAGGCCGTCGAGATCGCCCAGGTGCATGCCTTCGACGAGGCCGTCGAGCGACTGTTCGCGGCATCCCTCATCGGCCATGCACAGAATTCGTCTGGGTCATGACCATCAGGGAGACCTCCTACGATGACGACATGGAGACAATCAAGGCGTGGCCGGGTTCGCCCTATCCGCTGGGCGCGACATTCGACGGCAGCGGCACCAACTTCGCCTTGTTCAGCGAGGGAGCAGACAGAGTCGAACTCTGCCTCTTCGACGACGACGGCACCGAGACGCGCATCGAACTGGTCGATGTCGACGCGTACGTCTGGCACGCGTATCTGCCGAACGTGCTTCCGGGGCAGCTCTACGGCTACCGGGTGTACGGAGCCTACGAGCCCGAGAACGGACTGAGGTTCAACCCAAACAAGCTTCTCCTCGACCCGTACGCGAAGGCCGTCGACGGCGAGATCGAGTGGGGCCAGTCGCTCTTCGGGTACACCTTCGGTGACCCCGACTCGCGCAACGACGACGACTCGGCCGCCGAGATGATGAAGGGCGTCGTCGTCAACCCGTTCTTCGACTGGTCGGGAGACCGACAGCCGAAGACCCCCTACGCCGAGTCGTTCATCTACGAGGCGCACGTCAAGGGCCTCACCAAGCTCAACGAGCACATTCCCGAGGAGATCCGCGGCACGTACAGCGGGCTCTCCCACCCCGCGGTCATCGACCACCTGAAGAAGCTCGGCGTGACTGCCATCGAGCTCATGCCCGTGCACCAGTTCGTCAACGACTCGACCCTCCAGGACAAGGGGCTGTCGAACTACTGGGGCTACAACACGATCGGCTTCTTCGCGCCGCAGAACACGTATGCTTCAGCGGGCCAGCGCGGCCAGCAGGTCCAGGAGTTCAAGGGGATGGTGCGCGCCCTTCACGCGGCGGGCATCGAGGTCATCCTCGACGTCGTCTACAACCACACCGCCGAGGGCAACCACATGGGCCCGATGCTCTCGATGCGCGGCATCGACAACGCCGCGTACTACCGCCTCGAGGACGACGACAAGCGGTACTACACCGACTACACGGGCACGGGAAACAGTCTCAACGTCGGCAATCCGCACGCGCTTCAACTCATCATGGACTCGCTCCGCTACTGGGTCCTCGAGATGCACGTCGACGGCTTCCGCTTCGACCTCGCGTCGACACTCGCGCGCGAGTTCTACGACGTCGACCGCCTCGCGGCGTTCTTCGAGCTCGTGCAGCAGGATCCGGTGGTCTCGCAGGTCAAGCTCATCGCCGAGCCGTGGGACGTCGGCCCCGGGGGATACCAGGTGGGCAACTTCCCGCCCCAGTGGACCGAGTGGAACGGCAAGTACCGCGACACCGTCCGCGACTTCTGGCGCGGTGAGCCGGCGACGCTCGGCGAGTTCGCGTCGCGGCTGACCGGTTCGGCGGATCTGTACGAGCACTCGGGCCGCCGCCCCGTGGCATCCATCAACTTCATCACCGCGCACGACGGCTTCACGCTGCGCGATCTCGTGTCCTACAACGAGAAGCACAACGAGGACAACGGCGAGGACAACAACGACGGCGAGTCCCACAACCGTTCCGACAATCACGGCGTCGAGGGACCGACGGACGATCCCGATGTGCTCACGGTGCGGGCGCGGCAGCAGCGCAACTTCATCGCGACGCTGCTCCTGTCGCAGGGCGTGCCGATGCTGTCCCACGGTGACGAGTTGGGACGCACGCAGGGCGGCAACAACAACGGCTACGCGCAGGACAACGAGATCACGTGGATCGACTGGAGTTCGGCCGACCAGCCGCTCGTGGAGTTCACCGCCGCGCTCGCGCGACTGCGTCACGACCACCCGATCTTCCGACGCAGCCGCTTCTTCGACGGTCACCCCGTGAAGCGCGAAGAGGGTGCACCGATTCCCGACATCGTGTGGCTGCGGCCCGACGGCACTGTCATGCAGCCCGAAGACTGGGGCTCGGGCTTCGGTCGCGCGATCGGGGTCTTCCTCAACGGGCAGGGCATCCGGGAGCGCGACCGCCGGGGTGAGCCGATCACCGACAAGAGCTTCATCGTGCTGTTCAACGCCGGTGACGAATCGATCGACTTCACGATCCCCGCCGACGAGTACAGCCCCAAGTGGGACGTTCTCGTCGATACGGCAGGCGTCCTCGCGGACACCGACCCCGTCGAGCCGGGCGAATCGGTCGAGATCCAGGCGCGCGCGCTCGTGGTCCTTCGCCAGCACGACGTGCCCGAGCCCGAGCCCGACCACTCGGTGGCCGCGTCGCTCCTCGCTCTGGCCGATGCCGATGTCCCAGCGCAGACCCCGAAGATCGAACTCGGCAAGTAGCGGAAGGGCAGACGCCGTGGCAGATCGTCCGCAGTCCACCTATCGCCTGCAGATCAGGAGTGGCTTCACGCTCGATGACGCGGCGTCCGTCGTTCCCTACCTCGCCGATCTCGGCGTCTCGTGGGTGTACCTGTCGCCGATCCTCGCGGCGACCTCCGGCTCTGACCACGGCTACGACGTCGTCGACACGGGCCGCGTCGACGAGGCACGGGGCGGACCGGAGGCGCTGTCGCGGCTCGCGGCGGCCGCGCGGGCGGCGGGGCTCGGCATCCTGATCGACATCGTCCCCAACCACATGGGGGTCAGCGCTCCGCGCGAGAACGCATGGTGGTGGGACGTGCTGCGACTCGGGCGCGGCTCCCGCTTCGCCGACTTCTTCGACATCGATTGGGACTTCGGCGGCGGACGAGTGCGGATGCCGCTGCTCGGCGGCCCGCTCGACGAGATCCTCGAACGGGGTGAAGTCACGGTCGATCCGACCCCGGCTGACGACGCGCCCGACGGCGTCCTGCGCTACTTCGACCACGTTCTCCCTCTCGCGCCGGGTTCGCTCGACGCGGGAAGCGACATCGACGGCGTGCTCGCACGCCAGAACTTCGAGCTGCGCTTCTGGAAGGACGAGGCCGCCGACCTCAACTACCGCCGGTTCTTCGGTGTGACGACCCTCGCGGGCGTCCGGATCGAGGATCCGCGCGTCTTCGACGAGACCCACCGCGAGATCCTCCGGTGGGTGCGCGAAGGGCTCGCCGACGGACTCCGCGTCGATCATCCCGACGGTCTCCTCGATCCGGGTGCCTACTTCGACCGCCTCGCGTCGGCCCTGCGCGACGCCCGTGGCACCGACGAGGATCCCTATGTCCTCATCGAGAAGATCCTCGAGCATGGCGAACGGCTGCCGTCGTGGTGGCGCACCGACGGGACGACGGGATACGACGCGCTCGCCGAGATCGACCGTGTGCTCATCGATCCGGCCGGTGAAGCGCCCCTCGACACGCTCGACGAGCGCCTTCGTGCCGAGACGGAGCTCGCGCCGGCGCTCGACTGGCACGACCTCATCCATGACACGAAGCGGATGATCGCCGACACGATCCAGGTGTCCGAGATCCGTCGGCTCGTACGCGAACTGCCGGAGGCGATGCCGGATGCCGAGGACGCGCTCGCGGAGCTGCTCGCGTGCTTCCCCGTCTACCGCTCCTACCTCCCGGCGGGCCGTGAACAGCTCGACGCCGCCGTCGCCGAGGCATCGGTCCGGCGCCCCGAGCTCGCCGACACGATCGCGCGCCTGGGAGTCGTGCTCGCCGATCCGTCGGAGCCGGTCGCGCGAAGATTCCAGCAGACGACGGGCCCCGTCATGGCGAAGGGCGTCGAGGACACCGCGTTCTACCGCTACACGCGCCTCGGGGGACTGACCGAGGTCGGCGGCGATCCGTCCGTCTTCGCCCTCGACGTCGACGCGTTCCACGGGGTCCAGCGCGAGCGGCTCGCCTCGTGGCCGACCGCCATGACGACCCTCTCGACGCACGACACGAAGCGCGGCGAAGACGTGCGGGCACGGCTCGCGGTGCTGTCCGAGATCCCGGAGCGCTGGGCCGACGTGCTCGGCGAGCTTCGAGCCGTGGCATCCACGGGTCACGGTCCTTTCGACAACCTCCTGTGGCAGGCGATCGTGGGCGCGTGGCCCGCAAGCCCCGAGCGCCTCCACGCCTACGCCGAGAAGGCTGCGCGCGAAGCGGCCGAAGCGACCGGCTGGTGGGACCCGGATCCCGACTTCGAGAAGGCCATGGCAGGGGTCGTGGATGCCGCGGCGGGTGAGGCCAGACCGCTCGTCGAGGCCTTCGTCGCCGAGATCCAGGCCGCGGGATGGTCGAACGGGCTCTCCGCGAAGCTGCTGCAGCTGACCGGGCCGGGCGTTCCCGATGTGTACCAGGGCTCGGAGTGGTGGGAGCAGTCCCTCGTCGACCCCGACAACCGCCGGCCTGTCGACTTCGCCGCGCGAGCGGAGATGCTGGCCCGCATCGATGCCGACGCCGCTCGTGGCATCCTTCCCCCCGTCGACGGCACCGCCGCCGCGAAGCTCCTCGTCACCGCGCGGGCCCTGCGGCTGCGGCGCGAGAGGCCGGAGTCGTTCCGCCGGTACTTGCCGCTGACGGCGGTGGGCCCCGCGTCGGCGCATGTCGTCGCGGTCGATCGCGGCGGGGTGACGGCGGTCGCGACACGCCTTCCGATCGGCCTCGAGCGAGACGGCGGATGGCGGGACACCGTGCTGCTCCGCCCCGACCGTGCGGCCGTGGACGTGCTCACTGGCCGCACCTACGGCGGAGAGATCGCGCTCGCCGACCTGCTGTCGACCTATCCCGTCGCGCTTCTCGTGGAGGATTCATGATCGAGGTGTGGGCGCCGCGCGCCGACCGTGTCCGTCTTCGCCGCGCAGCCGGCGACATCGAGCTCTCGGCGGGTGGGGACGGGTGGTGGTCGGCTGCCGTCACGCTCGCCGACGGCGAACGGTACGGCTTCGTCCTCGGCGACGGAGACGACGTGCGTCCCGATCCCCGGTCACGGCGCCAGCCCGACGGCGTGCACGAGTCTTCTGCCGCGTTCGATCCGTCGGCGTTTGACTGGACGGATGCCGCGTGGACCGGCCGTCAGCTCGCGGGTGGACTCATCTACGAGCTCCACATCGGCACGTTCACCCCGGAGGGCACCCTCGACTCCGCGATCGCTCGGCTCGACCACCTCGTCGACCTGGGCGTCACGCACGTCGAGCTGCTCCCCGTCAACGGTTTCAACGGCACGTGGAACTGGGGCTACGACGGCGTGCTCTGGTACACGGTGCACGAAGCCTACGGCGGACCGGTCGCGTACCAGCGCTTCGTCGACGCGGCGCACGCGAAGGGCCTCGCGGTCATCCAGGACGTCGTCCACAATCACCTCGGTCCGAGTGGCAACTACCTGCCCGAGTTCGGGCCCTACCTGCGCGACGGTCAGCGCAACACGTGGGGCGACTCCATCAATCTCGACGAGCCCGCCGTCCGCGAGTTCATCCTCGGCAACGCGCTCATGTGGATGCACGACTACCATCTCGACGGACTGCGGCTCGATGCCGTCCACGCCCTCCGTGACGATGAGACTCCGCACCTCCTCCAGGAGATCGCGACGCGTACCGATGCCCTCTCGGCGCACCTCGGAAGGCCGTTGACGCTCATCGCCGAGTCCGACATGAACGACCCTCGCCTGATCCTGCCGCGTGAGGCCGGGGGGTACGGCCTGACGGCGCAGTGGTCCGACGACTGGCATCACGCCGTCCACGTCGCCCTGACGGGCGAGACGGTCGGCTATTACGCCGACTTCGCGGCCGCCGAAGCGTTCCCGAAGGTGTCGGAGGACGGATTCTTCCACGACGGCACCTACTCGTCGTTCCGCGGGCGGGATCACGGAGCTCCGATCCCCGACGGCGTGCCGGCGTGGCGACTCGTGACCTTCGCTCAGGACCACGACCAGATCGGCAACCGTGCGGCCGGCGATCGGCTCAGCCAGTCGCTCTCGCCGGGGCGGCTCGCGGTCGCTGCCGTGCTGACCCTCACATCGCCCGGAACCCCGATGCTCTTCATGGGCGAGGAATGGGGGGCCTCCACGCCCTGGCAGTTCTTCACGTCGCATCCCGAACCCGAGCTGGGGGAGGCGACGGCGAAGGGTCGCATCGCCGAGTTCGAGCGCATGGGCTGGGATCGCGACCAGGTTCCCGATCCGCAGGATCCTGAGACGTTCCAGCGCTCGAAGCTCGATTGGTCTGAAGCGGATGCCGGTGACCACGCGCGCCTGCTCGCGTTGTACCGCGATCTGGCACGGCTCCGTCGCGAGCGCCCCGAGCTGACCGACCCGGCCTTCGGCGCGGCATCCGTCGGGGGAGGGCCGAAGCCCGACGAGCGAACCTTCGTCCTGCGGCGAGGGGATGTGACGGTCCTCGCGAACCTCTCACCGGACGAGGTCTCGTTCGAGCTCGACGCCGACGCCGACGTGCTGCTCCTGTCGACCGACTCCGGCGTGCGGCTCGTCGGCGGGGTCGTCACGCTCCCGCCCGAGACCGCCGCGATCACCGGCCCGTAGGCGCGGCGCGCCTTCCGCGCGCTTCGCGCTTGGCTTCCGCGCGCTTCGCGCTCGCCCATCCCCGTTCACTTGTCTCAAATGGTGGCCTCTCCACGCGCAAGGTCGCCCTTTGAGACAAGTGAGCGCGGGCTCTTTCCGCTCACTTGTCTTGAATGGTGGGATGCGGCGTCCTGAGGCCGCCCTTCGCGACAAGTGAGCGGCAGTCCCGGAGCCGCGGCGGGTGAGGCCGAGAGTGATCTTCACCGCGCGTCAATGCGCGATAGAGGATGTCACGCTCGTACACAGCCCACTTCTGCATACGTTCTGAAGCATGGGCGTAAAGTCGATGACTGGCACCTCCGAACGAGCCGTGTCTCGTAGTCTGGGATCGCGCACCACGCTCGGAAGGACGAGGGTTGCGGAGCTCCCCGATGCCAGGTCGCCGGAACCGCCTAGCGGAGTCGGGTGCACACGCCCCCAAATATGCATGAGGTACCTCCGTGCCTGCGCGGCAACTATCGTCGTAGCGACACTCACCTTTGCCGCAAGTGGGTGTGCACTGAGCGAAGGATCGCAGACCGAGGGCATTGACGAATTGTTCTGGTCCGAGGCTGCGGCGGATGCACGCGCTGAGTGTCTTCGTGATCGTGGCTGGGACGTCACGCAGGAAGATGAAGCCATCATCGCGGAGGTCTCGCCAGACCGTGAGGCGCTCTATCAGCGAGACGGCGTTGCGTGCATTGCACAGGTCGGTCGGGATCCGGATGCAGAGCTGACCGCACCCGAGATGGACAACGTGTTCTCTTGGTACATGGAGATTGCCGATTGCCTTGAAGCGAGAGGCTACTCTGTGCCGACGCGACCGACCGAGCAGGCTTTCCTCGACATGTACGACACAGACCCCTGGATTCCCTGGATCGAGCTGGATGGTCTCCAGCTGTCTCGGGCAGAGGCGCAATGCCCTGCTCTACAGCGCCCGCGAGCCTGACCAGGGAGCGGCGACGATCCGTGGTCCCTGGCGGGCCTTGAGTGAGAGATACGGTCGGACCCTGCGCGCCTCGGCGTGCTCTCGTTCACTTGTCGCAAAAGGCGACGTGCACGCCTCCGGGCCCGCCACACGCGACGAGTGAGCCAGACCGGTGCCAGTTCACTTGTCTCGAATGGCGGGATGCCGCGGCGTGAGGCCGCACTTTGCGACAAGTGAGCTCAACCCGAGGTCAGCGGGTCAGCGGGTCAGGATGAGCGCGTCTCCCTGGCCGCCGCCTCCGCAGAGCGCGACGGCCGCCGTGCCACCGCCGCGGCGCACGAGCTCGTGCACGGCGTGGACGACGAGGCGGTTGCCGGAGGCGCCGATCGGGTGGCCGATCGCGATCCCGCCACCGTGGGGGTTGACGACGTCGTCGGACAGGCCGAGTTCGCGCTGCGAGCGAGCGACGACGGCTCCGAAGGCCTCGTTGATCTCGACGATGTCGAGGTCGCCCGCCGCGATGCCCTGCTTCGCGAGCGCCTTCTCGATCGCCCGCGCGGGCTGCGCGTGCAGCGAGTTGTCGGGCCCTGCGACCTGGCCGGACGCGCCGACGACCGCGAGGATCTCCCACCCGTTCTCATCGGCGTGCGCGCGCGTCGTGAGGACGACGGCGGATGCTCCGTCCGAGATCTGCGACGCGTTCCCGGCCGTGATCGAGCCGTCCTTCGCGAAGGCCGGGCGCAGTCCCGCGAGCGTTTCGACGGTCGTCTCGGGGCGCACACCCTCGTCCTTCGTGACGACGATCGGGTCGCCCTTCCGCTGCGGGATCTCGACGGGCACGATCTCAGCCTCGAAGAGGCCCGCATCGTGCGCGGCGGCGGCGCGCTGGTGGGAGCGGGCGGCGACGGCATCCTGCATCTCCCGCGTGATCTCGAAGCGCTCGTTGTGGCGTTCCGTCGACGCGCCCATGCTCTCGGCGTCGTAGACATCCGTCAGCCCGTCGTACGCCATGTGGTCGAGCACCTCGACCGAGCCGTACGACCAGCCCTCGCGTGAGCCCATGAGCAGGTGCGGCGCGCGCGTCATCGACTCCATGCCGGCGGCGACGACGACCGTGGCATCGCCGAGGCGCAGCATCCGGGCTCCGTCGATGATCGCCGTGAGCCCCGACAGACACACCTTGTTGATGCTGCCCGCGTGGACGTCCCACCCGATGCCCGCGCCGATCGAGGCTTGGCGTGCGGGGTTCTGCCCCGACCCCGCCGCGAGCACCTGTCCGACGAGGACGGCGTCGACAGCGGATGCCGGGATGCCGCCCTTCTCGAGCGCGCCCTTGATCGCGAGCGAGCCGAGCTGCGGCGCGGTGAGTGAGGAGAGCTGGCCCCTGAGGCGGCCCTGCGGAGTGCGCGCGGCGGCGATGATGACGACGTCGTCGGTGTTCATGTGTCGATCCTTTCAGGGACGCGGAGAGGAGGTTCGGTGGCGGCGATGACCTCGTCGACCGTGACGCCAGGCGCGGTCTCGACGAGCACGAGTCCGGCATCCGTCACGTCGATGACCGCAAGGTCGGTGATGATGCGATCGACGACTCCGCGACCGGTGAGGGGGAGGGAGCACTCGTTCACGATCTTCGCCGAGCCGTCGCGAGCGACATGTTCCATGAGCACGATGACTTTCGCGGCCCCGTGCACGAGATCCATCGCGCCGCCGGGCCCCTTGACCATCTTTCCCGGGATCATCCAGTTCGCGAGGTCCCCGGTGGCCGAGACCTGCATCGCTCCGAGGATCGCGGCGTCGATCTTGCCGCCGCGGATCATGCCGAAGCTCGCGGCGGAGTCGAAGAACGCCGCGCCGGGGAGGGTCGTGACGGTCTCCTTGCCGGCGTTGATGAGGTCGGGGTCGACGTTCTCCTCTTTCGGGTACGGGCCGACGCCGAGGATGCCGTTCTCGGACTGCAGCACGACCGTGACGCCGTCCGGGACGTAATTCGGCACGAGGGTCGGCAGGCCGATACCGAGGTTGACGTACGAACCGTCTGCCAGTTCGCGCGCTGCGCGGGCGGCCATCTCGTTGCGGGTCAGCGCCATGTCAGCTCTCCTCTGTTCGGGCGTCCGCGGCAGGGCGGACGGTGCGCCGCTCGATGCGCTTCTCGATGTCCGTGCCGACCTCGATCATCCGATGCACGTAGATGCCGGGGAGGTGGATGCTGTCGGGGTCGAGCTCACCCGGTTCGACGAGCTGCTCGACCTGCGCGATGCACACGCGTCCGGCCATCGCGGCGAGCGGGTTGAAGTTCCGCGCGGCCTTGTTGAAGACGAGGTTGCCGTGCCGATCGCCGCGCAGGGCGTGGACGAGCGAGAAGTCCGTCACGATGGCCTCTTCCAGCACGTACTCGCGCGGCTCGCCCGTCATGTGGAACGTGCGGACGTCTTTCGCGGGCGAGGCGACGGCGATCCCGCCCGACCCGTCGTAGCGGCGGGGGAGGCCGCCCTCGGCGACCTGGGTGCCGACGCCCGTCTGCGTGTAGAAGGCGGCGATTCCCGACCCGCCCGCGCGGAGCTTCTCGGCGAGCGTTCCCTGGGGGGTGAGTTCGAGTTCGAGCTCGCCCGAGAGGAACTGGCGCTCGAACTCCTTGTTCTCGCCGACGTACGACGACGTCATCTTCCGGATCCGCTGCGCGTTCAGCAGGATTCCGAGTCCCCAGTCGTCGACGCCGCAGTTGTTGCTGACGATGCTGAGGTCTCGCGTGCCCTGCGCGAGCAGGGCTTCGATGAGGGCGATGGGATTGCCCGAGAGGCCGAACCCGCCGACGGCGAGCGATGCGCCGTCGGGGATGTCGGAGACGGCCTCGGCCGCCGATCCCCAGGTCTTGTCGATCACGTGTGCTCCTTCGCGCCGCCGGTACGCCTCCAGTCTGGAAGGGGCCGGGATGCCGCGACACCGTGCCTGTTGCCATGTGGACCTCCCGACGCGTACTGTCCATATGGTGGACACGTCGACTATCCCGGGAGCGCAAGCGGTCGCGCGGGCGGCGCGCATCCTGCGGCTCGTGTCGCAGGGCGGCGACGAGGGGATGCCGGTCGTCGAGCTCGCCCAGCGCGCCGACCTCACACGGCCGACGACCCACCGTCTGCTGCAGGCGCTCCGTCACGAAGGGCTCGTCGACCAGGACGAGCGGACGGGGCGCTGGACCGCAGGCCCCGAGCTCTATCTCATGGGCCAGGCCGCGGCATCCCGCTATGACATCACCGCGATCGCGCGTGACATCGTGCGTTCGCTCGCCGTGCGGACCGAGGAGAGTGCGTTCCTCTCCGTCCGCCGCGGCGACGAGACGGTGTGCCTGCTGCGCGAAGAGGGGAGTTTTCCGATCCGCTCGTTCGTGCTGTCGGAAGGCGTGCGGTTCCCGCTCGGCGTGGCGTCGGCGGGCCTCGCGATCCTGGCGTTCCTGCCACCCCACGATGTGGACGCCTACTTCGAGCGGCATCCGAATCTCGCGACCGAGTGGGGCGCCGCGCACGGCGAGGCGAGGCTGCGCACGCGTCTGCGCGAGACGCACGAGACCGGCTACGCCGTGAATCCCGGGCTGATCGTCGAGGGCAGCTACGGCATCGGTGCTGCCGTCTTCACGCGCGAGGGGCATCCGCAGTGGGCGCTGAGCCTCACGGGCGTGCAGTTCCGCTTCGGACCCGATCGCCTCGCGGAGCTCGGTCGCACGCTCCTCGCCCACGCGCACCAGCTCTCGTCGCGGATCGCGGCGTCGGGCCGCGGGTAGCGTGGACGGCATGGCGATCGTCGTGATGGGTGTCTCCGGCGCGGGGAAGTCCACGATCGCGGCGGCCATCGCCCGCGAGATCGGAGGCATCTTCCTCGACGCCGACGACCTGCACCCGCCGGCGAACGTTGCGAAGATGACCGCGGGCATCCCGCTTACGGACGAGGATCGGATGCCGTGGCTCGTGCTCTGCGGCGAGGCCCTCGTGCATGAGCTCGAGCGCGGCGGGGTCCCGGTGCTGGCGTGCTCGGCGCTCCGGCGGCGCTACCGCGACGCCATCCGTGCCGTCGCGCCTGACACGTACTTCGTCGAACTCGACGGCTCGCCAGAGCTCCTTGCGGCGCGTGTGTCCGGGCGGGAGGGGCACTTCATGCCTCCCGCGCTCCTTACCTCGCAGCTGCAGACGCTCGAATCGCTCGGCTCCGATGAGTCGGGAGTCGTCGTCGATGTCGCGCTGGACCCGTCGCAGATCGCCGAAGCGGCCGTCGCGGCGTGGCGCCGGTCAGTTCCGGAACCGGCCTACACAGAGGAGTGAGCATGGCGACCTACGATCTCGACCGCACGACGGTCGGCGAGCTGCTCGACGACCCGCGCGCCCGAGCCATCATCGACGAGCTCGTTCCCGGCATGAGCGACCACCCGATGGTCGGCTTCGCGCGCGGCATGCCCGCGGCATCCGTCCTGCAGATGGCGGGCGGACGGGTCGATCCCGCGACGCTGGAGCAGCTGAAGAGCCGGATCGCTGCGCTCTGACCTACGACCTTTACACGGCTGCTGTGGCGTCTTTCTTGACGACCACTGTCGTGCCCGTCTGCGGGGACGGAACCGGCGTTGTCTGAAGCAGGATCGCACCGGCGAGAACGATCGCGATTGCGGGGAGGATGCCGAGGCCGGGCATGCTGTCTGCAGTGACCCAGCCCTGCCAGAAGAAGCCGGGATCGATGAGCGGGTTGACGACGGCAATGACGGCAACGGCGGCCAGGGCGCTTCGACGCACGCGCCTGCCGAGGGTCCACACTGCCGCCGTCGCGGCAACGCTCAGCAGCAGCCCGGCCGCCCAGATCGGCAGGGAGTCGTCGATGCTTGCCGCGCTCATCGCGTCGAGACACTGCGTGGTGTAGGGCAAGCGATCAGTGACGTCGACGACCAGTGAGTCGCTGCACGCGGACCACCACATGAGTCGGTCAGCGCTCCGCACCAGACCGAGCCCGAGGAGCGCTGCGCCGAGCACTCGTGTCAGTACGATTCCCCATCGCTGCGTCATGGCGTGATGCTACCTCTCCGAGGGCGTGAGCCGGATGCGTTCATGTCAGCAGTAGTTCCCGTTTTTGAGCGTGATCGAGGCGCCGAAGTTGTCGATCTTGTACCAGACGCCGCTGCTGTACTTCGAGTTGTAGTACTTGGACTGGACTGAACCGGACGCACCGCCGAAAATCGCGATGCACTTGCCGTACGGAACAAAGACGGCATCCCAGTCGTAGTAGCGGCCGCTGGAATCCTTGAACTGGTTTGAAGACGTCCCGTTCTTGATCGACTGTTGAACACCCGACGCTGTCCCGAGCACAGTTTGGCCCGGGCTGGGCGAGAAGTTGGTCCGGATCAGGAACGAGCTCGACGCCATGTTCGCCCAGATGCTGCCACAGGCGTCGGTCTTCGTGTTGGTGGTGCACCGAGCGTCGCCCGCGTAGGCCGGGGCTCCGACGCCGACAAGCGCTGAGGCAAGCGTGATTGTCGCGACGACGAGAACCGGTTGTCTGCCCGACCGCCTCGAACCGCTCCCCCGGGCCATCGAATGTCGGCCAGTGGTGGTGACGCTCATTGTGGATCCCCGATCGGTACTGACAACGTGCTGACACACTTGGTCAGGCGCTCGCGACCCACGAGACGTTGTCCAGTCCGATCTAGTGGGGCGCGTTCTCTTCACCAACGGGCGTGGCGGTGAGCCACGCGGGCAGGCGTTCCTGAAATCACCTGCAAGCTCACCCGAGCCGCAGTGCGAGACCCGCCCCGCCTCGTATCCCGTTCTGCTCGTCTGGTTCGGGGATGGCGGTCCTGATGCCGCGACTCAACCCACGAATTGCAGTCCGAGGACGGCCAACTTGACCGACACGGCCCCGGCAGTTGCGAGTATGAGCCGGCACAAGGCCAGTGCGGCAGCGAGCAACCGCCGGTGCTCCGTAGTTGTTGCCGTTGTCGAGTGTCTCCCGGCGGTGATGCCCGGCGTGGTGATTGTTCCTATCTAGAGCGCATCGAGAGATTCGTCCATGATGGGAGACGTATCGACACGCGCTACGACGTCTTGGACTCGATCGCAAGCGAACGGGGGTGGGACTACTGGTGGAGACGCTGGAACAATCGGACCGGGCCTCTGCGGCGCGGAAGTCGCCGCTTTCGTATGAACTCACACTCGTTCTCGTGTGGGGCGTCGTCACGACACTCGTGCTCATCCTCAGACTGCCGGCGCTGGCGATTGCCCTCGTGAATCTCGTGTGGGTCACTGTGGCGGCCTACACCCGGCACTGGAAGGCGGCGGCCATCATTGGTGGGGTCGGGTTCGGCATCGCCGGGCTCATCGCCGTATTGACGATCTCGATCGCATAGCGGCTCAGGGGTGTCCGCCGTCAGCGACCCCGCCACCAGAACCGACGTCGGCGTGCGGGTGTTCCATCCGTCTCCACCGCTGCTGCTGCTGCGCGAGTCGCCCGACGCTCGTGCCAGGCCGCGACCTCGGCGTCGACGTCGCGCGTCGGCGTCACGACGGGCGGACCGCCGAGCAACTGTCGACGGGCTTCGACGACCCGACGGTTGAAGTCGTCGAGATGCTCGCGCACGTCGGACTCGCGTGACAGTGCGTCGAGGCGCTCCTCCAGCTCGGCGCTTTCGACCCGCAGCATGATGGCGGGCGGTCCGAGTCCCGTCAGCTGCTCCTGCTGGATCTTGCGTCGGATCCACCAGTCGGGGTCGTGGCTCGCGCCGAGGTTCGGGATGGGTTTGCCCGCCCCCGGCAGGTCGTCGAAGTCTCCGCGACGGATCGCTTGCTGGATCGCCGTCTCGACGTAGGCGGCGCGCTCCTGCCGTGTCGGCGGGCGTGCCGGTTCGTCTGCGGCGTCGCCGGAAGCATCCTCGCCATCGCGCTCCTGACGGTAGCGCGCGGCGGCGAGGCGAGGGTCTTCCGTCATCCGACCTGATCGCGCCAGCTGTGCTGCGGGTCGTAGCCGAGCAACCGGCGTGCCTTGTCGATGGACAGCAGAGTCTCGTGGTCGCCGACCTCGCGCGTGACCGGCACATTCGGGAAGACCTCGGCGATGAGCTCCGAGTTGGGGCGCGACATGACGGTGTCGGGCGACGCGATGATGAACTGATCGAAGCCCGCCGGGGCGACCTCGAGCGCGCGCTGCACGGCGTGCGCGCCGTCGCGAGCATCGATGTAGCCCCACAGGTTCCACTTGCGCACCATCGGGTCGGCATCGAACGACGGGAACTCCGCGTAGTCCTCCGGCACCATGACGTTCGAGAAGCGCAGAGCCGTGATCGACAGCTGGGGATGCCACCGCACGAGCTCGACCGCGAGTCGTTCCTCGAGCGTCTTGACGAGCGAGTAGACGGACTCCGGACGCGGCGCGTACTCCTCGTCGACCGGGATGTAGGGCGGTGGCGCGTCGAAGGGCAGACCCAGGACGGTCTCGCTCGATGCGTAGACGATCCGGTCGATGCCGAGGCGGATGGCGGCGTGGAAGACGTTGAAGGTCGCCGTCATGTTGTTGTGGAACGTCGCGACATCGCTTCGGATGCCGGGGGCCGGGATCGCGCCGAGGTGGACGACCGCATCGACACCGTCGTGACGATCGTTCACACCGCCGAGAGCGTCGATGACCTGGCCATAGTCGGTGAGGTCGACCTGGACGAAGTCGGGCCCGCGTGTGCCGACCATGTCGAGGCCGATGACGTCGATGCCGTTAGCGCGGAGTTCCCGGGCGACGACGGTTCCGAGCTTGCCGGTGGAGCCGGTGAGAGCGATTCGCATACCTCCAGCGTGCCACGGACGTGAGCCCGAGGGGGCGGATCTTGACTTTCAGCCTTCTTTCAGGATGCCGCTGAGACGCGCGGAATTCCGGGGGAGATCCCTCTCCGCCGACGCGAGATCGTGCCCTCGAGGCGGGTGTGGTGCCAATCCGATCCCGCGGGCTTCCCGGATGACCCCACGTGCGACCGCCAACGTCGTACACCAACGTCACGAAGGAGACATCTCATGCGTACGAACAAGACCCGCATCTTCACCCTCGCGACCGCCGGAGCCGGCGCCGCCGCTCTCGCCGTTGCCGGATTCGCCCTTCCCGCGAGTGCCGACGAGCGCGCTCCCCAGAACGACACCACCTCGGCCTACACGGAGCTCGCGGGGTCGGTCGACGCCTTCCAGGAGTCGTTCCAGACCTGGATCGGCGACATCGCGGCAGGCAACACCCTCGGCAACGTCGGTGTCGACGGTGGCCTCGTGAATGTCGGCGACGTCGCCAACGGCCCGATCCTCTCCGGCAACGATGTCCCCGTCGTCTCGGGCAACGACGTGAGCGCTCCGATCGGTTCGGGCAACGACATCGCCGTCGACGCTCCCGTCGGCTCGGGTAACGAGGTCGGCAACGGCACCGAGGTCGGCAACGGCACGGAGGTCGGCAACGGCAGCGGCAACGGCAACGTCGTGGGCTCGGGCAATGACACCGGCATCTCGGTGGGTGACATCGGAGCAGACGTCGACGACCTCGTAGGCGACATCTCGGGCGACGTCGACAGCACGCTCAACGGCATCCTCGGCGGTCTGCGAGGCTGACGCACTTCTCACATGGTGAAAGGAGGACCCGTCCACAGGGACGGGTCCTCCTTTGTCGTTCCGATGAGGGCGGGGGTAGAGGGTCGCCGGGTACGGTCCGCGAGCGTCGCGGGTCCCGTTCGCGCCGGCGATGCGCTGTCGCTGTGGATTCCCCTCACCCAGGCGTTCACTTGTCTTGAATGGTGGGGTGGGATGCCGCGGGGTCGCCCTTTGCGACAAGTGAAGCGCTCCGCTATTCCCGCGTCGCAGCCGCGTTCGTTTGTCTTGAATGGTGGGGTGGAGTACCGCGAAGTCGCCGTTTGCGACAGGTGAGCCCCGGGGGTAGATCGCGATTGAGTTCACTTGTCGTGAATGGCGGGGTGGGATGCCGCGGTGTCGCCGTTTGCGACAATCGAGCCCCGTGGGTGGGTCTCGATTACGTTCACTTGTCGCGGATGGTGGGGTGGGATGCGGTGGGGTCGCCGTTTGTGACAAGTGGAGTTGGGGTGTGGATAGTTTCGGGTGGGTGTCGGTGGGGGTCGCTAACCTTGGAACATGCATTCGAAGCGGCTGGTGGTCTTCACCGACGGTGACGCGGCGATCCTCGCCGACGTTGTTGCCGAGGTGCAGAAGACGCAGGCGGTTATCGCCGCCGCGCAGGCCGCGCAAACCCGGGCGCTCGCCCGGGCCGGGGACCTTGCTCGCACCCAGGCGGTACGCAGCCGTCGGAACGTGCGTGATCACGACATGGCGTTGCGGGGGATCGCCGCTGAAGTCGCCGGGGCGATGAGACTCGCCGACCGGTCGGTGCAACGCCAGATCGGGGATGCGCTGAACCTCGTCGAGGAGTACCCGCAGACAGTGGACGCATGGGAGGCCGGGGAGATCACCCGCGGGCACGTGCGAGCGATCGTGGAGGCGGGAGCACCGTTGCCGCCGGAGGCGCGTGCCGGGTTCGAACACGAGGCGTTACGGCGGTGCGAGGGGCAAACCCCCGGCCGGGTGCAAGGCGAGCTGCGGTTGCTGGCCGAGCGGCTGCACCCCCGGACGCTCGCCGAGCGGCACGTCGAGGCGTGCGAGACGCGTTCGGTGCGGGTGATCCCGGTGGGGGATGGGATGTCGGACCTGTGTGCGACGGTCCCGTCACTGTTGGCGGACGCGATCTATGACCGGCTCACCCAACAAGCGCGGAGCATCACCGACGTGCGCGCGCAGGCTGCCGCCGACGCCCGCGCGGCGGCCGGTGAGATCGGCGACGACGCGGCCGACAGTGACACTGACGCGATGTCGCGGCTTGAGGTGATCGCGTCGGACACGCGCACGATGGACCACCTGCGGGCGGATCTGCTCACCGACATGCTCCTCACCACCCAACCCGGTGCGGACCCGACCCGCACCGACGACGGACCCGGAGCTTTGGGTGCGATCCGTGCGAAGGTGCAGGTCGTGGTGCCGGTCCTGACCCTCCTGGGTCGTGATGACGCGGCGGCGGATCTCGTCGGGCACGCCCCCATCGACCCGGCCACCGCCCGGGAACTCGCCGGTTCCACCCGGTCACCCCTGGAGCGGATCCTGACCCACCCGGTGACGGGGGCGGTGCTGCATGTCGACACGTATCAGCGGACCGCGGCGATCGACCGGTACCTGCGCGCCCGCGATCAGCACTGCCGGTTCCCCGGATGCCGGCTCCCGGCCATCCGATGCGAAGTCGACCACACGATAGACGCGGCCCTCGGGGGTTCCACCGACGTCCGCAACCTCGCGCACCTGTGTCAACGACACCACAGCATGAAACAGTTCACCGCCTGGAGGGTGAAACAACTCCCCGGCGGGGTACTCCAGTGGACCTCCCCCCTCGGACACCACACCCTCGACCACCCACCATCCCTCGGCGTGCACTTCCGCCCCACCGGCGACCCCGCCGAGACGGAAGATCCACCACCGAACGCACCGCCCGCGACAACCGCACCATTCTGACGGTCGCTCTTGGCGATGCCCCTGCCTGCTGGCCGAAGCCGACGTCAAGCCGGAGCAACACGGGCGCGCCGAGTCGACCCCGCGCCCGCAGCGCTGCACGGGGCCGCTCCGGCGCGCGGAATCAACGCCGCGCACGAAGTGCTGCCCGGGGCCGCTCTGGCGCGCCGAATCAACGCCGCGCACGAAGTGCTGCCTGGGGCCGCTCCCTCACTCGGCAGACGGGATCCAGATCCGCATCGTCGACGGGCCACGCTCGCCCCACTCGTGGTACGCGACGAGGGGCACCTCGACGCCGTCAGCCAGCGGCTCGTCCGTCGTGG
The DNA here is from genome assembly GCF_006715145.1 of Microbacterium sp. SLBN-146. Lineage (NCBI taxonomy): Bacteria > Bacillati > Actinomycetota > Actinomycetes > Micrococcales > Microbacteriaceae > Microbacterium > Microbacterium sp. SLBN-146. Next base: position 1,486,105 of record NZ_VFMR01000001.1, read on the forward strand.
ATCGATAGGGCCACCCGGTGTCCGTCGACACGCGCTGCGCGATCCGCACCCACACACGACCGTCGCGCTCCGCGGGCGGGCTCGACACGTCCACGACAGCGTCGCTGACATCCCCCCCGAGGTCGACGGACTCCAGGGCCAGCACCTCCGGGCCGCGCTCTACCGCGACCGACGAGCGAACCGCGTCGATACGCGTGTCGGGGCGTGTGAACCGCGGCTGCATCGGCAGATCCAGGATCACGGCGTCGCCGGCGGCGAACACGCGCTTCACGTCCACCTGCCCCGGGGACACGGTACGTTCCTCGGCATCTCCCGCGGCGGGCTCGATACGCACCATCGCGCTTGACGCCCACGACGGCACGCGAAGGCCGAGCGTCCACTCTCCCTCCGAGCGCGCCACGACGCGCACGCGGCCGTCGCGCGGATAGTCCGTCTCGACGTCGAACGCGACCACCCGTCCGTCGGGGAGGGTCGTCGTGATCGACGCGGGGACGTACTGATGCAGCTGAACCCCCGTGTCATCCGCTGTCGCAACGTACGCGTCGAGACTCGCGAGCGTTCGCGCGACGTTCGGCGGACAGCACGAGACGTCGAACCACGGGGCACGCAATGCCGACCCGGCGCGGGGCGAGGTCGCCGATGGGTCGACGGGCGCCCCCGCCTCGCGCTGGTGCAGCGTATTGGCGTAGAAGAACGCGCGTCCGTCTGCGCTGGGCGAGGTCGCCACGACGTTGTACAGCGTGCGCTCGATGAGGTCGGCGTAACGGGGATCTCCGTCGTTGAGGAGCATCCGCCACGAGAACATGATCGATCCCACGCCCGCGCACGTCTCCGAGTAGGCCCGGTCGGGCGGAAGCTCCCAATCGAAGCCGAAGGCCTCGTCCTGGTGGTGGGAGCCCTGCCCACCCGTGATGTAGGTGCGGCGTGCGACGGTCCGACTCCACTGGCGGCGGAGGGCGTTCAGCAGTTCGTCGTCGTGGGACTCCACGGCGACATCGACCGATCCGGCGGCGAGGTAGTTCGCCCGCACGGCGTGGCCTCGGAGCACTTCGGCCTCACGCACGGAGACGTCGTCCTGGTAGTACTCGCGGCCCCACTCGATGTCGCGGAGCGTTCCCCGCCCGTGGCGTTCGACGAACAGCCGAGCCTGTGCGAGATAGCGCTCGTCGCCCGTGACGCGCGACAGCTCGGCGAGTCCGAGTTCGATCTCGGCGTGACCGCAGATGGCCGATCGTCCGTCCGGGCCGAACTCCCGGCAGACGAGGTCGGCCGCGGCGCGGGCGACGGGGAGGAGTCCGTCGTCCGCGCCGGGACGTGTGCGCTCGCGGGCGACCGCAGCCTGGAACAGGTGGCCGAGGCAGTACAGCTCGTGGCCCCACTCGAGGTTCGACCACCGGGGCTCTTGACCGGGGTGCCCGAAGTTGGTGTTGAGATACCCGTCGGAGTCCTGCGCCGCCGCGACTCGGGCGACGACGGCCCGAAACGTTTTATCGAGCTCGGCATCGTCCGTCCGTCCTATTTCCCAGGCAAGCGCCTCGAGGTACTTGTAGGTCTCGGAGTCGGAGAATTCGCGTCCGCGCCGCCCTGTCGGGAGCGTCCCCGCCGCGGCGAGGTCGAAGTTCGGGAGCCAGCCTTCGGACTCCAGGCGTCCGCCGATGTGGGCGAGGGTGTTCCGGGCGTTGACGTCTTGCCGCTCGCCCCAGAAGCCTCCCGTGATGCGCACCTCGTGCTGACCGAGGGGCCGCAGGCGCCCCCTCCCGGGGATTGCGGGCGCCTGCGGCGCCGGTGTGGTGATCTGCATTGTCATCCCTTGAACGCTCCCGACATGAATCCACGGACGTAGTGGCGCTGCAACACGAGGAACAGCACGACACACGGCAGCGCCAGCACGACGACACCGGCCTCTGTCGCGCCGTAGTCGATGACGCCCATCACCTGGCCGCGGAGGTTCGCCACGGCGAGCGGAAGCGTCATCCGGTTCGTGTCGCTGATGAGGATGAGTGGCGCGATGAAGTCGTTCCAAGCGGTGAGGAACGCGAAGAGGCCGACGGTGATGAGGCCGGGCTTCACGGCGGGCAGCAGTACACGCCACAGGGCGCTGAAGCTGTTGCATCCGTCGACGAGCGCCGCTTCGTCCATCTCCTTCGGAATGGACTCGAAGGAGATCCGCATCATGAACATCGAGAACGGCAGCTGGAACATCGTCAGCACGAGCGCGACCCCGACGAGCGAGTTGTTGAGGCCGATCGCATTGAGGATCACGTAGAGCGGGATCAGCAGCGTCGCGTACGGAACCATCAGGATCGCCAGCACGAGGAGGAACAGGAGGTTCTTCCCGGGGAAGTGGAAGCGCGCGAACGCATACCCGCCGAAGAACGACGTCGCGAGCGTCAGCACCACGGTGAGGAGCGACACGAAGAGGGAGTTGCCGAGGTAGACCCAGATGCCGGCCTGGAAATTGGCGAGGGAGATGTAGTTGCCGAATCCCCACCCGTCCGTCTGGGCCGATCCAGCCTGCGGACTGAACGACGAGATGGTCGTCCAGACGAGGGGGTAGAGGAAGATGATGGCGAGGGCGCCCGTCATGACGACGAAGGGCAGTCCCATGACGACGCGACCCGTGTCGCGCCGGCGTCGCGGCGTCCCACTCAGATGCGGGGCGACGATCGTTCGCGTCGATGACGTTTCGGTGGCTGTCGCGGTCATGTCAGGACTCCTCGGGGCGGCGGAAGGCGCGCAACTGCACGACGTTGATGACGATGAGCGCGAGCAGGACGATGACCGACAGGGCGGCGGCGATTCCGAGGCTGTTCTGCCCCTGGAAAGCGACGTTGTAGATGAGCTGGACGATCGTCATGGTGCTGTTGTCGGGCCCGCCCTTGGTCAGGATGTAGAACTGGTCGAAGGCGAGAAGCGACCCCGTGACGCACAGCACGATCGTCAATGCGAAGGTCGGACGCAGGAGCGGCACGGTGATGTATCGGAAGGTCTGCCACCGGGAGGCGCCGTCGATGCGGGCAGCCTCGAAGACGTCATCGGGGATGCCCTGGAGGCCGACGAGCATGAGCAGCATGTAGAAGCCCGCGTACCGCCACACGATGAGGAAGACCGTCGACCAGAGCGCCCCTTCGGGGGTACCAAGGAACGTGATGCCCCACGACTCCATGAGGCCCGCGAAGGGGCCGGCGAACGGGGAATACAGCACGTAGAAGAGGAGCGACGCGGAGGCGAGACCGAGGGCGCTTGGAACGAGGAACGACGTCCGCAGGAACCCCTTCCACCTCGTCGACTCCTGCACGAGGAGTGCGAGCCCCAGGCCGAGGCCGATGAGGAGAACCGTCGTGATGACGGTGTAGAGCAGGGTGAAGCGGATCGAATCCCAGAAGAGACGGTGGTTGACCGCGTCGACGTAGTTCTCGGGGAAGTTCCATCCCATGTTCCCGCGCAGGAGCGGCCAGTCCGATCCCGACATCTGCAGCACGAGCACGAGCGGGATGAGGAACAGCGCGATGACGAACAGCGCGGTCGGGGCGGCATAGAGCCAGCCCTGCAGCGGGCCGCCGAGCGGGCTCCGGCTGGGGCGCGGGGGGCGTACCCGCCGCGTAGCGGTCGTGAGGGCCACGTCGCTCCTTCGAGATGAGGGGTGGGATGCGGCGGGGGCGCGTCGGATGCCGACACGCCCCCGCCGGGGATCGATCACTGGCTGAGGACGTCCGTGATGGCGTCGTTGTCCGCGTCGATGTTCTCCGCGTCGCCCATGACGGCATCGCGGATGAGCGTCAGCCACGGGCTGCCGGGAGCGTTGAACGCCTGCTGGAACTGCAGCGCGACGGGAGTGTCGCCTTCGCTCGCGACCTCGTTGATCGTGACGAGACGGGGGTCCTCCGCGGCGTATTCGTTGTTGGCGAGATCGGAGCGCGAGACGGCGTTGCCGTCCTTCGCGAGCACCTGCACCTGCGCCTCGTCCGACATCATCCACGCGAGGAAGTTCCACGCCTGGGCCGAGAGGTCCGAGTCCTTCGAGATGCCGATGCCGTCTCCTCCGACGAACGTCGAGACACCTCCATCGACGCCGGGAAGGCCGGCGACGCCCGCGTCGAACTCGAGCGCCGAGAGGAGGGTCGCGGGGTACGGCATGATGCCGACGTTGCCCTCCTGGAAGCCGGCGACCCACGTCGCGCCCGTCTCTTCCGCCGAACCGGGTGCGACCGCTCCGCCGTCGTAGAGGCCCTTCCACGTGGAGTAGACCTCTTTGGCCGTGTCGGATGCCAGAAGCGACTCGGTGCCGTCCTCGTTCATCACCTGGTCGCCCGATGCCCAGATGCTCGGGAACCACGTGAAGACGAGGCATCCGCCGCAGTTGAGTCCCGCGGATGTTCCCGAGACGCCCGGCTTGCCGAGATCCTGCACGGCCTGCGCCGCCTCGGCGAACTCGGCGAGGGTCTCGGGTGCCTTCTCGGGGTCGAGGCCCGCCTCGGCGAAGAGCTCCTTGTTCCACATGAGCATCGACAGGTCCAGGACGAACGGAAGCACGTGCTCCTGGCCGTCATAGGTCCCCGCCGCGAGGTGGCCCTTGTTGATCGTGTCCTTGAAGTCCAGGCCGTCGATCTGCTCCGTGATGTCGGTGAACAGGCCCTGCTGCACCCAGTTGGGCACGTAGACGATGTCGGCGGCGAACAGGTCGGGGAGGCCGCCGGAGCCGGCAGCGGCTCCCACCTTCGCGACATAGTCGTCGTTGGGAACGACCGTCAGCTCGACCTGGTTCTCGTGGCTGTCGTTGTAGGCCTCGACCAGGAGCTTCGCCTGACGCTCGAGCGGCGCGCGTGTCCACAGGGTGAGCGTCGAGCCGTCGTCGATGCCCTCAGCGGGAATCGACTCGGCCGGTGCGGGGCTGTCTCCTCCGCCGCCGGCGCAGGCTGCGAGGCTGCCGATGAGGGCGCCCGCTGTGACGAATGCGGTGGCCGCGCGTAGTGCGGCACGTCGTCGGGTGGTGATCATGCAACTGTCTCCTCTGGCTCTTCTTCGAGCGGATGTCGCTGGACGGGTCGGCATCGCTGCGAGTGGGGTGCGCTGGAATGCCGAAATCGGCGAAATCCATTTCGGGCAAGTTATCGTGGCAAGTGAGCAAGCGTCAAGTAGTGTCTCCGATAACGTTTGAGCACCGAGAGAGGTGAGGGTCGTGGCAACGAGCGAGAACGCGTCGCGAGCGGCAACGTTGAGCGATGTCGCGCGGCGTGCCGGCGTCTCGATCGCAACCGCGTCGAAGGCGCTGAACGACCGAAGCGACGTCGCGGTCGCGACCCGTCAACGGGTGCTGCAGGCGGCTGAGGAACTGTCGTTCACACCGAACGCGATGGCCAAGGGACTCCTCGCCGGACGCACGGGAACCGTCGGCCTCCTCACGAGCGACCTCGAAGGTCGTTTCATGATCCCGATCCTGATGGGTGCCGAGGATGCCTTCGGTGCGGGGCAGATCAACGTCTTCCTGTGCGATGCCCGCGGCGATGCCATCCGCGAGCAGCACCATCTGCGCGCACTGCTGAGCCGTCGAGTCGACGGGATCATCGTGGTGGGGCGCCAGACCGACCCGCGACCTTCCCTCGGGCAGGGGCTCCCCGTCCCCGTGGTCTACGCCTACGCGCCCTCCGACGATCCGCGTGACCTCTCGCTGACCCCCGACAACTACTCCGGCGGCCGCCTCGCGGTGGAGCACCTGATCTCGTGCGGACGCCGACGGATCGCGCTCATCACGGGCGATCCCGCCTACGCCGCCGCGCAGGATCGCATCGCGGGCGCCCGCGCGGGACTCGACGCGGCGGGCCTCGAGCTCGTCGGCGAACCGATGTTCTCGGAGTGGACGGAGCACTGGGGGCGGGCGGCCGCAGCGATGCTGCTCGAGCGGCATCCCGATGTCGACGCGATCTTCTGCGGCTCCGACCAGATCGCCCGCGGCGCTCTCGACACCGCGCGGGACTTCAATCGCAGCGTGCCCGACGACCTCGCGATCATCGGGTACGACAACTGGGAGGTCCTCGCGACCAACTCGCGCCCGCAGCTCACGAGCATCGACGCGAACCTCCAGCAGCTCGGTCGGCAGGCCGCCCAGCGCGTTTTCGATGCGATCGACGGCGTCGACATCGGCCAGGGCAACCACCACCTCCCCGTGCGTCTCGTCATCCGCGGCTCGACGATCCCTCGCCGCTGACCCTCCCGCTCACTCGTCGCAAATGGCGGCGTGACCGCCAAGCATCCCGCCATTTTTGCGACAAGTGAGCCGGGTGGTCCTCGGTCGGTGCGCGGGTGTTGGTTGCTTCCTCGGGCGTTCGCTTGTCTCGAATGGCGGCGTGACCTCCGAGCATCCCGCCCTTTGCGACAAGTGAGCGTGGGGCGTATGCCGCGGGGAAGGGCGCCGCGGGGCGGGATGCCGCGGTGAGGGATGCCGCAGCGCGGGGCGCCGCGGTGAGGGATGCCGGGGGAGAGATGCCGAGCTGCGCGAGGAGGCACGGCGCAGCGCGTAGCGCGTGCGGGCTCGAGTGCGCAAGGGGTTTCGCTTCGGAGCACTGTGTTTCGATACCGGTAACACGAAATCTCCGAAAACCATTGCGCTGATGCTATGTCACTGCTTTACTGGGCGCCGACTCGAATTTCCGGCCACCCGACCCCTGTGTACCGTGCCGCCGAGTCATCCGTTCCCCCAATGGAGAGGATGGGCGATGACGCCTATGACCAGGAGAAGAGCGGCCGCTGCAGCGACAATCTGCGCGCTGACGGCAGCCACACTCACATTCGTGCCGACGAGTGCATTCGGAGCCCCCGTCCCGGGCAACGAATCCGACATCGGTGTGTACACGAACGGTGAGACCGACACGATGGACATCGGTGATCCGACGTACACCAATCTCGCCGAAGTCGAGCAGAAACTTGCCACGGGCGTGGATTGGACGGCGGACAGCATGCACGATGCCATCTTCGAGAAGGACCTCGCGGCGGGCGGCACCGACTACTACCTCGACCGCATCCTCGGTGTGACGGGGACGGCGAACAACGCCGTGCTCCAGACCCGCGGTCGCTCGCTGTACATGCGTGGCGGAAGCACGTGGGGCGTCATGGGCTTCGCGGGCTCCGCGTTCGCGGGCGGCCCGAACAACCTCGGATCGTTCTACTCGGTCGTCGTGCCGGGTCAGACCGTCTCGGAGGTCGGCGCTCAGCGCTTCAACGCTCCGAGCCACGCGACGTCGCGCTACACGATCGGCTCGACGGGCGTCGTCGCCGACATGCGCAAGTTCATCACGTACGACAACGTCGCCGTGACGACGATCGCGTTCCAGAACCCCGGCTCCGCGGCACAGACCTTCACGGTGCGGGCGTCCTCCCCGCTCGCGACGGGCGCGGGTGACGGAGCAGACGAGCTCATCGGCAGCCGCACGATCACGAGCGGCTCGAACAACGGGCTCAACGACACGGCGTGGTCGCAGATCGACATCGCGCTGAAGGCACCCGGGTTCACCCGCTCGGGTTCGAACCTGGATCGCGAGATCACGGTCCCCGCGGGCGAGACGGTCGAGCTGTCGGTCGTCGGCGCGCTCTACAGCGACGGGATGCCCGACGGTGCCGAGGAGCTCCAGACGTACGCGGGCCTTACCCCGGCGGAGGCGTTCCGCACCGGCGTGACCGACTTCAACCGCCGCTGGGCGCAGGACATCCCCTACATCGATGTGCCCGACCCGGCCATCGAGAAGGCGATCGTCTACCGCTGGTGGGGCGAGCGGTACAACTCGCTCGACACGAACGAATCCGGCTACGTCTACCAGTACCCGACGACGATCGAGGGCGTGAACCTGTACCAGAACTCGGTCGTGCTGACGCAGCCGATGCACCTGCAGGACACGAAGTGGATCCGGAACCCCTACCTCGCGTACGGCCAGATCCTCAACGTCGGCGAGCTCTCGGGATCGTCGGCCTTCCTCGACAGCCCGGGTCACACGAGCTGGAACAACCACTACTCGCAGTACCTCGGCACAGCGGGTCTCGAGGCCTACAACGTCTACGGCGGCGGTCCCGAGATCGCGGAGCGGTTCGCCTCGTACTTCGAAGGCGACGGCGTCGGCCAGCTCGAGCACTACGACGGCAACGACGACAAGCTCATCGCGTACGACACCAACTACATGCCCGGCAATGACTCGGATGCCATCACGTTCGGCTACCCGCGCGTCAACGCCTCGGCACCGGGCGCACGGACCATCGAGCGTCCCGAGTCGGCGTACGTGTGGGGCGCGTTCGACGCGGCCGCGAAGCTCTACGAGCAGGCCGGAGCCGATGAGGCGAAGGTCGCCGAGATGCAGACGGCGGCGGACGAGATCCAGACCGCTGTCCTCGATCGCCTGTGGAGCGAGGAGATGCGGATGTTCCTCGCGGGCACGTCGCACGGCGCCCAGGCTGCCGCGTCGTCGGGCTCGGGAACGAACCCGCTGAGCGCCGCCGAGCGCGACCTCATCCCCGCGAAGGAGTCGAATCTCTACGACATCTACTCCGAGGGACTCATCCCCAAGGAGGATGCCGAGACCTACGTCGACGGCTTCCGTTTCCTCCGCTACGGCGACAACTTCCCGATCTTCCCCTTCTATACCGCGAACCAGTACGACCGCGCGAAATTCGGGATCGGCGGGTCGAACAACTTCTCGAACATCAACTTCACGGTGCAGTATCGCGCCGTGCGGGCGGCGCTTCGCGACTACGACCCGGAGCAGAAGTACATCACTCCGGAGTACGCCGCGAAGCTCCTCGACTGGATGGCGTGGAGCATCTACCCCAACGGCGATGCGCGCGTCGCGAACCAGTCCGAGTACTACTCGAACTGGAACCCCACGACGAAGACGTTCAACCGCAACAACCCGAACCACGTGATGCTCGGCAACATGAACTACATCTACGTGGAGGACATGGGCGGTATGCGTCCCCGCGCGGACGACAAGATCGAGCTGTGGCCCATCGACCTCGGCTACGACAACTTCATGGTCAACAACCTGCGCTACCACGGCAAGGACCTCACGATCGTCTGGGATCGGGACGGCTCGGAGTACGGTCTCGGCGCTGGTTACAGCCTCTTCATCGACGGTGAGCGCAAGGCTACGGCCAACGGCCTCGGCCGGTTCGTCTACGATCCGGCGAGCAACGCGATCGTCGAGTCCGACGAGGGCCTCGACGTCGCGATCGTCTCGGACGAGGGTGCAGACGTGCCCGCGGCCGTCGACACCCCGATCGGCGACGAGCGCGTCGTGTCGTACCTGAAGACGGCGGGCATCGACCTCGAAGAGGATGCCGCGAACCTCGCGACCGGTGCCGAGCTGTCGTCGTCGGCGACCCAGCAGGGAGCGCGCCCGACCCCGTGGCGCAACTTCCACACCCCCGGGTGGGGCAGCGGCCAGATGAACTTCGCGCCGGGTGCCATCGCCGAGACGGAGCGGCCCGTGTCGCTCGACGCCGTCACGGACGGTACGACCGTCAACGAGCCCTACTGGGGTAACTACGGCACGGAGGGGAACAGCGGCTACGTGGATCTCGACTTCGGTTCGCCGCAGTCGTTCGACAACGTGAAGGTGTGGTTCGTCAGCGATCGTCAGGCGGGTGGATACCGCGAGCCGCAGGGCTACTCGATCCAGGTGCAGAACGAGGCGGGCGAGTGGGTCACCGTGCCCGACGCCTTCAAGGCGCCGAAGATCCCCGGCCCGAAGTTCAACGAGGCGCTCTTCGAGACCGTCACTGCGAGCAAGGTGCGCGTCGCGTTCACGAACACCCCGTCGTTCTGGACGGCCATCTCGGAGATCCAGGTCTTCGATTCAGGCCGCGAGGTTCCCGAGGTCGTCAACGACGCCCCGGTGGTGACGGCGCGGGCGGACCGCTCGAGCGACGGAAACGTCTCGACGACCCTCATCGGCACCGTGGAAGATGACGGCATCCCCGAGTCCGGCACTCTGTCCTACGGATGGTCGACGGTGTCGGCGCCCGAGGGTGCAGGCGTCATCTTCTCCGACGCGGGCGCACTGCGGACGACCGTGACGGGTACCGTCGCCGGCGACTACGTGTTCCGCCTCGAGGCGACCGACGGTGAGCTCACGACGTCTCGCGACGTCGAGGTCGAGCTCGTCGAGAAGGCGACCTCTGCCGAGTACGGCGCCATCGCGGCCATCTCGTCGAGCGGCGTCGCATCGTGGGAGAACCAGAACCGCGTGAACGAGGCCACGACGCCGGCGAGCTCGAGCCCCGGGGCCGGGAACGGCTGGGGCACGTGGGGCCAGACCCTCAACGGCACGTCCGAGGCGAACGCGGCATGGCTGCGCTACACGTGGCAGTCGCCCGTCCGTGTCAGCTCGACGGAGATCTACTGGTACGACGACAACGGCGGCACGCGGATGCCGCGCAGCGACGGCTACGTGATCGAGTACTCCAACGACGGCACGAGCTGGACGCCCGTGACCCTCGCAGGCGGCTCGACCTATGCCGCCGCGCTCACCCGGAACGCCTACAACCGCCTCGAGTTCGAGCCGGTCGAAGCGAGCCAGCTGCGCATCCGCATCACGGGCCTGCAGGGCAACCCCGGAGGTACGGGTGTGCTGCGGTGGCGGGTCAACGGCGAGACGGTCGAGTCGGTGGATGCGCCCGTCGTCATCCGCACGGTCGTGGGAGAGATCCCCGAACTGCCCGCCGAGCTGGACGTCGTGTTCGCAAGCGGAACGCGGGGCTCCGTGCCCTTCACGTGGCAGGCGATCACGGCCGATCAGGTCGACGAGACCAACGTCGAACCGTTCGTCGTCTACGGCACGAACACGGCGTACGGTCTGATCGCTCAGGCGCAGATCTACGTGCGGCCGGAGAACTCGCAGGGCGGTATCTCCATCCAGGGAGCGCAGCAGTTCGAGCAGACCGTCGAGGTCGGCGAACAGCCGTGGCTTCCCGAGCGGGTTGCGGTGTCGTACAACGACGGCTCGCGCGACAACCGTGCGATCGGTGTCGACTGGAACTTCGACGAGTCCGTCGTGAACACGCCCGGCGTGTACACGATCGTCGGGGACCTCGTCCTCCCGGAGTACGTGAGCACGGCGGGCACGACGACGACGACGCTCACGCTGACGGTCGGCGACGGTGTCGCTCCGGGACCGAAGCTCTCGGTCGCGACGAGCACGCGGTGCGTGGCGGGCAAGGTCCAGCTGATCGTCACGCCGACGAACGAGCACGACGGACCCGTCACGCTCGCCGTCACGACGGACTACGGCACCAAGCAGGTCGTCGCAGTCCAGGCAGGTAAGAAGAGCAGCTACGCCTTCTCCACGCGCAGCGCTTCGGTCACTGCCGGTGAGGTCTCCGTGACCTCGACCGCGGACTCCGGCTCCACCACGGTGGACGCCGAGTACGCGGCCAAGTCCTGCGGCTAGTCCGTAGGCAAGGAGGCGGCGACGGTCATCGCGTCGCCGCCTCCTCCCCATCTGTTTCATCCATCCGTTCATCCACCCCGCCGCATCGTCGCGGCGACACGCCCCGAGGAGGGGACACTGTGGTCTGGAAACCGAGAAAACTGACGTCCGGCATCGCCGCCGTCGCAGCGGGGATTCTGCTCGCGTCACTGGCGCAGGCGCCCGCGATGGCCGCGACCGAGAATCCGATCATCAGCGACGGCAGCGTCTACTCCGCCGATCCGACGCTGCTCGCCGTCGACGACACGCTCTATCTGCATGCGGGCCGCGACGAGGCGGGGCCCACCACCAACGACTTCATCATGAACGAGTGGCAGGCCTTCTCGACGACCGACGTCGACGGGGGTTCGTGGGAGCACCACCCGTCCCTCATGCGTCCCGAGGCCGTCTTTGCTTGGGCGACTCCGGGTCGGGCCTACGCGGGGCAGGTCGTGGAAGGCGCCGACGGCCGCTTCTACTGGTACGTCCCGGTCCACGAGGCGGCGAGCACGGCATCCGACAAGTTCGGCATCGGCGTCGCCGTGTCCGACACCCCGCTCGGTCCCTGGACCGACCACGCGGGCGGGCCGATCGTGTCGCAGCGGATCCTGAGCAACGACGCCCACAACATCGATCCGACCGTCCTCGTCGACGACGGTCGCGTCTACATGTACTGGGGCAGCTTCGGACGCCTCATGGCGATCGAGCTCCAGAGCGACATGAAGACCCTCATCGGGTCGCCGACGTCGATCTCGAGCGGCGTCACCGGCTTCTTCGAAGCGGCCTGGCTCTTCGAGCGCAACGACACCTATTACCTCGCGTACGCCGCGAACAATGCGGGGCCGACGAGCACGTGCACGCCGGCGAACTACCACGCGTGCATCGCCTACTCGACGGCATCCTCGCCCATGGGGCCGTGGACGTTCCGTGGTCGGATCCTCGCGCCGGTGTCGTCCACGACGAGCCACCCCGCGATCGCCGAGTTCCAGGGCGAGTGGTACCTGGCATATCACACCGCTGATGCGGTGGGCGGCAACCACTTCCGCCGTTCGGTGGCGATCGATCATCTCGAGTGGGACGACACGCAGACACCCGCCCGCATCCTTCCCGTCACGACGACGCCGATCAAGGAAGCCGACCTGACGCCCCGATCGAACGTCGCGCCCTGGGCGACGTCCTCGGCATCGAACGAGCCCATCCCGACGCAGTACTGGATCAAGGCGCTCAACGACGAGATCATCCGCCCCAACCCGCTGCCGCCGGACATGTGGGGCAGCTGGACGGCCAACCGACCCGCCCAGCAGTGGCTCCAGTACACGTGGGACGCCCCCGTCCGCGTCGAGAGTGCGCGCATCAAGTTCTGGCGCGATGCGGCCCCGGGCACCGGCAACGGCGTCTCCAACCCGAGCTCGTGGGTCCTGCAGTACTGGGATGCCGGTGAGTGGAAGGACGTTCCGAATGCGAGCGGCTATCCCACCTCGACGACCGCTGTCCACGAGGTGACCTTCGACGCTGTCACGACCTCGCGCCTGCGTGCCGTCCTCAACGCGTCGCCGAACGCCGCCACCCCGCCGTCGTACTCGGCGCTCGCCGTCGAGGAGTGGGAAGTGCACGCCGCGCAGCCCGACAGCGTCGGGGCCGTCCAGATCGAGACCGACAAGGGGATCGCCCCCGATCTGCCCGAGACGGTCTCGCTCGCCTATGGCGAGGACACCATCGATGCCCCCGTCCGCTGGGACGAGGTCGACCCGGCCGATTACGCCGCTGCAGGAACCTTCACGGTGAGCGGATTCGTCGAGGGCTATGCCGCGGGAACCGTCTCGGCATCCGTGACGGTGCGCGGAGACGACCAGTGGCGCGTCAACCTCGCCGAAGCGGGTGCGGCGACTGCCGACTCGACGGCTGCAGGATCGTCTCTCGCGGCGCTCAACGACGGTGAGATCGTCTACAGCGGAACCGCGCACCCGTCGTGGGTGTCGGCGACCGAGGGTGACACCCACTGGGCGGGCTACACGTGGGACGAGACTGTTCTCGTCGATGCCGTCGCGGCCCACTTCTGGACAGGTGCCGGCACGACCCTTCCCGAGGCCTGGAAGGTGCAGACCCGAACCGACGGCGAATGGACCGACGTCGCAGGCGTCGAGGAGTTCCCGATCCGCAACGGCGAGCCGAGCACCGTCTCGTTCGAGGCCGTGCAGGCCACCGGCATCCGTGTCGTCATGACCGCCGCGGCATCCTCGACCGTCGGGCTCGGCGAGCTCGAGGTGTTCGGCGAGACGCTCGACACGACGGCTCCCGAGGTCGCCCTCACGGCGAACGGCGTTGCGGGAGCGAACGGCTGGTTCGTCTCGCCCGTGACCGTCCGTGCGACGGCGATGGACGACCGCGACCTGCGCACCCGCATCGACCTCGCCGTCGGTGAGGGGGAGTGGCAGCAGAACGCCAACGCCCGCTTCGCCGAAACGACCGTCTCGACGGACGGGCAGCATGTCGTCCGCGCTCGTGCGACGGATGCCGCGGGCAACACGTCACCCGAGGGGTCGACGACCGTCCGCATCGATGCGACCGCGCCGACGGTGAGCGGAACGCTCGACGTCGACGCGCGAACCGTCAGTGCCGCTGCGGCGGATGCCGGTTCGGGTGTCGCTTCCATCGAGTACGCGATCGACGCCCCGACCGGGTGGGCCGCGTACAGCGCGCCCGTCCAGATCGACGACGAACGGCGCACCGTGTACCTCCGGGCGAAAGACGCCGCGGGCAACGTGTCGAGCCTCGCAACCGTGACGGTTCCGCTCTCTCCCGACGCTCCGCTCTCGGGCAACATCGCCCCTATCGCGACGGCGACCGCGTCGTACACGTCATCGTGGAACAGCGTCACGGCCGTCAACGACGGCGCGCTCACGGGCGCCTCGTGGGGGACCTGGCCGAACGTCGGCGAGCAGTGGGTGCAGCTCGAATGGGATCGCATCGTGACGGTCGACCGTGCCGGCATCCTGTTCTTCCGCGACTCTGCGGACTCTGCCAACGTGGGGGTCATCCCGCCGCGAGAGTGGAAGCTGCAGTACGTCGACCTCTCGAGCGGTCAATGGCGCGACGTCGAGGCGAGCGGTGCCTACGGCCGGTCGTCGACGGCGATCAACGAGGTCGCATTCGCTCCCGTGACGACGACGAAGCTCCGTGCCGTCATGCAGGCGTGGGGTGCGGCCAGCGCCGGCGGATCCAGCGGCATCCTCGAGTTCGAAGCGTGGGCCGCCGAGGCTGCCCCCGCGATCGACGTCGACGTGACCGTGTCGACCCGCTGCGTCGCATCGAAGGTCGTCCTCGTGACGACTGCGGCGAACAACGGCGAGACGCCCGTCACGGTGGAGCTGCGCACGCCCTACGGCACGAAGACCGTCACGGGCATCGCCGCGGATGCGCGCTCCAGCAACGCCTTCACGACGCGCACGGCAACCATGGCCGGCGGTGAGGTGACCGCCGTGGTCACCGCCGTCGTGGACGGCGAGACCGTCACCCGAGAGTACGTCGTGCCGTATGACGCCCGCACCTGCTGACCGCGCGCGCGCACGTCACCGACCATGAATCGAAAGGATCAACGATGACCGAAGAGACCATGTCAGGCCTCAGCCGTCGCAGAGTGCTCGGCGGCGGACTGGCGCTCGCGGGCGCCGTCGCCGCGGCGAGCGTCCTCGACCCGCGCGGCGCGCAGGCGGCGGGAGCAGCCTTCCGCGTCGCCGGGCCGACGAACTCCGCGCTCGCCGTCCGCGCCTCCCAGACCGTCGTCTACCCGGAGGCGTGGAGCGTACAGCCCTTCCCCCTGTCGTCGGTGAAGCTGGGCCAGAGCGTCTTCACACGCGCGCTCGAACAGCACCTCGTGCTCTACCGCGCTTACTCCGTCGACAAGATCCTCGCGGTGTTCCGGCGCAACGCGGGTCTGTCCACCAACGGAGCGACTCCCCCCGGCGGTTGGGAGGAGTACGGTCCCAACCCCGACCTGCAGCGCTGGGGGCCGCGCGAGTACGTGCGCGGCCAGAACACCGCGGGCGCGGGAGGATGCCTCCGCGGGCACTACGGCGGCCACTTCCTCAGCGGTGTGTCGATGGCGTATGCCTCGACGGGCGAGGTCGCGCTCCTCAACAAGGTCAACGCGATCGTCGACGGGCTGGAGGAGTGCCGTGCGGCGCTCGCCGCCCAGGAGTACGAGGGGGCACCGCGCTATTCGCATCCGGGATTCCTCTCGGCCTACGGCGAGTGGCAGTTCTCGGCGCTCGAGGAGTTCGCGCCCTACGGCGAGATCTGGGCGCCGTACTACACACTGCACAAGATCCTCGCGGGCCTTCTCGACGCGCACGCGCTCGCCGGGAACACGAAGGCGCTCGCGCTCGCCGAGGGCATCGGGCACTGGGTGTACAGCCGCCTCTCGACCTGCACGTCGGCGCAGCTCGCGCGCATGTGGGGCTCCTACATCGCCGGCGAGTACGGGGGCATGAACGAAGTGCTCGTCGAGCTCTACTGGCGCTCGAGCGATACCGCGAAGCGCGAGTTCCTCGACGCCGCGCACCTGTTCACGCTGCACACGCTCGTCGACGCGTGCGCCGCGGGAACGGACACGCTCAACGGCAAGCACGCGAACCAGCACATCCCGCAGTTCCCGGGTTACATCAAGCTCGCGGCCGAGACAGGCGACGAGCACTTCCTCGACGCCTCGAAGGGCTTCTTCGACATGGTCGTGCCCGGCCGCTCGTACGCTCACGGCGGGACGGGCGAGGGAGAGCTCTGGGGTCCGCCGAACACCGTCGCGGGCGATATCGGTCCACGGAACGCCGAGTCCTGCGCGGCGTACAACATGCTCAAGGTGGCGAGTCAGCTCTTCTTCAACGAGCAGAACCCGAAGTACATGGACTACTTCGAGCGGACGGTGCTCAACCACATCCTCGGCGGGCGCCGCAATCAGGAATCGACGTCGGGACCCGAGAACCTGTACATGTTCCCGGTCCAGCCGGGGGCGCGCAAGGAGTACGGGAACGGCAACATCGGCACGTGTTGCGGCGGCACGGGGCTCGAGAGCCACGTCAAGTACCAGGAGGGCATCTACTTTCGGTCGGCCGACCAGACGGAGCTGTACGTGAACCTGTACATCGCGTCGACCCTCGACTGGGAGGAGACGGGGCTCGTGCTCGAGCAGGTGTCGTCCTACCCCGAGTCGGACACGTCGACGCTCACCGTCCGCACGGCACCCTCCGGTCCGCTCACGGTGCACCTGCGCGTGCCGTCGTGGTCATCCGGCGTCGAGATCGAGGTCAACGGCGCCGCCGCGGACGTCGACATCGAGCCGGGAACCTATGCCGCCGTCACGCGCGACTGGTCCACCGGCGACACGATCACGGTGCGCATCCCGCTCGCCGTGCGCGTCGAGTCGGCGATCGATCGCCCGGACATCCAGGCGCTCCTGTACGGACCCGTCGTCCTGACGGCGACGAGCTCGTCCACGAGCTACCTCAAGGTGTCGCTCGCGGACCGGCTCAACCTGAGCGGCAACGTGTCGCGCGGCATCGCGAAGACGCCCGCGAACGTCTTCACGATCGGGTCGCAGTCCTACGAGCCCGCGTACAACGGGCGAGACGTCGGGTACCACATGTACTTCCAGCGCACCGAACCCTCGGTCACCTTCGCGGGCGCGGACGCCGGGGTCGCGAACCCGCGGCGATCCGGGAAGACGCTTCTCGACGAGGTCTGGGACCACGCGCCCTTCGCGAGCCGGTCGGCGTTCCTGGGTGTCGTGGGGCAGGTCACCGCCTCCTACGTGGCGGCCGGACTCCTCACGGCGCGCAACCGCCAGAAGATCCTCCTCGCCGCCGGTCGGGCGCCGATCGATGGGAGCAACTGACATGTCGATGACTCAGGAGAAGGCCATGCCCACGCGAACGAACGGTGGATCCCGTGTGAGGAGAGCCGCCGTTGCCGTGGTCGCAGCCGTCGCGCTCGCCGTCACGGGGGCGATCGCCCTGCCTGCCGGCGCCGTCGACGAGCCGATCAACGTCGCACTGGCATCCGGTGAGAACGCCCCCACGACGGAGGTCAGCTATGTCCCGGCGTGGAACTCGGCCGCGGCGCTGAACAACGGCGTCGTCGGGCCGACGAACACGCTCTCGGCGATGTGGGGAACGTGGGGTGCGCCGGGCAATCCGACGCAGGACACCGCCACGTACACGTGGGAGCAGCCCGTCACGGTGAGCTCCTCGAAGCTGTACTTGTGGCAGAACCACTTGACCCCGGGCGGCGATTCCGGTGTCATGATCCCGTCGGCGTGGAAGGTCGAGTACCGCACCACCGCGGGCGAGTGGGCCCCGGTCACGGGCGCGGACCTGACGTATCCGCTGCCCGTGCTCGACACCGCAGCGCCCATCGCGTCGCTTCCCGTCGTGCAGGCGGACTTCGATGCCGTCACGACGACGGCGGTCCGCCTCACTCTGGATCGCGTCGTGTTCCAGAGTCAGCGCAAAGCCACGAGCGTCATCGAGTGGGAGGTCTGGGGCGTCAACGCACCGATCGAGGAGCCTGAGCCCGAGGACCCGAACGCCTTCATCGACGCACAGGCCGTGGCCGTGCGCACCGTCACGGGCACCGCTCCGATGCTCCCCGGCAATGTCTGGGTGATCGGCGAGAACGGTCCGCTGCGCTACGTCGATGTCGAGTGGGCCGGTGTCGCGCCCGCGAGCTACGCGTCGCCGGGACAGTTCGAAGTCGTCGGCGATCCCGCCGGCTACGACGGACAGACGGTGAGCGCAACGGTGTTCGTCGCCGACACGCTGTCGACCGCGATCGAGAGCGTCGACTACACAGCGACCATCACGACTCCCGGCGTCGAGCCGGTGCTTCCCGACACCGTCCGCGCGACATTCGAGGACGGCACGGCGAGCAGCGGCGTCGACGTGGAGTGGGATGCCGTCGCACCGTCTGCCTACGCGGATATCGATGCGATCTTCGATGTCGAGGGGGCCGTCGACGGCTATGAACCGGGAGCTGTCGCGACGGTCTTCGTCGTCGAGCCGCTCGATCAGACGAAGCCGATCGTGTCGGTCTCGTTCGACGCCGCGCCGCAGGGGAGCGGGTGGTACACGACCGCTCCGACCGTGACGATCACGGCGGAGCCGACCGCGAGCCCCGTCGTCGGGATCGAGTACAGCCTCGACGGCGAGACCTGGGCGGCATACACGGAACCGTTCGTCGTATCGGCACAGGGCGAGGTCAGCGTCATGGCGCGGGCGACGAGCGAAGACGATGCCGTCGGCGAAGCATCCGAGACCATCAAGGTCGACACGATGGCACCCGAGACCGGTGTCGACTGGGTCGTCGTGGACGGCACGTCCGTCACCGTCACCCTCACGCCGACCGATGCGGAGCCCGGCTCGGGCGTCACGCGGACGGTGTGGTCGGACGGTCCCGATGCCTCGCCGACCGGTGAGCTCAACAACATGTATGCGACGTACGAGGAACCGTTCTCGGTCCAGCTGACCGAAGCGCCGCGATACGTGCACGTGCAGGCTCAGGATGCCGCGGGCAACGTCGAGGAGTACGTGACGATCGAGCTCCCGACGCTCAGTGCCGAGGCGCTGGATCTGGAGCCGACGGTCACGCAGCGTTGCATCGCCGGGAAGGCGTATGTCGCGGTTTCGGTGAAGAATGCGGATGATGTCGCGGCGATGGTGGAGATCGATACGCCGTACGGGTCGAAGACCTACGCGGCTGTCGCGGCGGGTCGGACGGTGTCGGTGGCGTTCGCGTCGCGCGCTCCGAGCATCGGTGCGGGCGAGGTCGAGGTGACCGGTACCGCTGGTGAGCTCGGCTACGCCGGCACGGTGGAGTACGACGCGCACAGCTGCCGCTGACGCGTCCCTCGGAAGGGCCCGTGGTCTTCGGACTGCGGGCCCTTCCGCGTGCTCTCGCGCCTGCCATGCGCGCTGCCGCGCCCGCGCGTCGCGACGCCCTGGTCCGTGAGACTGCACCTTCCGGACGAGACTGCGCTCCGACGGTGCTGTCTCGGCCGGAGGATGCAGTCTCGCGGCGGGGACGAGAGCTCTCGAGGCGAGCGGGGCGAGCGGGGCTCCGGGGCGAGCGGGGCGCCGGGAGGGGGGACGGGATGCGGGGGAGGGCTGCCGGGGCCGAGGGATGCCGGGGTGCCGGGGTGCCGGGATGCGGAAGGGCCCCGGCGGAGGAATCCACCGGGGCCCTGAGCTGTCGCGGGCGTCAGGCCCGCGGCATCCGATCGATCAGCCGCACGAGCGCGCCGTGTAGGCGGCGCTGACGGTGCCGGTCGCGTCGCCCGACGTGACGTCGACGACGACCTGTCCGCCGGCGATGCTCGCTGCGCGGGTCGTGAAGGCGTACGAGGCCGACTTTCCGGCGGCGATCGTCGCGGACTTCGTGCCGAAGGCCGTCTCGACCTCGACCTGCGCGGCATCCGCCCCGCCATTCGTGATCTTCGCGACCAGGACGACCTTGCCGGCGAGGCAGCGCGTCTCGGTGGTCACCTCGACCTCGATCGCGGCCTCGACCGTGACCGTCGCCTCGACGGGCATGCGCGAGTCGTCCTGAGCGATGCCCGAGACGGTGAACGTTCCCGCTTCGGCGTAGCTCGACGGATCCACGTCCTCCCAGAGGACGTCGACCGTCTGCTGCGAGCCGTCCGCCTTCGTGAGTGCGGCCTTCGGCAGCACCGGTGCGACACCGGCATCCGTCGTGACGTCCATCGCCCCGACCGAGGCCACGGCGATCGACGGCGCGTACGCCTCGAGAACCTTCTGGTACTCGGCACGCGTGACGGGGATCACCGTGCCGTGGCGCGGCTTTCCTCCGTCGGCGTTCTGCGGGAGTCCCTGACGGAGCTTCGCACCCACCGGCTGCCAGGCGTTGCCGTCGTTGATGTTGTTCGTCCCGAACGGGATGTAGTAGTTCGGGCCGCCGTGGTAGTTCGGCTGGTCGATGAAGAGGAACCAGTCGAGCCCGTTCACGTCGCCTTCGTTCGCGGCGAAGATGTTGGCACCCTCACCGCTCGTGAAGGTTCCGCCCGGCTCGCCGTTGGGAAGGCCGCTCGCGACCCGATCCTTGACGAGCGTCCACTGGTCGGCTGCGCCGGTCGCCCCGGGCAGGGTGCCCGTGATGGTCGCGAGCAGGTCGGTCGACTTCTCGTGACGGATCGTCATGCTCGCCTCGTCCTTCGTGAAGCGGTGGTAGACGCCGTCGACCTCTGCGACCGTCGAGTCGATCAGGCCGAGGCCTGCTCCGCGACGCACGTCGATCCAGATCTGCGGGTCCGAGAAGGTCACGAAGTCGTCGGTCGTCGCGTACATCATGCGGTTGTACGTGACGGCCGTGCGGTCTGCCGCGTTGGTGGTCGGGTAGAGGTTCGAGGCCCAGAAGACCACGAACGTGTCCAGCTCGTCGCTCCAGAACGCCTCGGGAGCCCACGTGTTGCCCGCGAAGTCGCTCGAGACCTTGACGTGACGCTGCTCAGACCACGTGACGAGGTCGTCCGACTCCCACACCTCGATGTACTTCGAGCCCGAGATCTGCGCCGTCGTGAACCCGCCGGCGAGCCCCGCGACCTTCAGGTCGGTGGCGATCATGTAGAACTTGTCGCCTTCGGGTGCGCGGATGATGTACGGGTCGCGAAGACCCTCCGTGCCGACCGTCGAGGTGAAGATGGGCTGTCCTGCGTTCAGCGTGTTCCAGCTGAGAGCGTCGTTGCCCTTGGATGCCGCGATGCTGACGCGCTCGGCTCCGTCGCCCTCACCGGTGAAGAACGTCCAGAAGTACGCCTCCGTCTTGTCGGTGCCACCCGGCATGGGCTGGATCCGCGCCGAGAACGTCCGGCTGCCCGAGGCTGCCCCGTTCGCGGCGGTCGCCGTGAGTTCGACCGTGACCGGCTCCGAACCGGCGGCGGGACGCTCGATGTCCACGGTGCGCGCGTTCTCGCGAACGCCGGTGCGGAGCGACGCGTAGTCGGACCCCGCCGCGGCGACCGTCCAGGTGATCGTCGACCCGAGTGCTCCGACAGCCGGCACCGAGAAGTTGGTGCGGATGTTGTCGAGGTTCATGATCTCGATCGCCGCGAGGTCCCGTTCGACCTCTTCGGCATCCGTGAGCTGCTGCGGCACGACGACGGTGTAGGTCTGCGTGCGGCTCTCGGCCCCGACGGTGAACGTCGCGGTCAGCGTCACGGTGGCATCCCCTGCGCCGGCAGCCGGGCGGGTGACCGCCGCGGTCGTGCCGGAGACCGAGATCGCCGCGTTGTCGGATGCCCACGAGACGGCTGCGCCGGCGCTCGTGACGGGAACCGAGAAGTTCGCGGTCGCGGTCGACGGCACCGACACGGCGGCGACGGCGCGGTCGAGTGCCTGACCCGCGTAGAGCGACTGGATGTCGGTCGCGCTCAGAGCGGTGTCGTACACGGCGAAGTCGTCGATGAGGCCGCTCCAGCTCGTGTCGTTGTAGACCGAGCGGCCGAGGCTCGCCACGAGGGTGCCCTGGAAGTCGGCGACGCTGCGCGCGATCGCGGTCTGAGCGATCTGTGCACCGTTGATGTACGTCGTCAACTGGCCGGTCGTTCCGTTGATGACCGTCGTG
This sequence comes from Microbacterium sp. SLBN-146, assembly GCF_006715145.1. Lineage (NCBI taxonomy): Bacteria > Bacillati > Actinomycetota > Actinomycetes > Micrococcales > Microbacteriaceae > Microbacterium > Microbacterium sp. SLBN-146. The sequence goes on from NZ_VFMR01000001.1 coordinate 1,508,178, forward strand.
TAGAGGTTCAGTCCGGCCGGCGTCCGTGCGCCGACCGTGGCGGAGTTCGTCCCTCCCGCGCCCACTTCGGTGGTCCAGGGAGAGCCCGCGCTGACCGAGTTCGTGACGACGGACTTGACGTACCCGCTCGGGTTCGACGGGTTGAGGAGCCAGTACTCGGGCGGGATGTTGCCGCTCGCGGGCTGGATGCCGATGAACGCCGCAGCGGTGTTCGCGGGGCCCGTGCGCGGCGAGAGCCACGTCGAGATCGTGAGGTCCTTCTTGCCCGCGAGGGGGGCGCTGGGAACTTCGACATAGGCCGCGGTGCCGCGCGCGCCACCGGGGAGCGACAGGCTTCCGTCGGCGACGGATCCGCCGCTCTGGCGCAGCGTTGCGTTGTGGCCGTTGCCGCTCGAGTCGGCGATCGTCGTGCCGTCTGCCGTGTCGAACGAGTAATGGATGAGCGGTTCGCCCGCGACGGCGGCGTTGGCGGCCGTGGGGACGACGGTGCCGGCGAGCGCGAGTGCGACGGCCGTGGTGACTGCCGCGCTCGAGGTGAGGAATCGGGTTCGGGTTCGGGTGCGCGGTCTCATGCGCGGCTTCCTTGCTCTCGTCGATGTGCGACGAGGCGTCCCTTCGCTCAGGCCGCGAGGCCGAAGCGGACAGTTGTGCGTCATCGCGCAATCGTTCGGCCGCTCACGCGGCCGACGGACATGAATGTTACCGGGAACATCCCAGTGTGATCAAGGTACGTCGGCCTACGCGCTGCTGTCAAGAAATCGCTACCGGAAACCGGGGGGAACGCTTTCCCACTCTTGCGCGGGGAGCGATTCCCGGTAATGTGAGCGATAACACGCTGAACGACGATGTCCAGTCACTTGATGGAGAGTGGAATGAGAGTGTTTTCTCGAGCCCGACGGTCTGCCGTCGCCGCTGTCGCCGCAGGGGCGATGATCTTCGGAATGGGCGCCGTCACGGCGCACGCTGCTCCGCCGGACGAGGGCCTCCTCGCGGAGTACCTGTTCACGCAGACGTCGGGAACGACCGTCGCGAACTCCGCGGAGGGCGCGACGCTCGGACCCGCAACCGTCCGCAACCTCCAGCCGACGGACTGGACCGGCACCGCCCTCACGATGCGCGGCGGTGCGAAGACCTCGAACGGGAACTGGGTCGAGCTTCCGCAGAACATCCTCTCCGGTAAGACGTCCGCGACCATCACAGCCGAAGTGAAGGCATCCGCCGCGATGCTGAGCGGCTTCCATTTCTTGTGGAACGTCGGCAACGACTCCTCCGCCACGGAGTACCTCTTCGCTTCACTCAACTGCGCGTCGGGTCGTTCCCCGCTCGTCGGGATCAAGTCGGGCGGGGTCGAGCAGCTCGCGCAGTCGACCTCGTGCGGCATCACGGCGGGTCAATGGGTCAACGTCACCTCCGTCGTCGACGGGGCGAGTGGCACGGCCTCCCTCTATATCGACGGAATCCGCACGGCGCAGGCACCCGTCGCCTTCACGCCGGCCGACGTCCTGAACCAGTCGCTCAACACGATCGGGCGCGCGCCGTGGCCGGATCCGCTCTTCCAGGGCGCGATCTCATCGTTCCGCGTCTATGACCGCGCGCTCTCGGCCGCCGAGGTCGCGGAGGTGTCGGCCGAGGACGCGCAGGCGAACGCGGCCGAGCTGCAGGGCCAGGCGCAGGCGATCCTCACGGGACTTGCGCTGACCGACCGCGAGACGTCGAGCGACATCGATCTCCCCACCGCGAACGGCCGCGTCACCTGGACGTCGAGCAACCCCGACGTCGTTGCGACGAACGGGCTCGTGATGCCGCCGCTCGCCGGTCAGCAGGCGATCCCCGTCCAGCTGACGGCGACGGCATCCATCCGCGGCATCACCGCGAGCAGCACGATCACCGTCACGGTGCTCCCCTCGACGGAGACCCCGTCCGAACGCATCGAGCGTCTCGCGCAGCGCTTCGTCATCCCCTCGATCGTGCGCTCGGGTGCGGCGCTTCCCGCGGCCCCCGCCGGCACCGAGGTCACCGTGACCGGCGCGACGGGTGGAATCGAGGTTGATGAGGCGATCACGTCGGGCTCGAGCGAGCCCCTCGATGGGGGGATCACGGTCGCCGTCAGCGACGCGTCGACGGGAGCGAGTGTCGAGCGACGCTTCGCCGTCCGTGTCCTCCCGGCCACGTCGCCGCAGATCATCGCCTACAACAGGAACCCGACGTCGGTCGCGGAGGCGAACAACGCCGATGTCGCGTTGAGCATGCATCTCGCGCTCGAGTCAGCAGACGGGTGGATGCCGCTCAACGAGAACTACGGCATCTTCTTCCCGCGGACCTCCACGCCGATCCCGGCGAACGGCCCGAGCGACGGGCTTCTCCGGAGCCTCCGGAACCCCCACGTGTTCTACCAGGAGGATGGGTCGTTCGGCATCGTGGCGACCCGGACGTTGCGGAACGGGGGAGTGGAGAACCTGCAGTCGAGCAGTCTCCTCTACGCCCGCAGCGCCGACCTCCTGTCGTACGAGGAGGTCGGGATGATCGACCTCGGCGTCACGAGCGGCGTCAACGACCCTGCCGTCGTCTGGGATTCCGCCTCCGAACGCTACGTCGTGAGCTGGACCTCGGATGCCGGCGTCGCGTTCTTCACGACGTTCGGAGACCTCGCCGATCCGGCGACTCGCGGGCCTGTCCAACGTGGCGCGATCACCGCGACCGAAGGCGTTGACGACCCCGGCATCCCGAACTTCGCGACCGGCAATGCGCTCGTCGTGTCATCCCCGGTCGCCGATGCGCTGTCCGTCCGGTTCGGCCGGATCGTCAACACGGGTGTCGCGGATCTCGAGGACGTCGAGATCGCCGCGGGTGACGAGCTCGCCGCGGCGGATCTTCCGCAGCGTGCGGAACTGTCCTACAACGACGGTTCGACGTCGACCCGGGCGATCGCCTGGGATGCCGGCTCCCTCGACGCCGTCGACACCTCGACGCCCGGCACCTACGAGGTCACGGGCACGATCGCAGCGCCCGAGTACGCGACGCCGTTCGCCGACGAGCGCGCCGACCCGTCGGTGTTCCGCTACGACTGGAACGGTCAGCAGAAGTTCCTCATGATCGCCACGGAGGACATCTACGGCGGCAACATCAATCCGCAGGGCGGCGCGCACATGCCGATCCGTATCGCCGATCGCATCGAGGACCTCTCGGACGAGGCGATCGCAGCGGGCCGCAACGTCGAGATCGACCTCTTGCGCCGCGGTGACACCGACGCCGACGGCGCAGTGATGACGGGATGCTTCTGGGCGCCCGAGTACCACGTCATCGGCGGAAAGCTGTCGATCCTGTTCATGCCCTGCTACAACGGCACGAACGGCCAACCCGACATGTGGACGGGGCGCGCGAGCATCATCCAGTTGAAGCAGGATGCACAGGGTGCGGACCTCGATCCCGCGGTGCCGGCGAACTGGACGAAGCCGCAGAAGGTGCTCCGCAGCGGCGGCGGCGCTCTGAACCCCGTGCAGGGCATCTCGCTCGACATGACGTACCTCGAAGACTCCGGCCAGTCGTACTACATCTGGCAGCAGCTCGGCTCGCTGTACATCGCGAGGATGGACCCGTCGAACCCGACTCGGCTGACGTCGGAGCCGGTGCGGATCCTCGCGCCCGAGTACGCGTGGGACAACGTCATCGCGGAAGGCCCGAACGTGTATGCCCGCGACGGCGTGCTGAACCTCATCTACTCCGGATCGACGGTCGGCGACACCTATACGACGGGTCTCGCGACGGCGATCGCGGGGGAGGGGGTCGATCTGACGTCACCCGCCGCGTGGACGAAGCTCAACTACCCCATCCAGAAGTCGGGTGTCTTCAACGGTGCGTGGCAGCTCGGGACGGGACACGGCATGTGGTCGCACGACGAAGACGACAATCTGCTCTACGTCTTCCACGCGCGCACCGACAACAGAGGGCTGAGCGGACGGGACATGTTCGTCCGCCGCGTCCACTGGGCTTCGGACGGACTGCCGATCTTCGACATGGAATCGGACGAGGAAGTTGCGCCGGAGAACCGCGAGGTCTCCGTGACAGTGACCGTGACCCCCGTGGCCGCCCCCGTGCTCGATGCGTCGGCGACCGTCACGGCCCGGTGTATCGGGGGCAAGGTGGTGCAGATCCTCACCGTCAAGAACGGCGAGGACGTCCCCGTGACGATGACGGCGACGGGGCCCTACGGGACGAAGGCCTTCGGCTCCGTCGCCGCAGGCAAGAGCATGTCGGCGTCGTTCACGACGAGGCAGGCTGCGATCGCCGCGGGAACCATGACCCTGACCGCTTCTGCCACCGTCGACGGGGCTCCTGTCACCGCGACGATCGATGCGGCGTTCCCCGCCGCATCCTGCGGCTGAGACCCGGGGTCGAGCGGTGCAGGACATACCGCTCGGCCCCGCACCAGCGTCCGCTGCCGCGCTCTGTGGCGGGGCTTCGGGTGCCAGCGGGGAGCAGTCGTCCCGAGGAAGAGAAGTTCGTCACCGAAAAGCTTATCGAAAGGGTTGTTCTCGGTAACCGTTATCGCTAACATCATCTCGAGCCCGTCGATCCACAGTCGGATCCAGAGCAAAGGTGCATGATGCTCGCTACGTCGAACCTCCCCCCGTGGGGGAATCTCGAGGTGCTGCACGTCGATCCGCACCGCCCTGCCCTGCGCGCGGACGAGCACGGAGCACTCCGCGCACCGTGTGACAGCACGTCGTTGAGGGGAACGTCCCGCATTCGCCGGGGTTCCCGCGAGACCCGACGATCGGACGGTCCGATCGCTCGCGAGTTCGGTACGGCAGGAATGCCGGCCGGGGATAGGAGACAGAAGCAATGAACAAGAAGGGCTTCATCGCCCGCGCCGCGGTCGGCGCAATCGGCGGTGCACTTCTGCTCGGTGGTGCCGGTGCGGCTCTCGCCGACGAGGTCGACGACCAGGATGTCGACGTCGCCGTCAGCATCGAGGCGCTCGAACCGGTCGGTGCGCTCACGATGAGCGTCGCCCCCGGCAGCGCGACCCTCGAGGAGGTCGAGTCCACGGACCCCGACATCCGTCAGTTCGATGGCGTCCTGCCGACGGTGACGGTCACAGACGACCGCGAAGAGGTCCCCACCGATGTCGGATGGTACGTCACGGGTCAGTCGAGCGCTCTGACCGCCGCGGGCGGACTGACGATCCCGGCTGGGCACCTCGGCTGGGTGCCGGCGATTCTCACCGAGGAAGGCAACGGCGAAGTCGCCGTGGGCCCCGAGGTCGACACCGTCCTCGACGAAGGACCGAACAATGTCGGTCTTGTCAGCCAGGAGCTTCTGGCGCTCGTGACGATCGATTCCGGTGACGCCGCGACCGTCGGTACGTGGCAGGCGAACGCTAACCTGTTCCTCAAGACGCCGGTCGACATCGCCCCCGGTGACTACTCCGGCACCATCACCCTCACGCTGTGGGAAAACGCGCTGCAGTAAATTCGTCCGCGCTCTTCTCCTGCTCGTCATGAAACCGGGTCGGGGCCGCCACGGGTGGCCCCGACCCTGACATATCTGGAACCCACGTGTTTGATCTCCCCCGTCGACCCCGCCCGATGCCGCGCGCCGTGGCGACGTTCATCGCGTTGGTGATGATCGTCCTCTCCGTCGGGTGGACATCCACCGCGGCGCGTGCGGCGGCCGACGACGACGCCGAAGTACGTTGGTCGGTCGTCCCCGCCGACGAATCGGGACCGGACGGACGCCGAGCGGTCGAGATCGACGTCGACCCCGGTGAGGTCGTCGAAGACCACTTCGCCGTGCGCAACATCGGCAAGGACGAAGTCGTCTTCAGCCTGACGGCGGCCGACGGGTTCTACAACGCCAACGGCCGCTTCGACATCCTCGCTGCCGACCAGGAGTCGGTCGCCGCGGGCACCTGGATCTCGGTGCCCGAGACGGTCACGGTCCCGGGCGGCGAAACCGTCGTGGTCCCGTTCACGATCACCGTCCCCGATCGCGCCGAGCCCGGCGATCATGCTGCCGGCATCACGGCATCCGTCCTCTCTGTCAAAGAGGCGGAGGACGGCACGAGCGTCGGGGTCGAGAGTCGCATCGGATTCCGTGTCCTCACGCGCGTCACGGGCGAGATCACACCATCGGCGGCCCTCGCGGCCGTATCCGGCGACTACGACACCTCGTGGAATCCGCTCCGCCCCGGACGACAGACCGTCACTTTCGACGTCGTCAACGAGGGCAACACCCGACTGCTCGCGGAGGGCACCGTCTCGGCGGGCGGTCAGAGCGTGGCCTTCCCCGCCGAGGGCGAGTCCGCGCAAGAACTGCTGCCCGGCGACACGCGCACGATCAGCGTCGAAATCGATGACGTATGGCCGTTCTTCCTGGTCCCGACGACGGTCACCCTTACTCCGACCGTCCTGACGATGACGGATGCCACCGAATCCCTGGCCCCTGTTTCGGCCGATGTCATCGTCTGGGCCGTGCCCTGGCCGCAGCTCATCCTGCTGGCCGGCATCCTGCTCGTCGTGGGCGCGATCCTGTGGGGGCGTCTCCGCTCGCGGCGTCGCCTCACGGCCCTCATCGAGGGTGTGCGCGAAGAAGCTCGCAAGGAGGGCCGCGAAGAGGCCCGCACGGAGTCCACGACCGCGAGTGCGTCATGACCCGGGTGGGCAAGACGACCAGCGTGTCGACCGAAACCATCGACGAGTCGCCTCGCGAACGAGGGGTGGTCTCCCGCACGAGGCCCCGCACCCCCTACGCTGTGGTGAACGATGCCCGCGTTCCGGTGATGGGGGGGCTGGCCTTCGGGCCGTCGACATCACTTCGAGGTCTGGTCGGTCGTCGCAGGATCGAGCGGGGTGGCATCAGATGACCGAAGTAAGCCGAGGCTGGCAACGGCCGAGTATTTACGACGTTGCAAAGCACGCGGGCGTTTCGCACATGACGGTGTCGCGCGTGCTCAACGACCATCCCAACATCAGGGAGTCGACGCGCGAGCGTGTGCTCCTCGCGATCGACGAGATGAACTACACGCGCAGTTCGATCGCACGGGCTCTCGCGACGCGCAGGGCCATGCGGATCGGCGTCGTGGTGGACAGCCCCGTTCAATACGGCCCCAACAGCACGCTCCGCGCACTCGAGAGTGCCGCCCGCGAAGTCGGATACGCGATCAGCGCCTTCTCGATCTCGGAAGACGATGAGTCGCAGATCGACGCGGGCGTCGTGGAACTGGTCACACAGGGGGTGGATGCGCTCTGCGTGATCGCGCCGCGGGCCTCGTCGCTCGACATGCTGCGTCAGCAGACCACGGGACTCCCCACGATCGTCATCAAGGCCGAGCCGGATGCCACGTGGCATACCGCAGCCGTCGATCAGCGCCTCGGTGCGAAGCTCGCCGTCGATCACCTCATCGGACTGGGGCACCGCTCGATCGCACACCTCGCCGGACCGCTCGACTGGTACGACGCGCGTGAGCGCGAGCAGGGCTGGCGCGAGGCGCTCACCAGCGCCGGGCTGCCCAGCGGGCCGGCGATCAACGGCGACTGGACATCGGACTACGGCTACGAGTTCGGGCGCACCTTCGACTTCGGAGATGTCACGGCGGTCTTCGCGTCCAACGACCAGATGGCACTCGGACTCACGCATGGCCTCCACGAGCGCGGTCTGCGCGTTCCCGACGACATCAGCGTCGTGGGGTTCGACGATCTTCCCGATTCGCGCCACTTCCTTCCGCCGCTCACGACGGTGCGGCAGGACTTCGGCGCGCTGGGCTCCCTCGCGCTGCAGCTCATCATCTCCGCCATCGAGGGCGAAGAGGGTGCGCAGCACGACGTCATCGCGCCCATCCTGATCGCGCGCGCGTCGACGTCCGCACCGCGCGCGTGACATCCGGTGAACGACCCTGTCGTTCGCGGTAACGGTCAAATAACGAATTTCTCTTGGGGAGTTGCGCGAACCGATTGTTAGCGCGCACAATGGCTTGACACACCCGAGGGTGTCCCGCGAGGGGCACGCCCACTTCTCTCCAACGAAGCGCGTCGGAGAGTCTCAAGGAGGAGATCACATGGCAAACAAGAAGCGCATGCTCAGCATGATCGGCTTCGTCGGCGCGGGGGCGCTCGCCCTCGGTCTTGCCGGCTGCGCGAGCGGCGGCGACGACGCGGGCGGAGACACCGGTGGCGACACCGGCGGCGACCTCATCACGGTCGGATTCGTCGCGGTCGGCCCCGAGGGCGGATGGCGCAACGCGAACGAGCAGGCCGTCAAGGACGCCTTCACCGAAGAGGCCGGCTACGAGCTCAAGTACGCTCCCGCCGCCAGCCCCAGCGACCAGAAGTCGCAGCTCGACGCATTCTCGACGTTCGTCAACGACGAGGTCGACGTCATCCTGCTGACCGCGACCGAGGCATCCGGTTGGGAAGACTCGCTCGAGCTCGCCCAGGAGGCCGAGATCCCCGTCATCCTCCTCGACCGTGGTGTCGACGCGAGCGAAGACCTCTACGTGACCCGCATCGCCCCCGACAACTTCCAGGTCGCGGCTTCGGTCGGCGCATGGGCTGTCGAGACGTTCCCCGAGGGCGCGAACTACTACGTGCTCGAGGGCGTCCCGGGTCTCTCGGTCGTCAACGAGCGCAACGAGGGCTTCGACTCCGAGGTTGCTGACGCCGCAGGCTTCAACAAGGTCGGCGCGCAGACGGCCAACTGGAAGACCGACGAGGGCAAGTCGGTCACCGAGACCGTCCTCAAAGCGAACAACAACGACATCCAGTTCATCTTCGCTCAGAACGACGAGATGGGCATCGGCGCGGCTCAGGCCGTCGAGGCTGCCGGCCTCGTCCCCGGAACCGACGTCAAGATCGCCACGATCGATGGCACCACCGGTGCACTCGAGGCGCTCGCCGCGGGCCAGCTGAGCTTCGTCGCCCAGTACAACCCGTTCTTCGGCGACATCGCCGTGGACGTCGTCGAGAAGGCGCTCGCCGGTGAGACGGTCGAGTCGACCATCATCGTCGACAGCGCGACGTTCGACTCGCCCGAGGCGGGCGAGACGGCACTGGCCGACGGCCAGGGCTTCTGAGCTCGAACGGCTGACACCATCACCACCTGACGGAGCGGGGATCGCCGCGATCGGCGATCCCCGCTTCCGTCGACTCTCACCCGAAACCGCAATACACGAGGAAGTTCGTCAGTGATGACCGAATCCCCCCCGATCGTCGAAGTCCGCGACGCATCGATCACGTTCCCCGGCGTCAAAGCACTCGACGAAGTAAACTTCCGGCTTCTCCCGGGCGAAGTACACACCCTCATGGGTGAGAACGGTGCCGGAAAGTCGACGCTGATCAAGGCCCTCACGGGTGTCTACCAGATCGACTCCGGCGACATCTTCGTCTTCGGCGAGAAGCGCCATCTCACGGGTACCGCCTCCGCTCAGGCCGCCGGCATCTCGACGGTGTACCAGGAGGTCAACCTCTGCACCAACCTCACCATCGGTGAGAACGTGATGCTCGGCCACGAAGTGCGCGGCCCGTTCGGCATCAACTGGCGCAAGACCCACGCGCAGGCGAAGGACGCCCTCTCCCGCATGGGACTCGGACATCTCGACACGCGTGCCCCTCTTTCTTCCATCTCGATCGCCTTGCAGCAGCTCGTCGCGATCAGCCGCGCGATGGTCACCGACTCGAAGGTCCTCATCCTCGATGAGCCGACGTCGAGCCTGGACGCCGCCGAGGTCGAGGTGCTGTTCACAGTCATGCGGCGACTCCGCGATCAGGGTGTCGCGATCCTCTTCGTCTCGCACTTCCTCGATCAGGTCTACGCGATCAGCGACCGGATCACGGTGCTGCGGAACGGGCAGTTCGTCGGCGAGTACCTGAAGCGTGAGCTGGACCGGACCGCGCTCATCTCCAAGATGATCGGCAAGGACTTCGAGACGCTGCGCGCTCTCGGCTCCAACCGTCAGGTCGACGTGCGCGACCGCAGCGAGACCCCCGTGTACGCGGCCGACGATCTCGGTCGCAAGGGCGCGCTGGCGCCGACCGACATCGAGATCCACCGCGGCGAGGTCGTCGGCTTCGCCGGACTCCTCGGCGCGGGTCGCACCGAGCTCGCGCGTCTCATCTTCGGCGCGGATCGCGCCGACTCCGGCACCGTGCGGATCAAGGGCAAGAAGACCGGCATCACGTCGCCCGTCGCCGGCCTCGCCCAGCACATCGCCTACTCGACCGAGAACCGCCGCGATGACGGCATCATCGGCGACCTGAGCGTGCGCGAGAACATCATGCTCGCCGTCCAGGCCAAGCGCGGCTGGCTCCGCCGTGTTCCCGCTCGCGAGGTCGATCAGCTCGTCAAGACCTACATGGAGCGGTTCAGCGTGCGCCCCAACGACCCCGATCGTCCGATCCGGCTCCTCTCGGGCGGAAACCAGCAGAAGGTGCTTCTGGGCCGCTGGCTCGCCACCGAGCCCGACCTGCTGCTGCTCGACGAGCCCACGCGCGGCATCGATGTCGGCGCGAAGGCCGACATCCAGGAGGCCGTCGCGGAGCTCGCCGAGGGCGGCATGGGCGTCGTGTTCATCTCCTCCGAACTCGAAGAGGTCGTGCGTCTCTCGGAGCGCATCGTGATCCTGAAGGACCACGAGAAGGTCGGCGAGGTCGTCAACGGCCCCGACGTGACGGCCGAGAGCATCGTGTCGATCATCGCGGCCGAAACCGACGTGAAGGCCGAAGCCCGCGTCGAGAAGACCGAAGGAGAGATCTGAGATGGCCTTCGTCAAGACCCTCATCCGCACACCCTGGTTCTGGGGCATCGTGGGCATCGCACTGCTCCTGACCCTGAACGTGATCAAGGACCCCACGTACCTGCGGATCGGCGTCAACTCGACGACCGGACTCCTCGCAGGAAACGTGCTGGACATCCTGCGCGTCTCGGCGCCGATCATCATGATCGCGCTCGGTATGACGTTCGTCATCGCGACGAAGGGCATCGACCTCTCGGTCGGCTCCATCATGGCGGTCGGCGGCGCGGCAGCCATGGAGACGCTGCGGGCCGTCGAGGGACAGAACGCCGTCGGCGCGATGTTCACCGCGATCGGGGTGGCGCTCCTCATCGGTGCACTGCTCGGTCTCGTCAACGGTGTTCTTGTCGCTGTCGTCGGCCTGCAGCCCTTCATCAGCACGCTCGTGATGATGCTCGCGGCGCGCGGCATCGCCCGCGTCATCACGGGGGGCCAGAACACCAACGCGACCAACGCGCCGTTCCGCGAGATCTCCAACGGTCAGATCTTCGGGCTGCCCACGAGCTTCGTGCTCGCGATCGTGATCGTCGTGGTCGTGTCCCTCATCATGCGGCGCACGGCCCTCGGCCTCATGATCGAGTCGATCGGCATCAACCCCGCCGCGAGCCGCCTCGCCGGCATCCGTCCGCGGCCCATCCTCATCACCGTCTACGTCCTCTCCGCCATCCTCGCGGCGACGGGCGGGCTCTTCACGGTGTCGGAGGTGATGACGGTCGACGTCTCGGGCACCGGCTACCAGATGGAGCTCGACGCGATCCTGGCCGTCGTCATCGGCGGGACGTCGCTCGCGGGCGGCAAGTTCTCGATCCTCGGCTCGACGGTCGGCGCGCTCCTGATCGCGACGCTCAACAAGACGGTCCTGTTCCTCGGGGTCTCCGCGGCGGCGACACCCGCCTTCAAGGCGATCGTGATCGTCGTGCTCGTCCTGCTGCAGTCCGAACGCGTGAGGAACTACGTCCTCCAACTCGGACGCCGCCGTTCCCGTAAGGAGGTCGTCGCGTGAGCGCGCCCGTCTCGTCACCCGCCCTCGGCGCCGAGAGCCCGGTTCAGACCGCGCTCGGGCGCGTATGGGGCCGGAGCCAATCGATCATCCCGACCCTCGCGGCCGTCGTGCTGCTCATCGCGATGCTCGTGTACGCCGAGATCGCGTACGGCCGGGTCTTCCACGCCGGAACGATGTCGAGCCTTCTCGTCAGCTTCGCGCCGACGATCATCCTCGCGGTCGGGATGACGATCGTCATCCTGTCGGGCGGTATCGACCTGTCGGTCGGCGCCGTCGTGGCATTCACCTCTGTCGCGGGCGTCATGCTCATGAACATCGGCATCAACGGATGGCTGTCGATCTTCCTCATGATCGGGTTCGGCGCCCTCTTCGGCCTCGTGTCGGGCATCCTGATCCAGTACTTCAACGTGCAACCCTTCATCGCGACGCTCGCGATGATGTTCCTCGCGCGCGGTCTGGCATCGATCCTTTCGACGGTTCCCGTCCAGGCACCCGAGGACGCCCCGATCCTGCTGCTCGGCACGGACTTCAAGATCATCGATGGACCGAAGGTCAACGACCTCGTCCTGACACCCGGGTTCTTCATCGCCGTGCTCGTCGTGCTGGGAGCCTTCTTCTTCCTCCACCGCACCCGCATGGGACGCACTGTCTACGGGATCGGCGGCGCGGAGTCGTCTGCGCAGCTGATGGGTCTTCCCGTCGCGCGGACGCGCGTCTGGATCTACGTCCTCAGCGGCTCGCTGGCGGGTCTCGCGGCGGTCGTCTACACGGCCGAGGTCGGCGGCAAGGCGCAGAACGTGACGGGCATCGGATGGGAGCTCGACGCCATCGCGGCCGTCGTCATCGGTGGCACGCTCCTCACGGGCGGCGCGGGCTATGTCCTCGGCTCCGTCGTCGGGTCGCTCGTCCTCGCCTCGCTCTGGATGATCATCACGAAGGACGGCACGATCCGCCCCGAGTATCTGACGATCATCACCGGTGGCATCCTGCTCGTCTTCGTCCTCCTGCAGCGCGTCCTGACGGCGCGACGCAGACGATGACCGCTTCCGCCGACACCGAACAGACGAGAGACACGTTCATGACCGCGGATTCCGCGCACTTCACCCCAGAGCTCCAGGCAGCGATCGACGCCGTCCGCGAGGACGTCGCGACACTGCACGGCGAACTCGTCCGCTACAACCTGATCGTGTGGACGGGCGGCAACGTCTCCGGCCGCGTGCCGGGAGCGGACCTGTTCGTGATCAAGCCCTCGGGCGTGTCGTACGACGACCTCGCGCCCGAGAACATGATCCTGTGCGACCTCGACGGGAACGTCGTCCCGGGAACACCGGGGAGCGATCGATCGCCGTCGAGCGACACAGCCGCCCACGCCTACGTGTACCGGAACATGCCCGAGGTCGGTGGCGTCGTGCACACGCATTCGACGTTCGCCGTCGCATGGGCCGCGCGCGGCGAGGAGATCCCGTGCGTCATCACGGCGATGGCCGACGAGTTCGGCGGTCCCATCCCGATCGGTCCGTTCGCCATCATCGGTGACGACTCGATCGGCCGGGGGATCGTCGAGACGCTCACCGGTCACCGCTCGCGTGCCGTACTCATGCAGAACCACGGTCCGTTCACAATCGGGGTCTCGGCGAAGGATGCCGTGAAGGCCGCCGTCATGGTGGAGGACGTCGCTCGGACGGTCCACTACGCCCGTGAGGCGGGCGAGCTCATCCCGATCCCGCCCGAGGCGATCGACAAGCTGTACGACCGGTACCAGAACGTCTACGGCCAGGCGTCGGACGCCCGCCGCGATGCGGAGGACGAGCGATGAGCGCCGAGGCGATCCGCGCGGGTCGCACGGCTCTCGGCGTGGAGTTCGGATCGACCCGCATCAAGGCGTGCCTCGTCGACCTCGACGATCCGTCGCGTGTCCTGGCGGTCGGCTCGCACGCGTGGGAGAACCGACTGCAGGACCGCAACTGGACGTATGCGCTCGACGACGTCTGGAGCGGACTCCAGGCGGCGTACGCGGCACTCGCGGAAGAGGCCGAGCGCACCTACGGCGTCGTTCCCGAGACGTTCGGGTCGATCGGCATCTCGGCCATGATGCACGGCTACCTCGCGTTCGACCAGGACGGCGAGCTGCTGACGCCCTTCCGCACCTGGCGGAACACGTCGACCGAGCGCGCCGCGGGGGTGCTGTCCCAGTTGTTCGGCACGAACATCCCGTTGCGCTGGTCGATCGCGCACCTGTACCAGGCGGTGCTCAACGAGGAGGATCACCTCCCGGACGTGCACTTCCTGACGACGCTCGCCGGCTACGTCCACTGGCGTCTCACCGGCCGCACCGTCCTCGGTGTCGGCGATGCTTCGGGCATGTTCCCCATCGATGCCACCACCCACGACTACGACGCCGGGATGCTGGAGAAGTTCGACCGCCTCGTGTCCGAGCGCGCGCACGGCCTCGACGTCGCGGCTCTCCTGCCCGAGGTCCTCGTCGCGGGCGCCCCCGCCGGTGAACTGACAGCCGAAGGCGCCGCGCTGCTCGACCCGAGCGGCACGCTCCGCCCGGGTGTGCTGTTCTGCCCGCCCGAAGGTGACGCGGGAACCGGCATGGTCGCGACGAACTCCGTCGCCCCGCGCACGGGGAACGTGAGCGCCGGCACGAGCATCTTCGCGATGGTCGTCCTCGAGCATCCTCTGCAGTCGGCGCACGACGAACTCGACCTCGTGACGACCCCCGCCGGCGACCCCGTCGCGATGGTGCACTGCAACAACGGCGCGAGCGAGCTCGCCGCGTGGGTCGGGCTCTTCGAGCGTTTCGTCGAGATCGCCGGTGGCGATCTGAACAGCGATGAGATCTTCGAGGCGCTCTTCCGCGAAGCGCTCGACGGCGACCCCGACGCGGGCGGGCTCCTGGCCTACAACCATCTGTCCGGCGAACCGATCGCGCGACTCTCCGAGGGGCGGCCGCTCGTCGTCCGCACTCCCGACAGCCGCTTCACGCTCGCGAACTTCATGCGCGCTCAGCTCTACGGTGTCTTCGGCACTCTCGCGCTGGGCATGCGCGTCCTCGAAGCCGAAGGCGTCGCGCTCGATCGCATGTTCGCGCACGGCGGCGTCTTCCGCACGGCGGGAGTCGCGCAGCGCTTCCTGGCGGGCGCGCTCGGCGCCCCCGTGTCGATCGCCGAGACGGCATCCGAGGGAGGCGCATGGGGCATCGCCGTCCTGGCGGCCTACGCCGCCGACGCGTCCGACGCCGACCTGGACGACTACCTCCGCGACCGAGTCTTCGCGCATGCCGGATTCGAGTCCATGGATCCCGACCCGGAGGACGTACCCGGCTTCGCCGCGTACCTCGCCCGGTACCGCGCGGGTCTCGCCATCGAACGCGCCGCGATCACCGCGAAATTGTGACGCCAGCCACCACCACCTTGCTAGACCTGAAGGAAAGCACGACATGACCCGCACGCCCCTCTCCACCTCGCTCGGCGCCTACGAGGTGTGGTTCGTCACCGGCAGCCAGAACCTGTACGGCGAGGAGACCCTCCGTCAGGTCGCCGAGCAGTCCCAGGCTGTCGCCGCCGCTCTGACGGACCTGCCGGTGAAGACCGTGTGGAAGCCCGTGCTGAAGGACTCGGATTCGATCCGTCGTTTGGCTCTGGAGGCGAACTCGCGTGACGATGTGATCGGTGTGATCGCGTGGATGCACACGTTCAGCCCGGCGAAGATGTGGATCTCGGGTCTGGACGCGTTGCAGAAGCCGCTCCTGCACCTGCACACGCAGGCGAACGTCGAGCTCCCGTGGGGTGATATCGACTTCGATTTCATGAACCTGAACCAGGCCGCGCACGGTGACCGGGAGTTCGGGTACATCCAGACCCGTCTGGGGGTCGCGCGGAAGACGGTCGTCGGTCATGTTTCCAACCCGACGGTCCTCGGCCAGATCGAGGATTGGCAGCGTGCCGCGGCGGGGTGGGCTGCGGTCCGGACGCTGAAGCTCGCCCGGTTCGGTGACAACATGCGGTACGTCGCTGTCACCGAGGGGGATAAGACCGAGGCGGAGATCCGTTTCGGTGTGCAGGTGAACACGTGGGGTGTCAATGAGCTCGCGGATGCTGTCGCGGCGGCATCCGATGCGCAGATTGACGCGCTCGTCGAAGAGTACGTCGCGTCCTACGACGTCGCCCCCGAGCTCCTCCCCGGCGGGGAGCGCCACCAGTCGCTGCGTGACGGGGCGGCGATCGAGGTCGGGCTGCGGTCGTTCCTCGAAGAGGGCGGCTTCGGCGCCTTCACCACAAGCTTCGAAGACCTCGGCGCGCTGACACAGCTCCCCGGCCTCGCCGTGCAGCGGCTCATGGCCGAGGGATACGGATTCGGTGCCGAAGGCGACTGGAAGACCGCGATCCTTGTCCGGGTCGCGAACGTCATGGGCGCGGGTCTCCCCGGTGGAGCGAGCCTCATGGAGGACTACACCTACGACCTCGTCCCCGGCTCCGAGCGCATCCTCGGCGCCCACATGCTCGAGGTCTCCCCGTCGCTGACGACGGCCAAGCCGCGCCTCGAAGTCCACGAGCTCGGCATCGGCGGGAAAGCCGACCCGGTCCGCCTGGTGTTCACCGCTGACGCGGGTCCCGCGCTCGTCGTCGCGATGAGCGACATGCGCGACCGCTTCCGCCTCGTCGCGAACGTCGTCGAGAACGTCGACGCACCCGACCTCCCCAAGCTCCCCGTGGGACGCGCCGTATGGAAGCCGGCCCCCGACTTCGCCACGAGCGCCGCCTGCTGGCTCATCGCGGGTGCCGCTCACCACACCGTCATGACCACCGCCGTGGGCATCGAGGTCTTCCGCGACTTCGCCGACATCGCCAAGACGGAACTCGTCGTCATCGACGAGGACACCACCGTCCGCGGGTTCCAGCACGAACTCCGCTGGAACCAGGCCTACTACCGCCTCGCCCAGGGCCTCTGAGCCTCCGGCATCCCCACAACTGAACAGCACGAGCCGAAACAGAACAGCAGTACCCGACACCAGCAGTACCCGACACCAGCAGTACCCGACACCAGTAGTACCCAAAGGCGACGCGCACCGTCCGGCCGTCGTCGCCACCCGAAAACAAAGGATGCTCGATGATGAGACAACGCTCGACCGTTTCTCCGACCGGATCGGTTCGGCGCCGCACGCGCCGCACGATCGCGGCATCGGTGGCCGGTGCCCTCGCCGTCTCGACGCTGGGACTCTCAGCGCCGCTGACCGCGGTCGCCGCCGAGGTGCCCGCGCCGTCCGCCCACTACGACATGTCGCACTCGGGCACGAGCCTGATCGACGTCTCGGGCAATGGCCGCAACGCCACCCTCACGTCGTTCACGAACGACTCGTTCGTCAACGTGGGCGGCGACGACGTCCTGCGCTTCAAGGCAGACGGCTACGCAGCGCTGCCGCAGGGCCTCATCACGGGTGCCGACAACAACTTCACCGTCGAGTACACGGTGACGACCCAGACGTCGGCGAACCACTTCGGATGGGTCATCGGCGACGGCGTGGGCCCGTGGAACACGACGCAGCTCGGCAACCACATCTTCCTGAGCCCGCGCTCCGCGCAGGGCGGGTACACCAACCAGGTGCTGTCGGCCATCCGTGTGAAGTCCGGCACCGACAACGGCGAGACCCGGATGCCCGCAGGGGGAGGCCTGAACCCGGGCTTCACAACGCTCACGATGGTCGGAAACGGCCAGACGCTCACGGTCTACCGCGACGGCACTGTCATCTCGACGCTGACGCACACGCGTGCGCTGAGCTCGATCATCCCGAGCGGAAGCGTTCTCGGATACCTCGGACGCTCGCTCTACCAGGGCGACGCGCTCCTGCGTGCCGACGTGTCGGACGTGAAGTTCTGGGACGTCGCGCTCACGGCTGACGAAGTCACCTCGAGCATGCCGACCGCCGCGCAGAAGACCGCTGCGACGGAGGGCATCATCCGGCTCGACCTGACGCCCACGATGCTCGGAGCGAACCCGTCGCTCGCCCAGGTGTCGACGAACCTGACGCTCCCAGCGACGCTCAACGGCATCTCGCTCGTCTGGACGAGCTCGAACACCGACGTCGTCTCGACGACGGGCGTCATCTCCCGCTCGATCACACAGGACACCCCCGTGACGCTCACCGCTACGACGGGCCTCGGCACGACCGTGACGTTCGACGTGATCGTCAAGGCACCGAACGTGTCGAGCGACCTCGATGCGATCTCGCTCTCGGAGCGCACGACCGAGCACCTTCCGCTCGTCACGAAGGGCGCGGTCAACGGCGCGGCCATCACGTGGACGTCGTCCGACCCGGCTCTCGTGACGGGAACGGATGCCGCGTACACGGCTCCCGCGGTCGGCGCGGCCGACCCGTTCGCCGGCGGCGGACTCGTCACGCGTCCCGCCTACGGCGAGGGTGACCGTGAGGTCACGCTGACGGCGCGCGCGACGCTCAACGGTCAGACCGCCGAGCGCTCGTTCGAGGTCACGATCGCCGAGGAGGGCCGCTGGGCCCCCGACGCCGGATACGCGGCCGCGTACTTCAAGTCCGACAGCGACGAGAAGATCTACCAGGCGGCATCCGACGGGAACGACTTCTTCACGTTCTCGCCGGTCAACGGCGGCAACCCCGTCATCACGTCGACGACCGACACGCGAGGACTGCGCGATCCGTACATCCTCCGTTCGAAGGACGGCGACAAGTACTACATGATCGCGACCGACCTCTGCATCAGCTGCGGAACCGGTTGGGGACCTGCGCAGTCGAACGGCAGCCTGAAGATCAACGTGTGGGAGTCCACCGACCTCGTCAACTGGGAGCGCACCAACGGTGTGAACTCGGGCATCACGGTCAACCAGCCCGAGGCCGGCATGACGTGGGCACCCGAGGCGTACTGGGACGACGCTCTGCAGTCCTACGTCGTGCACTTCTCGTCGCGCCTGTACTCCGACGCGACCCACACGAACGGCGACAACCTCCACGCCCGGGTCTTCTACGTGCTCACGCGCGACTTCAAGACCTTCACGTACCCGCCGACCGAGTGGCAGAACACCGGATACGCACGTATCGACTCCACGATCCAGAAGATCGGCGACTACTACTACCGCTTCACGAAGAACGAAGAGGGTGGCGCCGCCGACGGCCTGGAGATCGGCAAGGACATCTTCCTCGAGCGCTCCAAGGTGCTGACGGCACCGACGACGCGCTCGGACTGGAACGCCGATCCCGAGACGACGTGGCAGCTGACCGACACGTACATGACGCGCCTGGAGACCAACCAGGTCGGTGAGGGGCCGCAGATCGTCAAGCTCAACGAGGGCGACCCCAACAACACCGTCGACAACGACGGTTACGTCTTCCTCGTCGACAACTTCGGCGCGGGCGGCTACCGAGCGTTCGTCACAACGGGCGAGGACATCGCGACCAGCAGCCAGAGCGATCGTCTGTCGCGTCGCGACGACTGGAACGTCCGTCCCGTCGGTGGACTCCCGGCGAGCCCGCGTCACGGCTCGTTCGTCAACGTCACTCAGTCGGTTCTCGACGCGATGAAGGGCTGGACCGAGGTCGCGGCCGTCGACTCCACGACGGAGCTGACCGCCGAGGGTCGGACGGCATCTGCCGAGGTCACGGCAGAGGACGGCGGCGAGGTCGTCGGCACGGTGACGTTCTCGGGCGGCGACTGGAGCCAGACCGTTGCGCTCGAGGACCGCGTCGCGAGCGTTCAGGTTCCTGCGGGCGTCGGCTCGGTCACCGCGACGTACGACGGCTACACCGATGGGCTCGTGAGCACGTCGGCGTCGTCGGCCGTGTCGTTCGGGCTCGAGCTCACGGCCTCCGCAACGACGCGCTGCGTCATCGGAAAGGTCATCGAGGTCGTCACGGTCACCAACAGTGACGACGTGGCCGCGACGGTGACGATCGCCGGAGCGTACGGCTCGAAGACCGTCACGATCGCCGCGGGCAAGAGCTACTCGGCATCGTTCACGACGCGTCTCGCATCGATCACGGCGGACACCGTGTCCATCACGGGCCAGGCCTCCGACGGGCGCACGCACGCGTCCACGGTGACGGTCGCCGCGAAGAGCTGCAGCTAGCACGACAGGTGAAGGGCCCACGGCTTCGGGCGTGGGCCCTTCACCATGCCGCAGCATCCAGAACCCGATTGGCACGTCTCCTCGTTCCGCAACTACTGTGAAACCGCTCACACACGACACCCAGGGAATCCGACTCGCATGGCACGCACACCTCTCTCCGGCACTCAGCACGCACTCCGGGCGGGCGACTACGAAGCCGTCATCGCGAGCGTCGGAGCCTCGCTCCGGTCATTGACCTATGGCGGTCGCGATCTGGTCGTGCCGTTCGACGCCGACGTCGTGCGTCCGTCCTACCGCGGCGCGACGCTCGCTCCGTGGCCGAACCGCATCGTCGACGGCACATATTCGTTCGGCGGCCGCGACTTCGAGCTGGCCTTGACGGAGCCCACGCGCGGGCACGCTCTGCACGGCCTCGCAGGATGGCTCGACTTCGATGCCGTCGACAAGGGGCCCGACCACGTGACGTTGGAGGCCGTCGTCGAACCGCAGACGGCCTACCCGTGGCGGATCGTCGTGACGACGACGTTCGAGCTCGGCCCCGACGGGCTCACTCAGACCGTGACGGCGCGCAACGAGTCGACCGAAGCCGCACCGTGGGGGACGGGACCGCACCCCTACCTCGTGGCCGGCGAGGGCACTCTCGACGAGTGGATCCTCGAACTCCCCGCCGCGCAGGTTCTCGCGGTGACCGACGACCGGCTGTCCCCGATCGATCTCGAGCCCGTGGGGCAGGACGATCCGGCTCGCTTCGACTTCCGCGAGCCGCGCGCCATCGGTTCCGTCGAGATCGACCACGCCTTCACGGGCCTGAGCCGTGATGCCGATGGCGTCGCGACAGTGCGTGTGACGGATGCCGCAGGTCGCGGTGTCTCGATGACGTGGGATGCCGCGTGCCCGTGGGTGCAGATCCACACGGCTGACAAGCCCGTCCCCGCAGAAAGCCGGCTGGGGCTCGCGGTCGAGCCCATGACATGCGCTCCCGACGCGTTCAACGCCGCGCGGTACTCCTACGACGCGGGACTCATCGTGATCGAGCCGGAGCAGTCGGCCACGGCCTCCTGGTGCATCGCCGCGATCGGCTGAGCAACCGGTCCGTCCGTCTGTCCGTCCGCTCGCGCGTCAGCGCGGGTGATGCCCGGGATCGATGATCCCGTGAGAGCCGTGGTCCGGCGCCAGTCGTCCGGCTTCCGTCGCTCCGAGTGCGGGGGTGACCGCGCCCGCGACGACGACCGCGGCGATCAGCAGTACCGAGAGGCGCGGGGGAGCGGCATCCTTCTCCATCCGTAGCCGCCGCCCGCATCCGAGTGCGACGGACAGCAGCAGCGCGCACGCGAGGGCTGACGCGGCGACGCTCGTCCGTGCGGGATCGGCGAGCAGGGCGGCGACGACGGCGACAACGCCGCCGATCGCCGCGGCGATCGCTGTACGCGGTGCGGGGAGGGATCCGCGTACGAGCGCCGCTGCTCCCCAGGCGAGAGCGGCCGCGGCGATCACGAGGAGCGGCACGGCGAGGATGATGTCGCCGTGAGTCGCTGCGGAGGCGCCCAGCGCGCAGGCGAGGAGGCCGGCTCCCCACGCTGCGACGGCAGCCCAGGCCGGCGTGGAGGACCGGCCGACCCGGCTCTCCACACCGGCTGGCACCTCTGCCGGACGTGCTGTCTCGCTGAGGAGGGGCATCGGCTGCTCAGGCGGTCCGGGTGTTCGCCGTGACGCCGCGCTCGGCTGCCAGTCCGATGCCGAGGAGGACGACCGCGCTCGCGAGGTGCAGGAAGTGGTCGAAGGTGTTCAGCGCGAGAACGTTGAGCGCCGACCCGGCCAGGAAGAAGCCCACGATGCCGAGCAGCAGGTACGCCGCGCCCACGATGATGTTGACGGTCCGTGCCGCGACGACGGAGACCAGCCCCGCGACCAGAAGCGCTGCGCCGATCAGAAGGTGCGCGATGTTGTGCAGCGGGTTCACCTCGAAGATCCCGAGGAGCAGGCCACCCTCGGTCGCGAAGAAGCCGACACCTCCCGTGACGGTGAATCCGAGCACTCCGACGAGGAGATAGACGGCGCCGAAGATGGTGGCGGTGAGACGGTTGACTGACGATCGCATGGCGAAACCTCCTGGGATATGCACGACGGTGGGTCGTGTCTGTCAGATGCTTCGTCGCGATCCTCGGATCGGTTTGGGCGGCACGTAAATGAACGACGCCCGTCCGGACATGAGTCCGAACGGGCGTCTTTTCCGCGAGCAGATCCGCGAGCGATGGCGAGAATGGCACCGGCCCCCCGGTCGGGGCGATCCTCAGCCGCGCAGCACTCACTGCCCGATGTCGCGCGTCGTCACCCCACGAGCTCCTCGAGTTCTCTCCAGGCTCCCGCGGATCGGCGAACGCCGCACCACAGATGTCGCGATCAGTTGTCGCGCAGCTCTTCCTTGATCTCGTTGCGAGCCTTGACGGAGTCGCGCTCGGCTTGCGCCTTCTTGACCTCGGCGTCGGCTTCTGCCTCGGCGCGCTTCACCTCGCCCTCGGCTTTCGCTTCGTCGACCTTGTCGCTGATCCGGTCGGTCGTGTCTTCCCACGTGTCCTTGACCTTGTCGCCGACGGCCTCAGCCGTCTTCTTGGCGTCGTCGAGAAAACCCATGATGTTCCCCTTTCCAGATTTCTGCATTTCGAGATTAGGTGGGTGTGTGGATGAAGAGGAGGGGGTTGCGCCGCGGGGGCCGCGTTGATACGCACGCCGGGCGCCCGTTCGGCCCTAAGCTGACCGCATGCTCGATGCGAACACGATCACCTCCGGGGCCGACCTCACCGCGGCCTACAGCGTTTCGGGCGTTTTTGCCCTCATTTGGTACGTCCTCGTCGCCGTCGCCTTGTGGAAGGTCTTCAGCAAGGCGGGGTATCCCGGCATCCTCGCGATCATTCCGATCGTGAACGTCTTCTTCCTGGTCAAGATCGCGGGATACTCCGCGTGGCTCGGCCTGCTGTACCTCATCCCGATCGTCGGCTGGATCTTCTCGATCGTCGTTGCCGTCCGCGTTGGCCGGGGCTTCGGTAAGGGGGGAGCATGGTCGTTCTTCCTTCTGTGGCTCTTGGCGTTCATCGGATACTTCATCCTCGGCTTCGGCAAGGCGACGTACTCGAAGCCCGAGTGACGCTGCCCACCTCTCATCGAGGGCGGTGATGGTCGCCGCGAACGATACCCTCGATATGGAGGTGCGAATTCGTGGGCAAGACCGCAGACGCCATCGCCGAGGGTGTCTCGATCGCCTTCGCAGCGGCACGGCTGTCCGTCCGCAACCGCATCCTCGTCGAGACGATCGCCAACGGTGAGCTCTTCGATGCCGAACGCTTCGGTCCGTACGCTCGTGAGACCCTCCTGGCGCTCGCTGCCGAGCAGGAAGCGGCGGCGGATCTCGCCAAAAAGCAGCGTAAGAAGGCGTGGGGCAAGTTCACCGACCCCGACGGCACGCACGACTACCGCGACAGGGACACCCGCAACCTGCGCAAGCGTCATCGGCAGTACACGGGTGTCGCCAAGGCGTTGCGCGCGCGGGCGGATGATCCCGACGAGATCCGCGCGCTCGTCGAGGCGTCGCGGGATGCCGCATGGGGTGACGTCGAGGCGAACCTGCAGCGCCGTCTGACCGTCGAGGGGATGCGTCCCGATCTCGATCCTGACTACGAGCGCATGCGCGCGGCTCGTATGCAGTCCCTGCGCCTCGTCGACATTCCGCGCCTCGCAGCGCACCGACGCAACGCCGCGAAGGCCTCGGACGGCCCCGATTCGCGCACGCCCTAGGCGTGGGGTATTCTGGACGCTGGTCCGCGCGAGTGTGACCATGCGCCCGTAGCTCAATGGATAGAGCATCTGACTACGGATCAGAAGGTTGGGAGTTCGAGTCTCTTCGGGCGCACACTGTGTTGAGACAGTACCTACGAAGGCCCGCGGTCACCCGCGGGCCTTCGTGTTTCCCAGCGCGTGTGGCCGTCCGTTAGCCGTCCTCCGGTTCTCCGTCCGCGAGACTGCATCCTCCGTTCTCCGGCCGGTGAGACTGCACGTGCCGGCCGAGAGTGCACACGCGCGCCGCTGTCTCGGCCGTGAGGTGCAGTCTCGCGGCTGTCGTGGCGGTGGTGACGGATGCTACGGCCCGAGGCGCGAGGTCACAGTCCCTCGACCCGGGGTGGTGAACGGTATGGCATGCCCATTAACTCGCGGCGGCATGCCTAGGGGTGAAGGCCGGATGAAGAATCAACCCCGAACGGTCCTCATTCGATTCTGGACCGTTCGCTCTCGATCGATCTGGGGTCGACTCGAGCCACGTACGGGGGAGGGCCTCGGACGTCGACTCATTGCGGGCCCGTTACCGCAGGGGGGATTCTGCGCATGCTTCACGAACCCGTCATGCTCCCGAGGACGTCGGCGATACTGCCGCGCACGAGCCGCTACTGGCTGGTGCGCGAGCGCACCGTCGCGGCGATCAGGGCAGCGCTCGACAATCAACTCGTCATCGTCCGCGCACACCGTGGCGCCGGCAAATCGGTCGCCGTGCGTCACCTCGCCGATACGCTGCGCGAGGAGGGGCGGAGCGTTCGCTTCCTCTCGTGCAGTGCGTCCGAGCCCGAGGGATTCACCGCGGCGCTCCGGGCGGCTTTCGGCATCGACGTCGCTGCCGCGGCGACGGAACATGATGCCGCTGATCGCGACGGTGTCCTCATCGTCGATGACGTGGAACTGACCGCCGCCGACGAGGAGGCGCTCATCGAGCTGCTGTCGACGACACCCGGCCTTACCGTCGTGCTCACCGCTCGGCATCGGACGGGTCTCGAGCGTACGAGCGTCGCCGTGCGCGTCGACACCCACCTGGTCGACCCCGGCCTGCTGTCGTTCGATGCCGACGACGTCGCGGCCCTCCTCGCGCAGTGCGGAATCACCGCGTCGGAGGCGGACGCCTCGGCCCTGGGGGCAGAGCTGGACGGCCATGCGGGCGCGATCCACCTCGCGGCGACAGCGCTGAGGTTGAGGGGCGTATCGTCGCCGCAGCCGCGCGACATCTCGCACGCCGTCGACCACGCGCTGAGCGAATTCGCGGAACTGTGCCGGGGCGCGCTGGACGCAACAGGTATCGCCGATCCGGCGCTGCTGTTCGTTGCTCCGTACCTGACCAAGCAGGCGGTGGAGGTCCTCTGCGGCGTGACAGCGGAGCAATCGGTCCGCGCTCTCCACGCGCTCGAGTCAGCAGGTCTTGGAGAGTGCTCGGACTTCACAGACGGGTCGCGATTCCGCCCGCTGCCGCTCCTCCGGGTCGCGTTGTGGAGTCGAAGCGCGACCGATGTCCGCTTCGGCGCGGGCATCGATGCGCTCGTCACCTTCCTCGCGAACGAGGGCGATCCAGATGCCGCATGCGACGTCGCCATCTCGGCGGGACGCTGGCCGGCGCTCATGCAGGTCGTCTCCGACTTCTTCGAGCAGCTCGTCGAGGAGGACCCCGCGAACGTCCGGCACCTGCTCCGCACGATCCCGGCGAACGAGTTCGACGGCAACCTCGAGCTCGCGATGCGCGCCGTCCTTCTCGACCTCGACGGTGAGGCGAGCAGAATGCGCCTCGGCCAGTTGGAACGACTCGCGCGTTCGCTGCCGGCAATCGCGCCCGGGGCGTCCCTCCTCGAGACCGTTCGCGGACTCACGCTGCACACGATCACGCGGCGACGCCTCGGTCAGTTCGGCAGAGCGGCAGAGGCGGCGGATCGGCTGGTGGATCCCGTCGCGCGGATCGACATCGACAGCGCTCCCGAGCTCGGAGCCGCGTCGGCCCTGGCGCTCTATGAGAGCGGTCTGTCGCTCATGCATCTCCGTCGCGTGCGCGAGGCGCGATGGCGGTTCGCCGACGTCCGTCGCCGTGTCCCGGGTTCTCGAGTCGACGCGGACGCGACGGCCTCGCTGGCACTCCTCTCGCTGCTCAACGGCGAAGTCGGCGAGGCGGCCGTGCTTCTCGCGGACGCTCGACCCGACGCCGCCGCGACGCCGGTCATGCACGTCGCTCGCGCATTCCTCTTGATCGAGCGCGATGAGACGGCCGAGGCTCTCTCGATCCTGGACGAGCTCGACCGGACCGCCCCCTTCAGCGAATACTGGGTCGTCGCGCTGGCGCTTCGGGCGTGGGTGAAGCTGTTCGAGGGCGAACCCCAGGCTGCGCTCGCCGTCATCGCTCAGGTGCAGGCTCAGGCGTCGTTCGCATCGGTGTCACCGCTCTTCGGGAGCTTTCTTCAGTCCGTTCGCTCCGATGCGCTGGTCGCGGCGCGCCAAGCACCGTCTGCGCTCGTCGTCTCACGGGCACCCGAGTTCGCCGGCGAGACGACAGCCGCCTCGTTGAGCCGAGCTCTTCTGCAGTCGGGTAACGACGCGCAGGTGACGTGGCTCGCGAGCCAGCGCCTCTCGAAGAACGCGCCGTCTCCGCGGGTGAAGCTCGAGCTCCTGCTCGTGCGTGCGTGCGCGTGCGTGCACCTCGGTCAGGATGCCGAGGCTCTCGCCTCCCTCGTGAACGCCGAAGCGGTCACCCGCGAGCACGACGTGCATGTGCCCTGGCGGCTGATCGCCGACGACGATCGCGATCGTCTGCGCAGCCTGGCCCCACCGTCGGTGATGGCGATGCTGGATGCCGACCCCTCGGGCTTCCGCGGGACCCTCGCGCTTCCCCGCCTTTCACGTCGCGAGCGAATGGTGCTCGCCAAGCTGCGCACAGGCGGCTCGGTCGCGCAGATCGCGAAGGACCTCATGGTGTCGTCCAACACCGTCAAGACGCAGCTGCGCAGCATCTACCGCAAGCTCGGCGTCAGCAGCCGCTCCGAAGCCGTGCGGGCCGCGTTGGAGTGGGGGATTCTGCAGGAATCCGGGCAGTTGAGGCGGACGCAGTGATGGCACGACCGACCGTAGAACGAGGCGATCACCGTCGCCTCGACATCCAGGGGCTCCGAACGATCGCCGTCCTGGCGGTGCTCTTCGAGCACGTGCTCGGCTACCCCGCGGGCGGCTTCGTCGGCGTCGACGTCTTCTTCGTCATCAGCGGCTTCCTGATCACCGGCATTTTGCTGCGCCAGCTCGACCGCACGGGTCGAGTGTCGTTCTCGGACTTCTACCGCAAGCGGATTCGCCGCATCATGCCCGCGGCGCTCCTGGTGCTCGTCGTGACGGTCATCGCCGCGAGGCTGATCTTCAACGTCGCGCGATCGACGACGACATTCTGGGATGCCGTGTGGTCAGCGTTCTTCGCCGTGAACTGGCGCTTCGCGAGCGTGTCGACGGACTACTTCGCAGCGGAAGGACCGGTGTCTCCGCTTCAGCACTACTGGTCGCTGTCGGTCGAGGAGCAGTTCTACCTCGTCTGGCCTGTCGTGCTCGCCCTCGTCGGCCTCGCGGCGGCGCGCCGACGGCACGCGGTCGCCTTCGCGGCGATCGCCGTGATCAGCGCCGGCTCACTCGCCTGGGCGTTCTGGGAGTCGGCGACGGCACCGAGCGTCGCCTACTTCTCGACGCTGACACGCGCGTGGGAGCTCGGCCTGGGCGCGATGATCGCTCTGACGGTGCCGCTGTGGAGCAGGATTCCGGCGTGGCTCCGGCCCGTGCTCGCGTGGATCGGGCTCGCCGGCATCGGTCTCTCGTTGTGGGTGACGACAGAGGCAGGCTTCCCCGCACCCGGCGCGATCCTCCCGGTGGTGTCGACGGCCCTCGTCCTCGCGGCGGGCGTGGGTGGACAGAGCAGATGGCTGTGGCCACTGACGAACCCCGTGTCGGTGTACATCGGCAACATTTCGTACTCGCTCTACCTCTGGCACTTCCCGGTCTTCACCTTCGGCGCGATCCTTCTCGCCCGGCCGGCGGAGAGCCTCGGGATGCCCTGGCTCATTCCGGTCGCGACGATCGCGGGCGGCTTCGTCCTCGCGATCCTGAGCTACCACTTCGTCGAGCAGCCGGTGCTGCGCTCTCGGTGGCTGCTCGGCCCGGGTCGAGGTCGTCGTGCGCGCGTTGCGCCGCGGCACCTGGTTCTGCTCGGCATCAGTGTCACGACGCTCGCGCTGGTCGCGGCGGCCGTGACCGTGGATCGCGTGTCCCCGGCCGCATCGAGCGCCCCGCAATCCCTCCCTACCGCGGCCCCGGGCGAGGGTGAGGAGGGCGCAGAGTCGGCCGCCCTGACGGAGCTGCAGAAGCAGATCGAGGCCGCCCTCTCCGCCACGGAGTGGCCCGCAGACCTTCATCCGACCCTCGATACGGTCTCGCAGGAGGAGCTTCCGGGCAATACGGCCGCGTGTGGCGGCGCGGTGCTCCCCGAGGACCCGGCTTTCTGCACGTTCGGCGATCCCGATGCACCGAAGACCGCCGTTCTCGTCGGCGATTCGATAGCCCAGATGTACGTTCCGGCGCTCGCCGAAGTGTTCGGCACGGGCGAGTGGAAGCTGCGCGTCACGTCGATGTACGCCTGCCCCTTCATCGCGATGGACGTCGGAAGCCTCGAGGGGCGGATCGATCTGTGTCGCACGCGGAAGGACAGGGAGGTGCAGATCGTCCAGGAGACCCAGCCTGATCTCGTCATCATCGGCAACACCTACTGGCGGGCGAGTGACGAGAGCGGCACAAAGGCCGCGATGACCGACTGGGATGCCGCGTTCCGCGCTTCGCTCGACCAGATCAAGGGATCGGCGAAGGCACTGCTCGCGCTCCCTCCGCCGGTACCCGACAAAGTCATCACCGACTGCATGACGAGCGTGTCGACGCCCGCCGATTGCATCAGCTCGATGAACAGTACGGATTGGGCCGAGATGGCCAATCTGCAGAAGTCGGCGATCGAGGATGTCGGCGGGGTTTTCATCGACAACCGCGCATGGTTCTGCAACGCGGACGGGTTGTGCCCGCCGATCGTGGGGTCGATTCTCGTCAAGAAAGACCAGGCGCACATCACGGCCGACTACGCGCGGTTCATCACGCCGGTCATCCGCGATGACATCACGGCGACGGGCCTCCTCGAGGGTGCTGCCCCCGCGGAAGGGTGAGACATGCGCGCCGGGGTTGTAGGACGACCTCGGCGCGCATCCCGCTGTCGGAGGCCGCAACCGAGCGTGCTTCAGGCGGGCGTCTCGACCCGTGTGAGGAGCCCTGCCGTCGCGAGCGTCTCGCAGCACTCGTGGAGGGGTCGCAGGTGTGTGCCGGCATCCTCATCGCCGTCGTCGGGATGCAGAAGTGCCGCGGCCTCTTCGCTGGTCACGGCGCCGAGAACCCACTCCCAGGCGAGGGCGCCGATGCCCGCGAGACGCCAGACTCGGCAGTCGCGGAGGTCGACGACGTAGCGCGTCTCATCGTCGACCACCGTCGCCGTGTACTCGGCGGGCGCGTAGGCGCTCGGATCGGGGGCACGGTCGAGGGCTGTCATGGCCGGCCCATCACTCTCCCTCGCGTTCGATCGCTGACGAGAGGCCGAGGGCGTCGTCGAGGAGGGTCGAGAGCCGCATCGAGTAGGCCGTCGTGAGGTGGCCGCCGTCGGCGAGGACGAGTGTCTCGTCGACGACCGCGGGACACGTTCCCTCGCGGCAGAACCAGTCGACGGTGTCGATGAAGGTCACCCGCGCACCGTCGATAGCCGCCGCCTCCGCTGCGGTCTTCTCTTCCCAGACGTCGCCCGGCGCCCTCTCGCACGACCCCGTGCCGGTCAGCCGAGTGGCGCACGACATCACGGGTGTCGTCTCGGGGGGTGATGACAAGATGGCGAGCCGAGCGCCCGTCCTGGCGGTGAGGTCGTCCGCGCTTTCCTGCACGCCCTGTCGCCAGAGTGCGGACGCCGCCTCCCTGCCGTGCTCTTCACTGAGACGCTCGTACGATCCGAGTGCGCCGCTCAGGACGATCAGCTGCGGATCGAGTGCGACCGCGATATCGAAGGCCTCGTGGCGAGCCGCATCGCACTCCGCGCCGAACTCCGCGCGCCCCGTGCGGTCGGCCACCGTCACGACGAACGGAGGGCAACTCTGGACCGTGAGGCTCACGACGCGCCACGAGTCGTCGGCAGCCGCGACGATGCCGGGCAGCCAGCTCGCGGCGATGGAGTCGCCGATGACGACGAGCGTCGGGGAGTCGGGTGAGCCCTCGAACACGCAGGTCAGTGACGCGGCGTCCGTGGCGGCGATGACGTCCGCGGGCTTCGTCAGGCATGCCCGTCGCGCGGCGAACTGCGCAGCGCTGACGGATGCCCACGCCGTGTCCAGCGCTTCGGAGGGCGCCTCCGGCTGGAGGAGCGCTCGGTCGATGGCGTCGTCGAGCTGCTGTTGCGTCTCGAACGGCGGGTGCGCCGTGGCATCCGATGTCAGTTCCGGCGTCTCGATCCACGACGACGGACCCGCGATCTGCGTGAGGCTGAGCGCACCCACGATGCCGAGCGTCGCAATGCCCCACCCGAAGTGGAGCCCTCGTGAACCTCGATCGGCGACGCGGCCCGCTCGATCACGGAACGGCACCTCGACGAACCGGTATGTGGCGTAGGCGAACGGTCCGAGCAGCGCGAGGCTCACCCAGATTCCGACGGCGCCGGGCCAGAGCGCCGTCGCGATGATGAGCAGGGGGAAGTGCCACAGGTACAGCGAGTACGAGATGTCGCCGATGAAGGTCAGCGGCCGCAGACGCAGCGGCGCGAGCACCCGAGCGGGATTCGCGGTCTCGCCGGCGGCGATGAGCGCCGCCGTGCCGAGGACGACCGGCAGTGCGGCCGGCGCGGGGAAGCCCATCCGGCCGTCCACGAGCAGAACGGAGGCGGCCACCACGATCGCGCCGATGATCGCGAGCGCCGTCGACAGGGCGGGACGCACGCGCACTCGGAACAGCAGGATCGCGAGCGTCACGCCGATACCGAGTTCCCACGCGCGAGACTCGAACGAGAAGTACGCCCACGCTGGGCGCTCGGCGCTCTCGACCAGCGCGATCGCGAGCGAAGCGATGGTGGCCGTGGCGGCGATGACGCCCGCCCAGCGTCGCAGCCGGGGCCATCCAGCAAGGGCGCAGAGCGCGAAGGTCAGGGGCCACACGGCATAGAACTGCTCCTCGACCGACAGCGACCAGTAGTGCTGCAGGGGGGATGCCTGCGCGAACCCCGCGAAGTAGTCGGTGCCGAGTCGTGCTGCGCGCCAGTTCTCGACCGAGAGGACGGATGCCAGCCCGTCCATGGCGATCTGGGTCGCCCGAGGCAGGAAGAAGACGACGGCGCTGACGACGACGGTCACCGTGACGACGAGTGCTCCCGCGGGGAAGAGCCTCCCGAGCCTGCGGACGACGAACGCGCGGAGCGAGACGACGCCGTCCCGCTCCGCTTCGCGCAGGAGACTCAGCGTGATGACGAACCCGGAGACGACGAAGAACACGTCGACCCCGAGGAAACCGCCCACCGGCACCTCGAACGCGTGACCCGCGACCACAAGCAGGACAGCGATCGCTCGGAGCCCTTGGATATGCGGGCGACGTGTCGCATGAGCAGGAGTGACGACTTCGGGCACGGTCTTCCTTCGGGGGTGTCGTCAGTCCTACGTCATCCCGTCCGGGTGCGTCGGCATCGCGGCGACCGCGGGCCGTGTGGAGTACGCGGACGATTCACCCCATGGCTCAGCCGGGCCGCCGTGGGAGGGCCGGTGCCGGTCACCCTCCTCGGTGCGCGGGCACGCCGCAGGCGAGAGGCCCGAGAAGTGCATCGTGAGAGGGACGACAGCATCCGCATGGCGTGACTCTGAAGCGCTCCCTGCGGATGCTGCCCTCTCCGCCGTCGGCGCCTGCCTTCTGCGGGAACTCGATTCCGTCGACGAGGAGAGCTCCATGGTGAACCGGCTGATGACAAGCGACGTCCAGGATGATGCGCGGGGTGAAATCTCGCGACTTCGCGTACTGCACGTCCTGGACAGCTCGGGACTCGGCGGCGCTCAGCGGGTCGCGATGACGCTGGTGGAGTGGCTGAGGGATCTCGGGGTCGATACCGCCGTCGTCGCGCCCGACGGCGCCATCCTCGACGGAGCCGGCGACCTCCGGCAGTTTCCGTCGAAAGGGCGCCCGGGCTTCGGTGAGATCAGTGCCGCGATCGACGCGTTCCGACCGACCGTCCTGCATGCCCATCAGCGTCGCGAGGCGCTCGTCGCGGGGATCGCGGGCCGGATGCGTGGCATCCCGACCGTCGAGCACGCGCACACGGTGCTCCCGGGGCATCGTCACCGTGGTCTGTCGTTCCGCTCGCGTCGGATCTATGCCGTGAGCCCCGACGTCGCGCGCATGGTCGTCGACGACTACCGTGCGTCCGCCGAGCGCGTGCGTGTGATCCCGAACATCGGTGCCGTGCCGGTGGCGACCGAGGCGCCGGGCCCGTCGTACCGTCTCGTGCTTCCCGATGTGCCGTGGGAGATCCTCGGAATCGGGCGGATGACGGAGCAGAAGAATCCGCTGCGATTCGTGTCGGTCGTCGCCCGGCTCAACCGCATCCGTCCCGTGCACGCCCGCTGGATCGGGGAGGGGCCGCTGCTGAGCCCCGCGCGGCGACTCGCCGCTGTGCTCGGCGCTCCCGTCGACTTCGTGGGGCGCTCGGTGCAGATCGCTGAAGAGCTCGACGGCGTCGATGCGCTACTCATGACATCGGAGTGGGAGGGGCTGCCGCTTGCAGCGCTCGAGGCCTACGCGCGCGGGCGCGTCGTGTTCGCGACGGAGTCGTCGCGCGTGCCGGCACCGGAGGCGCTCCGTGCGCGCTACATCGTCGATGACGGGACGACCGACGAAGACTTCGCGCGCCGCATCGCCGACACCCTGTCGGTCGCCGACGGCGTGGCATCCGACTCCGTCGCGGTGCACGCGGATGCCGCTCGGCGCGCAGACCTCGATGGTCTCTTCGCGCCGATCCTGGCCGACTACCGCGACCTGTCGTCGAGAGGGCGCGTGTGAGTCTCGACCTCCTCGTGGTCGCCGCCGCCGTTGCGACGCTGGCACTCGTCGCACTCGCGATCCTCGCGCCGACCGATCGCGCGCGGGCGTTGGCGCTCGTCGGCTCGGTGGTGCTCGTCGTCAGCGTCGCGCAGAACAGTGCGCCGTCCATGCTCCGCAACGGCGCCTACGTGCTGGGGATCGCGGTCCTCGTGCTCGCCGAGCTGCGCAGTTCACGCCGCGCCCGGGGAAGCGCGCCCCTCGTCGCCGCGATCGCTGGCTGG
This sequence comes from Microbacterium sp. SLBN-146, assembly GCF_006715145.1. Classification (NCBI taxonomy): domain Bacteria; kingdom Bacillati; phylum Actinomycetota; class Actinomycetes; order Micrococcales; family Microbacteriaceae; genus Microbacterium; species Microbacterium sp. SLBN-146. The sequence goes on from NZ_VFMR01000001.1 coordinate 1,541,266, forward strand.
TGGGGACTCGTCCTGCTCGTCGTCGCGCTGACCCAGTCCTACAACGTCTCCGCCCTCCTGCTGCAGGCCGCGTTCGTGCTGACGATGGTGTGGTCGATCTCACGGGCGACATCTATCGACCTGTCGTGGCTCGTCACGTCGGTCCTCGTGCTCGCGGCGGCGCAGACGGTGCTCGGCGTGGCGGAGGTGTTCGGCGGCGTCGAGCCCGTGTGGGGGTACCGCGGCGGGCTCGAGCGCGAGAACCCTTTCCAGACGGATCTCGTGCGCGCGCAGGGCACGATGGGCCATCCGATCGTCTTGGGATACCTCGAGGGACTCGCCGTCGTTCTCGCCTGGGCGAACCCCTTCCGGCTCCGCCAGGCCGTGCGCCTCCCGTTGCTCGGCGCAGCCGTGGTCGGGGTCGTGCTCTCGGGCACGCGAAGCGCCGTCCTCGTCGCTGCCATCGCGATCACCGCGCACATCGTGCTGCGTCTCGACGCTTTCCGCCTCCTCCGTGGCCTGTTCCTTCTGCTCGCGGCGGCCGTTCTCGTCGCCGTACTCGACTTCGGTCTCACGCAGCTCGCGCTCGACACGATCGACTCGGGGTCGTGGGTGCACCGCCTGGGGTCGCTGCAGGCCGTTCCGAACCTGCTCGGACGGGAGGGGTGGGAGCTGTGGTGGGGGAGCGGCTACGGCAGTGAGCGCGAGCTGTTCTCGCGCGGCTACATCGTGCTGACCTACGGCCTGCCGGTCGTCGACAACTTCTTCGTCTATCTCCTCGGCACGACGGGCATCGTCGGACTGGCGCTGACGCTCGCGATCCTCGTGTTCGCGTTCCTTCGCGGGCAGCGGTACATCAAGGCAGCCGTCATCTACGTGACGGGCATGTTCTTCTCGTTCGACACGACCGTGTGGTTCTCCTCGGGTGTGCTCATGTTCGTCGTGCTGGCCATCGCCGCATCACACCAGGGCGGCGGAGAGGCGGGGCGCCAGGTGGTGCGACGCGGTCGTCGTGACGCGCGAGGTGTGAGGGGCGGGGTGACGCCTACGCCGGTCGAACACCGGGAAGTCGCGGAGCAGCCTCAGACGGTGGAGACAGTGCCCGCACACTGAACGTCGATCGAGCGCATTCGCCTCGCGTCACCTCCGCACGTGGATGGGGTTCAGCCATGGCCATTTTCGGCAACGCACTGACGGGGTGGCATCTCGTCATCGTGCTCGTCGTCGTCGTTCTGTTGTTCGGGGCTACGCGGCTCCCGGCGCTCGCCGGCAGCATCGGCAAGTCCATCCGGATTCTGAAGAAGGAGGCGAAGGCGGATGCTGCTCAGGACGACGATGAATCCTCGCCGGCTCTCCAGTCGGACACGACGGATGCCGCATCCCTGAAGCCGCACCAGACGGTCTGAACCGATGGAGACGCAGAGTGCCGCTTCGCGGCTCCCTCTGGCAGACCAGCTGCGTGAGGCACGCAGTCTGCTGCTCATCTGCGGCGCGGCGTTCGCTGCGACAGCGATCGCCGGGGTGGCGTACTCGGGCCTCATCGTGGCGACGGATGCGGCATGGGTCGCGAACGACGTCGATGCCCTGCTCCCTGTCACCGTGTGCGTCGAGTTGTCCTTCCTCGCCGCGGTCGCGATCGTCATCCTCAATCTCGGAGGCGTCGTCAGCGCTCGTGCCGTCATCCGCCCGTGGCCGATCCTCGCCGCGGTGATCCTCATCGCTGCCGCGATCGTCGCTTCTTCGGCCGGAGTCGTGATCGCGCTCTTGAGCCTCGCGCCGATCGCGCTTCTCTACGGCGCCGCGTGGTTGTCGTGCGCCCTCCACGATCACCGCGTCGAGCGCGGCACCGTCGCGCGACGGCCGTGACGGGAGTCGGCTTCCGGCCCGAGGTCCAGGCGCTCCGCGCGCTCGCGGTGATGATGGTCGTCGTCAATCACCTCTGGCCCGCGCAACTGCCGGGAGGATTCGCCGGCGTCGATGTGTTCTTCGTCATCAGCGGGTTCCTCATCACAGGCCATCTGACTCGGGAACTGGTCGCGACAGGACGCATGGATCTGCCGAGCTTCTGGAGCCGCCGCGTGCGCCGTCTGCTCCCCGCGGCGCTCGCTGTCCTCGCCGCGTGCCTCGTCCTCACTCTCGGCATGCTTCCGTCGTCGATGTGGCGTGAGAATCTGGGACAGATCGTCGCGAGCACCTTCTACGTCGAGAACTGGGTCCTCGTGGCATCCTCGACGGACTACTTCGCCGCCGAGGATGCTGCGACGACCGTCCAGCACTATTGGTCGCTCTCCGTCGAGGAGCAGTTCTACCTCGTCTGGCCTCTCATGCTCGTCGTGGCTGTGTGGCTCGCGACCCGGAGCAGCGGGCCCCGCGGGTCGCAGAGGCGTCGCGCGATCGTGACGTCCATCGCGATCGTCGGACTGGTCTCACTTGCCGCGAGTATCGTCTTCGCCGGAATCCCGGGGGGCGGCGGGTACTTCTCGACGGTGACGCGGGTCTGGGAGTTCATGGCGGGCGCCGCACTCGTCTTCCTCCCCACGCTGACGCGGTGGCCTGCCTGGGTCGCGGTCATGGCCGGATGGCTCGGGGTCGCCGTCATCGTCGCATGCGCGTTCGGGCTGCGCGGAGCGACGGACTACCCGGGTGTCGTGGCGCTCCTGCCGGTCGTCGGCACCGTGCTCGTGATCGCTGGGGGTTCTCCGCTGTCGCGCTGGTCCATTTCCTCGATCGCTCGCCGTCGCAGCGTGCGGTACCTCGGAGACATCTCGTACTCGCTCTATCTCTGGCACTGGCCTCTCATCGTCGCGGCACCCTTCGCGCTCGTCGCAGCGGGCGGCTTCGCATCGTGGTGGCAGCGAGCGCTCGTCCTCGCACTCAGCGTCGTGCTGGCGGGGCTCACGAAGCGCTATGTCGAGGAGCGCTTCCGTCGCGCGCCCGCGGGCGTCCCTCGCACGACCGCGAACCGGCGAGCTCTGATCTTGCCGTTGGCAGCGGGAGTCGTGATGCTCGCCGCTGCCGGCACGGTCATGACAGTCGTCGTCACGCCCCGCGCGCACGCCGTGGAGCAGGCGTTCGACGCGCTGCGCGAAGACGGATGCCTCGGTGCCGACGCCGTCGTGAACGGCTGTGACGACCCGTTCGGCACGGGTCCATCGCTCGATCCGATGCTTGCCGCCGCAGACCGGGTGCCGGTGTGCGGCTCTTCGCTCGGACGCCCCGCCGCGGGGGAGACGGCCGCGACGTGCGTGTACGGCGATGCTGCCACGAGGCCTGTCATCGCGGTCGTCGGCGACTCGCACGCGCAGATCATCGCGTACTACACCGCCCGCTGGGCGCTCGAGCACGGGTACGCCGTGAGAGAGTTCACATCGCCCGCATGCCCCGTCATCGCGAGGCAGGAGCTGGCGTTCCCTCACGCGAATCGTGCGACGACGGCGGAGTCCGTCGACAGCTGGGAGGCGTGTCGTCAGACGGCTGAGGGCGTGCTGTCGGAGGTCGCGGAGGACCAGGGGATCGTCGGAGTCGTCGTGACGAACGCGACGCGGACGTACATCGATCAGGAGGCCCCGGACCGAAGCATCCTGGCATTCGATGTCGCGGAGCGCGCGCTTCGAGAGCTGTCTCGTGACGACCGCCCGGTGCTCGTGGTTCGCGATGTGCCCGGGCTCGACTTCGACCAGGGAACCGCGCCGCAGTGCCTTGCGCAGCACCCGGACGACGTCTCCGCGTGCGCGGCACCGCGTGCCGACGTGACGCTCGCAGACGACCCGATGGTTGAGGCCGCGGACCGTGTCGGAGCAGCCACACTCGATCTCAGCGACTTCTTCTGCGACGCAGCGCTCTGCTATCCGGCGGTGGGAGGCGTCATCGCCTACTGGGACAGAGCGCATCTGACCCGCACGATGGCCGACACGCTCGAGCCCGCGATCGACGACGCGCTCGAAGAGGCGTTCGGGTGACGTAGCGGATGAGTGCGCGCCGCGGTTGCCTGCGCTCGTCGGGGGGTGCGAACTCGATCGCGACCGAGCAGATCTATCGTCGGGGGATCGTTGCACATATGCGTGCTGCATGGTCGCAGTCGCGGGGGAAAGGGGCCGCATGTCGGATGCGGGGGAATCGCTGGATGCTGGGGCATCGGCGCACGATCCGGGTACCAGTCGTATCTCACGACGCCGGGTCCTGACGGGTGCCGCGCTCGCGGTGCCTGCGATCGTTCTGACGACGGCGCTGCCGGCGCGAGCCAGCTCTTCCGATGGAATGGTGCCGATCGTGAAGCTGCGGGTCGACCCCGACTTCGCCGCCGAGAACGCGGCACAGTACGACCCCGTCACGAACACGAACCGGGGGCCGATCGCTGTCTACGTGCGCGTGCGGTACGACCAGGGCGTTGTGTGGTGGCCTGAGCCCGACCCTTCGCCCGCGATCGTGCCGTGGACGGTTTCTGTCACCGGCCCGTTGGGTTCCACGACGTTGAGCGGCTCGGTGAGCATCGCGCTGGGCGGCTATGCACAGCACCTCGAGTGGTATCCGTCCGCGACGGGCTTCCCCGTGCCGCCAGGGCTGTATCAGTTCACGCTCACGATCTTCGGCACGGGAGGGTCAGCGAGCTCCACGACGACGTTGACGATCGCATAGGCGTGCTGGCTAGGCGAGGACTTGATCTTGCCGCCCCGCCAATGCGTTCGCGGCGCGTCAGAGTGTGATTCGCATCACCTGGTGCGTTCCCGCATCAGTCACGTAGAGCGCGCCTCCGCCGTAGCACACTCCTCGGGGGTTACTGAAGATGCCGCTTGTCGGGGTGATGGTAGAGACCACGCCTTGGGGTGTTACGCGGCGAACACACCTATTGAGCGCGTCAGTGACGTAGAGATTGCCCTCGTCATCGACGCAGAGGTCGGCAGGTCCGTTGAAGCTGGCCTGACTGGCCGCGCCGTCCGCATAACCGGCTATCCCGGACCCTGCGAAGGTCGATACCTCGCCACTCGGCGAGATCTTGCGTACGACGTGATTCGTGTCGGCGACGTAGAGATTGCCGTCCGGAGTTCCGACGATGCCTACCGGGAATCTGAAGCGGGCGGATGACCCGGTCGCGTCGACGTAGCCAGCCTGACCAGCCGAGCCTGCCAACGTCGTGACAACACCGGCCGTCGTGACGCGGCGAATCGTGTGATTCTGTGCGTCTGCCACGTAGAGATGACCGTCTGCCCCCATGGTGACGGACCGCGGTTCATAGAACCGTGCAGTCTGGCCGGTGCCGTCAACTGAACCCGCCGCTGCTCCACCTGCGAGCGTCGTTACGGTGGACGACGCTCGGTTGAGGAATCGAATGGCGTTGTTCGAGTCGTCCGCAACGTAGACGTTGGCTGCGGCGTCCATGAGGACATCGGTGGGCGCTTGGAAGGAGGACCCCGCGAACGACCCATTCAAGAGAGTCTGAACGCCGTTTCCCGCGAATGTCGTGACGTTGGCGGCGGGATCGATTGTTCGGATCCTGTGGTTGAAGGCGTCCGCGACGTACAGCCAGCCGCTTGGCGAGACGGCGATTCCCCACGGCGTGCTGAATTTCGCCACCGAGCCGGCACCGTTCGCGAACCCCGCTCCGCCGCTCCCTGCGAAGACGACCGTCGACAGTGCTCCCACCGAAAGTCCTGCTGTCGAGCTCAGCGGCCCCGAGAGAGCGGTGAGCGCGGCGGGTCCGATCGCGGAGGTTCCGGCCCCTGCGGAAACCGTGGTCGAGAACACTCCCGACGAATCCGTCGTACCGTTTGGCGCCGCTACCGTGATCGAGCCGGAGGGGGACAGGGCGACCGGCTGGCCCGCCCACGGCTGCCCGTGCGAGTCCAGAACCGTCACCGTGACTGTCGTCGAACTACCCCTCGACACCACCGGGCTCGAAATGCTGATCGACAGGGCGGAGTCTCCGGAGGTCGCGCGGGCGGGCACAGCCGTCGTCAGCATGATCGCGGGAACGGCGATCGCCGAGCCGATGAGCACTTGCCTGCGATTGAGGTCGGAGGTAGTGGCAGTGGACTCTGGCATGGCTGTGATCGTCCTCGAGGTCTCGGCACGGTCGGGGGTATCCGTGGCACACGAAACTCTCCACTCCTGGGGGTCCCGCGCCGGTACGGAAGGGTGCGAACGCCGCGGCAGCGAGCGACGGAATTCATCCCGCGCATCGCCCGGACCGGCTCCGAAGACGCTGACTATTCCGTCCGGCCCGGGCTATACCAGTTCACCCTCATAATCTTCGGCGATGGGAGGGTCAGTAGTCGTCGCGTCGGCTTTCTAGGGCACCTCGAGGTAGTCGGTCACGTAGGCCGAGATCAACGAAGAGAACGAGTGCTGTTCCAGAGCTACGATCTTCCGACCGGTGACGGCAAGAGTGCTGTTCGCGCTGATCGGTGTCCACGGCTCTCCGCCGTTGCCGCTGTTGCCGAGTTGAGCATCTCCGTTGTAGGACCACGACCGGAACGTGCCATCCGTCATCTCGACGTAGGCGTTGCGCGACGACGCTCCGATGTTCTTCGATCCAGACGCGATAACAGTGGCCGGGGTTGAGCGGTTGCTGCTGCTGTTGTTGCCGACCATCCCGTAGTGGCGCGTGCCCGACTCGCTTGAGTCATTGGCTCCCCATGCTCTGACCGAATCTCCCACGAGTGCGTATGCCGTCCGGTATGCGGCGACGATCTGGGTAGTGCCAGACGCCGACCCCAGCCCGCTGACGGTGACGGGCACGTTGCTGTTGCTTGTGCTTCCGTTGCCGAGTTGACCATATCCGCCCGCACCCCACGCCCGAACCTCTCCGCTCGAGAGCAAGGCGTAGCCGGTATTCTGATTCGCCGTGATCTTGTCGACCCCACTGCTCAGCCCGGATACGTTCACGGGAGTGTAGGAGTCGCCCCATGTCGAATTGCCCAGTTGACCTTCCGGCCCCCGTCCCCACGCCATCACTCCATTAGCACTCGTGACTACGTAGGCTCCTCCGCCGTGGGCGGCGACTGCCTTCACATTGGAGCCCAGGCCGGCCTTCTTGACCGGATTGGTCCTGCTTCCGCCCAGTCCGTCGATGCCGTCGGCGCTACCCCATGCATAGACATCTCCGCCGACAGTAAGGGCGTAGCCGGAGTCATCACCCGCAGCGATCTGCGCGATCTTGATCCCGTTCGTTTCGAACCAGGCGATCTTGGTCGGAATGGATCGATCGCTGGTGTCTCCAACGCCGAGTTGGCCGCCGTTGTTCTTGCCGACGGACCAGACGCTGCCGTCTTCGAGGAGGAAGTAGGTGAAGTAGCCGGGGGTGCCGTCGTAAAGTCCGCCGCTAACAACCTGTGTGATGGGGGACGGGAACACGCGGAGAGGTTGTGTGAGAGCAGATCGGTTGTTGGTGTCGCCGACTCCCATCTGCCACGTGTTGTTGTAACCGACGATGAGCGCGTTAGCGCCCAGGACGAGTGCGCTGGCGGTGGCTGTCGTGGATGCGGGTCCGGATGCCGTGAGAGTGGCGGTCGCACCTGGCTTGCTCCACGTGTTCGGGGTGAGGGTGACACTGGCGACGCCGGAGGCATTGGTCGTTGCGGTGACCGAGTTGTAGGTTCCGTCGATACCTGCCTTCGAGAAGGTGATGGTCTGCCCGCTGATGCCGACGTTCGAGGCGTTCTTGAGCGTCGCGGTGACCGTGTTCGCTGCCCCCGCGGTGATCTGCGCCGCGGTGGCGAGCGTAAGAGTCACACCGCCGGTGACGGTGGTCGTGTCCGTGGAGGTGAGCGGGCCCGAGGTTGCTGTAACCGTGATCGTGGCGCCGTTGGCGGTGAAGGAATCGACGTTGAGCGTGGTGGCGTACTGCCCGGCGCTGTCCGTCGTGCCGGTCGTCGAAGCAAGGGTCGCGCCGCTCGGTCCGGTGACGACGAGCGTGACAGTTTGACCCGCCCAGCCGAGGCCCTGTGAGTTGAGGACGGTCGCCGTCACGTTCGACGAGCCGCCCGCAGTGACGGTAGTCCCGGCGATGTCGACGCTCAGCGCCGAGTCGGCAGAGGTCGCGTGCGCGGGTACCGCGGTCGTCAGCATGATCGCGGGAACGGCGATCGCCGAACCGACGAGCAGTTGCCTGCGGTCGAGACCGGGCGCGTCTGGAGTGAAATCTGGCATGGCTGTTACCGTCCTCAACGTCGGGTGCCCACGGTGGGGTTATGTCCGTGGCGCACGTCAGCATCCGCGCTCGGGGAGATCGTCGCGAAGCCTCCCGCACGAACTCCGCGGCTCTGCGCGAGAGATTTCATCCCGCGATTCGCCTCACGCGGTCGCGCTCGCCCTCACCGTCCCGCCTGCGAGACGAATCGCATGGCAGACCACAGAGCGGCGGGCGCGTGACGGATGCCGCGCACCCAGCGCCGCGCATAGCCGCGCACGAGCGCCGTCGTATCGAGCGAGGCCTGGGGGAGGCCGTCCTTGACGATCGTCGTCCGCGGGGGTGCGAAGAGGCGACGAAGGGAGACACCGTGCCGCCGATAGGTGCCGTCGAAGAGCAGCACGAATCGACGCGCCAGCGGGTCGAGGAGCCGCAGACGCCATTCGCGTGATGGCTCGCGCCACTGCACACCTTCCGCCAAGCCCGTCGTGAGCAGAGGCTCGAGGAACGGCCGCGCGCACGCGAGTGCGCCAAGCTCCTCCGCCCGCTCGATGAGTGCGCGGGGCTCGATCGGCGCGACGTGGCGCGACAGTGCCACGAGGTCGGCGCGGTGCCGCGACACCCGGGGGTTGCGCAGGTCGTGCAGGGCGAGGGTCAGCACGGTGTCGATCTCATCCGTTACCCACACGCGTCCGTCTGCGACCTCCGCCTCGACTCGGTGCGCCCACAGGGCCTCGAACACATCGGCATCCGGCCGTTCGAAACCGGGGAAGCGGAAGTGCACGTCGAGGTCGCACGGCCAGTGCGGATGCGTCAGCGACAACGAGTGCGGCGGGAAGGCGAGCTCGTCGTCGTCCGCGGGACGTGCATGCCACCCCATGCCGTTGAGCGCCCCGATGAGCGCGTCGAATCTCGTGGGCTCCGCCATGACATCGACATCGGCGCCCCTCCACGCCTCCCGCATCCCTATGCGCGCCGCGGCGAGACCTTTGACCACGACGATCCGCGCGTCGCTCAGATCGGCTGCGTGCCGGACGACGGCGTGGGCGAGCTGCAACGCCACACCCGACGGAAGCGGCGCGACGTGCTGCGACGACTCCGGAGCGGAAGCGCTCGCTCGCTCGCCTCCACCGGTCACGCGAGGTGGGATCGCTCAGCGGGGGCGTCGTTCATCTCGTCGCTGGGCGCGATCGTCGGGGGATTGCGTCGCGTCCGCCGCGGGAGGTCTTCGGGCCGCAGGTTCGTCGTGTTGGCGATGGGCGGAGCCTGCGGCGGGGGAGCGTCGTCCTCGACCTTGGGCCTCTGCGTCGGGGTGTAGTAGGCCTTCTGGCCGTAGTAGCCGTAGTACTGGGCGTCCGCACCTCGTTCCGGTACACGGTTCAGGACGACCCCGAGGATCTTGCCGCCCACCCGGTGCACGGCCCCGACGGCACGCTGGAGCTGGTCCTGTGTGCTCGACGCGGCATCCACCGTCATGATGACGCCGTCGGCGATCGTCGAGAGCACGGCGCCGTCGGTCACTGCGAGAAGAGGCGGAGCATCCAACACGACGAAGGCGCCCGTGCGCCGGAGCGAGTCGAGGAACTCGCGCATCGCGTTCGAGCCGAGCAACTCGCTCGGATTCGGTGGGGTCGGCCCCGACGTGAATACCGTGAGGTCGAGGTTGCCGGGCACGCGCTGTGCCACGTCGGCGGGGGTGGCCCGCCCTGCGAGCACATCGGTCAGCCCGACAGCCCCCTCCTTCTCGTAGATCGTCGCGATCATGGGTTTGCGGAGATCGCAGTCGACGACGATGACAGGACGACCGGATGCCGCGACGGCATCCGCGAGGTTCGCCGCGACCGTCGACTTGCCCTCACCCGGCGACGCGCTCACGACGACGACGACGGAGGGCGGGTCGTCGATGCTGACGTACGCGAGGTTCGTGCGCAGCTCGCGGATGCCCTCCGTGATGGCGAAGTGCGACCTTCGGGCAGGCCCGCTGAGGGGGGAGACGGCGGTCGCGAGGCGACGGCCCGCGTCGAACGGCTCGTAGCGGATGAGCGTGCCGATCACCGCGACGCCCGCGGTCTTCTCGACCGTCTCCACCGATCGGACGCGACGATCGAGCGTATTGCGCACGAGCATGAAGATGCCGGCGGCGACCAACCCGACGACACCGCCCACGACGAGCGCCGAGAAGATGTTCGGACTCGACGGCGCCGTCGGCGTCGTCGCGGCGGCGAGGGGGACGAACGATGTCGCCTGCGTGCGGATCGTGCCCTCGGGCACCTCGAGTTCCTCGACACGCTGCGACATCGCCGCGATCCACGCGTCGGCCAGCACGCGCGCCGCTTCGGGCGTCGACGCGGAGGCGCTGATCTGGATGAGCGAGCTGTCGTCGGCGAGATACGGGGTGGTCGCGGCCAGGAGCGATCCGGGTGAACTCGAACCGATCGCCTCAGCGACCGATTCGGCGACGGCCTGCGACTTGGCGAGCTCGACGTACGTCTTCGCCTTCGACTTCGCGAGGTTCTCGGCGGCGAGGGCGAGGCCCGCGTCGCCGCCACCCGTCGTCTGGACGACCCCCGTCGCGACGGAGGTCCAGACGCGAGGCTGCGTCAGCGTCCAGAGGGCCGCGATCGCGATGCAGATGAGAAGGATGCCGAGCGCGCCGACCCAGTAGGCGCGAACGGCGCGGAGGAACTCCCGCAGATCGAGCGTCGGGGTGATCTGCTCGTCGACTGTCGATGCCATGGGTCTCGCGTCCCTCCCCGGGGATATCACTGCCAAATCCTCCCTACCCTGCTCGTTTCCGTGGGGCGGGTCGTCGAGGTGGCGGTGTTTACGGGAGCGTCGCCGACAACGATCACCCTGCTGGTCACCGCGCCGTCCTCGCACGTGTCGCCTTCGTGACGGGCCGTGCCGCGGCATCCCGTTCCGTCGGAGCAATGCCGTGCGGGTGAGGTGAGACCCCCTACGTCGATCGAAGGTGGGTGAACCGAGGCGCGAAGCTGCGTCGCTTCGGGTGGCGTGGTGCCACGATTGCCGCCATCAACGCAGCGGCGGCAGCAGCCAGACTCCGCCGGTGGACGAACCGGATCAGCTCGAGGTCGTGGCGCTCGGCGCGCGCATCGTCGTCCGGATCGAAGGGGACGGCGCCGCCGGAGTCATCGACGACCTCCGTGAGCGATGGCGCCGCTGCCTCCACGACGATCCGGATGCCACGGCCCGGACGCTGACCTACCGTCTCGGTCCGGATGGCTCCCTGCACGCTGACGCGCTGCGGCATCGCATCACGGTCGACGTCACCGCCGCTGCCCTCGACGAGTGCCGCGGCGACCTCTTGACCCTTCACGCCGCCGGGCTCGAAGACAGCGACGTCGCCTACTGCTTCGTGGGGCCCTCGGGCGCGGGAAAGTCGACACTGGCTTCGCGGCTCGGTCGTGAACTCGGCTACGCGGGCGACGAGGCGGTCGGCGTCGACGATGACGGTCGGCTCATCGCGTTCCCCAAACCGCTGTCGCTCCGCTCATCGGGCGCGCACGACAAGCAGCAGGTCGGGCCGGATGCCCTTGGTCTGCGTCCGGCGTCAGGGGGGCTCCCCATCGCTGGGGTGTTCGTCCTCGATCGGCAGACGGATGCCGCGGAGGAGCCGGCTACAGCGCCCCTCGGGCTCGTCGACGCCGTCGTCGCGCTCGCACGCCAGAGCTCCTACCTTCCCCAGCTCGATCGCCCTCTCCAGAGGGTGGCGACGCTCATCCACCGCCACGGCGCCCACCGCCTGACCTACGGCGAGAGCGCCGACGTGCTGAGCGTCGTCCGCGAGGCCGTCGCGCAGCCGACCCGGGACGAGAGGTGGGAGTGGTCGGTGCCCATCGACACGGCGCTGTCGCCCGCGGCCCCGGGAGAGCCCGCCGTGCGACGCGTAGATGTGCGGGACGCGATCGAGGATGCCGACGGCACGGTGGTGCTCCTCGACGGAACCGATCTCCAGGTGCTCTCGCCCCTCGGCTCGCTCATCTGGCGCCTCACGGCCGACTGGACACGCATCGACGACATCGAGCAGGAGATCGCCCGCATGACGGGCGCAGACCCCTCGGCGTCGGAGATGGTGCGAGAGCGGCTCGCCGAGTTGGTCGCGAGCGATCTGCTCGAAATGCGCGACTGATGCGCGCGGCTCGAGGCGGGGGTGGGCGAGTCTCGATGCGCGATTCGGGTGAGAAGCGCGGTGATCCGTCGATCCTCTTCTTGATCGACACGTCGTCTCTGTGGCCTCGAGATCTCGCAGATCACGAACGACTTCTCCCGGTTTTCACCCGCGTCCCGCGGGAACGGGCCCCACTGTCGGCCATCGGCGACGGACGTACTTTTCCCGAGCGTCGCCCCGCGACCTCCGATATCGGCGGCGACGCACGAGTCGAGGTGACCACATGGCTATGACGCGACGCGAGTTGCGCACGCTGCGCACCGAGCCGGGTGCGGACGTGTCTCCGAGCGAGGTGACGCCACCGCACGCGACGGTTCTCGTCGTGTGCACCGGCAACCTCGTGCGCTCGCCGTTCCTGGCTCATCTGTTCGCGAGCCTCGGCCTCGACGACATGAGCTTCGTGAGCGCCGGCGTGAGGGCTGTCGACGGGATGCCGGCATCCACCCGCGTACAAGAACTGGCGCGCGAGTACGGACTCGATCTGTCGGAGCACCGAGCACGCCGTCTCGACGAGTACTCGGTCGCCGGCGCATCGACCGTCGTGTGCGCAGCTCGCGAGCACAAGAAGGACGTGCTGCGCATCGACCCCACGAATCTCCACCGCGTCTTCACGCTGCGGGAGATCAGTCGTGCGGCAGAAGAGCTGGGCGACCTCGACCCCGCGACGTCGCCCGTCGCGCGGTGGGACGCGCTCGTCGAGCACGCGGCAGCCCATCGTCGCTCTGCGGACGATGATGACATCCCCGACCCGTATCGACTCGGCGATCGCGACTGGTGGGAATTCGAGAAGGCCGCGCTGGGAGCGGCGCTCCCCGTCCTGCGTCAGCTCGTGGGGGCGGAGTCATGACCCTCCTCACGGCGCACGACGCGCTCTCGGCGATCGAGCAGCGGTTCGGGGACCGGCAGTCCACCCACTCTCCGGGCGGTGTCCCGGCCCGGCGGCGACGGACCTGGCGAGCCGTGTGGGTCACCCTCGCGGTCCTTGCGGCGCTGCTGCTGGCGGCCGTCGTGCTGGTGTGGTTCCTCGTCGGATCGGTCGTCTCGGCCGTCACGGTGCTCCCGGACGACGAGATCTTCCCCGCGGCATCCGGTCGTCCGAGCGCCGCCGCCGTCGCACCCGACACCAACATCCTGATCCTCGGCACCGATTCGCGCGCAGGACTCGGCGATGCGGAAGACCTGCAGGACGGCACGGCGACGGGCCAGCGCTCCGACACCATGATGCTCGTCAACATCGCCGGCGATGGATCGGGCGCCGCGGTCATTTCGCTCATGCGCGACTCGTGGGTGTCGATCCCCGGGCACGGTGAAGCCAAACTCAATGCGGCGATGTCGTGGGGAGGTCTTCCCCTCGCGGTCGAGACTGTCGAATCGCTCCTCGGCCAGCGGATCGATCACGTCGCGGTCGTCGACTTCGAAGGCTTCGCCGACATCTCCGAAGCTCTCGGCGGCGTCCCCGTGGAGTCGCCGATCGCCTTCGACAGCCTCAACATGAAGGGCTACAGCTTCACGCACGGCGAGAACATCGTCGAAGGGGATCGTGCCCTCGCATTCGTACGGGAGCGCTATGCGTTCGCCGACGGCGACTACCAGCGCGTGCGCAATCAGCGTTCGTTCCTCGAGGGAGCGTTCTCGCGACTCCGCGATGTCAGTGGACGCTTCGACGCGCTCCGCCTGAACGCCGCGCTGCGAGCGACGGCGTCCCATCTCACGGTCGACGCGGGCGTCACCCTCCCGTGGATGGTCGAGGTCGGCACCGCCGTCGCGCAGTTGCCGGACGACCGGATCGTCTCATTCACCCTCCCGACGACGGGGACCGGCACGAGCGCTGACGGCCAGTCGATCGTCGTCGTCGACGACGCGCTCACGGCGCAGTTGGTCGAGCAGCTGAGTTCGGGCGACGTCATCGGGTTTGCGCGCGACAACCAGTTGACGGGGGCGGACTCGTGACGACGCATGATCTCGGTGTTCCGCAGACGTCCGTGCCGCAGCCGGTTGCGTCCTCGTCGGCCGGCACGCACAGGGGCATCGCGCGCCCGACCATCGCGACCCGCCTGACCATCGCGACTCGCCCGACCCGGAGGGTCAACGGATACTCGGCGTTCCTCACGTGGGCGCCGCTCATCGGCGACGCGATCTGCCTGCTCATCGCGACCTTCGCGGTGCAGTTCGTCCGGTTCGGCTCCGACGGCGGCGGCAAGGTCGACATCGGAATCGACATCGTCGACTACCGCGTCTTCTCGCTCATCGTCGTCGCGTGCTGGCTCTCGGCGATCGTGCTCGTCGGAAGCGGGCGCGTGAGCACGAGTCCCGTCGGCGGCGACCTGCGTACGGTCCTCGTCGCGACGGAGATCACATTCCTCGGCACGGCGGTCGCGGCACTCGTGCTGCAGTCGGAGTTCTCGCGCGTCTTCGTACTCGTCGCTTTCCCGCTCGGCGCCGCGCTTCTCCTCATCGAGAGACTCGTGTGGTCGGCATGGCTGCGACGGCGTCGTGCGCAGGGTGCGTTCCCCGTGCGGATCCTCGCGGTCGGGTCGACGGCGACGGCCTCGGAGCTCGCGGGGGAGTGGGGGCGGACACCGCACGTGGGTGCTCAGGTCGTCGGTTCGTGCGACAGTCCGACATCGGTCGCCGCCGTCGCGGAGCAGGCGCGGGCCCTCGATGTCTCGCTCGTCGTCATCACGACCGAGAGTCGGGCCGACCCGCGCTACATCGAGGACCTTGCCTGGAGCCTCAAGGGGAGCGGTGCCCACCTCGCGATCTCGACGAACGTCGGGGTGATCTCGTCGTCGCGCATGGAGGTCGTCTCACTCGGGTCGCATCCCTTCGTCGCACTGGCCTACCCGCAACTGTCGCTCTCCAAACGGCTCGCCAAGCGATGCTTCGACGTCCTCTGCTCCGCGCTCGGATTGCTCGTTCTCAGCCCCGTACTGCTGGCGCTCGCCTTCGCGATCCGTCTCGATTCGCCGGGCGCCGCCCTCTACGCCCAGACCCGCACGGGGCGAGACGGCGAACCGTTCCGCATGCTCAAGTTCCGTTCGATGGTGACCGGCGCCGACGCGATGGTCACCGACCTCGCGCACCTCGACGAGGGCTCCGGCCCGATGTTCAAGATCCCCGAAGACCCGCGGATCACCCGGATCGGACGCCTCCTCCGCCGATGGTCGATCGACGAGCTGCCGCAGCTGGTCAACGTTCTGCGCGGAGACATGAGCCTCGTCGGGCCACGCCCCGCGCTGCCGACCGAAGTCGACGCGTACACGGATCGCGACCGTCGACGCCTGAACGTCCGCCCGGGGCTCACGGGGCTCTGGCAAGTGTCCGGCCGCGCGGACCTCCCCTGGGAAGAGGGGGTGGGACTCGACCTCTCCTACGTCGAGAACTGGAGCCTCACGGGCGATCTCGTCGTCCTGCTCCGCACCGTCGGCGCCGTCGTCTCGCACCGAGGAGCGTACTGATGTCCCAGATCGAGACCTACGAACTCGTCGGCGGATGGCCCCACGTGTTCGGGCAGCCCCTCTTCGCGGGCGACGACCGCATGCTGATGGAAGTCGTCGATCAACTCGCAGACGGCGGCTCCCTCCACCTCGTCATCACTCCCAACGTCGACCAGCTGCTCCTCGCAGAGAAGGACGACGAGCTCCAGGCGCTCTTCGCCGAGGCATCCCTGCTCCTGACCGACGGCGCGCCGCTCGCGGGACTCGCGCGGCTCCTCGGCGCGCCGTCGCCACCGCGTCACACGGGTGCCGATCTCCTCCCCGCCGTCGCCGACCACGCGCGCGGGTCGAAGAAGACGGTCGCGATCACGGGAGGTCGGGCGGACGTCACGTCGACGGCGGCGAAGAGCCTGCGTGAACGGTTCCCCGGGGCCGAGGTCGTCGCAGTGCCGTTCCCGGATGCGAGCGACGACGATCCTGCCTCTCAGGAGCGCGTCATCGAGGAGCTGCGTCGACTGCGTCCTCACTACGTGTTCGTGTGCCTCGGCTTTCCCAAGCAGGAGAACTGGGTCGTCGCGCACCTCGCCGAGCTTCCCCCCGCGGTCTATGTCGGGGCAGGAGCCGCCGTCGACTTCGCGGCGGGTACCGTCACGCGCGCTCCCGCACTCGTGCGCCGCTGGGGCCTCGAATGGCTGTGGCGCCTCGCGTCGGAGCCGCGCCGACTCGCCCACCGTTATCTCGTCCGTGGTCCCGGCTTCCTCCGTGTGGCTGCGAGAGCGTGGCGCCTCAACCGTCGGCAGGCATGACCGCGGCGCCCGATCCGCCGGTCGCGCTCGTCACCTGCCTGCATTTTCCCGGGAGTCGTCTGGCAGGCGCGATCGCGCGTCTCGAGGACACGTCCCCGCACGTCAGCGAGATCGTCGTCGTTCTCGACGGCGTGACCGATGACGAGCGGCGCGAGATCCTCGAGTGGGCGCCGCTCCTCCCGAAGGTGCGCATCCTGCAGCCGCGCTCGCCTCTCGGGGTCGCGAACGCCCGCAACCTCGCCCTCGCCGCCGTGACAAGCGAGTACGTCTGGTTCGTTGACGACGACGACGAATGGGTGCCGGATGCCGCACGCGTCGTCGCCGACTCGCTCGCGGACGGGTACGACGTCATCGCATTCCGTGCCCGCTATCGCGACCATCCCGACTCCGCCGGGCGGGTCGTCGACGGCGTCGACGAGTCCCGCGGAACGACCGCGCGGGAAGCGCGACGGATGCTGCTGGACGGGACGCTCCAGGGCTTCCTGTGGTCGAAGCTCTTCGCCCGGCGCGTCCTCGGGACCGATCCGTTCCCCGATCTGTCCTCGCAGAGCGATGTCGTCGGCGTCGCGCGCGCACTCGCCCGCAGTCACCGCCTCCGCCTCCGACCCGAAGAGCTGTACACGTACGTCAATCGCCCGGGCTCCATCACGCGCACGTCGGCCTTGCGCCTGCAGAACCTCGCTCGCGCGAGCGATCTCGTCGTGGAGGCGCTGGCCGATGATGCCGACCCGGCCGAGACCGACCACTTCCGTGCGTGGTTCTCGTGTAGCGGCACCGTCCGCACCGTCGCCCGGCAGCGCGTACCTCTCCGCGAGGCGATGCCGGCACTCCGCGACGCACAGCGGTCGGCTCGCCTCCTCGCGCGCCGCGGCGTGAGGGGTGACGGTGCGCGTATGCGACTCGAGCTCGCTGCGCTGCGGCTCGATCCCCGCGTGGCAGTGATTCTCGGACGATTCGCCTACGCCCTCCTCGACGCTCGGCGTGCGTTTCGTCGGCGCGCATCATGAGGATGCCGTCGCGGCCGACCGTCGTGCGCCTGGCGGGCTTCGTCGTCATGCCCGCCGCGGGCGTGCTCGTGCCTCTGGCCGCCCTGCCGGCGATCGGCTCGCTCGGCGCCGCGACGCTCCTCGGCGTCTTCTATGCCCAGGCTGTCGGCGCGGCGGGCGCCGTCGTCGTCGAGCTCGGCTGGGGACTCAGCGGCACGCAACGCGTTGCGCGTCAGGCCGTCCGCAACAGTCGACAGCTCGTCGCTCTGTCGACGCTCACGAAGCTCGTCACGGCCGTACCCGTCCTCGTCGTCGCCATGATCGTGATGCTGCTCTTCGCGCCCTCGAAGGAGCCGGCGTTCCTCGTCATCGCGGCAAGCGGCATCCTCGCGAGCGTCAATGTCACGTGGGTGCTCATCGGGTTCGGCCGCCCATGGACCGTCTTCGCGGTCGATACGATCCCGCGTGCCGTCGCGACCCTCATCGCGGCGACCGCCATCTGGCTCGGCGGATCGCTCTGGTGGTACGCCGGCGCGATGCTGGCCGCGACGACAGCGTCTGCCGCTGCGGGTCTCGTCGTCCTTCGCGTCGAGCGGGCGCACTTCGCACGGCTCCGCACGCGGCACGTCATCCGCGCCCTGTGGGCCCAGTCGCGAGCCCTCACTGGGCGGTCGATCAGCGCGCTGTACATCGCCCTTCCGATCACCCTCGTCACTGCCGTGGCGCCGAGCGGCGTCGCCGAGTCGTTCGCGGCGGCCGAGCGGATGCAGCGCATGGCGCTCACGGGACTGCAGGCGTTCCCCAACTGGATGCAGGCCCGCGTCGGAAGGGTCGTCGACCCCGCCCGACGGCGTCGGACCGCCGTCACGTCGATCTGGATGAACACGTCCGTCGGCGCGGTCGGGGGAGTCGTCTTCACGCTCCTCGCACCCTGGGCGTCGACCTTCATCTACGCCGGTGCCGTCGAGCTCACCCTTGCGCAGTCGGCGCTCGGCGGCATCCTGATCGTCGTCGTCTCGGCATCCCGTGCGGTGGGGTCGATCGCCCTGGTCGCTGTCGACCGCATCGAAGGGGTCGCATGGAGCGCGCTGCTCGGCGCCGTCGTGGGTGTGCCGCTGCTTCTCCTGCTCCCCGTCGCGCTGGGCGCTCCCGGGGCGCAGGTCGCCGAGATCGTCGCCGAGGTCGGCGTATTGGCCGTTCAGGTGGGATTTCTCGCGGGCGCGTTGCGGGCCCGCGATCGGAGGGAAGGAACGTGATGTCGAAGAACAGTGGGACGGTCTTCTACTTCCGGGTCGAGGACCCCGGCTACCCGAGGAACGCGCGGATACGCGGGTATCTCGCGCGCAGGAGGTGGGATGTCCGCGTACACCGGCGAGCGGCGCGGACACGTCGCTTCCGCGCTCTCCGTGACGCGCGCGCCGCCTTCCGGGGAGCCCGGACGGCGGATGTCGTCGTCGTGTCCGAGATCTCGATCCCGTTCGTGCCCGTCGCGTGGCTCGCGGCACGGATGTTCCGCACTCCGCTGGCCGTCGACGGGTTCGTCAGCAAGTACGAGACCGATGTCGAAGACGGCGGACGCCACGACCCGAAGAGCTTCGGCGCACGGTACCGGGCATTCATCGACCGGTTCGCCGTCCGAAAGCCCGACGTCTACTTCGTCGACACACGCGTGCGGCGCGCGCAGATCCTCCGGCGCTACCCCGACGCCCACGTCCTGTCCCTCCCCGTCGGTGCTCCCGCCTGGGCCCGAGCGCGCGCGTGGAAGCCTGTAGAAGACGGGATGCTGCGCGTCCTCTTCTACGGGTCCTTCCTCCCCCTGCACGGCGTGCCCGTCATCGTGCGCTCGCTCGTCTTCGCGCCCTCCGTGCGCCTCACCCTGGTCGGCACGGAGGATCACCCGGGGGGCACGGAGGACATGAGGATGCTCGCGCGAGAGCTCGGAGTGGAAGAGCGCACGCGGTTCCTCCCGACCGTGCCGCAAGAGGAGCTGGCTGACATCATCGCCGCGCACGACGTCGTGCTCGGCCTCTTCGGCGGTTCTGCGAAGGCGGGAAGCGTCATCGCCAACAAGGTGTGGCAGGGACTCGCGTGCGGTCGCGTCGTCGTGACCCGCGAGAGCTCGGCGCTCGACGAACTCGCCCCGCTCGCCGCGGGCCAGTTGCGTACCGTTCCCCCCGGCGATTCCGCCGCCCTCGCGGCATCCCTCGAAAAGATCGCCGATTCCGTCGGCTCGTTGCCGTGGCACGAGTGGTCCAAGACGGCCGAACGGCTCGAACGCTACGTCGACAGCGAGTTCGCCGCTCTCGATACCGCCCTGACCGACCGGCGAGCGGGTTGGTCCGTGCGACCACGGATCGGCCTTCGATAGGCATGAAGACCCTTGCGGTGGGTATGCGCGACGGGCAGTATGCGCATGCGCTGCGTGATACCGCGGGTGAATCCCCGGCCCGGAACCGTCGTCTGCGCGAACTTCCCCCCGAAGCATCTCTCCTCAAGAGATAGGACTGCCTTCATGCTCAGTGCTCTGGGACCGGCTCTCATCGTCGCCGCCGCTCCGGTGGTCACGATCATCGCGCTCTCTCTCGCCGTGTCCGCCAAATCCTCCGCCGCCGTCATGGGATTCGCGATCGGCCGGGCGGCCGCCATCGCGGCCGCGACGCTCGGCTTCGCCGCCCTCTCAGCGGCGATCGCGCCGGATCCCGACGTGCTGCGCCGGGTGGCGAGCATCGTCGAACTCGCCCTCGCCCTGTTCCTCATCGTCGTCGCGCTGTGGGCGTGGCTCCGTCCCCATCAGGACATGGTGGAACCGGGATGGATGCGCCGGATCGAAGGGTTCGGCTGGCGTTCCGGTCTCGTGCTGGGCGCTGTCATCTGGCTGGGAAATCCCAAAATCCTCGTCACGGTCATGCTGACGGGGATGCTGCTCGGGGCGCAGTCCTTCGCGACAGCGGCGGGAAGCACGGTGTTCTTCGTCCTCGTCGGGTCTGCGCCACTCCTTGCGCTGGCGGCCGCTCGGGTCGTCGCCGGCCGATCTCGAAAGGACGCGTTCGAACGTATGCATCGGTGGGTTCTGGAGAACAGCTGGCTCGTCCTGGCGGTCGTCTCGCTGCTCGTCGCGGTGCTCCTCATCGTCGACGCCGTCACGGGTTTGCGCGCGTGATCCCCGACCTTCCGGCATACGGCACAATGGGTGCGGGCCAGCTCGAGCCCGCAGACGCAGCGACCCCGGTCCCCACGAGAGCGTCGCTCATCCTCGAAAGCGAACAGATGACTGTGCTCATCCGTGAGGAAGAAGTACGCCGAACCGTGGAACTGATCCGGTCCGGGATCGACGTCGAGGTCACGGGTCCCTGGGCCGGAGGCGTCTCGGATCTCGTGAACGCCGTCCGTCGCCGTCTCGAGGCGCAAGGATTCTCCCTCGTGACGGTCGCCGCAAGACCGGGGTTCGCATCGATGAACTTCGCGGCGCTGCGCTTCTCGCTGCCCGAAGTGTTCCAGGCGACGAGTGAGCCGGCCGTCGTCGTGGACCGGCTCTCTCGCATGCTGTCGGCGGACGAGGCGGCCGTCGTCGTGCTCGAGAACGCCGACCACCTCGACCCGTTCAGCCTGCAGGCCGTGACGGAGTCGGTGCGCCGGTCGCGGGCGCGACTGCTGGCATCCCTCTCGTCCATGAGTGCCCAGCCGCCGCGGCTCCTGCTCGATCGGCCGCTCCTTCGCGAGTCGCTCCGCCCGCTGTCGTACCTCGACGTCGAAGACCTGCTCGATGCCCGCAGCAAGAACCCCATCGATCCGATGCTCGTGCGGCGGATCTACCTCGACTCCGGTGGCAACGCCCAGATCGCGACCGCCCTGTTTGAGGTGGGAGTGCGCAGCGGCGCGATCCACGCCCCGCAAGGCACCTGGACATTGCACGCCTCCGATTTGTGGGATCCGTCGCTTGCCGCGCTCGTCGAACAGTCGCTCAGTCACCTGGGTCTCCAGGCGCGCGCATGCCTCCGGCTCGCGGTGCTCGCTCCCGCCGACAGCGCGACGCTCATCGAGGCACATGGAGCCGCAGCCGTCGAGGAGCTTGTGCTCGAAGGGCTCCTGCACGTCGACGAGGGGCGGCCCGCGTTCGTCTCGCCGCCGATCGTCGTCTCCTACCTTCGTTCCCGTTCCGCGGCGGGCGCCCGCCCCGAGTCCGGCACGCACGATCGCATGAGCGATCGCGGTTGGAGGCAGCGGCTGGGACAGCAACTGGATGCTGCGAGCAGCGAGGTCCTCGCGAGCGCGCGCGAGCGATTTGCGGGTCACCCGGGAGCCGCGACCGCCACGGCGCTCGTCCGGGCGCTGTGGAGCGCGGGAGCGAGCTACGCCGAGGCCGAGGAGCTCATCCGCTCGGTGCCGCCGTCTCCTGATGAGCCCGCCGCCGAGTTCACGCTGCAACTGCTCCACGCGCGCTGGCTCGCGTTCGGGGTCGGTGAGGTCGACCGTGCCCTCGAGCTGCTCACGCGTGCCGAGGAGGGCGGAGGACCGTACGCTGCGGACGCATCTGCCCACCGGGTGCTCGTCGGAGCCTGGGCGAGAGGGATCCCGGATGCCGCCGTCGCCTGGGCGCGAGAGGTCGCCGCCGCTCCGGCATCCGACTACCTCCCGGTCACCCGCGTGTCGATCGCGAACCTGCTGATGCAGGCCGGGTGGCCGCTGTCAGCGCTCGAAATCGTCGGGGACGTGATTCCCGATGACCCCGAGGCGGCATCCGTCTGGGTCTTCACGCGGGTGAGCGCTCTCCTCGCGATCGACGAGTACGACGCGGCCGTCGCGCTCGCCGAACACCACGTGTCCGTGGGAGTGCGCAAGCTCGACCGGAAACAGTTGTTCGCGGCATCCTATGGTCTGATTCAGGCGCGCATGTACATGGGTCAGTGGGAGAAGGCGCGGGAGCTCGCGGAGAACATCCAGATCGCAGGACGACCGAATCTGCTGCTGCTCCATGTCCAGCGGATGGCCCGTGGTGTCCAGGCGGTCGTCGCGGCGGAGCAGGGTCGCGTCGGAACTCCCGACTCCGGCCTCGTCACAGCACCCTCCGACGCGCTGCCGTACGCTGTCGCCCAGCCGGGGATCCAGGAGACGATCGAGCGCATCGCGGCGCAGCGCTACGACAACATCGCGATGTTCCTCCTCCCCGCGGCCCGTTCGGCCGACGAAGCGGGCAGCCGCTACGCCGCCTCGTACCTCGCCGCGTATGCGCTCGCGCTCGATCCGTCCGAGGCGACGATCGCGGCGATCTCGGGTTTCACCACGACCAGCGAGCTGACGGCGTTCGACAACTTCCTCGCGTACATGCGACCCCTCGTCGAACGGCCCGCCGAAGTGATCTCGGGCACCGTTTCGATGGTCGCTCGGGGGACGTTCTCGTACCTCGCGATCATCGGAACCGTTCGGAGAGCCAAATCGATGGAGGGCGCCAAGCGCGACGCGCTCATGCGCGAGGCGTTCGCCATGAGCCGACGCCTGTCGGTCGTCTTCCCGCGCAAGGTGGCCGATGCGCCGGACACCGAAACCGAGCCTCTCTCGCCGCGAGAGCGGCAGATCGCTCGGCTGGCAGGCCGACTGTCGAACGCGCAGATCGCCGAGCGCTTGGGGATCAGCAAGCGGACCGTCGACCACCACGTATCGAACGCCCTCAAGAAGACCGGCGTCGCGTCGCGCCACGAACTCGCGGCGCGCATCGGGACGGGCTGACACAGGAATCCGGGCGCGGAGGGGGTGTGGACGGGAGATTCCCGCCCACACCCGTGTTCGTCCCGGCTGTGGGGTGCAGCCCGACCGCTGGGTACGGCGACGAACAGTTCGAAGGAGTTCTCCTCCGTGCAGTGCCCGCGGGCACTCTCCGGCATGCTCTCGATCGCCTGCCGGAGGTCTGAGATTCCTCCGCGATCGCCGGTGCCGCGATCGCTTGGTGTCGATGATCGTGCCCGCGCGTCGCGGCGCGAACGGCCCCCACCTCCATCGCGGTGATCGGTCCCGGCAAGTTCATCCTCTTCGTCACCTTCCGGCTCGCCGCATGGGTCCGGACCCCGGGTCCTCCGAGCCCATCCACCGCGAGACTGCATCCTCCGGCCGAGACAGCGGCCCCCGCGTGCAGTCTCGGCCGGCAGCTGCGGTTTCGCGGTGAGTCACAGTCTTGTGAGCGGTAACAGATACCGGTAACGTGGGCGGCACTGATCGATCGCCGACGATTCAGATCTGGGAGGACGTGCGATGACGCAAGGTGTTGTTCGAAGAGTGGTAGCTGTCGTAGCGACAGTGGCACTCGGTTTGGGAGGCGCGGTCGCTCTGGCGCAACCGGCCACAGCGGCGGCGACGATGGTCGCCCATTATCCGCTCGACGAGACGTCCGGCACGGTTGCCGTCGATGCCTCGGGCGCGGGCCGCAACGCAACCTATGTCGGGGGAGCAACGCTCACCGGCGGCGAAGGAGTGCGGCTCGACGGCGTGGACGACCACGTGAAGCTCCCCAACAACATCCTCGCGGGCCTGACGTCGATCACGATCAGCGCCGAGGTCCTCATCCGCGCGAGCCAGGCGACTCCCTACTTCATCTACGGACTCGGCAACACCGATTCCGGCGGTGTCGGCAACGGCTACCTCTTCTCGAGCGGCAACGCATACCGGACGTCGATCGCGACGGGCAACTGGTCGACCGAGCAGACGACCTCGAGCGGCGCGAACCTCACGCGCGACGTGTGGAAGACCATCACGTACACGCTCGACGACGCCTCCAACACGGCACGCGTCTACCTCGACGGCGTCCAGGTCGCCCAGAACAGCAACGTGACGATCACCCCCGGATCCATCGGCGGCGGCGTCACGACGGCCAACTACCTCGGTCGCTCCGTCTACAACGCCGACCGCACTCTCGCCGGCAGCCTCCGTGACGTCCGCATCTACGACTCGGCGCTGACGGCTCCCGAGGTCGCGGCGCTCCACCCGACCGACGCGACCAAGCTCGCCCGCGACGCCGCCACGCTCTCGCTCGGCGATCTGTCGGCCGTCACCGGCAACGTCACGCTTCCCGCGACCGCGGTGAACGGCTCCAGCATCACGTGGGCCTCGAGCGCCCCCGGCACGATCTCTGCTTCCGGCGTCGTGACGCGTCCCGCGAGCGGACAGCCGAACGCCACCGTCACGCTGACGGCGACCCTCACCCGGGGAGGCGAGACCGCGACGCGCACGTTCGATGCGACGGTCCTCGCGATGCCGGGCGACGAGGTTCTCGCGCAGGCCGACCTCGATGCGATCGTGATCCCGGATGCCACCGGCATCCGTGGCAACATCACGCTCCCGTCCACCGGTTCGGTCAACGGCACGTCGATCTCGTGGACGGCATCTCCCGCGGGCATCATCACGACCGCACCGGAGGGTCGCAAGGCCGCCGGCGTCGTCACGCGCCCCGCGACCGACACGCAAGTGACCCTCACCGCGACGGTGCCCGGCACGCCGGCATCCCGAGCGATCACCGTCACCGTGCTCGCCGCTCCTCAGGGACTCGACACCGACTACACGGCGGGCTACCTCTGGACGCACTTCGAGGCGCAGGGTGGCTACGAGAAGATCTTCTTCGGACACAGCGAGGACGGCCTCCACTGGTCGAAGCTCAACGACAACTCGCCGATCCTGGCGAACCTCGGCGGCGACCTCGGTGTCCGCGACCCTCACCTCGTCCGCTCCGCGGAGGGTGACAAGTACTGGATCATCGGCACCGACCTGCACGCCGAAGGCGGCGGTGCGGGAGGTTCCGGCTGGGACCAGCTCAACGCGAGCAAGAACATCGTCGTGTGGGAGTCCACCGACCTCGTCAACTGGAGCGATCAGCGGATCGTCTTCGCGGGCTTCGAGCACGCCGGAAACGTCTGGGCGCCCGAGTCGATCTACAACGAGGAGACCGGCGAGTACTACGTCTACTGGTCGGCGCGTGACCGCCGCGAGAACGAGACGCCCGACTGGGCGCTGCGCGTCTACCTCACCAAGACCCGCGACTTCGTGACGTTCACGGAGCCCGAGGTGTGGGCGTCGCTCAACGCGCAGGGTGACGGCCAGACCGGCCCGAACATCATCGACTCGACGATCGCGAAGGAAGGCGACACCTACTACCGGTTCTCCACGTCGGACTGGTGGACGGTCGTCGACACGTCGACGAGCCTCGACGGCCCCTGGACGACCGTCATCGCACGTGACCAGGCGGCATCGTTCGGTCTCAAGGCACGCATGGAGGGCCACACGGTCTACCAGCTGCCCGACGGTCGCTGGGCGGTCATGGGTGACGACGGCGGCTACTACGCCCACACGGCGAACACCCTCGCGAGCCTGCAGTTCACGCAGCTGAGCGTCGGTGCGGGTGCCAACCAGTACTCGTTCGAGCAGCGGTTCCGCCACGGATCCGTGCTGCGTCTGTCGGCTGCCGAGGAAGAGCGTCTGCTCGAGGCCTACGGCGACGAGCCGGTCGACCCGGTGGACCCCGAAGAGCCGCAGGTCGGTCCCATCGCGGAGTACACCTTCGACGACGGGACGCTCGCGGACTCCGTGGGCAACGCCGACCTGACGGCATCCGGAACCGCTGCTGTCGCGACGGATGCCGAGAAGGGAAGCGCCCTGCGTCTGACCGGAGCGACGAACGGATACGCCTCGTTCCCGACCGGGATGTTCGACGGTCGCGACACGATGACGGTCTCCATGGACATGAAGTCGGAGCTGTCGAGCGGCAACTTCTTCAACTTCACGTTCGGGAAGGACACGACCGACTACTACTTCCTCCGCACCCGCGGCGGTGACGTGCGCAGCGCGATCACGCAGGCGTCGTGGCAGAGCGAGTCGGCCGTGACCGGCTCGGTCACGACGGGTCAGTGGCACCGCTACGACGTCGTGTTCGAGGACAACCGCATGACGGTGTACGTCGACGGCGTCAAGCTCGGCGAGAACACGTCGCTGTCGGCGAAGGTCAGCGACCTCGGCGAAGACCTCGTCGCGTACCTCGGACGCTCGATGTACTCGGGCGACCGGTTCGCGCAGGCGTGGTACGACAACGTGCGGGTCTACAACCGGGCGCTGTCGCAGGCAGAGGTGCTCGCGAACGCCGGCGTCGAGGACCAGCTCCTCGAGGTCTCGCTCGCGCAGCCCGACGCGCTCAAGGTCGCTCCGATCGTCGACGCGGACGACTACAGCGTCGTCCTGCCCGTCGTGAAGGGCACGGATGTCACCGCTCTCGCGCCGACGTTCACGACAGTCGAGGGCGCGACCGTGTCGCCTGCCAGCGGAACGGTCGTCGATCTGACCGACCCGGTCGAGTACACCCTGACGACGCCCTCGGGCGACGAGGTGACGTGGACGTTCGAAGCCCGGGTCGTCAACAGCCCGGTGCTCGAGGGTCTCTACGCCGACCCCAACATCGCGGTCTTCGGTGACACGTACTACATCTACGCCACCACCGACGGGTTCCCCGGCTGGGGTGGCAACGAGTTCTACGTGTGGAAGTCGAAGAACCTCGTCGACTGGGAGCGCGCCGCCGAGCCGTTCCTGAAGCTCGACGGCGCCAACGGCAACGTGCCGTGGGCGACGGGTAACGCATGGGCCCCGACGATCATCGAGCGCGACGGGAAGTACTATTTCTACTTCTCGGGCCACAACGCGAGCCTCAACCGCAAGACGATCGGTGTCGCCGTGGCGGACAGCCCCGAAGGCCCCTTCGTGGCGCAGCCCACCGCGATGATCCTCAACAACGAGGCCGTCACGTCGGGCCAGGCGATCGACCCGGCGGCGTTCCACGACCCGGTGAGCGGCAAGTGGTACCTCGGGTGGGGCAACGGCAGCCCCGTGCTGGCCGAGCTCAACGACGACATGGTCTCGATCAAGGCGGGGACGTTCCAGCGGATCAACGGTCTGACCGACTTCCGCGAGGGCGTGTTCTTCAACTACCGCAATGGTCTGTACCACCTGACGTACTCGATCGACGACACCGGTTCGGAGAACTACCGTGTCGGTTACGCGACGTCGACGAGCATGAACGGTCCGTGGACCTACCGCGGTGTCATCCTCCAGAAGGACCTGTCACTCGGGATCAAGGGGCCGGCGCACAGCTCGATCATCAACGTGCCGGGCACCGACGACTGGTACATCGCGTACCACCGCTTCGCGATCCCGAACGGCAACGGCACCAACCGCGAGACGACGATCGACAAGATCGAGTTCGGCGAGGACGGTCTCATCAAGACCATCGTCCCGACCCTCGAGAGCGTCGCTCCGCAGACGATCGAACTCGGCCCCGAGATCGAGGTCACGACCACGACGCGATGCATCGCCGGCAAGGCGTACCTCGTCGTCCAGGCCAAGAACCTCGATGACTCGCCCGTGTCGATCGAGCTGACCACGGTGTACGGCAGCAAGACGTACGCCACGGTCCAGCCGGGCAAGGCGGTGTCGTCCGCGATGGCCACACGCACGGTGGCGTTCGCGAGCGGATCGCTGACCGCGACGGCGACGTCTGCCACGGGCTCCACGACGGAGACCGTGACGTACAACGCCTTCTCGTGCGGATGACAGTGATCTGCTAGCGGCATGAACGATGCGGCGACGGATGCTTCGGCTCCGTCGCCGCATCGCTTTCTCCCCGAGGGGGGATCGGCCCCTCAGGCGTCGGCGCGGACGGCGTAGACGACACGGTTGTCGACGTACGAGTCGGCGCCGCGGTCGTAGACACCGCCGCACGTGATGAGGCGCAGTTCGTCGTGGGGGACCGCCCCGAAGACTTGCGCGGTGGGGAAAGCGGACTTGGGATAGTCGGCGGTCTCCGTCACGACATAGCTGTGCACCGTGCCCGCGGCATCCGTGATCTCGACCGCGTCTCCCGGGACGAGATCGCGCAACCGCATGAAGACGGCGACGCCCGTGGGTGAATCGACGTGTCCCGCGATGACGAGCGGACCGTGACCGCCCGGGCGTCCGCCACCCGTGAACCACCCCACGTCGTCATAGTCGGACGGCACCTCCATCGACCCGTCGGCGGCGATGCCGAGGTCGATGAGCGGCTCATCGAGGCCGATCGCCGGGAGCGTCACGCGGGCGGGGGCGACCCCGAGGGGGAGCGGCGCGATCGTGGCTGTCGGGGTGGGGGATGCCGTCACCGACGGCGCCGTCGTGACGGTCGGTCGCGGCGTCGACTCCGGCGCGGCGTCGGCGACGGAGCCGCACCCCGTGAGGATCAGCGCGGCGGTGATCGTCAGCGCACCCGCGGTGCGCGGCACCCGCCCGGAGGAGAGCGGATGCCGCGCGGCTCGCGGAGCGGGGATCACCGGCTCGCAGTCTGCCGACGTCGGTGCAGGACGACCGCGGTTCCCACCGTGAGGCCGACGACGCCGAGCGCGGCAGCACTCAGTCCGAGGGCGTCGGAGGTTCCACCGGCCGTGCCGCCCGCACCCGTGTCGACACCGCCGACGGGGACGGCGGTCAGCTGGCCGCGGACAACGCCGGCGGCATAGTCGACGGTGTGGGAGTCGCCCGTGAATCCGGCCGGGTTCGCCTCGATCTGAGCGAGCGAGAAGCCGTCGCCCGTGTCGGCGCCGTTCGCCTCGATGCCCGTCGTGAACGGCCCCTGGAGGCATCCCGACGACGTGCGCGGGCCGTCGCCGACGGGTGCGGGGTTGGGGAAGGCGATGCGCGGCGGTCCGGGCTGGCCCGCGGCGGCCTCGTGGATGTGGGTGGCTGTCCGGGCGGGGCTCTGGTAGTCGCCGCTCACTCCCTCGAGGCGGATGTCGTAGCAGATGATCTCGAGGTCGGAGTTGATCCGGAACGTGAACGTTCCCGATGCCCCGGGCTGGCCGGGTGTTGCGACGCCGTCGTTGTTGACGACCTGGTCGGGCGTCGCCATCACAGTGAACGCGCTCGTGAAGCTCGACGGTTCGGCGACCTCGGTATCTGCGTAAGCCGGTGCTCCGATCGCGAGCAGTCCGACCGACGCGAGCGCGCCGATCGTGATCGGACGGGCGATTGTCTTCTTCGTCATTTCCTCGGTCCTTTCCACGGGGACGCGGACGCATCCGTTACGGGGTTCTACGCCGCGGCATCCGTCTTCGTTCATCTCGCCCGCAGATCGCCGGTCGATGAACGTCGGGGGGCGTGCGGACGTATGCCCTGACGACGGATGGTCCGCGAGGATCACTAGCCTGTGAGGGAGGGCGGACGCGATGGCGGAGGTCGCTCGAGGACGTGGGGGGAACCGGATGGGTCCGGAGCCGGGCGAGGTCGTCGCCTTCGACGCGTCACGCGCGTTCGATGAGAACGGCAGCGCGCTTCTCGGCTTCGCCATGAACGCCCTGCGCGACAGGCCGCTCGCGGAGGATTGCGTGCAGGAGACCTTCCTCCGCGCCTGGCGGTCGCGCGATCGGTACGACGGCACGCGCGCGTCGGAGCGCACGTGGTTGTTCTCGATCGCGCGGAACGTCGTCACGGATGCTCTCCGTGCGCGGGCGCGGCTGCCGCGCATCGGCGACGACACGGAGCTCGAGACGCGGACGGCCGACGCCATCGACCCCCTCGAGCGACTCGGCATCCTCGAAGGGCTCGCCCGCTTGAGCGAACCGCACCGGACCGCCGTCGTGGCGGTCCACATCGAGGGCCGCAGCTACCAGGAGCTCTCGGATGCGACGGGCGTTCCCGTCGCGACTTGGCGTACACGCGCGTACCACGCCCTCCGGGCGCTGCGCGGACATCTCGAAGGGACGGAGGCGCAGGATGAACACTCCTGACGACCGCATCGCGGAACTCATCGCGGCAGCCCTCGCGGGTGAGCTCACTCCGAGCGAATCGGCGGAGTTCGATCGGCTGCGACGGGACCATCCGCGCATCGACGACGAGCTCCGCGAGCTCGGCATCGTGTCCGACCGGCTCCGCCGCGGCGATGTCGTCTGGACGACACCGCGCGACGCCGACGCCCTGCGAGAGCGCGTGCTGTCATCGCTCCCTGCCGTCGATGCACCCGCCATCGACGCTCGCGCGGGGGCGGCGCCGGTGACCGTCACGCCGGTGAGGCCTCGTCCGCGCCGGTGGATCACGCCCCTCGTCGGGGCGGCATGCCTCGCGGCGGGTCTCGTCATCGGGCTCGGGGTGCCGGGTCTCACGAATCAGCCGCCCTCGGGTCCGCCCGGAACGCTCGGCGCGGTCGAGCCCCTTCAGGTGCGCGATGATCTCGACGGCATCGACGTCGAGGCGGAACTCGTCGCCCACACGTGGGGCACGGAGGCCATTCTCGAAGCGACGGGACTCGATGTGGGCGCGACGTACGCCGTCGTGTTCATCGGGGCGGACGGCAGCGAGTTCTCGGCGGGCGAGATCCTCGGGTCGGAGGTGCCGATCCTCTGCCGCATGAACGCCGCCGTGATGCGCGGTGACACGGTCCGCTTCGAGCTGAGGGACGCCGCCGCCGAGGTCATCGCGCACGCCGACCTCCCGGAGGCCTGAAGAGCGGGGATCCGATTCGGCGACGCTTCCGAACAACTCCCGACCGCGCAGACACCTGCGCGCCGACACCGTCATCGGTGACAGGAGGAGAACGTGAGCACTCGCATTCGACGTGGGCGATTCGTCGCGGCATCCGCGCTCGCCGGCCTCGTGAGCGGACTCGTCTTCCTGGCGGTGGCGGAGCTCGTCGCGCTCGTCGTCGCCCGCGAAGCGAGCCCCATCCTCGCGGTGGGGTCGTTCGTCATCGACATCGTGCCGCAGCCGCTCAAAGAGTTCGCGATCGAGACCTTCGGGGAGGCCGACAAGATCGCGCTCCTCGTGGGCCTCGGCATCGCCGTCGCCGTGGCGTCGGCCGTCGCCGGCATCCTGGAACTCGTCCGTCCTCCGCTCGGCGTCGTCGCCCTCGGGATCGCGGGAGTCCTGTCGACGGCCGCCATCGTGACGCGTGCGGGGGTGACGCCGTTGGCGTTCGCGCCGCCCGTGCTGGGTGCGATCGGGGGTGCCGTCATCCTCGTGCTCCTCAGCCGCCGCCTCCGTGCGTGGCGAAACGGGGCTGTCGCGCCGACCGAGTCGGAGGTCGAAACGGATGCCGAGACGCAGGTCGATGCTGACACGACCCCCGCCCCGCGAAACCTGGACCGACGTCGCTTCTTCGCCCTCGCAGCCATCGCGGGGGCTTCGGCCCTCATCGTGGGGATCACGGCGCGCGCCGTGAGCGTCGCGACCTCGTCGGTCGAAGCCGTCCGGAAGGCGCTGCGCCTCCCCGCACCGAAGTCGACCGTGATGGTGCCCGCGGGTGCCGAGTTCGACATCCCCGGCCTCACGCCGCTCTTCACTCCGCCCGAGGACTTCTACCGGGTCGACACGGCGCTGACCGTCCCGACGATCGACCCCAACACGTGGCGGCTCGTCGTGGACGGCATGGTCGATCAGCGCATCGAGCTGAGCTTCGACGACCTCGTGAACATGGGTCTCGACGAGTACTCGATCACCCTGACCTGCGTGTCGAACGAAGTGGGCGGCAACCTCGTCGGCAATGCCAAGTGGCTGGGCGTGCCCGTCCGCGACATCCTCAGGATGGCCGGACCCCAGTCGGGCGCCGACATGGTGCTGTCGCGCAGCGTCGACGGCTTCACGGCCAGTACGCCGCTGACATCGCTCACCGACGACGGTCTCGATGCGATCCTCGCGGTCGGGATGAACGGCGAGCCGCTCCCGCTCGAGCGCGGCTTCCCCGTCCGCATGATCGTGCCGGGGCTCTACGGCTACGTGTCGGCGACGAAGTGGCTCAGCGAGCTCAAGGTCACGACGTTCGCGCAGGACGAGGCGTACTGGACCCCTCGCGGGTACAGCGCCGAGGCGCCCATCAAGTTCTCCTCGCGCGTCGACACCCCCAAGATCGGCGCTCCCGTCGCCGCGGGACGCATCCCCATCGCGGGCGTCGCGTGGGCCCAGGCGGTCGGCATCGAGCGGGTCGAAGTTCAGATCGACGACGGCGACTGGCAGTCGGCGACGCTGTCGGAGGCGGTCAACGACACGACGTGGGTGCAGTGGATGGTGGAGTGGGATGCCACTCCCGGAACGCACTACGTCGCGGTGCGGGCCGTCAACAAGAACGGCGACCTTCAGATCGAGGAGCGCGCGCCGATCGCCCCCAACGGATCCTCCGGCTGGCAGCGGTCGCTCATCACGGTCACCTGACGACGTAGCCTGGTGGGGTGAGCGCCTACGTATCGGCGTTCGAGCTGTTCTCCATCGGCGTAGGACCCTCGAGCTCCCACACGGTCGGTCCCATGCGGGCCGCCCTCGACTTCGCCGTGCGCCTGCGCGAAGGGGGCGTGCTCGATCACGTGCAGCGCGTCACCTGCACGCTGTACGGCTCTCTCGGTGCGACCGGTATCGGCCACGGCACCCCCGACGCCGTCGTCGCGGGGCTCATGGGCCTCGAACCCGAGACCGTCGACCCCGACCTCGTGCGCGCCGCGTGGACGGCTTGGCCCGAGGGCCGCGCACTCCGGGTCGCAGGGTCGCACGACGTGCCGTTCTCGAAGTCCGACATCGCCTTCGTCCCGCGCACGCGGCTTCCCGGTCACCCGAACGGGATGATCCTCGAGGCGTGGGGTTCACCGGACGCCGGTCCGCCGAGGGATGCCGCGCCGTCGCTCGTCCGCGAGACGGGGAGTGCTGCGGCATCCGTGGCATCACCGTCACCCGTCGACGATGATGCGCTCATCCTGCGGGAGACCTACTACTCGGTGGGCGGTGGCTTCATCCGCCGCGAGGGCGAGCCGCCGCGCGTACAGGCGCACGCCTACCCCCTGGACTTCTCGAGCGCCGAGGGGCTGCTCGCGCTCTGCGACGAGCGCAACATCACGATCGCGGAAGCCGCCCGCATCAACGAGGAGGCGCTGCGGAGCGACGACGAGATCGCCCGGGGACTCGACGCGATCTGGGATGCCATGGCGGGATGCGTCGATGCGGGGCTCCGCGCTGACGGGGTGCTCCCCGGCATCCTCAAGGTCAAGCGGCGTGCGGGTGCGATCCGGGAGCAGCTCGACGAGGCCGAGGCGACGGGGCGTCGGGAACTCCCGGGTGAATGGCTCGGCGCGTTCGCACTGGCGGTCAACGAGGAGAACGCCGCGGGTGGGAGGGTCGTGACGGCACCGACCAATGGCGCGGCGGGAATCGTGCCGGCCGTCGCGATGTACTGGTGGCGGTTCCTCGCCGACTCCGGACTCGGTGCGGGCAACGCGGTCACGCCCTATGGTGAGCTCGTCGGGAGTGCGCTCCTCGGCTTCCACCCGCCGGAGCCCGAGCTCGCGGAGGGTTCCCCCGCAGCGCTCGCAGAAGCGAACCGTCGACGTGGCATCCGCAGATTCCTCCTGACGGCGACGGCACTCGGGTCACTGTTCAAAGCGAATGCCTCGATCTCGGGTGCCGAAGGCGGATGCCAGGCGGAGGTCGGGTCGGCGTGCGCGATGGCGGCGGGGGGCCTGACAGCCGTCATGGGCGGGACGAACCGGCAGATCGAGAACGCCGCGGAGATCGCGATGGAGCACCACCTCGGCCTCACGTGCGATCCCGTCGGAGGGCTCGTTCAGATCCCGTGCATCGAGCGGAATGCGATCGCCGCGTCCACCGCCGTGACCGCCGCGCGGCTCGCGCTGCGCGGGGACGGCTCGCACTTCGTCTCACTCGATGCCGTCGTGGAGACCATGCGGCAGACCGGGATCGACATGTCGACGAAGTACAAGGAGACGAGCGAGGGCGGTCTCGCGGTGAACGTCATCGAGTGCTGACCTGCACCTGAAAATTCGCTCGATGTCATTAGCACTCGATAGGGGAGAGTGCTAATCTAGCGGCAGGTTGAGTCGACTCGACTCAACCCCACAACACTTCGACATCGAGGAGGACACCATGGCAACCTACGACCCCTTCCGTGACCTCGACCGTCTCGCGTCGAGCCTGTTCGACACGCGCCGCGGCCCGCGCCGCATGCCGATGGATCTCTATCGCGACGGCGACCACTACGTGCTCACCGCTGATCTCCCGGGCATCGATCCGGGCTCGGTCGACGTCGACGTCGACGGCCAGCTGCTGACGATCCGCGCCGAGCGCACGCTCTCGACCGGAGACGGTGTGACGTGGATCACTCGCGAGCGCGAGGCGGCCAGCTTCCTGCGTCAGCTCAACCTGGGCCAGGGAGTCGACACCGATCGCATCTCGGCGAGCTACACCAACGGCGTGCTGAGCGTCACGATCCCCGTGAGCGAGAAGGCGAAGCCGCGCAAGATCCAGGTCACGTCCCACGCCGGTGACGCGGTCATCGAGGCGCACGAGTCGAGCGAGGAGCCGCGACTCGTCGAACAGTGATCGGGGACACTGCCCGAATCGAGGATCACACGTGGAGCCACCGGCGCGGCGCCGGTGGCTCCACGGCGTTCGGCGGCGGGCGCGATAGGTCGGACGGGTATGATCTCCTCACCCGAAACGTCCGGCCCGAACCGGATGCCCCCCATCACCTGACGGCGCAGTGTTCCTGACCTGGCCCGACGGACGTCCGCAAGGATGCCCATGAACGACCCGTTCTCCGTGCCCGAACGCGAGATCACCGAACCTGTATCCCTCACTCTTCCCGACGGTCGACTCGATCGACGTGCCGTCGGGTGGGCGCGGAAATCGCTCGTCGACACCGCCGCCATCGGCCGAAGTCGCTGGGGCCGGAACAAGCGCTGGGAGTACTGGAACGTCGCCACCCCGTCACACGTCCTCGCCGCGACGGTGTCGTCGCTCGACTATGCGGCCGTGCACGAAGTGTGGGTCTTCGATCGCGCATCGGAACGCTCGTGGGGGCGAAGTGCGACGGTCGTCCCTTCGCGCGGCGTGCACTTGCCGGCATCACTCGACGCTGGTCCGGCGCGCGCTCGAACGCGCTCGCTCGAGATCGACATCGAGCCCGTCGACGGAGGGACGCGCGTTCGCGCGGCGGCACCCGACGTCGCGTTCGACGTCGTCGCGGCGGCACCGGCCGGTCACGAGCGACTCGGTGTCGTGGTTCCGTGGTCGGATACGCGGTTCCAGTACACCGTCAAGGACGTCGCGCGTCCGGCATCCGGCACGGTCACGATCGCGGGAGAGACCTTCGACGTTCCGAAGGGACGCTCGTGGGCCGTTCTCGACCACGGGCGCGGGCGGTGGCCGTATGACGTGCGGTGGAACTGGGGTGCGGGGGGAGGTCGCTCCTACGGCCGGGTCATCGGCATCCAACTGGGCGGGCGATGGACCGAGGGTACGGGTGTCAGCGAGAACGCCTTCTTCGTCGACGGTCGGATGCACAAGATCCACGGCGAGGTGGGGTGGGATTACGACATGGAACAGTGGCGTCGTCCGTGGGTCGTTGCGGGCGGTGGGCTCGAGGCATCCTTCGAGCCCTTCTATGACAAGGTCTCCCGCACGAATCTCGGTATCGTCGCGAACTCGACCGACCAGTGCTTCGGATACTGGAGCGGCACGTTCCGGACGGTGGAGGGCGACGCGATCCCCTTCGATCACGTCTTCGGCTTCGCCGAGGAGGTCCACAACCGCTGGTGACTCGGTCGCTACAGTGGAGACGTCGATCCGCACCGAGAGGATACGCATGTCGTTCCAGGCTTACCTCGACAACATCGAGGCGAAGACGGGGGTCACTCCTCGCGAGTTCGTGGATCTCGCGGCGCAGAAGGGCTTCGGTCCCGGCACGAAGGCGGGCGAGATCATCGCGTGGCTCGGCGCGGATTACGGCTTGGGGCGCGGACATGCGATGGCGCTCGTGCACGTCATCACGAAGGGGCCGAAGATCGACGCGAAGCACGTCGGTTCGGGTGGCACCCACGCCGATGCCTCCGACACGCTCTGGCTCGATGGCCGGGCGTCCAATCCCGCGAACAGCTGAGCTCAGCCGCGGTTCAGCACCCCTTCGGTGGGGAGGAACGCAGCTTCGCGGTCAACGCGCGCAGTTGAGCGAGCTCTTCGTCGCTGAGGAACGACATGCGCTGTGCGATGGATGTACCGTGCGCCGTCGCGATCCGGCGGAATGCCGCGTCGCCCGCATCCGTCGCCGTGACGAGCGCCCCGCGCCCGTCCTCGGGGTCGGCGCACTTCGAGACGAGTCCGCGCGCGACCATCCGGTCGACGAGGCGAGAGACGCTCGGCTGGCTGATGAGCATGTTGGCAGTGACTTCGCGCAGTCGTGCGGTGCGGTTTCGGCCGCGGGTGACCGTCAGAAGGACGTCGTACTCGGCTTGGGACAGGCCGGTGTCGTCGAAGTCGCAGCGGATCTCCTCGAAGACCTCGTGCTGCGCGCGGAACAGACTCTCCCATGCCGAAATGGCCAGCCGGCGATCAGTCATGGAGCAAGAGTACGTCCCACCTGACGGATCTAGGCTGTTCGCATGGTCTGTGGCACGAGAGCGCTCACGGTTCGACTCGTCGCGGTGCTCCTCTCCGTCTTCGCGATCCTTCTCTTCGGGCCCACGATCGGCGCGAGTGCGGCGTCGGCATCTGCCGATGTGGACGATTTCACGTTCGAGAGCCTCGACGTCGAGTACGAGCTGTCGAGAGCGGAGGACGGCACGAGCACACTCCACGTGCGGGAGACGTTCGTTGCCGTCTTCCCCGAGTACGACCAGAACCGCGGGATGCGACGCGTCATCCCGGACTTCTACCAGGGCGCGCCGCTGCATCCCGAACTTCTCTCGATCACGGATGGAGCGGGTGAGGAGCGGGCCTCCGGGACCGATTCCGACGAGGGGATGTTCTCGATGACGTCGCGCGCGGATGACTTTGTGCACGGGCGGCAGACCTACGTCTTCGAGTACACCCTCCACAACGTGACGCGGTACTTCGCCGACACGGGCGTCGACGAGTTCTACTGGGACGTCACGGGCACCGATTGGCGGCAGCCGTTCGGCCGCACATCGATGCGGCTGGAGGTCGATGACGCCCTCGCGGACGCGCTGACGGGTGCAGCATCCTGCTATGTCGGATCGCAGGGCGCGACGGACACGTGCGAGATCCAGGAGGATTCCGGAGCGGTCGTCGCGACGACGGGTCCGCTCGCCCCGTACGAGACGATGACGGTCGCGGTCGCCTTCGCGGCGGGCACCTTCACGCCGTTCGACTCGTCGTACTTCGCGTCGCCGTGGGGATGGCTCCAGGCCGTCGCGGGCGTCGGCGCGATCGGGGCGCTCGTCAGCGCGATCGTGGTGCGTCGCCGATATCTGCGCGACGATCCGGGACGTCCGACGATCATCGCGGAGTACACCCCTCCGCGGGAAGTGGATGCCCTCGAGAGCGCCGTGCTGCTCGGGCTCGTGACGAAGGCCATCCCCGCGGAAGTCCTCGAGCAGGCCGTCGTCGGCAGCATCCGGATTCTCGAGGGAACCCCCGGACGGTGGAGTTCGCGCGCTCCGCTGATGGCCGAGCTCGTCGATCCGTCTCGCGCCGACGGCGACGGGCGAATGCTGCTCGAGGGGCTCTTTCCCGAGGGGCGGCCGGGGGAGCAGTTCGAGTTCGGTCGCACCGACACTCGGTTCTCGACAGCGGCGCAGAAGATCCTCAAGGCGGCGAACGCGGAACTCGATCGCCGGGGGATGCGCCGGCCCGTCTCCGGGCGTGTTCGCGTGTGGCCGATCCTCGCGGCGGTCCTCGCGGGCGGTGCGGCCTTCCCGCTCGGGCTCGCGGCGCTGAGTGCCGGCGTTCACGCAGCGGTTCCGATCATCGTCATGGTGGCGGGGCTGCTCGTGGCGATCACGGCGATCGGGCTCGTGTCGAGGCGACCGCTGACGTCACGCGGTGCCGAGACTCGCGACCACCTCGCAGGTCTGAAGATCTTCATCGAGTGGGCCGAAGCCGACCGCATACGGATGCTCCAGTCGCCCCTCGGGGCCGAGCGCGTGCCGGTCGATACGGGCGATACGCGCGAGATGCTGCGACTGTACGAGTCGCTGTTGCCGTACGCGGTCGTGTTCGGCCAGGAGAAGGAGTGGGCGGAGCAGCTCGCGGTACTGTACGGCTCGGACTCGCCGGGCTGGTACAGCGGAACGAGCGGGTTCACCGCGTCGTCCTTCGCCGCAGGCATCTCGACCCTCTCGGCATCGACGTCTTCCTCGTCGTCCACGTCAGGCGGTTCGAGCGGTGGCGGGTCGGCCGGTGGCGGCGGAGGTGGCGGCGGAGGCGGGGGCGTCTGACCCGCACCCGTCGCGCCGTCGTCTGGTCCGCTCGCGCTGCAGGTGAGCAGACCCGCGGGCGCGTAGCCATGCGCCGGAGCGGTCGATGTGCGAAGGCGCTCGCACTTCAGGCACGCCGTCCGTCATACGTACCGCCCATCCACTCGTCTCCAACGTGCGGTGATGATGCCAACAGAGGAGCATGCCGTTGTCGGTATGAGTCGGACCGCCTCTCGAATGCTCGAGGGCATGATGGACCTCGCACCAGAACGCGGGGACGTGGCATCCCGGGATGACACACCCTCCGTCCCGCGCCATGATCGCCCTCCGTTGGTGGGCGGTGAACACCCGATGGGGTGATCCGAGCGAGATGATCCGCCCGGTTTCGTCGTACACGGCGTGCTGCGTACCGCCCGCGCAGGCGATCTGGCGGGCGACCCGGGCGGGCAGCGGCTGGTCGGTGCCGTCGATGAAGGCAACGCCTGATTGCGTCTCGAGGTCTTCGGCGCTGATGGTCACGAGCAGCGTCGGGGCGGCTCCGCCCAACGTCGGCGTCTCGGCGGCGCGGGCTGCGACGGCGAGCACGCTCGCGAGCACGTCGTGCTGCTTCTGGGAACGCGTACGCAGATCATGGCTCGGCTCGGCATCGTCGGACGACATCGCCTCCGAATCGACGAAGACCGGCCCCCTCGTGGCATCGCTCGTCCGGTCGGCGACCCGCGGAGACAGATGAGCATGGATCAGCTGCTGAAGCTGAGCGGCGACGTCGGGGAGGAGCTCGCCGCGGAGCGGCACGAGCCCGTCGCGCACGCGCCCGAGCACGAGCCCCCGGCGTCGTTCGGCACGTTCGTACTCGGGCAGTACTCCATCGGGATCGAGCGCGAGCGACCAGACGCGCGCCTGGACCAGCGTCGACTCGGCGTCGAGTCCAGCCGTGTCGGGGGTGCCGACCGCATCGGCGACCAGGGCCTCCTCTGCGGCTGCCAATCCCGCGGGGTGGCAGCGCTCAACGATCGGCCCGAGTGTCGTCGTGATGACCGCGACCGTGTCGAGCCCGACGAGCCCGTCGTCGAGTGCCGCTCGCAGGCGGGGGAACGGCGCCGGAACGACGTCGCCCGTGAGCGAGGTCGTCGACGCGATCGGCCGGGCTGCTCGCGTGCGGTGACGCGCCGTCGTCGTTCGGATGCCGGTGAGGCTCGTGAGCAACTCGACTGCGGACCCGCATCCCATTCGTTCGCACAGCCTCGCGGCTCCGCGCTCGGGTCGGCAACGGTCGTCGACCTCGCTCGCGACGATGAGCCGTGCGGCGTCGACACGTCGGCCGAGCGACTCGACGAGACGCACGAACTCCACGAGCTGGGCGTCCGTCATCGCTCGCGCGTCGTCGTTCGCGAGCGCAGGTGACAGCAGATCAGCGAGATGCCGCTCGATCTCGGGGAGCCGCCGCAGGAGGGCATCCGCTCGTTCTGTCATGTCCCCAGTCTGCCCAGGGGTTCCGACATTCCAACCGACACAAAACCCAGGTCAGGGACCTATTGTGGATAACCCTTCCGCGCTCTCGCCTGGGGAGGAACCGATGAACTCCCGCACCGTGGGCAGGCGCTCGGCACAGAGTAAGGGCCGGTCGGAGAGGCTCCCGACCGGCCCTTGTCCCTTGCACCAAGAGTGTCCTGCAATCACATGCCGGTAGCTGCCACAGCAAAACAACTACCGTTCCTGAACTCTATAACGACAAGGTAACGAAAGGGAAGAGGTGAGCGTTATCTTTTCGTGATTTGAGTTCCGCTGTCCGCTGCGCCGGGAACGATCGCGGGTGGGTTGTGCACAATTAAATTGCGTGCAACACTAATTCCGTGGCGACAACACGAAGCGGGAACGTCCGCGCGATCGATGAGATGGTCTGCTTCTCGCTCTACGCCGCGAGCCGCGCGACGACGCAGGCCTATCGACGAATCCTCGCGCCATGGGGCCTGACGTACCCGCAGTACCTCGTGCTCGTGGAGCTGTGGGAGCGCGACCCCCGGACGGTCGGTGAGCTCGGCGATGACCTGGCGCTGGACTCGGGCACGCTCTCGCCGCTCCTCTCGCGACTCGAGAAGGCCGGTCATGTCGTGCGTGAGCGGGTGAGCGAAGATGCGCGAGTCGTGTCGGTGCGCCTGACCGAGCGGGGACGGCGTCTGCGCGCCGAATTGGCGCACGTCGCTGGCGAGTTGGTGCGTTGCAGTGCCCTCTCGGCATCGAACGCCCGTGCCCTGCTGGCCGAGCTGCACGCCTACACCGATGCGTTGGATGCGTCGCTGAAATCCGCGTCCGCCTGACCCGGCCCCCGGCATCCGAATTCCCCCGATCCGCACGACAGAAGGAAGTTCACCATGGAAATTCTCTACACCGCCGAGGCTCTTGCCACTGGAGATGGCCGCAATGGCCACGTGGCGACGATCGACGGGATGCTTGCTGCCGACGTTCGCGTGCCGAAAGAGATGGGTGGTTCGGGTGATGCCCTCAACCCCGAACTGCTGTTCGCCGCGGGGTATGCGGCCTGCTTCCACAGCGCTCTTCTGAGCGTGGCCCGCCGTGAGAAGGTGGCTCTGCACGACACGAGCGTGGGCGCGCGCGTCGGCATCGGCTCGAACGGTGAGGGTGGGTTCGGGCTGGCCGTCGAACTCGAGGTGGTCATCCCCGATGTTCCCGCCGAGCAGGCGCAGGCGCTCGCGGATGCCGCGCATCTGATCTGCCCGTATTCGAACGCGACGCGGGGCAACATCGAGG
This sequence comes from Microbacterium sp. SLBN-146, assembly GCF_006715145.1. NCBI lineage: Bacteria > Bacillati > Actinomycetota > Actinomycetes > Micrococcales > Microbacteriaceae > Microbacterium > Microbacterium sp. SLBN-146. Next base: position 1,582,754 of record NZ_VFMR01000001.1, read on the forward strand.
TCGTCGTTCGCGTCGTCGAGGACTGAGAGAGCCTCACCAAGGTAGGTGAAGGCCCGGTCGGTACGTTCGTCCGACCGGGCCTTTTCCGAGAATCTGTCGTTGCGCGTCGCGGTGTCGGGCCGTGGGGATGCGTCCGCGACCAAGCCGGACCGAGCGTGGAGTGTCAACCCCCCTACCAAAACGCCGGGATTCCGGCCCATCGCGGGTGCGCCGCTGTTAGCGTCCTCACATGACGGCAGCATCCTCGCAGGGCGGCGTCTCTGCGGTCGAGGTGACCGCGGGCGGCCGCGGTGTCGTTCGGGTGTTCCTCGGGGTCGGCGTTCTGAACCTCGCAGCCTGCCTTGGCGTCTGCCTCGCTCTGGGACTCCCGACACCCGCCCTGATCACCTGTGCGGGAGCCTTCGTCGTCGCGTTGTCGGCCGCCGCGGTGTTCCTCCGCAGAAGCCACCCGCACGCTCGACTGGGCCTGGCCAACGTCATCACGCTTGCGCGGCTGTCGATGGTGACGGTGCTGCTCGGCATCCTGATCGCCGGGGGCGCAGAGCCGTGGTTCGTGATCGCCCTCGGTGTCGTCGCGCTCAGCCTCGACGGCGTGGACGGGTACGCCGCCCGCAAGCAGGGTCTCGCATCACGGTTCGGGGCATCCTTCGACATGGAGGTCGACTCGGCCTTCGCCCTCGTGCTGTCTCTGCTCGCGGCGACCGGCCCGGCGGGCCCGATCGCGATCCTGCTGGGGCTGCCGCGTTACCTGTACGGCCTCGCCGCCGTCGCTCTGCCGTGGCTGAACGGCGAGCTCGCACCGCGCTTCAGCCGCAAGGTCGTGTGCGTCGTGCAGCTCGTCGCCCTCATCGCGCTGCAGCTTCCGTTCCTCGGGATGCCGGTGGCGCTCGCCATCGTGATCGTCACCGCGGGCGCGCTGGCGTGGTCATTCGGCATCGACACGGTCGCGCTCCACCGAGGCCGTCGGCAATCGGCGTCATGAACCCCGCACGTCGCTCCCGCGCGGTCGTCCTGCGGGTGGTGCAGATCGCGGTGACGGCGGGGCTCCTCCTCCTCGTCTGGCGCCTGGCCGACGGGGCGGATGCCGTGAGCATCCTCGTTGCGGCGAATCCCGCCTTGCTCGTCCTGGCGGTGGCGCTCCTCATCCTGCACACGGTCTTCGGCGCGCTGCGCTGGCGGGTGACGGCGGCGCCGCTCGGCATCGACCTCACCCGCAGACGCGCCGTCGCGGAGTACTTCCTCGCACAGCTGGCCAACACGGCCCTTCCCGGCGGAGTCCTCGGCGATGCGGGCCGCGCCGCGCGTTCGCGCCACCACGCCGGACTCGGCCGCGCCGCGGGCGCCGTCGTGCTCGAGCGGGCGATCGGGCAGCTCGCCCTGCTCGTCGTGCTGAGTGTCGCGTTCGTCATGACGCTCGCCCTGCCGAGCAGCATCACCTGGCCGCCGGGGGTCGAGATCGGCCTCGCCGTCGCGTTGTCGATCGCCTGGACCGTCACCCTCGTCGCCGCCGTCGCGGCACGCCGATCGTCCCCGGACACACGGGGGAGGCTCACGCGGGTGTTCGCGGGCATCCGCACCTCGGTCGCGGCGCCGGGGGTGGCGATGCGCCAGGTGCTCCTCAGCGCAGGCACCACTGTCAGCCTGCTCTCGGCGTTCGCGTGCTGCGCGCTGGCCGTCGGTGCGCCCATGTCGCCACTCGCCGTCGCCGCTGTCGTCCCCGTCGTGCTGTTCGCGATGCTGCTGCCGGTGTCGATCGGCGGATGGGGTGTGCGGGAGGGGGCCGCGGTGGCCCTGCTGCCGATCGCGGGCCTGAGCGGCGCGCAGTCGCTGGCGGCGAGTGTGGCGTTCGGCGTCTGCGCGCTTACGTCCGCGCTGCCGGGTTTCGCCGCCGTCTGGTCGTCGAGACATTCCCCCTCCCGCGGCGCCGTGGCAGGCTCGACTGCACGAGAGTCATCGCATCCTTCACTCATCGCCCCGGCAGAGGAGCCGTCATGACCATCCCTCCCACCTTCACCCGCCGCGCGCTGCTCGGCGCGGGCCTCATCGGAGCGGTCGGCCTCGCGGCAGCCGCGTGCAGCACGCCTTCCCCGTCGCCGTCGGGCGGCCGGGCCGCGCCGCGCGACGTCGCCCTCCAGCTGTCCTGGCTGCACTCGGCACAGTTCGCCGGAAGCTACATCGCCCTCGACCGCGGGTGGTGGAGCGCTGAGGGTCTCAACGTCGAGCTCCTGCAGGGCGGGCCGAACGCGCCGGTCGAACCGCCGGTCGTCTCGGGTGCGGCACTCATCGGCATCTCGGCTGCCGACTACACGGCGGCCGCCGTGGCCGAAGGAGCGCCTTTCAAGATCCTCGGCGTGGCGATGCAGAAGAATCCCTTCGTGATCGCGTCGCTCCCCGACCGACCGGTCAACGCCCCCGGTGACATGGAGGGGATGAAGATCGGGATGGCCGTCGCGAACACCCCGGTGCTCGAGACCCTGTGCACACTCAACGGCGTCGACATCGAGGCGATCGAGATCATCCCGACGCAGTATTCGGCGCAGCCGCTTCTCGCGGGCGAGGTCGACTGCCTGCTCTGCTGGGAGACCGACCTTCCGGTCGCGATGGCCACGCAGGGCGTCGACAGCGTCACGATGCTCATGGCCGATTACGGCTACTCGGTGCACTCGCAGACGTACATCGCCACCGAGGACAGCCTCGCGAATCGACGCGACGACCTCATCGCCCTCATGGCCGGCGAAGTGCGGGGGTGGGAGGCGTACCGCGAGGACACCGCCGCGGCCGCGCAGCTCACGATCGACATGTTCCCGGATGCCGGACTCGACCTCGAGACCGAGACGCTCAAGGCTGAGCGCCAGGTGCCGCTGATGTTCTCGGCGGTGACCGATGAGAACGGATTCGGCTGGTGGACCGACGAGTCCGTCCAGCAGAACATCGAGACGCTCGCGCTGCTCGGCCAGACCGTCGACGCCGACCTGTGGGATCGGTCGATCCTGGAACAGATCCATGGCGGCTGACGACGCCGATCCCGGCGTCGGTCCACCCGGGGTCGAGGTCGTCGCCGCGGCCAAGACATACCCGGACGGCACGGAGGCGCTCTCGCCGCTGGACGCCGTCTTCGAAGCCGGTCGGACGACTGCCCTCGTCGGTCCGTCAGGATGCGGCAAGTCGACGTTGCTTCGCATGATCGCCGGCCTCGAGCAGCCGTCAGGCGGCACCGTGACGATCGGCGGCGCGGCACCGGCGACCGTTGCGGCCCGAGGCGAGCTCGCGATCGCCTTCCAGGATCCGTCGTTGCTTCCCTGGCGGACGGTGCGGAAGAACATCGCACTCGCGCTGTCGCTGGCCCGCGCGCCGATCGACACGGTGAGGATCGATGAACTCGTCGACCTCGTCGGGCTCGGCGGATTCGGCGACGCTCGTCCGGCCGCGCTGTCGGGCGGGATGCGCCAGCGCGCGGCGATCGCGCGCGCCCTCGTGACCCGGCCGCGTCTCCTCCTGTTGGACGAGCCCTTCGGTGCCGTCGACGAGCTGACCCGTCAGGACCTCGTGGAGGAACTCCCGCCCCTGTGGCGTGAGCGTGGGACGACGACGCTCCTCGTGACGCATTCCATCACCGAAGCCGTGCGTCTGGCTGATCGCATCCTCGTGCTGAGCCCCCGGCCGGCGCGTATCGTCGCCGACATCGCCGTCGACCTTCCGCAGCCGCGCCCACACGCCGTCGCGCGGTCGGACGCCTTCCGCGCGATCGTCGACGAAGTGACGACGGCGCTCGAGCGGTCGCGGTCGCGGCGGGCGACGGCATCCGGTCGCGCGCACCGGGACGACGCACCGGATGCTGCGTCGTCGAGCACGCCGGCATGACGCAGACGCTCGCCCCGACCGCCCCCCGGGCCACGGTTCCCCGGCGGCGATTCGAGATCGCCCTCGCCCTCGTCGCGCTGATCGCGGTGTGGGAGCTCGCTGCACGACTCCTGACGGGCGCGTACGTCCTGGCCGCACCGAGCGAGGTCGTCGTGGCGATCGTCGACAACGCGGCTCTGCTCGGCCGTGCCCTCGCCGCGACCGGGCAGGCTGCCCTGGCGGGCTTCGTGATCGGGAATCTCGCGGCGGTGGCGTTGGCTGCTCTGGCGGTGCTGGTGCCGCGGGCAGAGCGCGTGGTCACCGTCGTCGCGCTCGTGGTGTTCTGCCTGCCGCTCGTGGCGACCGGGCCGGTGCTGCGGGTCCTGCTCGGCCCCGGCGACGGCCCCGCGATCGCGCTCGCCGCCCTCGCGGTCTACTACACGACGATGATCCCGGTGCTGGTGGGCCTGCGCGCGGTGCCTGCCGGGTGGTTCGACCTGGTCCACAGCTACGGGCGCGGTGAAGCGGCGGCCCTGCGCTACGTGAGGGCGAGGGCGAGCGTCCCGTACCTGGTCGCGGGACTGCAGATCGCCGCTCCCGCCGCGTTCCTCGGCGCGATGGTGGGGGAGTTCACCGGCGCGGAGAGCGGGCTGGGGGTCCTCACGATCCGCGCCTCGCGCGACCTCGACATCGAGCTCACGTGGGCCCTCGCGACCGTCGCGACGATCGTGTCGGTCGTGGCCTACGCCGTCATCGGCGCGATCGGTCGACGAGTGACGACCGAAGAGCCGCCGATCATCCTCGCCCACGCCCGCCCGCCGGCCTCCCGGCGGAACCGCCTGCGCAGCGCGCTGAGCACAACGCTCTGGTTCATCGTCGTGATCGTCGTGCTCTGGTGGGGCGGCATCATCGTCACAGGTCTCAATCCGTTCTTCGCCCGCACGCCGGTCGACGTCATCCGCATCCTGGCGGGAGTCGACGACGGCGGGGCTGTGCGTGACGAGCTCCTCGGTGCGCTCGCAGAGACGGCGGCGCTGGCGATCCCCGGCTATCTCGCGGGACTCGCCGCAGGCGCGGGTCTGGCGATCCTGCTGATCCTCGCACCGCGCGCCGAAGCGGTGGGGATGCCGATCGCCATCGCCCTGCGCGCGGTGCCCATCGTCACGACAGCGCCCCTCGTCGTGCTGCTGCTCGGACGGGGACCGGTCGGGGGAATCACGCTCGTGGCCGTCATGGTGTTCTTCCCGACCCTGGTCTCGTGCCTGCAGGGTCTGCGGCAAGCACCCGGCAACGCTCTGGACGTCCTGCGCAGCTACGCCGCCCCGACGCGGACGCAGCTCGTCCGCGTGCGGATCCCCGCGATGCTGCCTGCCTTCTTCGCCGCAGCGCGGATGAGCGTACCGGCCGCCGTGCTGGCGGTGACGGTCGTCGAATGGCTCGCGACCGGAAGCGGCATAGGGAGCCTCATGGCCCTCGCCGCGTCGCGCTCGGGGTACGACACGCTCGCGGGCGCCGTGGTGCTCGTGACGGCGCTGTCGGCACTCGGGTACGCCGCGGTGGGCGCGATCGAGACGCGAGTGCTGCGGGTCTACGCGCCGGAGCAGCAAGCGTGAGGCGCGCGGTCTTCGCGATCCCGGGCGACCTCGACACCGTCACGGGCGGCTACTTGTACGAGAAGCGCCTTCTCGAGGGACTGCGGGCCGTCGGTACCGACACCGCGCACCTGCGGCTCGGCGGCTCGTTCCCCGACCCCTCGCCCGCCGATCATGCGCACGCCGCACGTGTTCTCGACGCGATCGATCCGCAGACGCCGATCATCCTCGACGGCTTCGTCTTCGGATCGATGGAACCGGCCACCCTTGCGAGCCTCCGCGCCCCGTTCGTCGGGATGGTGCACCATCCGCTCGCCCGCGAAGAAGGGCTGTCCGAGGAGCGGCGCGCGCACCTGCTGCGCACCGAGCGGGGGAATGTCGCACTCGCCGCGGCGATCCTCGTCCCCAGCCCGCACACGGCTCGGATCCTCGTCGAGGAGTACGACGCCGATCCTGACCGGGTCATCGTCGCGCGGCCCGGCACCGACAGGGTCGCCGCCCTCCGCGAGCCGTCGCATCCGCCCCTCATCCTGTCGATCGGCATCCAGCATCCGCGCAAAGGACACGATGTGCTGCTGCGCGCCCTGGCCCGCATGACCGACCTGCCGTGGACCGCGGTCGTCGTCGGAGCGGAGTGGGATGCCGCGCACGCGGCCGATCTGCGCGCGCTGCGCGACGACCTCGGTCTCGAGGGCCGCGTCCGCCTCGCGGGCCTCGTGGCGGCACACGAACGAGACGCGCTGTACCGCTCGGCGAGCGTCTTCGCCCTCGCAACGCGGTACGAGGGATACGGGCTCGTGTTCGACGAGGCCCTGTCCTGGGGGCTACCCGTCGTCTCGTGCCGCACAGGGGCGGTGCCCGACACCGTGCCACCCGACGCCGGCATCCTGGTCCCACCCGACGATCCCGTCGCCTTCGCCGAGGCTCTCCGCACGGTGCTCGGCGACTCGCAGCGACGGGCCGCGCTCGCAGCCGCCGCGTCGGTCGCCGGCGCGCGGCTTCCGGGGTGGCTCGACACGGCCCGAACGGCCCAGGCGGTGCTCGACCGCCTCGCGTGGGCCGGGCGGCGCGGGTGTCGTGGCGCGCATGTCGATGGCTCTACGCTGGGCGCGTGAGGCGAACCCGGACCCCCCGATCCTGGGAGGTCGACCTCGGTGTCGGCGTCGCCTACGGGCAGGAGAAACCGTCATGACCACACCATCGAGACACGTCGCGTCGCTCCTCCATGGCGACGTCGTGCACGCCGACGACAATGGCTCGATCACGCGGCTCACCGCCGACCAGTTCCCCATCCTCGAGCGTCTGTCCATCAAGCGTCTCGTCCTCGAGCCGCGCGCCGTGCGCGAGCCCCACTGGCATGCCAACGCCAACGAGCTCGCCTACTGCGTGACGGGCCGCGTGCTCGTCTCGGTGCTCGACAACGGGTCGGTGTTCTCGTCATTCGTCGTCTCCGCGGGGCAGATGTTCCACATCGACAGCGGCAGTCTCCACCACCTCGAGAACATCGGCGACGACACGGCGGAGTTGATCATCGCGTTCAGCCACGAGCAGCCGGAGGACTTCGCCCTCAGCAGCGCGTTCGGGGCGATGACCGACGCGGTGCTCGGCAACACCTACGGGCTGCCATCCACGTCGTTTCGGGGCTTCTCCCATTCCGTCGCGCCGCGCAGCATCGTCCAGCGGGAGGGGGCGGAGTCGCCCGGGTTCGACGCGCAGCGAAACGACCCGCATCGGTTCGATGTCGAGGCGATGGGCGCGCCGGTCGATTCCCCTGTCGGTTCCGCCCGCACCGCGCGACAGCAGTTCTGGCCCGCCCTGAAGAACCTCTCCATGTACTCGCTGCGCATCTCCGAGGACGGGATGCGCGAGCCGCACTGGCATCCGATCACGGCAGAGATGGGCTACATCCACAAGGGACGTGCCCGAATGACGATCCTCGATCCCGACGGGACCGTCGATACGTACGAGCTGGGCCCCGGCGACGTCTACTTCATCCCGCGGGCGTACCCGCACCACATCGAGGACATCGGCGACGACGAGATCCACTTCCTCATCTTCTTCGACCAGCCCACACCCGGCGACGTCGGCTTCCGGGCCTCCGCATCGGCCTACAGTCGCGCCGTCCTCTCGGCGGCGTTCGGCGTTGCACAGGAGGAGCTTCCCGATTTCCCCGTGACCGCGGAGGATCCGCTCGTCGTCGAGAGGATCAACCCGGTAGACCCTGTGTGACGACCTCGATCGGCACGTCGAAGGGGCGGTCAGTCCTCGCCGCGCTCGAGCAGCAGCTTCGCCCGCGCCAGACCGGCCGCGAGGGTCGACCGTGCGGACTCGGCGACGACAGGTTCGACCAGACGGAGCATGCCGCCGGGGCGGGCCTGGATGACAGCGGCCACGCGGCATCCGATCGCGATCGGCGTCATTTCGAAGCGCAGTCGTGTCGGCATCGTTCCCGACGTGCTCGTCGCGGCCATCGTCTGCGGAGCGACGAATTCGGTCACATTCCAGTCGAACTCGATCTCTTGCCCCATGACGCGCATGCGGGTGCGGATGCGACTGCCCTCCGTAACCGGCGGTGCGCTCAGGAGTCGCTCCGACAGCACCGACCGATCCCACTCCGCGCGGCGATCCGGGTCGGTGAGGAAGGCGAACACCGTCGCAGGTGGGCGGGCGATGTCGACGCTCTCGGCGATCTCGAACATGGTCCTCCTCAGCGCTTCAGCACACCTTCGCACATCCCGCCCGGCCGGACCTGCCCGCGCGACCGCTTCAGCGCGCCGGATTCGCGTAGCGTTCGGCGAGGGTTGCGAACGCGGAGGCGAGCTCGGGCGGGCCGACGACCTCCATCGGCACGTCGAATCTGCCGAACACCGCGGCGAGGGACACCCACGACCACGAACCCGCTTCGAGGATGCAGCGGTGCTCGTCGATCGCCGTCACGGTGCCGTCGCCGGTGAACGGGCGCACGCGGCTGGCGGGCAGGTCGAGGACGACGCTGCCCCGGCAGGGCCACGCATTGACCTCAGAGCCTTTGAATCGGGCGGAGACGAACTCGTCGACGTCGCCACCCGGGACCGTGCGCGGAATGAAACGGGGGCCGTGGGGGAGGCGCGGATGGATGCGATCGACTCTGTAGAGGCGCCACTCCTCGCGGTCGAGCTCCCACGCGACGAGGTACCACTGGCCGTGCGACGTGACCAGATGGTGCGGTTCGACACGGCGCGAGCGCGGCGGGTCTTCGTCTCGGGCGCCGGAAGAGTCTGGGTCTGCGTAGTCGAATCTCACGACCTCGTGATCGCGGATCGTGTTCGCGAGCGTCACGAGAACCTCGAGCGACACCTCAGGGGGAGTCGCCTCGCCCGGGCGGCCGATGACGGTGACCTCGAGCGCGTCGAGGCGGTGCCGGAGCCGCGAGGGCATCACCTGGCGGATCGTGCCGAGAGCGCGGATGGCGGCTTCTTCGATGCCCGCTCCGATTGCCGGGGCCGCTCGCAGCGCGATAGCGACGGCGACGGTCTGGTCGTCATCGAACAGCAGCGGGGGGAGCTCGGCGCCCGCGTCGAGGCGGTACCCGCCGTCCGGACCCATCGTCGCCCGGATGTTGTACCCCATCTCCCGCAGGCGGTCGATGTCTCGCCGCACGGTGCGGTCGCTGATGTTCAGCCGTGTCGCCAGGAGGGATCCCGGCCAGTCCCGGCGGGTCTGCAGCAACGACAGCAGATGAAGCAATCGCGCTGTCGTCGTCACGTCCTTCACTCTAGAAGTGGTCTAGGACAAGAACCGACCTATACGGATGGAACGGTGGGATGCAGCGGGCCGATCGGCCCCACCTTCTCAAGGAGCAGAGATGACCATCCAGACGACAACCCACCTCAACTTCCGCGGCGATGCGCGACAGGCCCTCGAGTTCTACCAGTCCGTCTTCGGGGGGCACGCCGTCATCAACACGTACGCGGATCTCGGGATGCCGGCAGAACAGCCCGGTGCGGACAAGGTCGTCTTCGGCCTCGTCGCCGCAGACAACGGCTTCCGAGTGATGGGCTACGACATCCCCGGACAGACCCGGGGAGGAGTCGCCGGGGGCGGGTCGACCCACCGCGAGGACAATGCCACGATCACCGATCAGGCGCTCTTCGTCTCGCTCGGTTCGGACAGTCTCGACGAGCTCCAGGGCCACTGGGACGCCCTCGCCGTCGACGCCACGATCATCGAGCCGCTCGCCGCATCCGCGTGGAGTGCCGGCTTCGGTATGCTCACCGACCGCTTCGGTGTCACGTGGAGTGCGAGCGTCAGCGGTTCCTGATCGAACTCGGTGGGGCTGCAGCGACGGTGTCGGGAGGGGAGCGGGCGTCGCCCCATCCCGATTCTGGCTTGACGCGTGTCGGCGCAGCCCCCTACCGTTCGGTTCATGGGACAAAACGATGGTCCGGAGCGCGGATCCGACCTCAACGGCGTCACGCGTGCGGGTGAGATCCTCTTCGCCTTCACCCGTGAGCGTCCCGAAATGGGACTCACTCGCCTCGCTTCCGAAGTCGGGCTGAGCAAGGCGACCGTCCACCGCGTGGCCCAAACGCTCGTCTCGCTCGGACTGCTCGAGCAGAGCGAGCAGACGCGGGCCTATCGTCTGGGGGTGCGGATCATGCGCCTGGCCGATGTCGTCGCCTCCTCGCTCGACATCCGCAAAGAGGCCCGGTCGGCACTGCGTCACCTGCGCGAGCAGACGGGGGAGACCGTCTATCTGATGCTCTTGCGGGACAACGCCGCTGCGTGCGCGGAGCGCATCGAGGGGTGGCATCCGATGCGCGATCTCTCGACTCCTCCCGGCACCGTCGTTCCCCTGCACGTCGGTGCGAGCGGAAGTGCGATCCTCGGCGTCCTCGACGCGGACGCGCTCGATGCCGCCGTCTCCGGTCTGGACCCGGAACGCGAAGCCGCCGTCCGGCGCCGAGTTGCCTTCGCCCGCGAGCACGGCTATGCCGTTGCCCGAGGAGACGTGTCGCAAGGTGTGGGGGCCATCGCCGTCGCATTGCGCGACGAGTCGGGGGCACCCGTCGGTGCCGTGAGCCTGGGTGGGCTCCTCGAGCGCGTCGAAGCGGCTGAGACGCAACTCGCCGCGTCCGTGAGCGCGACCGCGGCCGCCGTCACCTCCGCCATGGGGTGGAGCTGACGGAACCCTGACGGCGCCTTCTCTCCTGGCCGGCGAGGAGGGTCTTCGGCGTGCCCGGATTCGGCGGATACGCCGTCCGCCGACGCTCGACGTCGTAACACGAATGTCATACATCGCGTATTGACCGATGCGGGGCGTCGGCCTTAGCCTCTGGTTCAGAAAGAGAAACACTGGTTCGCACAGTGAACCGGTATCCGAAAGTCGGAGCCGAAACCGACGCCGTTCTCGGAGCTTTCTCGCCCGACGAGCCTGACCGGGTGACTGCACCACCCGCGGCACCCGCCGCACCCGACATCGAATGTGAAAGGAGTCGAGCCATGAAGAAGCAGATGTGGTTCGCGCCCGTCGTCCTCGCTACGGCTGTCCTGCTGCTCAGCGCATGCAGTGGTCCGGACGAAGACGTCGCGGCACCCAGCGCCGAGGCCGGCGCTGTGCCGGAGGCGATCGCCGCGATCGCCGAGCAGGGTCGACAGGAGATCTCCGCCTGGCCCGGTCCGACAGACAGCCCGCAGGCGGACGGGACGGCGCTGTCCGTCGTCGTCGTGCCCTGCGGAATGGCGACCGAGGGATGCAAGCGCCAGGCGGAGGGCTTCATCGAGGCCGCCGACGCCCTCGGATGGGAGACGACCCTCGTCGACCCGAAGGGCGACCCCTCGCTGGACAACGCCGCCATCGACCAGGCCATCACGCAGGACGCGGACGCTGTGTTCCTCGTCTCCATCGACCCCGACATCGTCGCCGGCGCGCTCGAACGTGCTCGTGACGCGGGCATCTTCGTCGTCGCCTCCGCGACAGACAACACGACGGGACTCGATCACGAGGTGTCCCTCCACGGAGACGAGGAAGGCCGGATGCTCGCGGCGCAGATCGTCGTGGAGACGGGCGGCGACGCGAAGGTCGCGATGTTCACGGGCAACGAGTTCAAGACCGTCGTCAAGCGCGTCGAAGGCAGCAAAGAGGTCTTCGCCGACTGCTCCGGATGCGAAATCGTGGCGGAGCAGGACATCTCGCAGACCGCGGGCGGTCCCGATCTCGTCTCGCTCGTGCAGAGCACGATCCAGGCCCACCCCGACGTGAACGTCCTGTGGGCTCCGTACGACGCCGCCGCCACCGACATGGTCCAGGCGGTCCAGCAGTCGGGCCGCGATGACGTCATGGTCGCGTCGTTCAACGGCAACCTGCAGAACCTCGAGTTCATCCGCTCCGGCGCACCGCAGAAGATCGTGGTCGGCGAGGCGCTCGAGTGGGTCGGTTGGGCGGGCGCCGATGCGGTCCTGCGACTGAGCCAGGGCGCTCCGATGGTCGAGGACGACGGTGTTCCCGCTCGCATCCTGACCGCCGACAACCTGCCCGAGCAGGGCACGGCCTGGACCGGCGACTACGACTTCCGCTCGGAGTACAGCCGCATGTGGGGCATCGGCTGACGTCGCCCCTCGTCCGGTCGGGGAGGGCGCGTGCGTCCTCCCCGACCCCGAAGCAAGGAACTCCCATGGATGCTGCCATCGAGGTCAGGAACATCTCGAAGACCTTCGGCGCCCAGCGTGCGCTCGATGACGTCACCGTCTCGTTCGGCGCCGGACGCGTCACGGCCCTTCTCGGGCAGAACGGCTCCGGCAAGTCGACTCTCATCAAGATCCTCTCCGGCTTCTACACCCCCGACCCCGGCGTCGGCGAGGTCTTCGTGAAGGGTGAGCCGCTTCCCCTTCCCGCCCACCCTCGCCACGTCCACTCGCTCGGGGTGAGATTCCTCCACCAGGACCTCGCGATCGTGCCGGCCATGTCGGTCAGCGACAACTTCGCGCTGACGGAGCGCTTCACCGGTGTCGTGCGCGCCGGACTCATCTCCCAGCGGCACCAGGATGCTCGTGTCACGGACACCCTCGATCGCTTGGGCGTCGACGTCGACCCGTCGACGCTCATGAACCAGCTCGCCCCCGCGCAGCAGACCATGGTCGCGATCGCCCGCGCCTTCTTCGAAGCCGAGCGGCCGACGATCTTCCTCGACGAGCCGACCGCCTCCCTGCCCGAGTCGGAGGTGCAGAAAGTGCTCGGCGCGCTGCGCGCCGCCGTCGCCGAGGGCGCCTCGATCGTCTACGTCTCTCACCGCCTCGACGAGGTCAGACAGATCGCCGACGATCTCGTGATCCTCCGTGACGGTCGCCTCGTGACCCACACGCCGAACGCGGGACACTCCACGGGCGACCTCATCGAGCTCGTACTCGGCCGGGCGGCACCGGTCGTCTCCCACGAGCGCTCGAGTGTCGAGCGCCCCACCGTCATGGCGGTCGAAGACCTTCGAGGTCCGCGCCTCCAGGGCGTCTCGTTCGACGTCGGTCGCGGTGAGATCCTCGGGATCACCGGCCTCATCGGATGCGGACGCTCCGAGCTCGCCCGCATGCTCGCGGGCGCGCAGGCTCCGACGGCGGGAAGCCTGGCGCTCGACGGCGAGCGATATGCGCCGCGGTCGCCCCGGCACGCACGTCGTCGCGGCGTCGGCTACGTCCCGCAGGATCGCAGAGCCGAAGGCGCCGTCACGGGAATGACGGTCGCGGAGAACGCGACGCTCAGCGTGCTCCACAGCGTCAGCGACGCGGGCTTCGTCAATCGGCGCAAGGAAGACGACCTCGCCCGCACCCTCGTGGAGCGGTTCGGGGTTCGTCCCCCCATCCCCTCCGCGCCGATCGACGATCTCAGCGGCGGCAATCAGCAGAAGGTCGTCTTCGCCCGCAATGCCGCCCTCGATCTGTCCGTCCTCGTGCTCGACGAGCCGACACAGGGCATCGACATCGGCGCACGCAGCGAGATCGCCGGCATCTGTCGCGAACTCGCCGCGACGGGAATCTCCCTCGTCGTCGCGTCGACCGACTTCGACGAACTCGCATCACTGTGCGATCGGGTCCTCGTGCTCGATCGCGGACGACTCGTCGACGAGGTCAGCGGGTCCGACATCACCGTCGAACGCCTCACGTCGTCCAGCTTCTCTCCACCGTCACCCGAATCCTCGTCAGGAGCCCTCTCATGACCACTACGGCCACTCCTGCCGCCACGCGCGGCACCGGCCGCCGCATCGCACAGCAGGCGGTGGGCAACTACGCCATCGTCATCTTCCTGCTCGTGCTCATCGCCGTCTTCTCGATGGTGGCGCCCACCCTCTTCCCCACCTGGTCGAACTTCCAGGCCATCGCCAACAATCAAGCCGTCCCGGCGATCCTCGCGCTCGCCGTCATCCTGCCGCTCGCGGCGGGGGAGTTCGACCTGTCCGTCGGAGCGACCCTCGGCTTCACGTCGGTCCTGACGGCGTGGGCCTCGATCGGCGGTGTGCCTCTCGTGCCGGCCATTCTCCTCGGCATCGGCGCCGGCGCAATCATCGGCGCCGTGAACGCCTTCCTCGTCGTGAAGGTGCGCGTCAGCGCATTCATCGCGACGCTCGGCATGGGCACCCTCCTGTCGGGCGGCAATCTCCTCCTGACGAACGGGTCGGTGCTCTTCGAGGGGATCGACGAGGGTCTCACCGTGATCGCGCGCAGCCGCTTCCTCGGTCTGCCGCTGACGTTCTACTACCTCATCGTGATCGCCTTGATCCTGTGGCTGCTGCTCGAGCGCACGCCCTTCGGCCGCTACCTCGCAGCGACGGGACTCGGCCGCGCACCTGCGCGCCTGGCAGGCGTGCCGACCAACGCGTACCTCGCGATCGCGTTCATCGGGGCGGGGGCGCTCGCCGGCGTCGCCGGTGTGCTCCAGACCGGGACCGTCGGCTCCGCGAGCCCGAGCACGGGTCCCGCGTTCCTGCTCCCCGCCTACGCCGCGGCGTTCCTCGGGGCCACCACGATCCGTCGCGGAAGGTTCAACGTGTGGGGCACGATGGTCGGCGTCCTCGTGCTGGCGGTCGGCGTTTCGGGTCTCAACCTCCTGGGCGCGCCGTTCTGGGTGGCGCCTGTTTTCAACGGGCTGGCTCTTCTGCTGGCCGTCTCCTTCGCCGCCATTCTGGCCGGCCGTGGCCGGAGAGGATCCGCCGGTGCCTGAGTCGCGTATCGCCACCGCCATCCGCGAGGCGGGGGGCACCATCCTGCTCCCCGGTGTCGGAACCCCTCTCGAAGCCCTTGCCGCGCAGAGCGCCGGCGCCACGGCCGCGTACGTCAGCGGATACGCGACGGCCGCGTGGCGACACGGCCTTCCCGACATCGGAATCATCGCCCTGGCCGAGATCACCGAGTCGTTGCGGGCTGTCACCGCCGTCGTCGACATCCCCGTCATCGTCGACGCAGACACGGGCTACGGCGACGTCGTCAACGTCGCGCGGGCCGTCGAACGCCTCGAGTCCTCGGGTGCTGCCGGCATCCAGTTGGAAGACCAGACGTGGCCCAAGCGCTGCGGGCATCTGCGGGGCAAGTCCGTCGAGCCGACCGACGTCATGGTGCGGAAGATCCGTGCCGCGGTGCGCGCCCGCGCAGATGCGGGCACGCTCATCGTCGCCCGCACCGATGCGCGGGCACCGTACGGCATCGCGGAAGCGATCGACCGTGCTCGGCGCTACCACGACGCGGGCGCCGATGCACTGTTCATCGACGCGCCCGAGAGCGAAGCGGAAGTGGAGCAGATCGCGCGGGAGGTCCCCGGCATCCTCGTGGCCAACATGTCGGAATCGGGGCTGACGCCCATGCTCTCTCGCGAGAGGTTCGCCGAGCTCGGCTACGGCATCGTGCTGTACCCGACGTCGTCGCTCCGGATCGCATCGGATGTCTTCGTCCGCTTCTTCCGCGATCTTCTGGCCGACGGTGACAGCTCCGCGTGGGTCGGGCAGATGTCCACCCTCGGCACCCTCAACTCGCTCGTCGGCATCGAGGCGGCGGAGCATCTCGAGGCGGCCGTCCTCGGTGAGGTCGGCCAGTGACCGTCGCGGAGGGGATCCTCGAGGGAGCCGTCGACCTCCACCGGCACGGGTATCCGGAGATCTCCGATGATCTGCGCACCCCTGTGTCCGATGTCGACGACGTCACGACGTGCCGGGATGCGGGGATGCGCGGGGTCGTGCTCAAATCTCACGTATGGCCGACCATCGGGCGCGCGCAGATGGTGGCCCGGGCCGTCGAGGGGATCGCGGTGATCCCCTCGATCACCCTCAACCGCTTCGCGGGCGGCATCACGCCCGACATCGTGGAGATGGCCGTCAAGCAGGGCGCTGGTGTCGTGTTCCTCCCGACCGTGAGCGCGGCGAGCGACCTGGCCCGCGGGGGGATCTCGGCACGGATCGCCGGCGTCATCGATCGCTTCGATCCGGCTCGCGAGAGCGGTACGCGGATCCTCACGGATGACGGCGACCTCACGGCGGACACCGCGGATCTGCTCGACGTGCTCGACGACTTCCCCGTCCTCGTCTACTCGGGGCACGTCAGCACGACCGAGACGATCGCTCTCCTGAAGACCGGCAGGCTGAGCGATCGCTACGTCTTCGCGCATCCCGACAGCCATTCGATCGGGGCCCGCGCCGACGAGATGGTCGAGGCCGCCCGCCTCGGCGCCTTCGTCGAGATCTGCGCCCTCGGCGCGTACCCGCAGATCGGACGCGTCACCCACGCCGACCTGGCCGGGATGGTGCGGCTCGTCGGCGCAGAACGGTGCGTCGCGACATCCGACTACTTCTTCGACTGGAGCCCGTCCTCCAGCACGATGCTGCAGGACCTCGCCGACGGGCTCGCCGATGCCGGTCTGTCACGCCGCGAGCTGGAGCTGATCTTCCGGGACAACCCGGCACACCTCGTACACAATCACCTCTGACACCCTGACCCCGAAAGGAGCGACGATGCGCCGAATGACTCCCGAGGACATCACCACCCTCTCCACTGAACTGGGCTTCCCCATCTCCGCCGCCGACGCGGAGCGATTCCAGGCATTGACCGACTACATGATCGACACGGTCGACCGCTTCGACGACGTCGCGCGTGCGCAGGCGAAGCCCGCTGCGCCGCGGCGCGACCCCGGACGTCGACCCGCGCGCGACGAAGACCCGCTGAACGCCGTCCTCCGGGTCGTCGACGTCGCCGAGCCGGCTGCGTCGGGCGTGCTCGACGGGCTGAACGTCGTCATGAAGGACAACATCCCCGTCGCGGGGGTTCCCATGAGCATGGGATCGGATGTCCTGACGGACTTCGTGCCGTCGGAGGATGCCGAGCTGACGCGCAGGGTGCTCGCGGCGGGCGGACGGATCGTCGCGACGACGAACATGGAGGCGTTCGCGTTCTCCGGTGGTGGCGAGACCTCAGGCCACGGACGCGTCGAGAACCCCTTCGATCGCGCTCGTACGGCGTCGGGGTCGTCGACGGGATCGGCCGTGGCGCTGTGGTACGACGGCGTCGATCTGGCGTGGGGGACGGACACGGGCGGGTCATGCCGCATCCCGGCCTCGTGGAGCGGCGTCCTGGGCCTCAAGCCGACACACGGACTCGTGCCGTTCAGCGGCATCCCGACGTCGGACTGGCGGTTCGACCACGCGGGGCCGCTCGCCCGCAGCGTCGAGATCATGGCGCGCGGAATGGATGCGGTCGTCTCGCCCGTCGTCTACGACGATGCCGAGTACGACGCCCCCGCGCGCATCGAGCGACCCGAGTACGCCGCCGAGGTGGCTGCGACCGGCCCCGACCTCACGGGTGTCCGGATCGGTCTCGTCCGTCAGGGCTTCCGTGCGGCCGACGATCCGGATGCCGCGGAGGGCACGCTCGAGACGGCGGACGCCGTCCGCGCCGCCGCCGAACGTTTCGCCGCGCTCGGGGCCGAGGTCGTCGACGTCGATCTGGACGTGCTCGCCGAGGGCGGCGACGTCATGTTCGCCGCGATGCTCGAGTCGGCGACCGCCGCGACCTTCGGGTGGCCCACCGCCTACCACTGGCTCGCGGAGTCTTCACCGGAGTTCGCGGCGGCGCTCTCGACGTCGCTCGCGACCCGGGGCGACCACCTGCCGGACAACTTCAAGGCCGTGCTCATGGTCGGGACCTACCTCAACCGGCAGCGCGGCGGTGAAGTCGGAGCGCGCGCGCACCAGCTCGCCGCGGGCATGCGCGCCGACGTCGACGCGGCGCTCGAGGGTGTCGACGTGCTCATGATGCCGACGACGTCGCACACGCCCTTCCTCGCCCGCGACGACGTCGACGGGGTCGAGCGGTCGCTGCGGGGCTGGGGCATGATGCACAACGTCCCGCTTTTCAACCTCACCGGCCACCCCGCGATCAGCATGCCCGCCGCCGAGTCCGACGGGCTCCCGGTCGGCGTCATGGCGGTCGCTCGACGCCACGACGACGTGCGGCTGCTGACCCTCGCCCGTGCCTACGAGCTCGGTCACGGGTGGTCCTTGCAGGACGCTCCGTTCGACTGGACGCAGCCCACGACCTTCGCGAAGGGGCAGTGATGGATGCCACGGCGGTGACCGACCTCGTCGCCCGGATCGAGCGCGATCGAGGCGTCGTCCACCCCAACCTCGAGATCGCGTCGAGGCAGAGCCCGGATGCCCTCGCGCAGTTCCACGCGTCGTACATGCACGCCGTGCACGAGAACGACGTGCTGCCGCGCGCGACGAAGGAGCTCATCATGATCGCCGCCGACGCGGCGGTGTACTTCACCTACGGCCTGAAGTTCCACATGGGCGAGGCGCTTCGTCACGGCGCGACGCGCGAGGAGATCGTCAACGCGCTCGAGCTCGCGGGGCTCGTGGGCGGCTTCCACGTTCCGATGATGGCCTTCCCGCTCCTGGAAGAGGTCCTTGCGACCGACGAGTTCGCGCATCTCGCACGGACGGATGCCGGATGAAGGCCGGACTCTTCCTCACGAACGAGCACACGGCTCCCGCAGACCTGTCGGCGCACCTCGGCCAGCAGTTCGACATGACGAGGGCCGTCGCAGAAGCAGGCTGGGACTCGATCTTCACGGGACAGCACTTCATCACGGAGGGGACGCAGCGCCTCCAGCCCCTGCCGTTCCTCGCGCGACTGGCTGCGGAGGCGCCCGGCCTCACGTTCGGGACCGGCATCCACCTCTGGACGCTGGGAAACCCCGTGGCGATGGCCGAGGAGTTCGCGACGCTCGACGTCATCACGGGCGGAAAGACCGTCGCGGGCCTCGGTCTCGGCTACCGTCCCGAGGAATTCGCCGCCTTCGGCGTCGACCGTCCCTCGCGCGTCAAGCGGTTCGAGCGCAGCCTCGACATCGCCCGTCGACTCTGGCGCGGCGAAGCGGTCGACGCGGACGAGCCCTGGTGCCGGCTGGAAGGGGCGACGATCGGAACGCCACCTGTCGCCGGCGACATCCCGGTGTGGATCGGTGGCACGAGCGACCCCGCCGTACGCCGTGCGGGGCGGCTCTCGGAGGGATGGATCCTCAACCCGGCCGCGCCGAGTGAGACGATCGCGCGACAGGCCGCGCTCTACCGCGAGACCTCCGTCGAGCAGGGCAACGGCCGGGGGTGGATCGCGGCGTTCCGCGAGGTGTTCTGCGCCTCGACGAACGAGCAGGCCCGCGCGCAGGCGCTGCCTTATCTCGAGAAGAAGTACGGCCGCTATGCCGCGTGGGGCCAGGACGACGGGCATCCCGATCATCAGGCCCTCACGGGAGAGGCCGACACCGTCGGCCGGGGCCGCTTCATCGTGGGCGACCCCGAGCACTGCCGGACGGAGCTCGCCCGCTTCCGTGACGAGATCGGCGTCGACGAGTTCATCTACCGGACCGAGTGGCCCGACATGCCCGCCGAGTCGGCGTACTCGTCGCTGGACCTGCTCATCAGAGAGGTGGTGCCCGCGCTGTGAGAATCCGCGGAGCAATTCTGGATGCCGAAGGCGCGCCCCGCCCATACGGCGCGTCGATGCCGTTGCGGCTCGCCGAGATCGACCTCGATCCGCCGGGCCCGGGCGAGATCCTCGTGCGCATCGAAGCGGCGGGGCTCTGCCACTCGGACCTCTCGGTCATCAATGGCGACCGTTCGCGTCCCCTCCCCATGCTGCTGGGGCATGAAGCATCCGGTCGGGTCGTCGAACGCGGTCCGGACGTC
This sequence comes from Microbacterium sp. SLBN-146, assembly GCF_006715145.1. Classification (NCBI taxonomy): domain Bacteria; kingdom Bacillati; phylum Actinomycetota; class Actinomycetes; order Micrococcales; family Microbacteriaceae; genus Microbacterium; species Microbacterium sp. SLBN-146. The sequence goes on from NZ_VFMR01000001.1 coordinate 1,602,381, forward strand.
GACGACCTCGAGGTCGGTGACCGCGTCGTCATGACGTTCCTCCCGCGCTGCGGCGAGTGCGCCGCGTGCGCGAGCGACGGCCGCATCCCCTGCCAGCGGGGGAGCGCGTCGAACACGGCGGGCACATTGCTGTCGGGTGAGCGCCGTCTCCACGAGAACGGCCGCGATCTGCAGCACCATCTGGGAGTATCCGCCTTCGCGACGGCGGCGGTCGTCGACCGGCGTTCTGTCGTCCGGGTCGATGGCGACGTGCCCCCCGATGTCGCGGCACTCCTCGGATGCGCCATCTTGACGGGAGGCGGCGCCGTTCTCAACGCCGCACCTCCCGCGCCCGGCGACCGTGTCTGCGTCGTGGGACTCGGGGGCGTCGGGATGGCGGCGCTTCTGACGGCCTGCGCGCTCGACGACATCGAGGTGATCGGCGTGGACTTCGACGAGGGAAAGCGTGCGACGGCTCTCGAGCTCGGCGCGGCGCGCGTGTACACGCCGGACGAGGCGCGCGAAGCGGGCGTGCGAGCGGAGGTCGTCGTCGAGGCTGCGGGCGTTGCGGCGGCTTTCGAGATGGCGCTGGTCCTGACGGCGCCGGGGGGCACGACGGTGACGGTCGGCCTTCCGCATCCGGATGCGCGAGTGTCGGTGAGTCCGCTCCTGCTCGTCGCGGAGGGGCGGCACATCGTCGGCAGCTATCTCGGCTCCGCCGTCCCTGAGCGCGACATCCCCCGCTACGTCGAGCTGTGGCGCAGCGGCAGGCTCCCGATCGACCGACTCATCTCGGCGCACCGCGACCTGTCGGACATCAACGCGGGCATGGACGAGTTGGCCGAGGGCCGATCCATCCGCCAGATCATCGATTTCCCGGTCGAGGGGATCGGATCATGAGCGTCGTGCGGTTCGGGCTGAAGGCGTCGGCGGAGCAGTTCGCGCCCCGCGAGCTCGTCGAGATCGCGGTCGAGGCCGAAGCGGCCGGATTCGACAGCGTGACCGTCAGCGACCACTTCCAACCGTGGCGTCACACGGGCGGACACGCCCCCTTCGCCCTGGCATGGATGGCCGCCGTCGGAGAGCGGACGTCGTCGCTGACCCTGGGCACGTCGGTCCTCACTCCCTCGTTCCGCTACAACCCGGCAGTGCTCGCGCAGGCCTTCGGGACGATGGGATGCCTCTTCCCGGGGCGCATCTTCCTCGGGGTGGGCACGGGTGAGGCGCTCAACGAGGTCGCATCGGGGTGGGAGGGGCCCTGGCCGGCGTTCCGCGAGCGCTTCGCTCGGCTGCGCGAGGCCGTCGATCTCATGCGCCTGCTGTGGAGCGAGGATCGCGTGACCCTCGACGGCGAGTACTACTCGGTCCGAGATGCCACCGTGTACGACCGGCCCGAGCGACCCGTGCCGATCTACGTCGCGGCGGGCGGGCCTGTCGTCGCCCGCTACGCCGGCCGCGCGGGGGACGGCTTCATCTGCACGTCCGGCAAGGGGATGCCCCTCTACACCGACGAGCTTCAGCCTGCCGTCACCGAGGGCGCGCGTGCCGCCGGTCGCGATCCGGAATCGGTCGAGCGGATGATCGAGATCAAGGTTTCGTACGACACCGACCCCGAGCGCGCGCTCGAGAACACGCGGTTCTGGGCGCCCCTGTCGCTGTCGAAGGAGCAGAAGCACGATCTGACGGACCCCGTCGAGATGGAGAAGGCGGCGGATGCTCTGTCGATCGAACAGATCGCGTCGCGATGGATCGTCGGCTCGGATCCCGAGCAGGTCGCGGCGGGCATCCGGCAGTACATCGAGGCGGGCTTCACGCACCTCGTCTTCCACGCGCCCGGATTCGACCAGCGACGGTTCATGGCGCAGTTCTCCCGCGACGTGTTGCCTCTCCTCGCGGAGAGCGGGGACTGACCTTCGGACGGCGACGCCTCGCCCATGCCGGAGCCGGAGACCGTCAGGATGCCCACGGCTCGAACCCGTACGCTGGCGGCGTGACGACAGAGAACGACTCCCGTGCACCCCTGAGCGACCGCCCGTGGCTGAGCGCCTACGCCGACGGCGTGCCCCACGACATCGAACCCGTCGCCGAGACGCTCGTCGGAATGCTCGAGGCGTCCGTCGCCCGCTACGGCGATCAGGTCGCGCTGGAGTTCTTCGGCGAACGCACGACCTACGCCGAACTGGGTGAGCAGGTGTCGCGCGCGGCAAACGCCCTCCGCAAGCTCGGCGTCGAGGCCGGCGACCGGGTCGCGCTCGTGCTGCCGAACTGTCCGCAGCACGTCGTGGCGTTCTACGCGGCCCTGCGCATCGGTGCGATCGTCGTGGAGCACAACCCGCTCTATACGCCGCGGGAGCTCCGGCACCAGTTCGAGGTGCACGAGGCCGTCGTCGCGATCGTGTGGGACAAGGTCGCAGACGTCGTCGCCGACTTCCCGCGCGACATCGCTCCCGCCGCCATCGTGGCCGTCGACCTGACGGATGCCATGCCGTGGACGACCCGCGCGGCTCTCCGCCTCCCGGTCGCCCGCGCCCGCGAATCCCGCGCGGCCCTGACGGCGAAGCCGACCGCCAAGGGCGTGCTCGAGTGGGCGGCGTTCGCACGCGCGCGCCGCCTGTCGCGCAAGCATCCTTCTCCCACCCTCGACGACATCGCGCTCCTCCAGCTGACGAGCGGCACGACGGGAACCCCCAAAGCGGCGATCCTGTCGCATCGGAACCTCCGCTCCAACGCTGCGCAGGGTCGGGCGTGGGTCCCGGGTCTTCGCGAGGGCGAAGAGACCTTCTACGCCGTTCTCCCGATGTTCCACGCCTATGGGCTGACCCTGTGCCTCACGTTCGCGATCTCGATCGGCGCGCGTGTCGTCCTCTTCCCGAAGTTCGATGTCGAACTCGTCGTCGCGGCGGCGAAGAAGAGCCCGCCGACCTTCCTCCCGGGCGTCCCGCCCATCTACGACGCGCTGTCGCGCGCGACGACCCGCAAGGGCGTCGACCTCTCGAGCATCCGCTTCGCCATTTCGGGCGCGATGAGCCTTCCCGTCGCGACCGTCGCGCGCTGGGAGGAGGCGACCGGCGGCCTCCTCGTCGAGGGGTACGGGATGACGGAGACCTCGCCCGTCGCCCTCGGAAACCCCATCGGACACACACGGCGGCCCGGCACCGTCGGCGTGCCCTTCCCCAGCACCGAGATCCGTGTCGTCGACCCCGACGACCCGTCGCAGGACCGCGCGCTCGGCGAGTCGGGGGAGCTCCTCATCCGGGGTCCGCAGGTGTTCCAGGGGTACTGGCGGCGACCCGACGAGACTGCCGCCGTGCTCCTCCAGGACGGATGGCTCCGGACGGGTGACATCGTGACGGTGTCGGACGACGGCTTCGTGACCGTCATCGACCGCGTCAAGGAGCTCATCATCACGGGCGGCTTCAACGTCAGTCCGACCGAGGTCGAGCAGATCCTGACGCAGCATCCCGACGTCACCGCGGCGGCCGTCGTCGGCCTCCCGCGCTCTTCGGGTGGCGAAGACGTCGTCGCGGCCGTCGTCGTCAGCGACGGGGCCGTGTTCGACTCCGATGCGCTCAGGGACTTCTGCCGCGGACACCTCGCCGCCTACAAGGTGCCCAAGCGCATCGTCGAGGTCGACGACCTCCCGCGCTCGCAGATCGGCAAGGTCCTCCGCCGCTCGGTCCGGGACCAGCTGCTGGCGCGCTGACCCGGCCCGGCGGGCGGTGGCTCAGCCCTCTGGTCAGTCGGGGCGGCGGCGCTCGATGAGGACGGTGTCCCTCCACTGACCGGCCCACGGACCGTAGGTCATGAAGGCGATGCGCTCTCTCTGCCCGACCCGGCGGAAACCGGCCCGTTCGTGGAGTGCGAGGCTCGCGACGTTCTCGGGGAAAACGCTCGACTGGATGGTCCAGATCCCGTCGTCGTCGGCCGCGCGAAGGAAGGCCGCGAGAAGCAGCGCGCCGACGCCCCGGCCGCGTGCGGAATCCGCGACGTACACGGAGTGCTCGACGACACCGCGGTAGACGTCACGTGCGGAGATGCGGGATGCCGCGACCCATCCCGCGAGGATTCCGTCGTCGTCGACCGCGACGAGTCGTCCCGTCGTGATCTTGCCGGCGTCGAAGGTCGACCAGTCCGAGGGCGGCTCGGATTCGAACGTCGCGTTCCCGGTCGCGATGCCCTGGCGGTAGACGGCTTCAACGGCGGGCCAGTCATCGGCCCCCATGGGCCGCACGTGCATCGTCATTGCCGGAGGGCTCGGGATGCCTGCTCGAGGGCGTCGCTCACGACCCGGTAGTACGCCCAGCGGCCGCGCTGCTCGCGTGTCGCCAAGCCCGCCTCGACGAGGAGCTTCATGTGGTGCGACACCGTCGGCTGGGAGAGTCCGACGGGGTCGGTGAGGTCGCAGATGCACGCTTCTCCACCTTCGGAGGCGGCGATGAGTGAGAGGAGCCGCACGCGGGTCGGGTCGCCGAGCGCCTTGAACGTGTGCGCGATGCGCTCCGCCTCGCCGGGCGTGAGGACTCCGTCGGTGACCGGCGTGCAGCATCCCGAGTCTTCCGTGGTGAGCAGAGGGAGCGGAACGGGCATGCGACGATTCTTGCACGTCGTATTGACATTCGTCGATAGATCGAACAAGGTCGATGCATCGAGCTTTGTCGATCTGTAGGGAGAGCCGCATGGAGAGCACGTTGCCCGTCGTCGTCATCGGAGCAGGCCCGCAGGGTCTCGCCGCCGCGGCGCACCTCGTCGAACGCGGCGTCCCCATCGTCGTGCTCGAGGCCGGGGACGGTCCGGCGGCGGCTGTCGCGGAGTGGAGTCACGTGCGACTCTTCTCCGGATGGTCGGAGCTGATCGATGCGGCATCCGCTCGGCTCCTGCAGCCCACGGGCTGGACGGCACCGACCGAGGGATACCCCACGGGCGCGCAGTGGATCTCGCGCTACCTCGCCCCGCTCGCGGACGTGCTCGGTGATCGCATCCGGTACGGAGCGCGGGTCGTCGGCGTATCGCGGCTCGGACGAGACCGGACGATCGACGCCGACCGCGGCACGCAGCCGTTCACGGTGCACGTCGAGTCGGCGGACGGCGACGAGTATCGCGTACACGCTCGCGCGGTCATCGATGCATCCGGCACCTGGGCGTCGCCCAACCCCGCAGGCGCCGACGGCATGCCGGCGCTGGGGGAGCGAGCATCCGCTGATCTCCTCACCTACCGCATTCCGGATGCCCGTGAGCGGGAGGCCTACGAGGGAAAGCACACGGTCGTGATCGGATCCGGCCACTCCGCCATCACCGCCGTCATGACTTTGGCGAGGATGGCACGGCGCGATCCCGCCACGACGGTGACGTGGTGCCTGCGCCGGGCGACGGCCGACAACGCCTTCGGCGGCGGTGAGGCCGACGAGTTGCCCGCCCGCGGCGCGCTGGGCACGAAGGTGAAGGCGCTCGTTGATGCCGGTCTCGTCGCGCTCGAAACGGGGTTCCGGGTCGAGCGGGTCGCGCGTCGCTCCGACGGTGTCACGCTCGTCGCCGAGGACAGCCGCACGCTCGAGGCGGACCGCGTCGTCGTGCTGACGGGGTTCCGTCCCGACCTGTCGTTCCTGTCGGAGATGCGCCTCGAGCTCGATCCGACGCTGCAGGCGCCGACCCGCATCGCCTCCGAAGTCGATCCGAACGTGCACTCGTGCGGCACGGTCGCCGCGACGGGAGCCGCCGACCTCACGCATCCCGAACCGGACTTCTACATCGTGGGCGCGAAGTCGTACGGCCGCGCCCCGACCTTCCTCGCGCTGACGGGCTACGAGCAGGTCCGGAGCGTCGTCGCCGAGCTGGCGGGCGATCACGCCGCCGCGCGACGCGTCGAGCTCGTCCTGCCGGAGACCGGCGTCTGCGGAGGCGCGGGGGCGTTCGACGGCGCCGGGTCTTTCGACGGCGCGGGCGGAGCATGCTGCGCGCCACCCGCGCAGGTTCTGCAGATCGGACGCGCCCCCGCCGCCGTCTGACGAGCGTCGTCGCGACGGAGTCAGCAGTCCGGCGCGAAGTTCTCACAACGGTCCTCCACGCGGTGAGAGGAGGAGGTAACGCAACGCGTTCATGGCGGTCGTTCCGGGGAAACACCACGGCTCTAGCGTCGAGGCACGCACCACGAACCGGAAGCTCCATCCCGCCCCGCCGCTCGGAGGAACACGATGTCGTACGTCAAGCCAGCTGAACTGATCGGAACCGTCGTCGACGCGGGAGCGTCGAAAGTCCTGCTCTCCACACGGGACACGCTGATCCGCGCCATCATGGGCGGCGCGCTCCTGTCGCTCGCGGCGGCCTTCGCGGTGACCGTTTCGGTGACGACCGGCGTGCCGCTCTTGGGTGCACTGCTGTTTCCGATCGGATTCATCATGCTGTATCTCCTCGGCTTCGATCTGCTCACCGGTGTCTTCGTGCTGACGCCGCTCGCGTGGCTCGACAGACGACCGGGAGTGACGGTCGGCGGAATCCTGCGCAATTGGGGACTGGTCTTCGTCGGCAACTTCATCGGGGCATTCACCGTCGCTATCCTCATGGCGGTCGTCGTGACCTACGGCTTCTCCGTGCCGCCGAACGAGGTCGGCGAAGCGATCGGCCACATCGGCGAAGGACGCACGGTCGGCTATGCCGAGCACGGGTTGGCAGGCATGCTCACGCTCTTCATCCGCGGCGTGCTGTGCAACTGGATGGTCGCGACCGGCGTCGTGCTCTCGATGGTGTCGAAGAGCGTGCCCGGCAAGATCATCGCGATGTGGATGCCCATCATGCTCTTCTTCTTCATGGGCTTCGAACACTCGATCGTCAACATGTTCCTCTTCCCCTCCGGGCTGCTCCTCGGGGGCGACTTCACGATCATGGACTATCTCATCTGGAACGAGATTCCGACGGTCGTGGGCAACCTCGTCGGCGGGCTGCTCTTCGTCGGACTGCCGCTGTACTTCACCTACGGCCGGTCCACGTCGCCCCGCGCGCCGCGGCGGAGTCGGCGGTCGGGCACCCCGGCAGTGACGGCGACCGGTGGTGCGGGCCAGGCGGCTCCCGCCACGACGGACAGTGCACCCGCGGCCCCCCTCGTCGACGCCCCCGTCGGCGTCTGAAGGACACTCCGATGGGTTCCGTTGTTCGCAGATCGAAACACGGCGCTGACGACGCGGCAACACCGCGCACCTACCGTGAAACCGTGAGCTCCATCGGCACCGACGTCCGCGACGTCGTCGTGGTAGGAGCGGGGATGGTCGCGCACAGGTTCGTCGAGAGTCTCCTGAGTCGAGCGGATGCCTCATGGCGGATCACGGTGATCGGCGAAGAGGCGAGGCACCCGTATGACCGCGTGGGACTGACCTCCTTCTTCGCCGGCGCCTCCGCCGACGACCTCACGCTCGCGACCTCCTGGCTCGAGGACGATCGCGTGCGATTTCTGCGGGGCGATGCCGTCGCATCGATCGACCGCGCCGCTCGGCGGGTGACCACGCGCTCGGGACGATCCGTCGCTTACGACCATCTCGTGCTCGCCACCGGCTCGTACGCGGCTCGACCGGCCATCGACGGGCACGACCTTCCCGGATGCTTCGTCTACCGCACACTCGACGATGTCGAGCACCTCGCGCAGTTCGTCCGCAGACGCGCCGCAGAGCTCGGACGGCCACTCGTGGGTGCCGTCATCGGCGGGGGACTGCTGGGACTCGAAGCGGCCGGCGCGCTGCAGGTCCTCGACGTGGGGTGCACCGTGGTGCAGTCCTCGGATCGTCTCATGTCGGCTCAACTGGATCGTCCCGCAGGCGATGCTCTTCGCCGACTCATCGAGAGCCATGGCATCAGGGTGCGGACGGACTGCGTCACGACGCGCCTCGACCCCGACCGTACCGGCCAGGTCGCGGGACTCGAGTTCCGCGACGGGAGCTATGAAAGCGTCGACGTCGTCGTCTTCACCGTCGGGGTGCGTCCTCGCGACGAGCTCGCGCGGTCAGCCGGCCTCGGAGTCGACGCTCGGGGAGGGGTCGTCATCGACGCCGGGACCGCCACATCTGACGCGCACATCTTCGCGATCGGGGAGGTCGCGAGCTACGCGGGAGCCAGTGTCGGCCTCGTCGCACCGGGGTATGCGATGGCCGAGGTCGCCGCGACGCGCATCCTCGGCGGCGAGGCGGAGTTCGCGGGGTATGACCTGTCGACGAAGCTGAAGCTCTCGGGGGTCGACGTCGCGAGCTTCGGAGATGCGTTCGCGCAGACCCCCGGTGCGTTGGACGTCGTCTACGCGGACCCGGTGGCCGGTGTCTACAAGAAGCTCGTCGTCTCGGACGACGCCAAGACGCTTCTGGGTGGCATCCTCGTGGGCGATGCGTCGGCGTACGGCTCGCTGAGACCCCTCGTCGGCAGCGCTCTGGGCGGCGATCCCGTCGCCTACCTCCTCCCGGAAGGCGACAACGCCTCGTCCCGCGGTGAACTGCCGGACGAAGCGCTCGTCTGCTCGTGCAACAGCGTGACGGCCGGTGCCATCCGTTGTGCCGTGCGCGACCACGGATGCACCGACACGACAGCAGTCGCAGCGTGCACGACAGCCGGGGCGGCGTGCGGCTCCTGCGTGTCGACGATCAAGAAGATCGTCGACAGCGAGCTGATGAAGACCGGCGCCGTCGTGAGCACGGCGCTGTGCGAGCACTTCGACATGTCTCGTCGCCAGCTCTTCGACGCTGTGCGGGTCTCGGGGCTGGTGACCTTCAGCGCCGTCATCGACCGCTTCGGCAGCGGGCGGGGCTGCGACATCTGCAAGCCGGTGCTCGCCAGCATCCTGTCGACACTCACGGGAAAGCACGTGCTCGACGGGGAGAATGCAGGGCTCCAGGACACGAATGATCACGTCATGGCGAACCTGCAGAAGGATGGCAGCTACTCCGTCGTCCCGCGCATCCCCGGCGGCGAGATCACGCCGGACGGGCTCCTCGTCATCGCCGAGGTCGCCCGCGACTTCGGCCTCTACACGAAGATCACGGGCGGCCAGCGCATCGACATGTTCGGCGCGCGGCTCGAGCAGCTTCCCGACATCTGGCGCCGCCTCGTCGACGCGGGCTTCGAATCCGGGCACGCCTACGGCAAATCTCTGCGCACGGTCAAGTCGTGTGTGGGATCGACGTGGTGCCGATACGGGGTGCAGGACGCGGTGGGTATGGCCGTCGCCCTCGAACTGCGCTACCGCGGTCTGCGGTCGCCGCACAAGATCAAGCTCGGCGTTTCCGGCTGTGCTCGTGAGTGCGCCGAGGCGCGAGGCAAGGACGTCGGCGTCATCGCGACCGACGCAGGCTGGAACATGTACGTCGGCGGCAACGGCGGCTTCACTCCCCGTCACGCCGTGCTGCTGGCCGAAGGGCTCAGTGACGACGCACTGCTCACGGCGATCGATCGCTTCCTGATGTACTACGTGTTCACGGCCGATCGGTTGCAGCGCACCGCGCCGTGGTTCGCCGATCTCGAAGGTGGCATCGATGGTCTTCGGGAGGTCATCTTCGACGACAGCCTCGGGATCTGCGGCGATCTCGACGCGGCGATGGCTCGCCACGTCGAGGGCTACGAGGATGAGTGGAAGGCCACGCTCGACGATCCCGAGAAGCTCCGTCGATTCGCGTCGTTCGTCAACGCCCCGACGACGCCGGATCCGGCCCTCGCCTACACGGCGGAGCGGGGTCAGCCGCGGCCTGCCACTGAGGCGGAGCGTGCCGATCCTCGGGTGCTCATCGCCGGCACGACCCTGGAGGTGCGCCGGTGACTCTCGTGCAGCAGCAGCCCGCGGAGGCGAGGACGGCGCACAGCGCATGGGTGCGCGTGTGCGCTGTCGCCGATCTCGAAACCGAGCGAGGTCGTGCAGCTCTCGTCGGCGACGTGCAGATCGCGCTCTTCCTTCTGCACTCGGGTCGAGTGCACGCGGTGTCGAACCTCGATCCCTACAGCGGTGCGCACGTCATCTCGCGCGGCATCGTCGGTACGAGGCAGGACGTTCCGACCGTGGCATCCCCCATGTACAAGCAGGTGTTCGACTTGCGCACGGGAGTGTGCATCGATCCGCGAGGCAAGGACCCGCAGATGCTGCAGGTGTGGCCCGCCGCCGTCGATGACGGGCACGTGCTGATCCGGATGGAGGGAGCGCGATGACGACGATGCTCGGGGTCTCGCTGACGGGACGTCGCGTGGTCATGGTCGGAGGCGGAGCCGTCTCCGCGCGGCGCCTCGCCCGCTTTCTCGCTGACGGCGCCGACGTCGTGGTCGTGGCGCCGGAACTCATCGACGGTATGCGTGAACTCGTCGAGGCTCACGGCGTGGACTGGTACCCGCGAAGGGTGCGCGAGTCCGACCTCGACGAGGCGTGGCTCACTCACACCGCGACCGGTGACGCGCGTGTGGATGCCGCGGTCGCGGGCTGGTGCGAGCGTCGCCGCATCCTGTGCGTCAACGCGTCCGACGGTGCCCACGGCAGCGCGCGCCTCGCGGCCGAGAGCCGCGCCGGTGATGTCGTCGTCGGCGTCGTGTCGGACACCGGTGTCGACCCGGGGCGGGCAGCTCGCGTGCGGGATGCCGTCGCTGCCCGTCTGCGCGACGGTTCGCTGCCCCTCCGACGTCGTCGCCGACAGGGCTCTGGGCGCGTCGATCTCGTCGGCGGCGGTCCGGGTCCCATCGACCTCATGACGGTTCGTGGGCGCAGGCTGCTCGCTGAAGCCGACGTCGTCGTCGCCGACCGGCTCGGCCCGACCGATGTGCTGACCGAACTGGAAGACGGCGTCGAGGTCATCGACGTCGGCAAGCGTCCCGGGCACCATCAGATGACGCAGGACCAGATCAACGCGCTCATCGTCGAGCTCGCGCTGGAGGGCAAGCGTGTCGTTCGGCTGAAGGGCGGCGATCCCTTCGTGTACGGGCGTGGCGGTGAAGAGGTTGCCGCGTGCCTCGCGGCAGGCGTCGCCGTCGAGGTCGTGCCAGGCCTCACGAGCGTCGTTTCGGTGCCGCAGGCAGCGGGCATCCCCGTGACTCACCGTGGTGTCTCGGCGGGAGTCCATGTCGTCAACGGTCAGGCCGAGATCACGGCGTCGACGCTCGCAGCACTTGCGGACGACTCCGTCACCACCGTCGTGCTCATGGGTGTCGCGGCGCTCCCTCGGCTTGTCGAGGCCGCGCGCACCGCGGGCGTGTGCGCCGATCGGCCGATGGCCATCATCGAACGCGGACACACTCCGACGCAGCGCACGACGCGGTCGACGCTCGCCAGGGTCGTGGAGGATGCGGCGAGGGCAGACGTGCGCAATCCTGCCGTCATTGTGATCGGCGATGTCACCCGAGCCGATCTCCTGATGTCCGTTCCCGAAATGGCAGGTGATCCCGCTCTTTGACCGACCCGACCCGCCCCGCACTCTCGGCCGCACTCGCCGGTACGTCGATCGTCATCGCTGTCGATAGACGGTCGTCCGAGCTCGCTGCCGCGCTCGAGAGGCATGGAGCGCTCGTGCGCCACGCGCCGGCACTCACGATCGTCCCCCACATCGATGACGAAGCGCTCATCTCGGCGACGCGCGCCCTCATCCAGACCCGTCCGGACGTCGTCGTCGCTACGACAGGGGTGGGATTTCGCGGGTGGATGGAGACGGCCGAAGAAGCAGGGATGCTCGACGAGCTGTACGCTGCGCTCGCGGGCGCTCAGATCGTGGCGCGCGGTCCGAAGGCGCGGGGCGCGATCCAGCAGGCGGGTCTCTCAGCCGACTGGGTGGCGGAGTCGGAGACCTCAGCCGAGCTCGGTGAATTCCTCCTCGCGGAGGGACTGGCCGGGCGGCGCGTCGCGGTACAACATCACGGTTCTGGGGCGGACGGCCTGGACGACCTCTTCGCGGCCGCAGGCGCTGACGTGGTGAGCCTCACGGTCTACCGGTGGGGGCCGCCGCCCGACCCGGCGCTCGTCTCCCGTTCGGTCATCGCGACGGCGCACGGGGAGGTGGATGCCGTGCTGTTCACGTCCGCTCCGGGAGCTGCGGGATGGCTGGCTGCAGCGGAAGAGTGCGGCGTTCGCGAGCGGATCGTCGAGCTGTCGTCGATGCGGCGGCTCTTGCTCGCGGCCGTCGGGCCCATCACCGCCGCACCGCTTGCCGAAGTAGGAGCGAAGGTTCTCGTCGCCGAGCGCGGGCGACTCGGGTCCCTCGTGCGCGGCGTCGTGACCCACTTCGGAGGAGGTCACGCGCCATCCCTGCAGACCGGGTCGGGCCGCCTCGAGCTGCGCAGCACGGGCGCGCTGCTCAACGGGTCGATCGTTCCCCTGTCTCCGTCGGGGAACGCGGTGCTCCGTGCACTGTTCGACGCGGCAGGGGGCGTCGTCTCGCGCCCGGAGCTGCAGTCCGTCCTTCCGCGGTCGATCGAAAATGCCCACGCCGTCGATGTCGCCGTCGGACGATTGAGGGAGGCGCTCGGTGACCCGCGGCTGATCCGCACGGTCGTCAAACGCGGGTACCGACTCGATGTCGTCGAATCGGGGCTCGACGCGACGGAGCAGGAGTCGTGAGCACGACGCTTGTCGCCTGCTCCCACGGCACGAACTCCTCGGCGGGTCGCCTCGCGGTGACGACGCTCGTGGAGGGAGTGGCCGCCCTCCTTCCCGACGTGCGAGTGCGCGAGGCGTTCGTCGACGTGCAGGATCCCCACGTCGCCGAGGTCGTCGATGCTGCGCTCGCCTCGGGGACGGCTGTCGTGGTGCCGCTGCTGCTCTCCACCGGGTATCACACGAAGGTCGACATCGCTCGGGCTGTCGGTGCGCATCCGGGGCGGGCCGCGGCGACGCGGGGTCTCGGTCCGCATCCTCTGCTGACGGACATCCTGTGTGATCGACTGCGGGACGTCGGTCTCGTGCAGACGGATGCCGTCGTACTGGCCGCCGCGGGGTCGAGCGATCCCGAGGCGGCTGTCGATACGCGCGCGACGGCCGCGGATCTCGCACGACGCCTCGATCGGCCCGTCACGGTGGGTTTCGCCGCCGGTGCGGGGCCCGACATCGGCACGGCGGTCAGTGAAGCGCGTTCGCGGGGAGCGTCTCGCGTCGTCGTTGCCAGCTACGTCCTGGCCCCGGGCTACTTCGCCGACCTCATCGCACGCAGCGGTGCCGATGTGGCGACGATGCCGCTCGCGCCAGACTCGCGCTTGGCGGAGATCGTCGCTCAGCGGTTCCGTGACTCACCGGGGCGCCATCACCTGTAACGAGCAGCCGTACGTCAGCCCGCTGACGCTGCCGTCCGGCCGTCGGCGAATCGCGCCCGTGCGCGGTCGTGCCGGCGAGGAACGTCCACCCGCTCGGTCGCGAGGGAGAGGCCCATGGACGGCGTCCCGACATACATCGACTCGGCGGTGTCGACGAGGAACGTCTCGTGCCAGACGCCGACGGCGCCGGGCGCTTTGCGGGCGGCCTTGTTGAAGCGGGTCCACGCCGGCCGGTGTTCCTGCGTGGGAGAGGAGGCATACGCGTAGAGCTTCTCGACCGACGACCAGTACTGCACGACGTAGGGTCCGCGGGCCCCGACGAGAAGAGCGTGCCCGAGGAGACCCGAGTCGGGATCAGTGCTGAGCTCGCGCAGCATCCGGGGCATCGCCATGAAGGCGGGACCCCACAGATCGGGCCGCCACCACTTGTTGATCGTCATTCCGATGTGGAAGACGACGAGTTCTCCGTCGTACTTGTGGGTCATGCGCCCCGGGTCGATCGTGGACATCGCCTCGCTCCTTGATGGATAGTGCTGCTATCTAGTGTTGGATAGTATCACTATCGAGTCAAGAGGTGAGTGGATGCGGATTTCGGAACTGTCGGCCGCGAGCAGTGTGCCGGTGGCGACCATCAAGTACTACCTGCGCGAGAGACTCCTTCCCGAGGGGCGGCGTTCCTCGGCGACGCAGGCGACGTACGGTGACGCCCACGTCGCGAGGCTCGGGGTGATCCGAGCTCTCGTCGACTCCGGGGTCGGGATCGCCGGGGTGCGCAAGGTGATCGCCGTCCTCGACGATCCGCCCGACGATCCGTACGAGATCCTGGGTGCCGCGAACGGCGCCGTCACGCCGGAGGCGCCCGACGACATCGACCTCGGCGCGGCGAGCGCTCTCATCGACAGGATGGGCGGCGATGCCGATGCGTGCTTTCCCGAGCAAGTCGCGGCGGTCGCCCACGCGCTGGCGACACTCGAGCGGGCCGGCTTCGTCGTTCCTCCCGACGTCATGACGGCCTACCTCAGGGGGCTCACGTCGATGGCGGATGCGGAGCTCGCCGCCACACCCATCGACTCGCCGGAGGAGTCGGTGCGCTACGTCGTGCTCGGCACGGTGCTCGTCGAGCCCCTCATCCTCGCCCTCCGTCGCGTCGCGGAGCAGATCGCCGCCGCCCGCCAATTCGGCGCCCGCCGCTGACCACGGCCCCGGGCTGCGGCATCCGGACCCGCCATCCCCGGGCGCACGCCCCCTCGGATCGGCGTGCGGGCTGAGTGGCTCCTGCGGGTTGCCGAGAAGACGCGAACTGCTGGCAACCGGCCGGAAATCGTGCAGTTCAGGTCTTCTCGGCGGATGGGTGCCGGGGTGGGCGGCCGCTGCGGGTTGACGCTGCGGGTTGCCGAGAAGACGCGAACTGCGCGTTGCTGGCCCAAGACGGGACAGTTCGGGTCTTCTCGGCGATGGGCGAGGGGCGATGGGCGAGGGGCGATCGGCGATAGGAGATGGGCTATGGGCGGTGCGCGGGGGGTTTACATGGGGCGTGCGGGGTGCCGCAAGCGGTTGCAGGCGGCGACGCCATCGGTTTTGATCGACGAACGATCCAATCCGATGGCGCGAGCCTGACGAACGAGACGTGAGAGCTCGCGCGCCGCGCGCGGCCACGGCGACGAGAGGGCACGATGGGCATCGCGACCACACTGCGGCGGTTCGAATTGGACACCCGACCTATCCATCCCGACACGAGGCGGGCGCTGGACCGGCGGTGGGCGGAGCTCCCCGAGCACGCGAAGACCCCGAACCAGCTGCTGGGACGCTGCGCCGTCGGATGCGAGGGGACGCACGGCGTCTTCCCCAAGTGCAACCTCACCTGCTCGCCCTGCTACCACTCGGCCGACGCCAACAAAGTGCGCATCGACGGCGACCACACGGTCGACAACGTCAAGACGCAGATGGCGCTCCTGCGCGAGATCCGCGGGCCCCGCGCACACGCGCAGCTCATCGGCGGTGAAGTGAGTCTCCTCTCCGCCGAGGACCACGCGCAGGCGCTCCTCGCGATGCGCGCCGTCGGCCGCGAGCCGATGTCGATGACCCACGGCGATTTCGACTACGACTACCTGCTCGACACGGTTCTCGACGCCGACGGTCGTCCGCGCTTCGACAAAGTGTCCTTCGCCGCCCACTTCGACTCGCTCATGCGTGGACGCCGCGGTGCTGTCCGTCCGCGCAACGAAGCCGAGCTCAATCCGTTCCGCGAGCGGTTCGGGCAGATGTTCGTCGACCTCAAGCGCGACCACGGCGTCAACAGCTACCTCGCGCACAACATGACGGTCACTCCGTCGAACGTCGACGAGGTCGAGCAGGTCACTCGGGACGTCCTGGAGATGCCGTTCGACATGATGTCTTTCCAGCCGGCGGCGTTCATCGGCGACGACCGGCGGTGGCGCGAAGACTTCGGCGAGGTGACGATCGACGCCGTCTGGGAGCGCATCGAAAAGGGCGTCGGGCAGAAGCTTCCATGGCAGGCGACGCAGTTCGGCGACCCGCGCTGCAACCGTTCGACAGTCGGCGTGCGGGTGGGCGGAACGTTCGCGCCTCTCCTCGATGCCGACGACCCGAAGGACATCGCGGCGCGCGACCGCTTCCTCGACCACTTCGGAGGGATGATCTTCGGCGATGTCCCCAAGGGGATCCTCGCCGTCAAGGTGCTGCGCGCGATCGCGGCGCACCCCGGTGACATCCCGCCCCTCATCGGTCTCGCGAGTCGCGTGCTGCGTCGTGCTGGGGGGCTCCGCCGCGTCGTCCGTGCCGCACGCCGTGGCAAGGTCTCGTTCAAGACGTTCGTGATCCATAACTTCATGGATGCCGAGCAGGTCGCACCCGCGTGGGACCTCATGGAGAAGGGCATCGTCGCCGAGGATCCGCTGCTGAAGGAGACGCAGGAGCGCCTCGGTGCGTGCATGTACGCGATGTCGCATCCCGAGGACGGCCGGCTCGTGCCGGCGTGCGTGCAGCACTCGGTGCTCGATCCGATCGAGAACGTCGAGCTCCGCCGCATCCTGCCGCTGCCGACCCCGCGGGACGGGATCGCGCCGCAGGTCGTCGCGCGTCCTTCGGGGCTGACGGCTGTCCGCTCGACGGGGTCGAAGGCTCCCGCCGCGACCTGAACGCGACCTCCGCGAGCTCCGCGAGCTCCGCGATACCCCGACCTCGACTCGCCGAGAAGACGCAAACTGCGCGAAATCGCCGCGGAGACGAGCGGTTGGGGTCTTCTCGGCGGGTTGGCGTGCGGGATTCCGCGTCAGCGCGCCACGACGTGGACCGCGGCGAGGGGGATCGCGACGGCGACGCGCTCTCCGGGCGTGCGGGGCAGGGTCGTCGACGTCTCGGCGTGAAGACGGATGCCGCCGCGGCAGCTCACCACGACGTCGGTGCGCGCCCCGGCGGAAGACACCGCCTCCACGACCCCCTCGACCCTGACGACGTCGGCCGCGAGGGGCGCATCGGCGTCGGCGAGCGAGAGATCCTCCTGGCGGACGACGAGGATACCGTCGCCCTGAGCGGTCCCGTCCGGAACGGGAAGGGCACCGAGTTCGCTGTGATGGATGCCGGTGCGCACCGTGCCCGCGACCTCATTGCGCCCACCCATGAGCTGAGCGACGCGCCGTGTGCGGGGCCGACGGTACGCATCGGCGACCGAGCTCTCGTGGAGGAGCACACCGTGCTCCATGAGGGCGATCCGGTCAGCGACCCGCGACGCCTCATCGCGATCGTGCGTCACGAGGACGATCGTCGGTGAGACTGCGCGCCGGACGGCGTCGAGGAGGTCGTGCATGTCGCCGCGCAACGCGGGATCGAGCGCGCTGAACGGCTCGTCCAGGAGCAGGACGGCGGGCTCAGCAGCCAGGGCGCGCGCGATCGCGACGCGCTGCTCCTGCCCGCCCGAGAGCTCACCCACGCGGCGGTCGCCGAACCCGCCCAGCTGGACCATCTCGAGGTAGGTGTCGGCCCGCCCGCGCGCGGCGCCCTTCGGCATCCCTGCGACGCGGTCGGCGAACGCGACGTTGTCCCGCACCGAGAGGTGGGGGAACAGCAGCGAGCGTTGGAAGACCATGCCGACGCCGCGTCTCTCGGCGACGATCCCGCCGACGTCGACGCCGCCGATGCGCACGTCGCCCGCGTCGGGGTCCTCGAGGCCTGCGACGACGCGGAGCAGCGTGCTCTTCCCCGATCCGCTGGGGCCGAGGACGGCGGTGCACGTGCCGGCGGCGACCGTCAGCGACAGGTCGTCGAGGGCGTGTGGTCCGCCGCCGGGAAAGCTCTTGGTCAGGCGGTTCAGGGCGAGTTCGGCGCTCACGCGATGACTCCATCTCGGGAAAGGCGACGGGATGCCGCGACGCGACGCTCACGCGTGACGGGAGGCCTGCGGCCCAGCGACAGGGTCGCGACGAGCAGCAGGATCGGGGGCACGATCGCCGAGAGGGACATGACCGCGACCGCCGCGTCGTTGCCGACGCCCGCGGCGGCACCCGCGACGACGAGCGGGAGGGTGACGATCTCACCGCCCCCGACGATGACGGTGACGATGTAATCGCTCCAGGCGACGAGGAACGCCAGAAACGCCGCGCGCGCGAGAGCGGGGGCGATCATCGGCAGCTGCACACGACGCAGCACGTGCCGGCGGGTCGCGCCGAGCAGCCGGGCTTCCTCCTCGTACGAGAGGTCGTAGGCGCCGTAGGCCGTGCGCATGACGAACGTCGTATAGGGCAGCGCGAGAACGACGAGGACGACGACGACCCCGACGACGGGCGGCACGTACGCGCGCAGGAGAACGACGTTGACGCCGAGCACGGCGGCGAAGGGCGGAAGGGCGATCGGAGCGAGCAGGAGCGCGGAGACGACGCGCGGGAAGGGGACCGACCCGTAGGTCAAGGCGCGCGCGGCGAGGGCCCCGAGCGGTGTCGCGATGAGTGCGACGACGAGACCGAGAAGTGCCGAGTGGGCGAAGGCGGGCAGCATCCCGAACCCGAGCGCCGACGCGACGCCATCCCACCCCCATGCGGTCGGAAGTGCCGACGGAAACGACCACGCGTCGGCGAAAGACCAGAGGACGAGGGGAAGGAAGGGGAGCGCGAACCACACGACGAGGAGGAGCGTCACCGCGACGCGCATGACGCGTCCGGCGCCGCGGGATCGCGACAGGGCTCCGCCGCTCGTGCCCGTCATCGCCACGCCGCCGTCCGTCGAAGCGTCGCGAACGCGAGACCCACGACGAGGAGCGCGATCGCCGATGTCACGACGGCGACGGCCGCTGCTTCGGGCCGCGAATCGAGCGACACCCCCTGGAAGAGCCGAACCGCCAGGACGGGGAGCGGCTCGGGGTACGTCCGCCCGAGCAGCCAGGCCACTTCGTACGACCCCAGCGCGTAGACGAAGCTGATGGCCCCCGAGATGACGATCGAGGGAGCCGTCAGCGGCAGGAGTACGTGCCGGAACCGTCGCCACCTCCCCGCGCCGAGGAGCGCCGCCGTCTCGTCGTAGGTGGCGACGCGCGTCGCGAGCGTTCCCGTCACGACGAGCGCGACGAAGGCGGACTCCTTCCAGGCGAACTCCGCGATGACCGCCGCCCACCACGGGCCGCCCACCAACGCGGGCCATGCCTCGGACGAGATGCCGAGGAGGCGCGGGAGGACGCCGGCATCCGCGAGCAGGAGTCCGATCGTCGCGGCCCCGATGAGGTGCGGAACCGTCACGGTCACCGCTCCGATCGCCCCCACGATCCGCCCCCCGAGTCGCCCGGAAACGATCACGATCGCGGCAGCCGTTCCCACGACGACGGCGATGAGCGTCGACGCCGCCGCGATCCAGAGCGAGACGCCGACCGCCGCGAGCAGATCGTCGGGATGCGCGGAGTAGGCGTCGAGGCTCGGTGTCGCAGGCCCGACGACCGGCAGGAGCCCGACGGACTGCAGAACCGCCGCCCCGAGTCCACCGCCCACGACGACCACCGTCACGAGCACGGCCGGAAGGACGAGCAGGACGCTCCGTCGACGCTCGGCTGTGTCTCCCGGACGGCGGGCGACGGGGGCGAAGCTCATCGCGTCAGGACGTTCGTGCGCCAGCCCTCGTCGAGTGCGGGCACCCATTCCGCCGACAGCTCGCCGTGCGCGTTGCGCGAGAGCACGTCGTATCCGGGCACGACGGGCGACTGCGGCAACTCATCGAAGAGCGCGCGATCTTCGGCATCCAGTCCCTCGATGTCGAGGACGGTGAACTGTCCCCACACGTCCGGATGGGCCTTCGCGACCTGCTGCTCGACGGAGAGGGCAACATTGGCGACGACCATCGCACCGGCCACCGCGTCGGAGTTCGCGGGAAGCCCCAGGAAGCTCGCGTTCCCCACCGTGCCGTCCTCGAGCGGAAGCACCGTCGTCCCGGGCGGGTAGGTGCCGTCGGCGACGAGGTCGGTCAGCGTCGCGGGACCGTACGTCATCATGAGGTCGATCTGCCGATCGGCGAAGAGCTGGCCGAGCTCGGCCTCGTTGGCGGGGTACGTGTCGCCGCCGCGCCACAGACTCGGGGCGAGGGCCGCAAGCCGGTCGTAGAGCGCGGGCGTCAGCTCGTCGAAGGCGTCGTCGGAGTAGGCCGCGGGCACCTCGTCGGCGCCGCCCGAGACGCTCGCGAGCACTTCGCGCACGAACACCGATCCCGTGAAGTCGGGCGGGGCCGGATAGGTGAAGCGGCCCGGGTTCTCCTCAGCCCACTCGAGCACGCCCTCGAGGGTCGTTGGGGGGTCGGGGATCGCGTCGGCGTTGTAGGCGAGCGTGAACTGCGCCTTGTGCCACGGGGCCTCGCATCCGTCCACGGGCGTCCCGAAGTCGGATTCGAGGAGCGGATCGTCGGAGTCGGTGTTCGCCATCTCGGGGAGGACGTCCGTCCATCCGCAGAGCCACGCGTCGGCTTCGCGTCCCGTCCGGAAGTTGTCGCCGTTGACCCAGATGAGATCGACCGTGCCGTCGGCGCGACCGGCCTGCAGCTCGGTGAAGACGCGGTTGAGTGCGTCGCGCGTGTCGGTGACGGGAACCCGCTCGAGTGTCACGCCGAACTCGGCGACAGCGGGTGCGAGCACGTCGTCGACGTACGCGTTCCCCTGATCGTCGCCGCCGTACATCCACAGCTGGACGGTCTGTCCCTCCGCGTCGTCGATGACGGCGTTCCAGTTGTCGTACGACACCGGATTCGTTGCGGGCGAGGAGCACCCGGCCAGTACGAGGAGCGGAAGCGCGAGTCCGGCGGACAGGGCGCGCAGGGGTCGGGGGCGGATGCTGCTCACGGAACTCCTCTGGGGCAGGCGATCCGTCTGGAACGCGCTGGACTAGGGTATGGGAGACCGGAGGGGATGCCGTGGAGCTTGACAACCCGGACCCGCAACCGGTCCTGACGAAGACCTCGGCGATCACTCGCCTCGTCCTTCTCCTTCTTTTCGTCGCCCTCGCCGCAGCGGTTGGGTTTTTTCTCGCGCCGTCCGATGTCGACGCGATCAGGGCATGGGCAGCCGACATCGGCTGGGGCGGTGCCGTGCTCTTCTTGTTCGGGTACGCCGCGCTCACCCTGACCCCCGTGCCGAAGAACCTCCTGGGGATTGCCGCGGGTGTCGTGTGGGGCTTCGGCATCGCGCTCGTGCTCGTCTACGTGGGAGCCCTCATCGGCGCGGCCGCGTCGTTCGTCATCGGTCGCCTGCTGGGACGCGAAGCCGTCGAGCGCCTCACGGGCGCGCGCATCGCCCGCCTCGACGATCTCCTCGCCCGTCGTGGCTTCCTCGCTGTGCTGGGCGTCCGGCTCGTCCCGGTCATCCCGTTCACGCTCATCAACTACGGCGCCGGGCTCACCTCGGTGCGCACGCGCGACTACGCGCTCGGGACGGCGATCGGCATCCTGCCCGGATCTGCCGCCTACGTCGCGCTCGGCGCGTTCGGTTTCGAGTTCGGGCCGCCCTTCTGGATCGCGCTCACGGTGCTCGGAGTTCTGGCGCTCGCGGGTGTCGTGGCCGCCGCCGTGCTGCAGCGGCGCAAGCGCGTCGACGAAGCAGGCGCGGATGCTTGACCGGTCGCTCCGCGCTGTTCTCGCCCGCCCGCTCGAGGCCGTCGCAGGGGCCCTCGACCGGCCCGGGATCACTCCCGACGGGCTGACTCTCACGGGCCTCGTCCTCGGTCTCGGGTCTGCCGTCGCCGCCGCCTTCCAGCTGTGGTGGGTCGCGCTCGCCCTGTGGCTCGTGTCGCGGATCGCGGACGGGCTCGACGGCACGCTCGCCCGCCGTCGACGGGCCGCCGAGGTCGCGGCGGGGCGCGCCGCTCCCGCATCCCACGCCGGCGGGTTCCTCGACATCACGGCCGACTTCGTCGTCTACGGAGCGACCGTCCTCGGTGTCGCGATCGGCGCGACGGCGGAATTCTCGGCACCCTGGTGGCCGTTCCTCGTCGTGCTGCTGGCCTACTACATCAACGGCACGGCGTTCCTGGCGTTCTCGTCGATCGCCGAGCGGTCGGGCCGCACGATCGACGATGGGCGCTCTCTGTCGTTCCTCGGCAGAATCGCCGAGGGCACCGAAACGATCGCGGTGCACGCCCTCTGGCTCATCCTGCCGTTCTGGGCGTGGCAGATCGCGATCGTGTGGGCGGCCTTCGTCGGCGTCAGTGCGCTGCAGCGCATCGTCGCGGGATACCGCGCGCTGCGCTGAGGCCGTCGCTCACCCCCATCGGCGGTGCACGGCCGCGAGCAGACGGATCGCGGCGCCCACGATGCCCGTCCGAAGACCCCGCTGTGCCTCTTTCACGACGGCGTTCCACCCCGCGTCGGAGTAGGTCGGGTAGGCGTGCGTCGTCGTTGCGAGTCGGCGGACGTCGAGTCCCGCCCGGACAGCCGTCGTGTACTCGGCGAGCGACTCGCCCGCTCTCGGGCCGATGATGCTGGCGCCCGTCACACGACCTCGGCGGTCCACGACGATGCTCGTGCGGCCGGCGGTGTCTGACTCGCTGATCGCACGGTCGACGTGCGCATGATCCTGGACGAGGACGCGCATGCCGAGGGCGTGCGCATCGCCCGGCGCGACACCGACGGCGCCGACCTCGGGTGATGTGAACGTCACGCGTGGGACGACGTCGAGGTCGGCCTTGCGCGAAAGGCCCAGCACGGCGTTCGTGGCAGCCGTGCTCCCGAACACCCCCGCCGTATGGGTGAAGCGCGGGAGCGGCGTGACGTCGCCGGCGGCCCGGACATGCGGATTGGACGTGCGGAGGGCGGCATCCACGGCGACGGATCCGCCATCGTCGAGACGGATGCCGGCCGAATCGAGCCCGAGGTCGGCCGACGCCACTCGGCGGCCGAGAGCAGCCAGCATCCGATCGAAGCCGACCTCGCTCCCGTCGGACAGGCGCGCGACCCCGCCGGAGGCCGCGGGCTCGAACGCGTCGGCGGTCGCGTTCAGCCGCACGTCGACGCCGTCGGCTCGGAGGGCCGTGAGGACGAGGGCGCTCGCCGCGGGCTCCTCTTTCGGCAGGAGGCGCGGGCCCCGGTGGACGAGCGTGACGGCACTGCCGAGGCGCGCCATCGCCTGCGCGAGTTCGCAGCCGATCGCTCCGCCGCCGAGCACGAGGAACCGCGCAGGAAGGTCTTCCAGCTCCCAGAAGGTCTCGTTCGTGAGGATCTCCACCGCGCCCGCCCCCGGCACGTCGGGCAGCACGGGTGAGCTCCCCGTCGCGAGGACGGCATCCCGGAACCGGATGCGGCCGCCGTCCACGACGAGCGACCGTTCGCCGTCGAAGCGCGCGCGACCCGCGAGGGTGTGGATGCCGTCACGCGTGAGGGCGTCGGGCGAGTCGACCGGCTCGATCGTGCGGATCGCTTCGCGGACGTGCGCCATGACGGCGGAGAAGTCGACGGTGACGTCGTCGACGTGGACGCCCACGCGACCGCTCGTGCGCGCCGTGTGCGCCGCGTGGGCTGCCGCGATGAGGGCCTTCGAGGGGACGCAACCGGTGTGCAGGCACTCGCCGCCGAACCGGCCCGACTCGATCAGGAGAACCCGCGCGCCCAGCACGGCGGCGCTGCGTGCCGCGACGAGTCCGGCGCTCCCGGCGCCGATCACGACGAGGTCCCACGTCGTGGCGGCGGCTTCCCGCGCCGTGAGTGTGCGTCCGGGGCGGCGATGCGAAGCGGTCATGCCGGAAGCCTAGAGTGGTCCGGGGACGGGGGGCCGGATGGCGACGCTGCTGAAGCGCTATGGCGCGGGCGCGCGGTGGTACGACGTCCTGTCGGGGGAGCGCTGGATCTACGGCGCCGGACGCGCAGCGGGCATGGATCTCCTGGCTCCTCAGCGCGACGAGGTCGTCGTCGATCTCGGGTGCGGAACCGGCTTGAACTTCCCGGCCCTCGCGGACGCCGTGGGCCCCGAGGGACTCGTGGTGGGTATCGACCGCAGCGGCGACATGCTCGCGATGGCCGAGCGCCGCATCGACGCTCACGGATGGCGGGACCGCGTACGGCTTGTGACGGCGGATGCCGCGACGCTGGATCCCGCGCTGGTCGGCGACGTCATCGCGGCCGAACGCGGACGCAGGCACGCCGACGCGCTCCTCACGACCTACGCCCTCAGCGTCATCGACGAGCGCGAGGAGGCGTGGCGGCGCGCCCGCTCGCTCCTGCGCATCGGCGGGCGCGCGTGCGTCGTCGACATGCAGCCGCCGACAGGACGCTGGCGGATCCTCTCGCCGCTCGCACGGCTCGCGTGCGCCGCGGGCGGCTCCGACATCCGCTCGCGCGCGTGGCGACTCGTCGAGCAGGATGCTGCACCGGGCAGCATCCGACGGACCGAGCGCAAAGGCGGCCACATCGTCGCGCTAGCGGGAGTGTTGTCGCCCGGCCCGCGAGAAGACCCGAACTGCGAGATTTCGGCTCCCTAGCGTGCGGTTTGAGTCTTCTCGCGGGTCGGAGCCCGACACGGCGCGGACGCCGAGGGATTACGCGAGGTCGACGAGCTCGGCGCTGCGCTGCCACAGCGCTTCGGCGAGGGCGGCGTCGGTCGCCTGCGGATTGATCTTGTCGGTCCGCTTCTTCCGGTCGTAGTACTCGCCCGAGATCCACGTGGCATCCGGCGTGCCCTCGATGAACCACACGAGATTCTCGCCGCCCTTGTCGGTGCCGATGAGGAAGATCTTGCCGAGGAAGCCCCGGTAGACGACGCGCATGCGGCTCGTCGTATCGGCGGCGAAGTTCGTCCGCACGGTTCCCGGGTGGAACGCGACCGACGAGATCCCTTCCGCGTGGAACTTGGCGTGCAGGCTCTTCGTGAAGAGGATGTTCGCGAGCTTGGCGTCTCCGTAGGCCTTGTTGGCGCTGAACGCGCGGTGGTTGTCGAGGTCGTCGAGCGAGAGGTGCGCGAAGAGCCGGTTCGCGACGCTCGACGTGTTGATGATCGCCGCGCGAGCTCGGCAAAGCTCCGGCATGAGGAGGTTCGTCAGCAGGAAGGGGGCGAGGTGGTTGACCTGGAACGTCTTCTCGTAGCCGTCGAAGGTCGGGGTCCGGTCGCCGAAGATCCCGCCCGCGTTGTTGGCGAGCACGTGGATGCCGTCGGGTCCGGCTGCATCCCGCAGCTGCTCCGCGAGCGCGCGCACGTCGTCGAGGCGCGCGAAGTCCGCGACGAAGGGCTCCGCACCGGTGTCGCGCGCGACCGTCTCGGTCTTCGTCCGGTCGCGCCCGACGACGAGAAGCCGGTGCCCGGCCGGTGCGAGTTGCCGGGCGGCCGCCGCTCCGATCCCGTCGGAGGCGCCCGTGATGACGATGGTCTTCGGGGTCATGGTCTCTCCTGGGTGTCGCGGAGCTGCGCTCCGTAGACGGCGGCCTGTGTTCGGCGTTCCATGCCCATCTTGCGAAGGAGCGCGGTGACGTTGTTCTTGACGGTCTTCTCGCTGAGGAACAGTCGCTCGGCGATCTGTCGATTCGACATCCCGTCGGCGATCAAGAGCAGCACGTCCCGTTCGCGGGGCGTGAGTTCTTCGAAGAGCCCGGGGTCGGCGGCATCCGGAGTCGACGCACCGGCGGCTTCGTCGACGAGTTCGCTCAGACGCTCGATGTCGTCGGCATCGAGGGATGCCGCGTCTTCGGGCCGCACGACGACGACGGCCGTCCCCGGCTCTCCCGAGGGGAGCACGAGCGCCTCGCCCGAACCGGGGACGCGCGTCAGGACGTTGCGCGGAACGACGGTGACGTCGCCCGCGCGGACAGCCGTCGTGAGGGGATGGTCGGCCGGGAGCCGCTGCAGGGGGACGGTGCTCGGGGCGTCGAAGACGAGCGACCGGTCGACGTCGACGCGCGCCCGAACGGCGAACTCGGCGCGGGCGAGATCGGGCAGCGCTCCGAGGAGAATGCCGATCGCGTCGTCCGGCGAGGCGGCGGCGCGGACATCGGCTTTCGCCTGGGCCCAGCGCTCGCGCTGGCGCGTGGCCTCGTACGTGCGCGCCTTGTCCAGGGCGATCCCCGCCGTCGCGGCGAGAGCGTGGAGCAGCTCGATGTCGTCGTCGCTCCAGTGCCCGGCGGGCGGGCCGGTGACCGCCAGGTGCGCGAAGACTTCGCCTCGCACCGACAGGGGGACGTCGACGGTCTCTCCCGCGGGATCGGAGGAGGTGGGGTGGGAGCTGCGTGCCTCGATCGGAGGGCCCGGATCGCCCTGGACGCGGGCGGAGGCGGAGGCGGCACCCGTGAGCTCGAGTGCCGACGCCGTGAGTCGTGTCAGCACCGACCGCACGTGGAGGTGCCCCACGACGGCGGCATTCACCTTCAGGAGGCGGCGCAGCCTCACCTCGATGTCGGCCATCGCCGTCTGCCACCTCTCGAAAAGCCTCCGGACAGTCTACGAGGGGCCGGGACCAGCGCTGCACGAGGGCTCTTCCATGTGGTCAGACCACATGGAAGGATGGAGGCAGGGAGAGCGTCCTCCCCCCGGAGGGCCGTCCTCGTGACGAAGGGAACACCATGTCTCGGACAGTTGTCATCACCGGATCGGCGAGCGGAATCGGCAAGGCGACGGCAGAGCTTCTCAGTGATCGCGGCTATCGCGTCATCGGAGTCGACATCGCCCACGCGGATGTCGAGGTCGATCTCACGACGGCTGACGGGAGGGCGGCGCTCGTATCGGGTGTCACCGACCTTTCGGGCGGCACCGTCGACGCCGTCATCGCCAACGCCGGCCTCGCATCGCCGACCGTCGCGACGGCCGCCGTCAACTACTTCGGCGCGGTGGCGACCCTGACGGGACTGCGTCCGCTCCTCGCCGAGTCGCCGTCTCCCCGCGCTGTCGCGACGGCATCCATGGCGTCCCTGTATCCGCCCGACGAGGCGCTGCTCGACGCGTTCCTCGCCGACGACGAAGACGCGGCACTCGCGCGCGCGGCCGCGCTCGCAGGCGGGACACCGGAGGAGGCGAACCTCATCTACGGGACATCGAAGCGTGCGCTCGCCCGCTGGGTGCGGCGCCACGCGCCGACGCCGGAATGGGCGGGTGCCGGGATCGCGCTCAACGCCGTTGCGCCGGGAGTCGTCTCGACCCCGATGACCGCCGACCTCACGACGACCGACGAGGCGAAGGCCGCGCTCCTCCAGATGGTCCCGATGCCCCTCAACGGCATCTTCGGGCCCCGCGATGTCGCCGAGCTCATGGCGTTCCTCGTGAGCGTCGAGAACGCGCACCTCTGCGGCCAGGTCGTCTTCATCGACGGGGGGTCCGACGCCGTCATCCGCGGCGACTCGACCTGGTGACACGGCCTCGGGATGCGCCCTCCCCGGACGAAACCCTCGCGTGAAGCGGCCCTCTTCTGGCATCCTCACGAGGAGGGATCGGCGCCGCCGTCGAACTCGCAGACGGTAGCGCTATCTGGGGAGGGTGCCCGTGTTCCTCGGCCTCATGCTGGCGTTCGCCGGCGAGACGATCTTCGGGATCGTCGTGGATCGGGTGTCCAACAGAGCCACGGATGCCGCCGTCAAGGCCATCACG
The DNA here is from genome assembly GCF_006715145.1 of Microbacterium sp. SLBN-146. Lineage (NCBI taxonomy): Bacteria > Bacillati > Actinomycetota > Actinomycetes > Micrococcales > Microbacteriaceae > Microbacterium > Microbacterium sp. SLBN-146. The sequence goes on from NZ_VFMR01000001.1 coordinate 1,629,634, forward strand.
ACGCGTTTGGGCAACGGCCGCATCCGGCTCCCGGAGAACCACGACATCGAGCGTGCCCACCGCGAGAGCACGCGATTCGCGTTCGAGTACCTCATCGCGCAGGCACTCCCGAAGCTCGAGGGCGAGCCGTCCGCGTCACGCTCGCTCTTCAGCCGCGCGATCCTCGCCCGCCCGCCGGCGACGGCGGGGTTCGGTGCGGCCGAGCCCCGCTCTGTCCTCGAATGGTGCCGCAGTCTCGAGCGCCTGCTCGAGGACGACGACTGGATCGACGGCTGGAGCGCTGATCCGCTCGCGCTTCACGCGCTCGAGAGCGTCGCGGCGGCGAAGATCGACGGCGACCTCTTGGATGCCTTCCACGAAAGCGCCCTCGGTGCGCTCCGGGAGTCGCGGCTTCCCCCCGTCCCGGCCCTCATCGACGAGGCGGTGCGACACGGCTGGTCGGCGGTCGATCCGCGAACCGATGCCATCGAACAGATCACCCTGTACGGGGCCTACTGCCTGAGGTTCCAGGCGCTCATCGCCCACGACAGCGTTCTCGCGCAGAAGGTCGAGATGAACAGCCGCGCGGCGCTCGCCGATCGGCTCGATACCCTCGCGGCATCCGCAGCATTCGATCCCGATGTCGTGCGCGACGCCGTCCGCAACGAAGTCGGGCCCGCCTCTGCGCTTCTCGTCGAGCACCTCGAGAGCATCGAGCGGGCCGTCGAGCGCGTCGCCGTCGAGATCGATGCGCTCTCGGCGCTCCTGGCCGACGTCGACCGCACGACCCGGCGCACGGAGTCCGTCGCGATCGACATCAAGCTCGAGGTCGCGCAGCACGGCGAGATCCTTCGCCGTCTCGCGGTCTGGGCGGATGCCTCGACGACACCGGCGATGTCGGGCACGGGCGCTGCCGACGGCGAACCCATCGACGTCGAGGCCCTTCTGGCCGAGCTCGCACTCCGACTCGGCGAGTCCACCGCCACGATGCCGCACGTCGGCATCGACCTCGCCACCGATCAGTCCGCCGTCGACGCGATGCCGCTCGCGCGGCGCCGGACGGACGGCAAGGCGCCCGACGCGATGACCGTCGGGTCGCTCGATCGGGGGGAGAGCTTCGTCCTGACGGGAGGTCCCGGCACCGGCAAGTCGACGATCCTCCAGTGGCTCGTGCGCCGCGAGCTCGTCGAGCCGTCCGGAGTCCCCGTCTATGTTCTGTGCCGCACCCTTCCGGACGCCGTGCTCGACGGCTCCACCGACCTGCTCGGTGCGCTCGTGGAGAACGCGGCGAGTGCGATCCCCGACCTGCCCGGTCGGGAGCGGGCGGCGCTGCGGGAGCGAATGGTCGACGATCTCGTGACGGGTCGAGCCCTCCTCGCCCTGGACGGCCTCAACGAGATCGCCGACGGGGCGCGACGCTCGCAGTTCACGGCGCGCCTCACGTCAACGCTCTCGGAACGCTCTCGCGTCGTCGTGACGACACGGGAGCCCGGCTCCGAGGGTGCGGTCATGCGTCTCGCTGAGCGTCTTGCGCGTCTCTCGGGCGAAGGAGGACTCGGCCGGCGACCTTCGCGCCAGTACTCGATCGCAAGCCTCGACGGCGCGGCGCAGCGTGCGCTCCTGGATGCGTGGGCGGATGCCGATCCGGACCGCGCCGAACTGTACGCGGGCCTTCGCGACGCGCTGGCGGCCGGCGGTGCGTCAGCGGGCCTGGCCGACACTGTCTTCGCCCTCTCGCTGCTGGTGGAGGAGATGGATGCGGGCGGCCGGCTCCCGGACAAGCTGCGCGAGCTCTATCGGAAGATCCTGGAACGCACCATCGAGCGAGAACGCGACGTCACTCCGCCTCTCAGGGTCGACGAGGTCTTCCCGCGGCTCGAACACGTCGCACTGGGTATGGCCCGGCGCGGCATCGTGGAGGTGGCGGAGTCGGACATCGCCGCGATGCTGCGCCGCTTCGATGCCCTCGAGCTGGACGATTTCCCTTCGGTCGCGCCCCGTCGCACGCCCTACGCGTTCCTCGCCGCCGTCCTGTCGACGGGCCTGCTCGTCGACGTCGGCGACGGGCCACGACGGCGCGGTATCCCGCAACGCATGTTCGCGTTCTTCCACCAGTCGTTCCAGGGGTACTTCGCCGGACGCGCAATCGTGCACCGCTGGGCCGAAAGCGGCCGCGCGGTCGACGACGTCCGCGACGTCGTCGGCCCCTCCTTCGATGGGAGCGACCTCCCGCCCCAGTGGATGGAGACGCTGCCGCACGTGATCGACGCGGCCGAGTCAGCGAGCCTCGACGCGCGCTGGTTCGGTGTCGAGCCCGCGGCATCCGTCGACGAGCTCCTGTCGGTCTTCATCACCCGCCCCTCGGGCGACACATCGCAGGGGACGCTCGACGTTCTCGGGGTGGGGCTCACGGGTCTCGCGTCGGCGAGTCCGCTCACGGTGTCGCCCGAGGTCTCCCACCGCCTGATCGAGACGGCAGTGGATGCGCTCGAGGGAGCCCGTCGGCCAGCGGGATGGTCCGAGGCCATCCGAAGGCTACTCGCGTCGCCGTGGCGTGACGACGTCATCGGGATCCTGCGCGGTGCCGACAGTCGCCCGGCGAGGAACTGGGCCGCGGGTCTCTCGGAGCACATCTTTCGGGCCGATCTGCCGCTCGATGACGTCTCGCGTCTTCTCGCGACGAGTCTGCAGCGCGCGCTGACAGCGCAGACCGATATCCGGCGGAGCGAGGCGCTCCTTGAGATCGTCGAACTCGCCTTCCGCGCCCACGGGACGCTCGGGGGCGCGGAAACCCCCGACGCGATCCAGCCGGCCGGCGTCGGCGGTCTCGCCGCCGAAGACAAGGCGACGGTGTGGGATGCGCTCATCGGGTTGCATACCGGGGGCGCCGACCCGAGACTCGTCGCTTGGGCGCTCGTGTGGATGTCCGGCGCCCGCACACCTGTCGGCGATGTCGACGGACTCTCGCTGCGGCACCGCGAGTGGGTTGCGGAGCGGATCCTCGCGCTCGTCGAGGATCCGGTGGCCGACGCGAGCATCGTCGCCGATGTCTCGCTCCTCGCGGTGCTCCCGTGGGGCGGGATGACTTCCGCGTATGCCCAGGCGGACTGGGTCTACCACTGGGCGGTCGTCGCCGACGGCGCGGTTCCGCGCCGAGCGATGCCACCGCTCTCGGGCGGCATCGACGAGCCGCTCGCATCCGTGCTGGTCGGGTTGCTCGGGAAACTGCCGCCGTGGGCTGCGGGGTGGGTGGCGATCGCCGCGTCGCGAGCCGGTTCGCGCGATGCCGCCCTGGTGGATCCGCTGTGGGCGGTCGTCGTCGACCAGCAGGAGTGGGACGCGGTGCGCGACGAGGCGTGGTTCACGCTCCTGGGGATCGGAGGGGAGCGCGTGGCATCCCTTCTCCGCGCCGCCATCGCCGCGGAGGACGAGTTCGTGCAGTTGCGTGGCGCGATCGGGACCGTCGCGATCGCGAGCGTGCCGGAGCTGGTCGCACTCGCGGAACCGTGGGAGCACTACGACGACGCCTACGTCTTCGCCCTCTACGGTCACGACGACCCGCGGGGCCCCGAGGAGGCGCGACGGCTCGCGCGGGAGCATCCGGATGCCGCGCACCGCGCCCGCATCGCGGATGCGATCGCTCGCGCGGACACCGCCTGGGCCGACGCCTGACGAGGCCGCGGCGGTTCACGCGGGCGGCTGGGCCGTTCCTCTCACGCCCGTGATGGCCGCCTCCACGACGGCCGCCGCGAGCGCGTCGATGACCGGCTCGGGCTGCCAGCGCACGGGTCCGTGGACGGCGATGTCGGCGAACCCGTGGACGGATGACCAGCACGCCCACTCGGCGAGGGGTCGGCGGGCAGGATCGAGGGCGCCCGCGGCGACCATTCCGTCGAGCGTGTCCATCAGCAGCCGGAAGGGCGCCACGACCTCATCGTCGAGTGTCACGATGCCGTCGTTGGCCTGCGTGTCCTGCGTGAAGAACGCCAGCTCGAACCATCCGCGCTCTTCTCGTGCGAAGTCGATGTAGGCGAGGCCGACCCGGCGGAGCCGCTCGATCGACGCTTCGGCGGGGCCGAGGCCCGGGGGCGTGTTCGCGACCCGGTCAGAGATCGCGCGCGCGAGGGCGAGCTGCGACCGGCCGGCGACCGTCCGGACGAGATCGTCGCGGTCGGCGAAGTGGCGGTAGGCAGCGTTCGGAGCGACGCCGACGGCCCGCGTCACCTCACGGAGCGTGACGGCGGAGGGCCCGCCCTCGCGGGCGCGGGAGAGGCCCTCGGCGATGAGCGCTTCCTTGAGGTCGCCGTGGTGATACGTCCGCGCCTCGCTCAAACCGTTGCGTGCCCTTCTCAGAGTGTGTACGGTGTCCACATCAGATGTGAACGGTGTCCACATCGAGGATAGCCCACCGTCCCGCGAGCACCCGCCCAGCCCGAGGAGTGTCATGACGACCGAGCACACGTCAGCGCTGCCGGGGGCGCGCACGCTGCGCAACTTCTACCAGGTGCTCGTCAACACGGCCGTCGCGAACGTCACGTCCAGCTATCTGTGGTGGGCGCTCACGTTCTGGGCGTATCTCGAGACACGCTCCGTGCTCGCGACGGCGATCATCGGCGGCTCGTACATGCTGCTCGTCGCGGTCTTCGGCGTCGGCTTCGGCGTCCTCGTCGACCGCATGAAGAAGAAGGCCGTCATGGTGCTCTCGAGCATGGTGACCCTCATCGCCTACCTCCTCGCCGGCGCGCTCTACCTCTCCTTCCCCGAGTCCGTGCTCGTCAACTGGGGTGGACCGTGGTTCTGGGTCTTCGCGGGGGTGATCCTCATCGGCGGCGTCGTGGAGAACCTCCGCAACATCGCTCTGTCGACGACCGTCACGCTGCTCGTTCCCGCCGACCGCCGCGACCGCGCGAACGGCCTCGTCGGCGCCGTCCACGGCATCGCCTTCATGGTGACGAGCGTCTTCTCGGGACTCTCGATCGGTCTCCTCGGCATGGGCTGGACGGTCGTCATCGCGATCGTCGCGACGGGCCTCGCGCTCGTCCACCTGCTCTTCGTCCCGATTCCCGAACGTGGCATCGCGCACGTCGAGGGAGGTCCCGCCCGCGCGGGTTTCCGTGGTGTCATCCCCGCCGTCGTCGCGGTGCCGGGCCTTCTCGCCCTCATCCTGTTCTCGACGTTCAACAACCTCGTCGGGGGCGTCTTCATGGCGCTCATGGACCCCTATGGCCTGACGCTCTTCGACGTCGAGATCTGGGGGATCGTGCTGGGCATCACGAGCTTCGGATTCATCATCGGCGGCGCCCTCGTGGCGAAGTTCGGGCTGGGCAAGAACCCCGTGCGCACACTCCTCCTCGTCAACATCGGCATCGCCCTGCTCGGCATGACCTTCGCGATCCGCGAAGTGTGGTGGCTCTACGCCCTCGGCATCCTCGTCTTCATGTGCCTCATGCCGATCGCGGAGGCCTCGGAGCAGACCATCGTGCAGCGCGTCGTCCCGTTCGAGAAGCAGGGGAGGGTCTTCGGCTTCGCCGCGAGCATCGAGTCGGCCGCCGCCCCCGTCTCCTCCTTCCTCGTGGGGCCCATCGCGCAGTTCTGGCTGATCCCGTACATGCAGACCGATGCCGGCAGTGCGACGTGGGGCTGGCTGCTCGGCGCGGGCGAGGCGCGGGGCATCGCGCTCGCCTTCGTCGGTGCGAGCGCCCTGCTCCTCGTCGTCGTGCTGCTCGCCTTCGTCTCGAAGCCGTATCGCGCGCTGTCGCGGGCCTATGCCGAGGCGCCGCCGTCGATCGAGGCGGAGGCCGAGCACGAGGGCCGGAGCGGGGATACGGGCGCGGCATCCGCGATCTCGGATGCGGGGGACGACCTCAGATCGAGCGTGCGATAGCGCGCGGGACGGAGAAGAAGAGATGACGGATGCCACGGCACTCCCGCCGATCGTTGATCAGGCCACCTGGCGGCGCGAGCTCGACGCCCTGCGCGTGCGCGAGAAGGCCGCGACGCGCGAGCTCGATGCCATCGCGGCGCAGCGCCGCCGGCTCCCCATGGTCGAGCTGCCCGACTACACCCTCGTGGGACCCGATGGGCCCGTGCGTCTCGTCGACGTCTTCGAAGGGCGCTCGCAGCTCATCGTCTACAACCACATGTGGTCGCCCGGAAAAGAGTGGCAGTGCGGCGGGTGCACCGGATTCACGTCGCAGTACACGCGTCTGGACTTCCTCGAGCGGTACGACGCGCGTTTCGTGATCGTCACGCAGGGCACGATCGACGAGGCGCTCGCGTATCGCGAGAAGGTCGGGAACCGCATGGACTGGTACTCGACGGCCGACAGCCCGTTCGGTGAGGACATGGGTGCCCCCCTGGGCGGCGGCTTCGCCGTCAACGTCTTCCTGCGCGACGGCGACACCGTCTACCGCACGTGGCACACCGACGGTCGAGGGACCGAGCAGCTGAGCCACGAGTTCCCGCTCATCGACCTTCTGCCGTGGGGCCGGCAGGAGGAATGGCAGGACTCGCCGGTCGGATGGCCGAGCCGGCCCACCTACGAAGGGTGGTTTGACTCGCCCGACATCGCCCGGTTGTACGGGGCCGCACCAGTCTGACGCGCGTCACCCGTCGAGGAGGCTCTGCCACCCGGGTGCGTCGGCGTGCTCGAACACGAGGTTCGTCTCGGTGTGCGCGACGGCGGGGTGGCCCGTCAGGTACGTCAGGACGAACTCGCGCAGCTCGTCGGCGTCGCGCGCCAGGACGTGGAGGAGGAAGTCGTCGGCGCCCGCCATGTGGAAGAGGCCCATGACGCCAGGGTAAGAGGGGGCTGCGCGCCGGAACGCCTCGATCTCGGCGCGCGCGTGCTTGACGAGCCGGATGGCGATGAGCGCCTGGACGGTCGCTCCGATGCGCGACGTATCGAACTCGGCGCGGTAGCCGCGGATGACGCCTTCGCGCTGCAGGCGGCGCAGGCGCAGCGAGACCGTGGACTCCGCGACACAGAGGGCTGAGGCGAGGGCAGCGCCCGACGCGCGGGCGTTCTCGGACAGGGCGCGCAGAAGCGCGCGATCCGTTCCATCGAGCTCGATCTTTCGTGCCATGGAGGCGAGGTTTCCCTTCTTCTTTCGCAGAACCTTCGATGATTCAGCATCCACAGATGCCATCCTTGAACGATGATTGCAGACGATGCCAGGATCTGTTGATCTGAGCATATGCAGCATGAGCAACACCACTGGGAGACCCGCGCCGTCCACGGAGGAAACGCGGGCCTCCGCGACGCCGGTTCGCACGTTCCGCCCATCGATCTGTCGACGACCTTCCCTCTTCCCGACGTCGAGCGCGGCGGGCAGTCCTACGAAGAGCTGGCCGGGGGCGGCGACCTCCCGCGAGAAGGGAGCGCCGTCTACCAGCGTCTGTGGCAGCCCGGTGTCGCCCGCTTCGAAGAGGCGCTCGCCGATCTCGAGGGAGCGGACGGCTCGGTCGCCTTCGCGAGCGGGATGGCCGCGCTCACGGCGTGCCTCATCGCGACCGTCTCGGCGGGGAAGCCGCACGTCGTCGCGGTGCGTCCCCTCTACGGCGGCACCGACCACGTCCTGGAGAGCGGTCTGCTCGGCACCGAGGTCAGCTGGACGACTCCCGACGACATCGCTCGGCACCTCCGGCCCGACACGGGCCTCGTGATCGTGGAGACCCCCGCCAATCCGACGCTCGAGCTCGTCGACATCGCCGCCGTCGCGGTTCAGGCGGGCGATGTTCCCGTGCTCGTCGACAACACGTTCGCCACTCCCGTCCTGCAGCGCCCGATCGAACACGGCGCGACGCTCGTGCTGCACAGTGCGACGAAGTACCTCGGTGGTCACGGCGACGTCATGGGCGGGGTCATCGCGGGCCCGCGCGACTGGGTCGAGCGGCTGCGGCGGGTCCGCGCGCTGACGGGGGCGCTGCTGCATCCGTTCGCCGCGTACCTCCTGCACCGCGGTCTTCGGACGCTCGCCGTTCGCGTGCGTGCGCAGCAGGAGACGGCGGGCATCCTCGCGGAGCGCATGAGCGCGCACGACGCCGTCGCCCGTGTGTTCTACCCCGGCCTCCCCGGGCAGGATCCGCGCGGACTCCTCGGGCGCCAGCTCGCGGGGCCCGGCGCGATCATCGCGATCGATCTCGCGGGCGGATACGACGCCGCGGCCCGCTTCACGGAAGCCTGCGACCTCGTCACCCACGCCGTCTCTCTCGGCGGAGTGGACTCGCTCGTGCAGCATCCGGCATCCCTCACCCACCGTCCTGTCGCGGGTGAAGCCAAGCCCGGCGCGGGAATCGTGCGGCTGTCGATCGGACTGGAGCACGTCGACGATCTCGCCGCCGATCTCTTCCGCGCTCTCGACGCGGCGCAGTCCCTCACGCCTGCCGCATCGGTCGTAGAGTTCCCGAGCGACGTCGTCGAGCACGCGTAGGCACGGCCGGCCGACGGAGGCCGCGGCTCAGCGCAGCGCGAGGGCGGCTCAGCGCAGTGCGAGGGCGGCAGCGCCGACGAGGGGGCCGCGGCCGTCGAGACCGGATGCCACGATCCGCACGCGCTTCGCGTAGGAGAACACCGTGCTCGCGTCGGCCGACGCCCGCACGAGATCCAGGTAGTCGGGAGCGACGGCGGCGAACCCGCCCGCGATGACGGCGACATCGAGGTCGAGGAGCGTCGAGGTGCTCGCGATGGCTTCGCCGACGGCACCGGCCGAACGGCGGACGGCGGCGACCGCGATCGGGTCGCCCGCGCCGTATGCCTCCGCGAGGGCCTCGCCCGTGTCACCGTGCCACCCCTGCGATCGCGCCCACACGACCGACGACGGGCCGGAAGCGATCGCTTCGAGCGTCCCGACTGTCGCGGGTTCGGACTCGCTCCGTCCGCGGAGGCGCGTCTGGCCGAGGTGGCCCGCGTTTCCCGAGACGCCGGTCACCGGCATCCCGTCGATGATGAGCCCGCCGCCGACGCCCGTCGATACGACCATCGCGAGCGCATTGCGCGCCCCCCGGGCGGCACCGAAAGCATGCTCGGCGAGAGCGATGCACGTGCCGTCGAGTGCCAGGCGCACGGGCGCGTCGACGAGCCCCCGGACGAGCGTCACGAGCGGGAGGCCTTCGGCGGCGGGGAGGTTGAGGGGTGATGCGGTTCCCGCGACGAGGTCGACGGGCCCCGCCGAGCCGATCCCCGCGCCGACGAGCCGGTCAGACGTGCGGCGGGCGGACAGGGCGGATGCCGCGACCCGCCCCACGGCGTCGAGGATCTCGTCGGCGCTGCGCTCGCGGCCCGTCGGCGCACGATGCACGCTCTCGGTCCTCACGTCGCCGTCGGCGGTGACGAGTCCGGCCTCCACCTTCGTGCCGCCGAGGTCGACCGCGAGGACGACCCGATCGCCGTCGGCGTCGGCGTCGTCGCGGAGGGGATGCTGCACTGCGGTCATCCGCGCATCCTCCCATGCTCGCGTCTTCGCGTCGATCTCGACGCCGTTCGACGAGGGGGAGGAGCAAGATGGAGACATGCTGAACATCCCCACCGTGACACTCAACGACGGCCAGTGGTTCCCCGAGCTCGGTCTCGGCACCTACAAGCTCACGGGCGACGACGGCATCGCCGCGATGGTCGCCGCAACGGAAGCGGGTTACCGACTGCTCGACACGGCCGTCAACTACGGCAACGAGCGGGAGGTCGGCGAAGCGGTGCGACGGAGCGGCCTCGATCGCAACGAGCTCCTCGTGACCTCGAAGGTCCCCGGCAGGCACCATGGGCGGCAGGAGTCCGTGCGCAGCATCGAGGAGTCGCTCGCGACCCTGGGGCTCGATCGCATCGACCTGCAGCTCATCCACTGGCCCAACCCGAGCGTCGGAAAGTGGCTCGAGACGTGGGAAGGCCTGATCGAGGCGCGCGAGAAGGGACTCGTGAGGTCGATCGGCGTCTCGAACTTCACTCCGGAGATGCTCACGCGCCTCATCGACGAGACGGGCGTCACTCCCGCCGTCAACCAGGTCGAACTGCACCCGTACTTCCCGCAGGGGGAGCTCCGCGCCTTCCACGCCGAGCACGGCATCCGCACGGAGAGCTGGAGCCCGCTCGCGCGCCGTTCGGAACTCCTCACGGAGGACGTCATCGGCGAGATCGCGGCCGCGCACGATGTGACGCCGACGCGCGTCGTCCTGCGCTGGCATGTCGAGCTCGACGCGACCCCGATCCCGAAGTCGGCCGACCCCGAGCGTCAGCGCGAGAACGCCGACGTCTTCGACTTCGCGCTCACCCCCGCCGAGATCGACGCCATCTCGGCGCTCGAGCGGGGGCGGCTGTGGGACGGCGACCCGAACCACCACGAGGAGATGTAGCTCACACGTTCGGGAGAGCGTCGAGCCACTCGGCGAACGTCTGACGTCCGATCTGGGCGTCGGGGCCCGGTAGGAGAGCGCCGCGGCGCATCGCGCGCCCGATCGCGCCCGGCAGGGGCACCGGCGGAAGCCAGCCGCGGTGCCCGATCGCGCGAGCGTAGGCGCGCACCATCGCGGCGAGGCTCTCCTCCCGCGGCCCCGCCAGGTCGGGAGCCCGCCCCTGCGGCCCCGCCTCCGCGAGCGCGACAAGCCGCTCGGCGACTTCGCGGGCCGCGATCGGCTGCACGCGACCGCCCGGGGCGACATGCAGACCGCCGACGACGGCGCGCGCGAACACCTGCGCGGAGAACTCGTGGAACTGCGTCGTGCGCTGGAGCGTCCACGGCACGTCGCCCTCGGCGATGATCCGCTCCTGGGCGAGCTTCCCCGCGTAGTACTCCTCGGGCGCGGCATCCACGTTGACGATCGACACCGCGACGTGATGCGACACCCCCGCGCGACGTTCCGCCGCGAGAAGCGACCTCGTCGCACCGGCGAAGAAGCCGATGACCTCTTCCGTCGACGTCGCCGACGGATTCGACATGTCGATGACGACCTCGGCGCCCGTGATCGCCCGTCGAAGTCCCGCCCCCGACAGAAGATCGACGCCGTGCTCGCGCGTGAGAAGGACGACGTCGTGCCCGTTCTCGCGTGCGACGTCGACGACGTGCGTGCCGGAAATGCCCGTGCCACCTGCGACGGCGATCCTCATGAGCGCACCGCGTCGTGCACATCCGTCGCCGCCAACCCGTGTCGCACGATCGAGAGTCTAGGGCGGGCCCGTTGCCCGCCACCCGGTGAGGAGGCGGCGATGGCGGTGGCGGTGGCGATTCTCATGAGGTGTTCCTCCACGGTCGGTGATGACTGTCACTTCACCGACGATGCAGGCGACGGGAACGTGAGGCTCACGATCCGGACGGCTACGTCGTCGGTGGGGGAGGAGTGGATACTGTGCTCGAAGGGAACCTCCGCATGACCGACGACCTCGACCCGCGCGCGCTCGACGCCGAGCGGCATCAGCTCCTGGGGCTCGCCTACCGCATGCTCGGCACGGTCGCCGACGCGGAGGATGCCGTCCAAGAGACGTATGCGCGCTGGTACCGGATGCCGGAGGCCGAGCGCGCTGCGATCCGCTCTCCCGGCGCGTGGCTGACACGCGTCGCGAGCCGCGTCTGCCTCGACATGCTGGGCTCCGCGCGCGCTCGGCGGGAGAGGTATGTGGGTGAGTGGCTCCCCGAACCCGTGCCGGGTGAGACTCCGTTCGGCGGTGCGGCTGCGGCATCCGACCCCCTCGACCGCGTGACGCTCGACGACTCGGTCTCGACGGCGCTCCTCGTCGTGCTCGAGTCACTGACCCCCGCGCAGCGGGTCGCGTTCGTGCTCCACGACGTGTTCGGGATGCCGTTCGCCGAGATCGCCGCCTCCGTGGGACGCTCGGTCGAGGCGACGCGCCAGCTCGCGTCGCAGGCGCGCACGCAGGTCCGCGAGCGGCGAGCAGGGGCGGCGAGCCGCGCGACGCACGATGCGCTCGCGCAGGCGTTCGCCGCTGCATGCGCGACAGGGGACGTCACGGCCCTCGTCGCCGTCCTCGACCCCGACGTCGTGCTCCGCGCCGACGGGGGAGGCCACGTGTCGGCCGCGCGACGCCCCGTCGTCGGCGCAGACCGGGTCGCGCGGTTCATGCTCGGCATTCCGCGACTCGCGCCCGCCGCTCAGGTAACGCCGACCCTCACTCCTGACGGACTCGGGTTCGCGGTCACTCTCGACGGCGCACCGCACAGCGTCATCACACTCGGCGTGCGCGGCGAGCGCATCACCGATGTGTGGATCATGCGCAACCCCGAGAAGCTCAGCCGGTGGGGCTGAACCTCTCTCGCCGGATCATGCGCTCAGCAGGAGCGAGGGATCGGTAGGCGATGTCGTGACTTCGCACGCGTCGATCCACCGGCGCACACGGCCGTCGGGCGCGACCAGGATCCCCGTCGTCTGCGGGGCGCGCGCGATCCAGGCGAGATCGTCGAACCCGGCGACGACGCCCGCCGTCGCCCACACGTCGGCATCCGTGAGGGTCTCTGCGATGACAGTGGCCGACTCGGCGCTCGTTGCGGGACGCCCCGTGCGCGGGTCGAGAATGTGCTCTCCGCGCTCGGCGGTTCCCGATGTCGCGATGCCGGCGTCTCGCACGGTGACTGTCGCGAGAACACGGGACCGGTCGCGGGGGTCGACGATCCCGACGTTCCAGTTCCAGTCCGCGTGATCGGAGGTGAACACCCTCACGTCGCCTCCGACACCGATGGCCGCCGCAACCGCCTCGCCCCTCTCGGTCAGCGGGTGCAGATGCCTCTGTGCCGCCCGCTCGACTCCCCAGCCCTTCACGAGACCCGTCGGGTCGAAGCCGCCTCTCCACGACGCGGTGAACAGGCCGCCGGTCTGCCGCTCGGCGCGCAGACACGCGGCCTCGACTTCGCGGACGAGGGGGTCAGCCTCGCCGGGGAGCAGCTCCCCGCGCCGGATGCGCGACACGTCGGAGTCGGGCAGGTAGGGCGAGAAGATGCGATCGATCTGCCGCAGGTCGGCGACGCAGGCGTCGGCGGCGCGGTCGGCAGCGGCTTCCGAGCATCCGACGAGATGCACGCTCACGATCGTCCCCAAGACGTCAGCCGTGCGCACGATCCGGTTCACGATTGCGCCTGATCGATCGCGCTCTGGAGAGAGTCGAGATAGCCCCGGCTCGTGAACGTCGCACCCGACACCATGTCGATGTCGGAGCTCTGGGCCGAGAGGGTCTCCGAGACGAGCACCGGCAGTGCGCGTTCGTTGATCTGGCGGTCGCGGCCGTTGCCATCGGGATACTCGAGGACCTGCACGTCCGTGATCGCGCCGCCGGACACCGTGACCTCCACCTGCACCGGACCGTACCGGGTGCTCGCCGCCCCACCGGTGTACGTCCCGTCGGCGAGGGTGCTCGTGCCGGTGCCGTCCGTCGTGCCGGAGGAGATCGTGCCGGTGCCGTCCGCCGCGCCGGAGGAGGTCGCGCCGGCACTCGTGGTGGATCCCGACGCGGCGGCCGGTGCGAGGTCGGCGCTCGACGCCGCGACCGCTTCGTGCGAGGTGCGGTAGCCGAACAGCAGCACGACACCGCTGATCGTCGCGAGAAGGCCGAACAGGATCTTCTTCATGATGTCTCCGTGACCGTTCGAGTGCTGTCAGATCGAGAAGGACTCGGTATGGATGCGGGATGCCGGCAGCCCTGCCGTGCGCAGGTCGCCGCAGACGGCATCCATCCATGCGGCAGGACCGCAGACGAACGCGTCGTAGTCCTCGAGGTCGGGTGCGACGTGGCGGAAGACGTCGGGCCCGCTCCAGGCAGCGTGCGTCGCGGGCAGCCACGGCGCCCCCGTGCTCGCCCGATGACCCGGGAGGCCGACGTGGACGACGCCGCGCGTGCGGACGAGGTCAGCGACGGCATCGCGGCGGAGGGCCTCGTCCGGACTCGAGTCGCGGACGATCAGCGTCGCCTCACCCGGGGCGTAGGCCTCCGACTCGAGCAGCGCCACGAGGGGAGCGACGCCCGCCCCGGCGCCGATCATGAGCAGCTTCGCTCCCGTCCGCCGGTCACCCGTCATCCCGCCGTAGGGGCCTTCGATCAGCACGCGCGTGCCGCTCGCGAGGGTCGACAGACGAGACGTGCCGTCTCCGACGATGCGAGCCGAGATCATCAGCTCGTCATTCCGCGGGGCTGCGGCGAGGGAGAGGGGATGTCCCCGTGACCAGCCCGGGCCGTCGAGAAAGCGCCACACCAGGAACTGTCCCGGGCGCGCGCCGAGCCGGCTCACGTCGCGCCCGCGCATCCGCACGCTCACGCCGCTCGTTCCGTCGGGACGCACCTCCGCGACGCGGAGGTCGTGGCGGATCGAACGCCACAGCGGCACCGCGATCCGGAAGACGATGACCGATGCTGCTGCGGTCACCCACAGCATCCACCAGTACGCCGTCGCGGCGGGCGACGAGAGGAAGTCGGCTCCCGTCCACAGCTGATGCGGCACCGCGAGGCCCACGCCGAGGTAGGCGTACAGGTGCAGCAGATGCCATGACTCGTACCGCAGCTTCCGCCGCGCGCGGCGGATCGACGTCACCGTGACGAGGACGAGGAGTCCCGTGCCGGCCGTCGCGAGGAGCATCCCCGGGTAGTCCCAGACGAATTCCCACAGCTGTGTCAGTGGATCCAGTCCCGCTGCGACGGCGTAGCCGGCGACGAGCAGTGCGATGTGCGCCAGCAGCAGGGTGAACGACCAGAAGCCGACGAGGCGATGCATCCGGGTGATCGCATCCCGGCCGAATCCGCGCTCGAAGAGCGGCACGCGGGCCATCAGCAGGACTTGGTAGAGCAGGAGATTGGAGGCCACGAGCCCCGTCAGCCTTCCCGCGCTGTCGAGGGCCTCAGCGGGGCCGCCGGCAAGTGCATCGACTCCGCCGCCGGCGACCCACAGGAACACGACGAAGAGGCTCGTGGCCCACAGCGCGAGGATCGCTCCGAAGCGCCACAGACCGGGGGCGAGTCGAGACCGTCGCCGTACCGCGGTCGGTCGGACTCGCGCCGGCGGCACCAGCGTCACCATGACCTCGCCTCCCATCCGCCGTCGAGGCTCTACGAGTCGGAGTCCGGCGTGTCCGTACCCGAGCCGTCGTCGCCATCGTCGGTGTCGGAGCCCTCGTCATCGCGTCCCGGCCGCGTCCCGGGGGCGCCCGGCTGCACGCCCTGTCCCCGATCGGAGCCGTCTCCGCGGCCCGGCACACCACCGCCGGGCATTCCGCCCTCCGGCGCGTCGCCGTCGTCCCACGGGGCGACGCCGGGGCCGCCGTTCTCGGCGAATCCGGACCGGGCCATCGACGCTCCCGAGGCGGCGACCCACCCGGCGCCGAACCCGCCGCCGAGCAGGAGAACCGCGACGAGGGATGCCGCCGCGACGCGTGCGCCTGTGCGCTTCCACAGCGGTCGGTGCTCGGTCGCTCCCGCGGGCTGCGTCGGCTGCGTCGGCTGGAGGGGGAGCGTCGCGGCGGCAGGCTCCGCCGACGGTGCAGGGGGAGCGTCCGCGGCTTCGGGCGTCGCGGGAGCGGCACCGCCGTCGGCGGGCGTTTCAGCAGGGATCTTGTCGTTGTTGTCGGACATGCCGTCAGCGTCGCGGGCGGATTCAAAGGGAGCGCCAAGAACCGGGTCTTCCCAGTGACCTCATAGCGTCGCCTGGTGCACCACTCAGTCGGGTGCTTCTCGCGTCGCGCGCCCGAGGGGGAGCGTCAACAGGAACGTCGTCCCCGCCGCCGACGTCTCTTCGACCTCGACGCTGCCCCCGAACCTCATCGCGACGTCTCGCACCAGCGCGAGTCCGAGGCCGAATCCGGGCCTCTCGCGCGTATCCGCGGCGCGCGCGAAGCGCTCGAAGAGCCGGTCCGGGTCGATCCCGCGGATCCCGGGCCCGTGGTCTCGCACGCGGAGCTCGATCGTCTGGCCGGCCCTGCGCGCATCGATCCGCACCGCCGTCGTCGCGGGGGCGTACCGCACCGCGTTGTCCAGCAGCGCCACGAGAGCGCGGCGAAGTGCTCGGCGGTCGGCGGCGGCGATGAGTCCCCGCGGTGCATCCTGCTCGATCCGGATGCCGCCCGCCTCGGCCACCGGGCGGATGATGTCGGTGGCATCCTCGATCGCATCGACGACGTCGACCCACGCCGCCGTGTCCTGTGCGCGGCTCCCCGCAGCTTCCGCCGCCGTCAGGAGATCGGTCAGGACGTCGTCCAGCACCGCAGCATCGCGTCGCAGGTCGCGAAGCGCTCCCGTGACATCGCCCCCGCGCTCGGCGCGATGCTCCGCGAGCTGGATCCGGCTCGTCAAGGTCGTGAGAGGCGTCCGCAGCTCGTGGCTCGCATCCGCCACGAACGCGCGCTGCACCTCGAGGGCTTCCGCGAGAGGCGCAGCAGCGCGGCGCGCGACGTACCACGCGATCACCCCGAGCGCGATGACCCCGATGACTCCCAGAGCGATGGCGATGGGCAGCGCATCATCGAGGTCGACGACCCGGCCGAGTTCATCGCCGTCGCCCGGGCGAGGAGGGCGCCGGTCGGGGCGTGACGTGGCGATCAAGGCCGCAATGCTCACGACCGTGATGATCGTGAGGATCGCCGCCGAGGCTCCGCCGACCCACAGCCCCGCACGCACCGCCGACCTCTGGACGCGACGGCGGTCAGCGGCGATGGCGGCGTGGGCGCGTCCGCTCATGTCGGCTGGCCCGCGCGGTATCCCCGCGCCCGTACCGTCTCGATGATCTCGGGACTGGACTTGCGGCGGACGTAATGCACGTAGGTGTCGACAGTCGCTCCCGAGCCGCCCGGGAACACCGACGCGAGGATCTCGTTGCGAGAGAAGACATGCTCCGGACTCGACGTCAGCAGTTCGAGGAGGTCCGTCTCGGCACGCGTGAGGCTCACACGCCCCTCCGCGGGGCCGTACAGAGCCTGTGCCTGCGGAGTGAAGACCCACGCGCCGATCTCGCGCCGCTCTCCCGCGCTGCGATTGCGACGCAGCGCTCGCAGCCGTGCGAGAAGCTCGGCGAAGTCGAAAGGCTTGACGAGATAGTCGTCGGCACCGCCGTCCAGACCGCTCACGCGATCCTCGACCGCACCCAACGCCGTCAGCATGAGAGCCGGAGTGGAGATGCGGGCCGTGCGGACCGCGGTGAGGAACTCGACACCCGACATGCCAGGAAGGCGGCGATCCACGAGCAGCACGTCGTAGCGCTCGCCGAGCGCGCGACGCAACGCCGTCTCGCCGGAGTCGGCGCGGTCGATCTCGTAGTCGTCCTCGAGCATCTCGATGACGATCTCGGCGATCTCCTGCTCATCCTCGACGTAGAGGAGCCGCGGCTTTCCCGTGCGTTCCGCCCTGCTCGCTGCCGTCACGCGCTCAGTATGTCAGCGGCAACCCGCGGTGGCGCTGTGAGATCGTCGCGCTGCGACGAGGCTCAGAGTCGGGCGCCGTCGTCGTCGCGGTTCTCGAGACCGACGCCCCGGCCGCGCCACGACTCGTAGGCGATGAGCCATCCGATCGAGACGACGCCCGCGAGGAGGATCCCGAGCCAGACGTTGCCCCAGACGAGACCGAACAGGATCCCGAGGGTGAACATGAGTGCAGTGCCGAAGGCCCAGCCGGTGTGTCCGCGCTGCCAGCCGCCTCGTCTCGTCGCCATGCTGCTCAGCCTAGGGGGTCGGTCTTGACGTGCGGGAAAAGATGACGCTATCGTCGCAGAGCTGTGCCGCCGGCACGGCAGCACGAGGTGAACCGAAAGGGCGACGGATGCGCGCGTATCGCGAACTCCGCTTCTCGCCGGTCCTGGGCAATCAGCCCATGGACCGCGACGAGTCGACCCTTCCGGCGCCGGTCGTGTAGCAGCATCCGCTCTTCACGCCCCGCACCGCTCAGGTCCGGGGCGTTTCCTCGTTTGCGGGGGATGCCGTGGGCCCGAGGTCACCGCTTCACCGCGCCCAGGGAAGAACATCCCGGGGCGCACACGCAAGGAAAGAGATCATGGAGAGGCTCTCCAACCGGCTGCTCTCGTGGGCGAGCTTGATCGACGAGAAGACCGTCGAGCAGGCACGTACGTCGAGCCGCATGCCGTTCATCCACCCGCACCTGGCGCTCATGCCCGATGCCCACCTCGGAAAGGGGGCAACGGTCGGGTCGGTCATCCCGACGCTCGGTGCCATCATGCCCGCCGCCGTCGGTGTCGACATCGGATGCGGGATGATCGCCGTTCGCACGCAGTTCACGAGGTCGCAGCTTCCGTCCGACCTCGCGCCGCTGCGTGAGCAGATCGAGCGGGCGATCCCGCTCTCGGCCGGTCGCGACAACCGGAAGATCGTCGCCACCGCCGAGCCGCGCGTCGCCGAGCTCGAGCTGCTCGCCGAGAAGGCCGAGTTCGACCCGGAGACGTACGCGGGACGCTGGCGCCTGCAGCTCGGCTCGCTCGGATCGGGCAACCACTTCATCGAGGTGTCCGTCGACGAGCTCGATCGGGTGTGGATGTTCCTCCACTCCGGATCGCGGGGTGTCGGCAACAAGATCGCGACGCATCACATCGCGGTGGCCCAGCGCCTCGCGAAGCAGTGGTGGATCGAGCTGCCCGACCCCGATCTCGCGTACCTCGTCGAGGGGACGCCAGAGTTCCGGCGCTACATCCGGGAGCTCCGGTGGGCGCAGCACTTCGCCCTCCTCAACCGCGAGGAGATGATGGACCGCGTCGCACGGCAGGTGTCGGAGTTCCTCGGTGAGACCGTCGTCGAGCATGAGCGGATCAACTGCCACCACAACTTCACGGAGTCCGAGAAGCACTTCGGAAAGCAGGTGTGGGTGTCGCGGAAGGGTGCCATTCAGGCGGATGCCGGACGGCCGGGCCTCATCCCCGGCTCGATGGGGACCGCGTCGTACGTCGTCGAGGGCCTCGGCAATCCGCTGTCGCTCAACTCGTCGCCGCACGGGGCGGGTCGCGAGTACTCGCGCTCGGCTGCCCGGCGCACCTTCTCGCACGAGCAGCTGCGTGAGGCGATGGTCGGCATCGAGTTCCGCGACACCGACGCGTTCATCGACGAGATCCCTCAGGCCTACAAGCCGATCGATCGCGTCATGGCCGACGCCGGCGACCTTGTGGCGATCCGGCACACGCTGCGTCAGCTCGTGAACGTCAAGGGCGACTGACCCGCTCGGTGGGTGGGTGGTGCGGGTGCACCACCCACCACTGATCGAGTGCCGGGGCGCCCCCACCGCTGATCGAGTACCGGGGCGCCCCCACCGCTGATCGAGTACCGGGGCGCCCCCACCGCTGATCGAGTAGCGCGAAGCGCGTATCGAGATCCGCCCCACGATCGGACCGCACCCCCGTCGCGACGCGTCAGCGCTCCCGATGATCCTCGGGGTGAAGCCGAGCGCCCCGCCGAGGTTCTCGGACGCCGCTCGCCTCGATGAGACGGATGACCCGCTGGCGGTGCCCGGCCCACGGGGCGAGGAGCTCCAGCATCCCGTCGTCGTCGACGCGGTGCCCTGTCAGGGCGTATCCGACCTCGTGTGCGAGGTGGTAGTCGAAGACGCTCACGGCGTCCGGGTCGCCGAAGGCGCGGATGCGGGCCTCGGCGCTCGTCCAGAGGCCGACGCCCCGAAGGCTCGTGAAGACGCGATCGCGCTCGTCACCCGAGACCGCGGCCGTCGCCGCTCGGACGATCGACTCGCCCGCGCGCGCGGCCGCGACGATCGTCCGGGATTGCGGGGGTTCGAGACCGGCTCGGTGCCACGCCCACGAGGGGATGCGTCGCCAGCCATCGATCGTGGGCGGCGCGAACATCGGGCGAGGGGTCGGCCCGGGGGCTCGCTCGCCGTGCCACGTGACGATGCGCCGCCACGCGCCGAATGCCTGCATGCCGGTGACCTTCTGCTCGAAGATCGAGCTCACGAGCGCGTCGAACACGAGGTCGGTGCGTCCGATGCGCAGATCGGGATTGCGGTGGTGGGCGTCGGCGATGAGCGGATGCCGCGAGGGGTCGAAGCCCGTCGCGTCGTCGTTCGCTCCGCACAGTGCGGGGAGCTGGTCGAGTGCCCACTCAGCACCCGGACCCCACGCGGCGGCGCGGACGGTGCCACCCGCGCTCTGGCGGAGCGCCAGTGTCGCGACCCCGAGAGGGGTCGTGCTGGCGCGCCAGATGACGGCGCCGGCCGTCGTCATGGTGGGGTCGTCGGCTCCGCGGCGCTGATACAGCACCGTCCGTCGGAGATCGACGGCGTAGCCGAGTCGGTACTCGACCTCGCGAGGCCGCCCATGGACCGGCCGAGAATCGCGGACGGCGCCCGCCCGCTCGTTGCCCTCTGCCGCTCGAGCACCCAGCGGGGCGATCCTCGTGAGCGACATGGTCATCCGTTCACTGTACGCCGGGCTCGCCGGCATCCGCCCGGATCACGGCCGCAACGGCGCTCACCTCGATGAGGGCGCCCGGCACGGTGAGTCCCGCAACGCGTGCAGCCGTCACGAGCGGCGGTGCGCCGTCACGGGCGAGCGTGGGGGCGATGGCTCCGTAGGCCGCGCCGAGGTCGGCATCCGCATCGATCAGCACGGTCCACGAGATGACGTCGTCGAGCGTCGCGCCGGCCGCCTTGAGTGCGGTGATCGCGTTCTCGACGGCTCTCACGGCCTGGGACGCGACATCGGCGGCGACGACGTGGCCGGTCGCGTCGACGCCGTTCTGGCCGCCGATGTAGATCGTCGTCGCACCGGGCGGGACGATCGCGACGTGACTGTATGCGGGGCTCGCGACGAGCCCCTCGGGCTTGAGCAAGGTGATGGTCATGGCGGCATCCTTCCCCGCGCCTCCGACATCCCCTCGTTCACTTGTCGCGAATGGTGGGTGCGGGTGCGGGCAGGTCGCCCTTTGAGGCAAGTGAACGAACCGGGCGGCGGACCTCCCGACCGCGGAGTTCGGCAGAACCTCGCGGCGCGGGGAGACCCTGGTCGCGGAAGGGCGGGCGGGTCAGAAGCGGTCGGGCGAAGGAGTGCCGTGGCCGTAGCGGATGGAGACGTCGGCGTGGCGGTCGAAGCGGTAGCCGATGCCGCGGACGGTGCGCACGATGTCTTCGTAGCGGCCGAGCTTCGCGCGGAGGCGGCGCACGTGCACGTCGATCGTGCGCTCGCCGGGAGCCTCGTCGTCGGTCGATCCCTGCCAGAGCGATGAGACGAGCTCGGCACGCTCGATCGTGCGTCCTTCGCGCAGGACGAGGTACTGCAGCAGCTCGAACTCCTTGAACGTGAACGCCGCCGATTCGCCGTCGATGAGGACGCGCTTGCGTGAGATGTCGACGACGACGCCGCCCGGGGCACGGTCTTCCTCCGCGGACTCCTCCTGCTTCGTGCGGGCGACGGCCGACGGCTCGTGCAGCGCGAGGCGCACGACGTCGACGTCGCGGCCACCCGCCGCGACGGGGGCGAGCGCGACGGTCGCGTACGTCTCGGCGGTGGGTGCGAGCTCGCTGAGCGTGCGGCGGAGGGCCTCGACGATCGTGCCGAGCGAGACCCCGGATGCCGCGACCTTCGCCTCATCGAAGCCGACGTACAGAGCGAATCCGCGGGGGGTCGTGCCGGCGGGGAGATGACGCGCGGGGGCCTCGGGTGCTGCCGCGGGCGCCGGAGCGGCGGTCTCGACGGGGGAGGTCACAGCGCGGAGGTGGCGGGCCGGGCGGGCGTCGGCCGTGGGACGTTCGAGGAGAGCGGTGTTCGACATGATGATGGTCCTTGCGGAAGTGAACCCGGGCGATGCGCCGAGAGCGGGTTCGGTGGGTGCTGCGATGCTGCCCCTGCGGGGCGGGTGAGAAGCATCAGGACTCGCGTGATCGACGCGGTGTCCGGTGCTTCGGGGGCCCGATCATCGGCTCGACGGAGAGGTGCGAGCGGCGAGGATCCGAAGGCCCGGCGGGTATCACCGAGTCAGCGGCACATTCGACAACACATGGCAACGTGACCGGCCATCATCATGCCGGTCGTCCCGTTCGCCTCCAGGGCGGACAGAGAGCGTGCGTTGTCAGTCATGCGCCCGATTATGTCGGAGTGCGTCGGAGTGCGTCAAATCATGTCGTCGGGCAGTCCGCTGTGTGACGAAATATGACGACGGCGATCGGTGGCGCGCATCCCGCGGCATCCGAATTGTTGTCGGATGCCACAAACCTCTTGCGCTCTGCGACGTTTCGTCGTAACGTCTCCGTCGAAGCGTTTCCGCGAAGCGCTTCGATCATCGAACTTGTGACGGACGAAGAGGTCGGCATGGCGAACATCACCGAAGTGGCGGAAGCCGCGGGTGTCTCCATCAGCACCGTGTCGTACGCCCTCAGCGGCAAGCGACCGGTCTCGGTCGACACGCGCCGTCGTATCGAAGAAGCCGTCGCGGCACTGGGATACAGCCCGAATGCGGGGGCGCGGATGCTCGCGGGTCGGCGGACGCAGATCTTCGCGCTCACCGAACCGCTGCGGAGCGACACGCACGCTCCCACCCACATGCAGTTCGTCCTCGCGACGGCGATCGCCGCACGGCGCCACGACTACGACATCCTCCTCCTCACCGACGAAGAGGCGCAGGCGGGGATGCGCCGGGTCGCTTCCAACGGCCTGGTCGACGCGATCCTCGTGCTCGACGTCGCCCCCGACGACCCGCGGGTGGCGCTGGCTCGGCAGATCCCGACTCCGACGGTGTTCATCGGCATCCCGAACGACAACGCGGGACTCGTGTGCGTCGACCTCGACTTCGAGGCCGCCGTGAAGCAGGCGGTGGATCTCCTCGCCGATGCGGGCCACGCCTCGATCGGACTCGTCGGACAGGCCGAGACGGCGTACGCGAAATCCAACTTCCCACCGCGCGTGCGAGCGGGCTTCCTCGATCGTGCCGCGGAGCGCGGCGTCGCGGCGGGCCACGGCACGTCGGGCGGCAAGATCGCCAGCCGCACCGCGGCGCGCAAGACGGCGGGGGCACTTCTCGACGGGGGAGCCACGGCGCTCATCCTGCACTGCACGGAAGAGGCGCACGGCTCGGTGCTCGCCCTCATCGCGGAGCGCGGTCTGCGCGTTCCCGAGGACGTCTCGGTCATCAGTGTCGGTGCGTCCTTCGACACGGCCGTCCTCTCGACCCCCCTCGACGTGATCCCGCTCGTGCCCGAGGCCTCGTGCGATCTCGCCGTGTCCCTCGCCGTGCAGGCGCTCGACGAGGATCCGCCCGAACCCGGGCTCCGTCTCGTTCCGCCGACCTTCGTGTCGCGCGGCTCGATCGCCGCCCCTCCGGGGGCCTCCGTCTGACGCCGAGGCTGCGACCATCCGCTTTCGCACGACCGCAGTCGAAGCGCTTCGATAACTCCATATCCCGCACCACACCCGCACCAGACCAACGCAGGTCACCAGGAAAGGAATGCCACCGATGGCACGAATCACACGCACGCACACCCGACGCGGCCTCGCCGCGATCGGGGCTCTCACGGTGGGCGCCCTTGCGCTCGCCGGCTGCTCCGGCGGCTCCGGCGGCGGAAGCGACAGCAACACGCTCAAGCTCTGGCACTACGAAGGCGCCGACAGCGCCATGGGCAAGGCGTGGGCCGAAGCCATCAAGATCTTCGAAGACGAGACGGGTGCGACGGTCGAGTTCGAGGAGAAGTCCTTCGAGCAGATCCAGAAGACCGCGAGCCAGGTCCTCGACACGGATGCCGCGCCCGACCTCATGGAGTTCAACAAGGGCAACGCGACGGCGGGCTTCCTCGCCTCGACGGGCCTCATCGCCGACATCGGCGACGCCGTGGAAGAGTACGGCTGGGCCGACAAGCTCGCGCCCTCGCTCCAGACGACCGCGAAGTACTCCGACGCCGGCGTCATGGGCGGCGACACCTGGTACGGCATCCCGAACTACGGCGAGTTCGTCGGCGTCTACTACAACCTCGACGCCTTCGAGGCTGCGGGCCTCGAGATCCCCACGACGTACGACGAGTTCATCGCGGTGCTCGACGCCTTCGTCGCGCAGGGTGTCACCCCTCTCGCCGAGGCCGGTGCCGAGTACCCGCTCGGACAACTCTGGTACCAGCTCGCCCTGACGCAGGCCGACCGCCAGTTCGTCAACGACTACCAGCTGTACGAGAACCCGGTCGACTGGCAGGGTCCCGAGCTCACGTACGCGACCGAGACGCTGCAGGACTACGTCGACGCCGGCTACATCGCCTCCGACGTCTCGTCGATCAAGGCAGAGGATGCCGGTGTCTCGTGGATCAACGGCACATCGCCCATCTTCGTCTCGGGCTCCTGGTGGTTCGGCCGGTTCACCGCCGAGGCCACCGACTTCGACTGGACGATGACGGCCTTCCCCGAGAGCGACCTGTCGCTCGGTTCGTCGGGCAACCTGTGGGTCGTTCCCGAGAACGCCGCCAACAAGGAGCTCGCGTACGAGTTCATCGACATCACGATGCGTCCCGAGATCCAGGCGATCATCGGCAACAACGGCGGCGTCCCCGTCGCGGCCGACCCGGCCGACATCACGGATGAGAAGAGCAAGCTCCTCATCGAGACGTTCAACGGGATCCTCGACGCCGACGGACTGTCGTTCTACCCCGACTGGCCCGCACCCGGGTTCTACGACGTCATCGTGCAGGAGCTCCAGGGTCTCGTCACGGGCGTTCAGGATGCCGCGACGACGAACGACAACCTCGGCGTCCAGTACGACGAGGGCACGGCCGAGTTCCGCGGCTGACCCGAGTGGCTCACCGGGCGGGGCGGCATCCCCGGATGACCGCCCCGCCCTCCACAGGAAGACCCCATCATGGCTCTCACGACACGTGAACCGCGCGCGAAGCGCGCCAAGCTCCCTCCCGAGGAGCCGTCGATCCCGCAGCGCGGGGGCGGTACCGCGGGGTACTGGATGTACCTGCTGCCGGGGTTCGTCCTGCTCATCGTCATCGTCATCGTCCCGCTCGTGTGGAACGTGTACCTCACGTTCACCTCGTGGCGCGGCGTCCGCGATCCCGAGTTCATCGGCCTCGACAACTGGACCAAGCTGCTCACCGACAGCGACTTCTGGACGTCGTTCGCGAACTCCGTATGGATGGTGCTCGCGATGGTCGTCGTGCCGACGATCATCGGCCTCATCGTCGCGGCCCTCCTCTTCGACGTCGTGGGACGCAAGTTCGGCGGCCGCGTGGGGAGCTTCCTGCGGGCCACGTACTATCTGCCGCAGATCCTCCCCGTCGCCGTCGCCGGCATCGTCATCGGGTGGATCGTCCGTCCGGGGTCGGACGGTGCGCTCAACCAGATCCTGGGGGCGGTCGGCATCGGTCCCGTCGATTGGCTCGGCCAGATGCCGTCGGCGCTCATCGTCCTGATGGTCGTGCTCGTGTGGGTGCAGATCGGCTACCCCGTCGTCATCTTCATGGCGGCGCTCCAGCGCGTCGACCCGGAGCTGTACGAAGCCGCCGAGCTCGACGGCGCGAACTGGTTCCAGCGCTTCTCCGCCATCACGATGACGATCATCCGGCCGGAGATCTTCGTCGTGACGCTCACGTCGACGATCGCGGCGCTCAAGGTCT
Source organism: Microbacterium sp. SLBN-146 (assembly GCF_006715145.1). Lineage (NCBI taxonomy): Bacteria > Bacillati > Actinomycetota > Actinomycetes > Micrococcales > Microbacteriaceae > Microbacterium > Microbacterium sp. SLBN-146. Next base: position 1,655,126 of record NZ_VFMR01000001.1, read on the forward strand.
TCGGGCCCGTCTACGTCATTACGCGTGGTGGCCCCGCCGGTGCGACCCTCGTGCCCGCGTACTACGCCTACCAGGAGTTCTTCACGAAGCGGAACGTCGGCTACGGCGCGACGATCGCGACGGTGCTGACGATCCTCGTCGTCATCGTCTCGATCATCTTCATCCGCGTGCAGAACTCGCTCGAGCGCAAGGAAAGGGCGGGACTCTGATGGCCGTCGGCACTGTGGACGCCCCCCTCGCGACGCGCGACGCGGGCACGAAGCCCCCCAAGGCGCCGCGGGCGCGCGGCGGCATGACGAAGAAGCGCGGCGTCGACTGGCTGTTCCTCGCCCTCGTGATCGTGGGCGCACTCCTCGTGCTGGCGCCGTTCTACCTCGTCCTGGTGAACTCCTTCAAATCCCCCGTCGACTACGCCACGTCGGGGCCCCTCGCCTTCCCGCAGGAGCTGGACTTCACCGGCATCGCGAAGTTCTGGGAGCGCGTCAACTTCCCCGAGAAGGTCTGGAACTCGATCTTCATCTCGGGCGTCGTCGCGGTGCTCGCGGTGCTCATCTCGATGCTCAACGCCTTCGCGATCGGCATCGGCCGGGTGCGGGGACGCTCGTGGATCGTCCTGCTGTTCCTCCTGGCGAACCTCCTCCCGCAGGAGGCCCTCCTCTACCCGCTGTACTACATGTTCAAAGAGGTCGGCCTCTACGACAACGTCTGGTCGGTCATCATCGTCTTCACGGTCGTGCAGGCCGCGTTCGGCACGTATCTCCTCTCGGCGGTGTACGGCACGTTCCCCAAGGAGATCCTCGAAGCCGCCTCGATCGACGGCGCGGGGCGCTGGAAGATCCTGTGGCGGGTCGTCTTCCCGATCAGCCGCCCGACCCTGTCGGTGCTGCTCATCTTCTTCTTCATCTGGACGTGGAACGAGTTCCTCATCCCGCTGACGTTCCTCGCCTCGAACGCGAACCAGACGGTCCCGGTCGCGATCAGCGTCCTCCAGGGCGACCGACTCATGGACGTCACGACGACGAGCGCGTCGGCCCTCCTCGGCATCATCCCCACGCTCATCTTCTTCCTCATCTTCCAGCGCACGCTGACACGCGGCATCACGGCAGGAGCAGTCAAGTAATGAAGTTCACCGACGGGTTCTGGCAACTGCGTCCCGGCGTCACGGCACTGTACGCACAGGAGGCGTACGACATCTGGCCGACGGATTCCACGGCGGACGGCCCCGGCATCGTCGTGACGGCTCCGACGTCCGTCATCGCCAAGCGCGGCGACACGCTCAATCGGCCCGTCCTCACCACGACGCTGTCCTCGCCGATGGAAGGCGTCGTGCGCGTGCGCATCGCTCACCACGAGGGCGGATCGTGGCACGGCGGCTTCGACCTGCCGGGCGCTGCCGAGGGCGGTGCGGGGACGATCGCCGCGACCGAAGACGGGGGAGTGCTCGAGACCGGACCCCTCACGGCGCGCATCGCGCCGGGGGCGCCGTGGGACCTCTCGTTCGAGGTCGAGGGGAGCCGGGTCACGGGGAGCGGCCACAAGGCGCAGGGGTACATCCAGCTCACCGACGACGCGCAGGTCGACTCCGGCATCGTGGGCAACGCCCGCGCCGGGACGGCCGCGCCCCGACCGCACGCGTTCGTACACGAGCAGCTCGACCTCGGCGTCGGAGAGCTCGTGTACGGCCTGGGCGAGCGGTTCGGCCCGCTCGTGAAGAACGGACAGTCCGTCGAGATCTGGAACGCCGACGGCGGCACGTCGAGCGAGCAGGCCTACAAGAGCATCCCCTTCCACCTCTCCAACCGGGGCTACGGCGTCCTCGTCAACGACCCGGGTCACGTGTCGTACGAGATCGGTTCGGAGGCCGTCGAGCGGGTGCAGTTCTCCGTCCCGGGTGAAGTGCTGGAGTACTTCGTCATCGCGGGCCCCACCTCCAAGGACGTGCTCTCGCGCTACACGGCGCTCACCGGCCGGCCGCCCGTCGTGCCCGCGTGGTCGTACGGCCTCTGGCTGTCGACGTCGTTCACGACCGACTACGACGAAGAGACCGTCACGTCGTTCATCGACGAGATGGCCGCGCGCGAACTCCCCGTATCGGTCTTCCACTTCGACTGCTTCTGGATGCGCGAATTCAACTGGTGCGACTTCGAATGGGACCCCCGCACCTTCCCGGATCCCGATGGCATGCTCGCGCGCCTTCACGAGAAGGATCTTCGCGTCTGCGTGTGGATCAACCCCTACATCGGCCAGCGTTCGCCGCTCTTCCGCGAAGCGGCAGATCAGGGGTTCCTCGTGACGCGCCCCGACGGATCGGTCTGGCAGTGGGATCTCTGGCAGGCCGGGATGGGTCTCGTCGACTTCACGAACCCCGACGCGACCGCGTGGTACCAGGGACATCTCCGCCGACTCATCGCCCAGGGTGTGGACTGCTTCAAGACCGACTTCGGCGAGCGGATCCCCCTCGAGGTCGACTACTTCGACGGGTCCGACCCGTCGCGCATGCACAACCTCTACACGCAGCTGTACAACAAGGCCGTCCATGACGTCCTCGTCGAGACGCGCGGCGAAGGCGATGCCGTGCTCTTCGCGCGCTCGGCCACGGCGGGTGGGCAGTCGATGCCCGTGCACTGGGGCGGCGACTCGACGTCGACCTTCGCCTCGATGGCCGAGACGCTCCGCGGAGGACTCTCGCTGGCCCTCAGCGGCTTCGCCTTCTGGAGCCACGACATCGGCGGATTCGAGGGCACACCGGATGCCGCGGTCTACAAGCGCTGGACGGCGTTCGGCCTGCTCGGCTCGCACTCCCGCTTCCACGGGTCGCAGTCCTATCGCGTGCCGTGGATGTTCGACGAAGAAGCCGTCGAGGTCACGCGCGTCTTCACGCACCTGAAGATGCGGTTGATGCCCTACCTCTATCGTGTGGGGCTCGACGCGGCGGCATCCGGTGTCCCGCTCCTGCGGCCGATGCCGCTGGAGTTCCCCGACGACCCCGCCGTCGCGTACCTCGACCGCCAGTACATGCTCGGATCGGAACTGCTCGTCGCGCCCGTCTTCACCGAGACAGGAGAGGTCGAGTTCTATCTGCCCGACGGCCCGTGGACGTCGCTCCTGACGGGCGAGACGATCGAGGGAGGCCGGTGGGTGCGCGAGACGCACGGTTTCGACTCGCTGCCCCTGTACGCTCGGGCGGGCGCGGTGATCCCCTGGGGTGTGCGTTCCGACCGACCTGATTACGACTATCTCGACGGGCTGACGATCCGGGTGTTCCCCGGCGGCGCCGGCACGAGGGACATCGTCGTGACGACCCCCGAGGGCGTCTCCGAGACGTTCTCGGTCGATCTCTCCGAGGTGACGAAATGACGCAGGGAAACTCCGACTACCGCGACTCGGGTCTCGTGTTCCCTCCGGGCTTCACGTTCGGCTCGGCGACCGCGTCCTATCAGGTGGAGGGCGCGGCATCCGAAGACGGCCGTCTCCCCTCCATCTGGGACACCTTCAGCAAGACCCCCGGCAAGGTCTGGAACGGCGACACGGGCGACGTCGCGTGCGATCACTACCACCGGTGGGAGTCCGACCTCGACCTCATGAAGGACCTCGGCCTCGGGGCCTACCGCTTCTCGATCGCGTGGCCCCGCGTCATCCCCACGGGAACGGGCGAGATCAATCAGGCGGGCATCGACTTCTACTCGCGTCTCGTCGACGGCCTCCTCGAACGGGGCATCGAGCCCGTCGCGACGCTGTACCACTGGGACCTGCCGCAGCCGCTCGAAGACGCGGGCGGCTGGCCCGCGCGAGCGACGGCCGATGCGTTCGAGCGCTACGCCGAAGTGATGGGGACGGCGCTCGGCGACCGCGTGCACACGTGGACGACGCTCAACGAACCGTGGTGCTCGGCGTATCTCGGGTACGGGCAGGGCGGTCACGCACCGGGTCGCCACGAACCGGATGCCGCGCTCGCCGCCGTCCATCACCTCAATCTCGCGCACGGGCGAGCCCTCCAGGCGCTCCGCGCGACGTCGACGGGGACGCCGGAGTATTCCGTGACGCTCAACTTCCACGTCCTCCGCGGTGTCGGCGACGGTGCGGCCGAGGCGATGCGCCGGATCGACGCCCTGGCCAATCGCGCCTTCACGGGGCCGATGCTGCACGGCGAATACCCCGCCGATCTGCTCGAGGACACGGCATCCGTCACGGACTGGTCGTTCGTGCACGACGACGATCTCGCCGCCATCCACCAGCCGATCGACGTCCTCGGCGTCAACTACTACTCGACGGCCACCGTGCGACTGTGGGACGGCGTCTCGCCCAAGCAGATGAACGACGGGCACAAGGGCGCGGCGGGTGGCACGGCATGGCCGGGCAGCGACCAGGCCGTCGAGTTCGTCGAGCAGCCGGGCCCGCACACGGCGATGGGCTGGAACATCGCGCCCGAGGGCCTCGAAGAGCTCCTCATGGCGTTGTCGGCGGAGTTCCCGCAGCAACCGCTCATGGTGACCGAGAACGGCGCCGCGTTCGACGACGTCGTCGCGGCCGACGGCTCGGTCCCCGACCCCGAACGCCTCGACTACCTCCGACGCCACTTCAGCGCGGCGCACCGGGCGATGCAGCGCGGTGTCGACCTCCGCGGCTACTTCGTGTGGTCGCTCCTGGACAACTTCGAGTGGGGCTACGGCTACGCCAAGCGGTTCGGCATCGTGCGGGTCGACTTCGACTCGCTCGAGCGCACCATCAAGGACAGCGGCCGCTGGTACTCGGAGCTCGCGCGCTCCGGCGTCCTCCCGGAGTGAGGGTTCGCGGCAAACGTTCGGCGTTCCGCGCGTCCGGGCTCGGCTAGACGGGTTTAGCCTGTCGGGGTGACCGAGCTGCACTTCACCCACGAGACGGATGCTTCGCGCTACACGCTCCACAGAGGCGACGACCTCGTGAGCGTCCTCGACTACCGCGACGACGGCCGAACGGTGGCCATGACGCGGGCCTATACGGTGCCGACCTTCCGTGGTCACGGCTACGCCGGCGAGGTCGTCGAGCGGGCCGTCGCCGAGCTCGAGCGGGCGGGTGACCGGACGGTCATCCCGGTGTGCTGGTACGTCGCCGACTGGTTCTCCGCGCACCCCGACCGCAGCGGCATCCTGGCCGAGCGCCGCTCCGCGTAGCCCCACGCGCCATCGCGGCACCGACCCCTAAGCTGGCCGCGTGCACATGGAAGACGTCTTCACCATCGTCGCGATCGGCTTCGAGGCGATCGGCGCCGTCGTGATGGTCGTCGGGTTCGTCATCGCCGTCGTGCTGGGAGCGCGCGCGATCGGGCGGGGCGACGGCGGCCGCGCCGCGTTCCAGGTGCTGCGCACGACGCTCGGCTCGGCGATCCTCCTGGGCCTCGAAGTGCTCGTCGCCGCCGACCTCATCCGCACGATCACCTCGAAGCCCTCGATCGAGGACGCGCTCATTCTCGGGCTCATCGTTCTCATCCGAACAGTTCTGTCGATCTCCATCCAGATCGAGATCGAGGGCGTCCTGCCCTGGCGGCGCGCGCTGCTCACGAGCGGCGGGCAGCTTCTCGGCGAAGCGGTCGCGCGCGATCGCGACGCATCGGCATCGGCGCGCGCGACTCCCTAGACACCGCTACCGGGGGGTGCTGTCGTTGTCAACGGGGTGCGCCCGCCGGGGTCGTCGCGGCAAGCTGGATACGACGAAAGGAATCGGCCATGGAGCGCGATCTTCCCGAGGGCGTTATCGACGCCGACCCGCCCGGCGGCTGGGAGCAGACGCACGACGGCGAGGCGAGCGAACAGAATGCGGATGCCGCAGGATCGCCCGAGCTCGCGGACGATCCCGACGCCGAGGGCCTTCTGTCCGACACGGCGCTCGCACCCGACGACCCGGCCGCCGGCGAGCAGGCGCGGCAGGGAGCGGACCCCGATATGAGCACAGACCGAGGAGAGGAACCCTGATGAGCACGACGGGCAACGAGTTCGAGCAGCAGGACGGGACAGACCAGGACGTGACGGGCCAGGCGCAGTCCGGCCTGGGGGACTCGCCCGCCGCCGAAGCGGCGGCCAGTGCCGATCACCACGGTCAGGACGGCGCGCGCGACACGCTCACGGCGGGTCAGGCGCAGGCCGAGATGAGCGGTGCGGCGGAGCAGAGCCTTCCCGCGATGTCGCAGAACAACGCGTCCGACGCCGACAAGGTCGCCGGGATCGTCGCCCAGACGCGCACCGATGTCTCGCACCTCGGGCGCGACGAGGTCGTGCGGGTCCTCGCTCAGCGGTTCGACCAGACCGGCGTCACCGTCTCCGACGACGAGCTGCAGGAGCTCGCCGATCAGGTGACGGCAGACGACAGGGGCTGAGGGGCTCAGTTCTCGAGTGAGAACTCGACGATCGCGCGGGCCGCGGGCGCGGCGTCTCTGATCATCGTCTCGTGGCCGTGGCCGCGGATCTCGACCAGGCGCGCGTCGGGGATGTCGTCGGCGACCCTTACGCACCACGCGTGCGGAGAGACGACGTCGTTCTCGCCGCGGATGACGAGCGTCGGCACTGTGACCCGGTCGAGCACCACTTCGGGCCGGTGGGCCAGCATCGCGCGGTACTTGCCGCGAAGGCGCGGCCCGGCCCGCACGTATTCGCGGGCGCCGCGGAGGATGACGCGGGGCTTCTCGACCGCGAGATCCTTCACGAGACGCCACAGCTGTGCGCGGGCGCTGCGCGCCGTCGGGTCCGTCGACGGACCGAGCATGACGAGGGCCTGGACGACGTCGGGATGCCGCACCGCGACCTCGAGGGCGACCTGGGCGCCCATCGAGTGCCCCACGACGACGGCGGGGCGGTCGACCTCTGCGCGGAGGTAGGCGCCGACGAGGTCGGCCATCCGCTCGATCGTGAGGATCCTCGCGGGCTCGGGGGCGTCGCCGTAGCCGGGGAGGTCGACGGCGATGACGCGACCCGTGCCGATGAGGCCCTCCGTCAGGCCGCTGAAGACCGAGCGCCCCATCCCGATACCGTGGATGAGCAGGAAGACGCCGCGACCCGATCCGCGGCGTTCGGCGACGAGTGTCGCGCCCGCGTGCGTGAACTCCTCGACGTGCATGAGACCCAGCGTAGGACGGTCGTCGCATCGCTCTCGGCGAACCCTCCGCGGGTCTCCGCGTGCATGTCGGAGGTGCCGCCTACCGTGTGTGGCATGCGCATCCTGCACACTTCGGACTGGCACATCGGGCGGTCGTTCCACGGCAACTCGACGCTCGACGCGCTGTCGACCGTGCTCGGTGCCCTCGTGCGTCAGGTGCGCGACAACGACGTCGACGTCGTCATCGTCGCGGGCGACGTCTTCGACTCCGCCGTGCCGGCCGCCGCCTGCTACACGCTCCTCTCTGACGTGCTGGGCGCGATCGCCGATGCCGGTGCCTCCGTCGTCGTCACGAGCGGAAACCACGACTCCGCCGCTCGGCTCGGGTTCACCTCGGCGCTCCTGCGCGAGGGCATCCATGTCGTGACGGACCCTCTCTCGGTCGGCACACCGGTCACGTTCACCGATGAGCACGGACCCGTGCACGTCTACGGCATCCCCTTCCTCGAGCCCGGGATGGTGCGTCACCACTGGCCCGAGGCCGAGCTCCGGACGCACGCGCAGACCCTCGACCACGCGATGGGCCTCGTGCGCGCCGACCTCGGCACGCGCGGGGGGCGTTCCGTCGCGGTCGCCCACTGCTTCGCCGCGGGCGTGAGCGCGACGCCGCTCCTCGAACGCGACATCCAGCAGGGCGGGCTCGACATCGTGCCGCTGTCCGTCTTCGACGGGCCGGACTATGTCGCGCTGGGACACATCCACGGGCGTCAGCAGCTCGCCCCGCATATCCGTTATGCGGGGGCTCCCGTGCACTACAGCTTCAGCGAGGGTGACAAGCCCCGCGGGTCGTGGCTCGTCGAGATGGATGCCGCGGGCGTCGCCTCCGTCGACTGGCTCGAGCTCCCCGTTCCGCGGCGGCTCGTGACGCTTCGGGGTCGGCTCGATGACCTCCTGACCGCGGCGGAGTACGATGCCCACGTCGATGACTGGGTGTGTGCCGTCCTGACCGATGACACTCCGCAGCTCGAACCCATGCGCAAGCTCCGCGCGCGGTTCCCGTACGCCGCGAAGATCGAGCTCTCGCCCGCGAAGCGTCACGCGGGTGACGCCGTGACCTACGCGGAGCGCGTGGCGGGAGCCGAGACCGACCAGGAGCTCATCGCCCGGTTCCTCGCGCACGTGCGTGCCGGACGCGGGCCGAGCGAGCGCGAGCGCGAGCTCATCGACGACGTCATCTCGGCGTCGCGCGTCTCGGAGCTCAGCGCGTGAAGATCCATCGGCTTGAGATCGAGGGGTTCGGTCCGTTCCGCGATCGCCAGTGCGTCGACTTCGACGCCGTCGCGCACGACGGCGTCTTCCTGATCGCGGGAAAGACGGGTGCCGGCAAGTCGAGCATCCTCGACGCCATCTGCTTCGCGCTGTACGCCGACATCCCGCGCTACGACGACGGCGACCGCCGCGTCCGCAGCGATCATGCCGCACTCGATGAGCCCACCCGCGTCGTGCTGGAGTTCACGAACGGAGACCGCCGTCTGCGGGTCGAGCGCGTGCCGTCCTACGAGCGCGCGAAGAAGAGCGGCACGGGAACGACCGTGAGCGCCGCGCAGGCACGGCTGAGCGAGTTCATCGACGGTGCCTGGGTCGACATCGCCGCCCGCTCCGTCGACGTCGCGAACGAGCTCGCCGACGTTCTGCGCGTCACGAAGGCGCAGTTCCTGCAGGTGATCCTCCTCGCGCAGGGCCGGTTCGCCGAGTTCCTGCACGCGCGCAACGACGACCGTCAGCGGCTCCTTCGCACGCTCTTCGGCTCTCATCGCTTCAGCGACTACGAAGCCCTGCTCGACGCGCGACGCAAGGAGGTCGCGGAGACCCTCGAGTTCGAGCGTCGCGCGCTCCTCCTGCAGCTCGAGACGGCCGAGCAGCTTCTCGTCGATGCCGGTGTCGAGGTCGATCCCGACGCCGACGAAGACGCGCGTCGCGAGGCAATCGGAACAGCGAGTCTCCACGCCGCCCACGAGAGCGAGATCGCGGCCGCCGATGAGAGGGCCCTGCGCGACGCGCGTGACGCCGCCGACGCGACGTATGCGCTCGTGCGACGCCAGCGCGAAAGTCAGGAGCGTCGCGATCGTGCGCGAGCGGGTCTCGCCGCCCTCGAAGCACGCATTCCCGAGATCGAGCGAGCTCGATCCGAGCTCGCTCAGGCCGTGCAGGCCGAGGCCCTTCGCGGGATCCTCGCGTCGGAGCAGCGGGTGACGGTGAGCGCCGACGACGCCGAGGCTGCCGTCGAGGCGGCCCGCGCGGCGTGGCACGCCGCGGGCGAGCGCGCGGCGGACGACCACGAGGCCCGAATCGCCGAGCTCGCCGCCGTAGCGGGTGCGCTAGGCGAGGCACTCCGTGCCGAGGAAGCCCTGCCCGAACTCCGCGATGCTGCCGCGACGGCCGACACGGCCCTCGCGCGGATCGCTGCGCGCCGTGACGAGCACGCGACGCGCCGCGCGGCGCTCCCCGAGACGATCGCGGGTCACCTCGAACGGGTCGCCGCGGCGGCAGCGCGGGCGGAAGGACGCGACGCGGCGACAGCGCGGGTCGCCGAGCGTCACCATCGCCTCGGCGCGGCTCGTGAGGCGACGACGCTCGCCGACTCGCTTCGTGCGGCCGAGGCGGCGGCGCTTTCCGCGGGTCGCGCGCTGACGGTGGCCTCCGCGACGCTCGATGACCTGCGCGAGCGCCGATTCCGCGACCACGCCGGTGAGCTGGCCGAGACCCTCGTCGACGGCGAACCCTGCATGGTCTGCGGAGCGGTCGAGCATCCGTTCCCGGCCGCGCGTGGCGACGACCCCGTCACGCCGGACGACATCGATGCGGCGACGGCGGCGAAGGACGCGGCGATCGAGACGGATGCCGCGGCAGCCGTGGCGCTCCGGTCGGCGCGCGCCGCGCACGCCGACGCCGCCGCGCGCGCGGGCGGGCTCGACGTCGCAGCGGCGGAAGACGAGCTGGCCCTCGCTCTCGCGGAAGAGTCCGACGCGGATGCGGCAGCGCGCGAGCGCGACGAGCAGGAGGCGCTCCGTGCGGCCGCCGTCGCCCGGCTCGCGGTCATCGAAGACGAGCTTGCGGCGCTCGATCTGGAACTCCAGGCGGCTGACAGGGCCCGTGTGCGCGCGCAGGACGCCCTCGCGGCGGCGACAGACGAGGTCGAGCGCGCTCGTGGAGACCACCCGTCGGTTGCCGAGAGGCTCGCTGCCGTGACGCATCGCCTCGCTCTCGGTCGCAGGCGTGCCGCCGCCGAGAGCACGCTGTCGGAGCGGCGCGCGGCAGCGGCTGCCGCGACGCGCGAGGTCGACAGCGCGCTCGAACGCTCGAGCTTCGCCGATCGCGACGCGGCGCGAGCAGCCCTCCGCGACGACGCCGCTCGGGCCGCCCTCGACGCGACGGTGCGTGAGCACGAGGCCGATCTCGTGTCGCACCGCGGAACGCTCATGGACCTCGAACTCGAGGCGCTCCCAGAGGAGCCGATCGACCCGATCGGCGCGGCGATCGAGCTCGCGGAGGCGACGGAGCGCTGGCGGGCTGCGGTCGATCGACACGTGCGGCTCCGCGGCTATGCGGGTCAGCTGGCGGTGGCATCCGGTGCGGCCGACGCCGCACACGACCTCATCGCCGAGCGCGCGGGCGAGGCCGCCGTCATCACGGAACTCGCGAACGCCGTCGCGGGGCGCGCGCCCAACACGAAGAAGATGGATCTCGAGACCTTCGTGCTCGCCGCTGAACTCGAGAAGATCGTCGCCGCCGCCAACACGCGACTCACCGAGATGACCGACGGACGCTATCTGCTCCAGCACTCCGACGCGCTCGCGGCGCACGGCAGAGCGTCCGGGCTCGGGCTCGCCGTCATGGACCTCCACACGGGCCACTCGCGCCCCGTGCAGTCGCTCTCGGGTGGCGAGACCTTCCTTGCATCCCTCGCCCTGGCGCTGGGCCTCGCGCAGGTCGTCACCGCCGAGGCGGGGGGCGTGCGCCTCGACACGCTCTTCATCGACGAGGGCTTCGGTTCACTCGACCGCGACACCCTCGACATCGCCATGCGCACGCTCGACGAGCTGCGCGTCGGCGGGCGCACCGTCGGGGTCATCAGCCACGTCGAGGCGATGCAGGCCGACCTGCCGGCGGGCATCGTCGTCGAAGCGACTCCCGAAGGTCCGAGCGTCATCCGGCAGGCGGTCGCCGCCTACGCGTAATGCCCGCGCGGGCGGTCGACGTCAGTCGGCCAGGTGCTCCTGCGCGGCCGAATGCACGACGTCGTAGAACTCCGCTGCCTGTTCGGGTGTGAAGGCACCGCCGCTCGACTGAGCGAGCACCTCGACCATCGCGTCGCGTCCGGCGTCGCCCGCGAGGAGGCTGCCCTCGCCCATCGAGATGAGGGCATCGTCGGGGAAGGCGGTCTCCATCAGCTCGAGCGTGATGGCCGGGTCGATCTCCTGGAACAGCGTCAGCAGCTCGGGCCGGACTTCGGCGAGGAAGGCCTCTTCACCACCGGCGGTGGCGGATCCCCCCTCGGACTGTTCGACTCCGGGAGGGAGACCTTCCGAGCCCGAGTCCCAGCCGGCTGTCCCCAGGCCGATGATGACGATCGACCAGATGATCGCACCGATCCATACGCCGCTGCCGAGGACGGACACGACGATGGCACCGATTCCGAAGCCCTTGCCGCCCTGCTTTTTGTTCGCGAGCGTCACGATCCCGAGGATGAGCGCGACGAGCAGGAGGAGACCGCCGACGAGGGCGAGCACGAGGGATACCCACATCATGGGGATGAAAGCGACCGACGCGAGGACGACACCGAGGATCGCGAGTCCGAGGGACACCCATCCGAGCGTCTTCGGCCGCGTGTCGGGGCCGCTGGGCTGCGGCGTCGGGGCAGCGTACCCGGCGGCCGGGGAACCGTACGGAGCGGGCTGCTGCGCGTACGCGCTCGGGGGCGCGTACTGCGGGTAGGCCGCCGTCGGCTGGGGGGCAGGCGGCGGGTAGGCCGCCGTCTGCTGGTCGTCCTGACCGTACGCCGGATTCTCGGTCGCATACGCCGCGGGCATCTCGGGAACCGGCGGATACGCTGCCGTGGGCTGCGCGTCGCTCGACTCATCGGGCACCGGAGTGGTGCCCTTCGGGGTGGGCTCTTCGGGGTGGGACATGTTTCCTCGCTCGGCGTCGTGGTGGACACGCGCCCCGGCCGGATCGCCGCGAGTCCGCAGACCCGACGATTCCGAGCGACCACGCTGCGTGTCTAGGCTATCCCTATGAACAAGAACACCCTCTGGACGATCCTCGGCGTCATCGTCGCGATCGTCATCGCCTGGTTCCTCGTGAACATCCTCTTCTCGGTGCTCGCGTTCATCTTCAAGCTGCTGATCGTCGCCGTCGTCGCCGTCATCGTGTTCTTCCTCCTGCGCGGAGTCTTCGCCCGCGGGCGGGAATGACGTCACGGGATGCCGCGGCGTGCGGCATCCCGTCGGTCAGACGCCGTACTCGGCTCGGACGACCTCGCGCAGCTGCGCGCTGCACGCGGCCACCGTTTCGCGCCAATCCGTGATCGCATCGTCCTGAGCCCGGTCCGACACCGATTTCAGGACGCGGATAGGGACACCGAACTGCTGCGCCACCCAGATGTAGGCGTAGGTCTCCATGTCGACGAGGCCCGCACCGAGTCCCCGCACCACCTCGACCGATTCGGCGCCGTCGACGAAGTGGTCGCCCGTCGCGATCGTGACCCCGTCGCGGGCCGTGTCCACTCGGCCGGGGAGTGAGATGTGCTGTCCCACGACGCCGTCGAGATCGACGACATCGTGCTGGATCGCGGCCGCGATCTCGTACACCTCGGATTCGAGTGCCGGATCGATCGCGCCGGCCGTTCCGACGACGAGGATCTCTTCGTAGTCGGCGGCGTCGAGAGCGCGCGTCAGCGCGTAGGCGGCCTTGAGCTTTCCCGGTCCCGTGACCAGACGGGTGAAGCCGGGAAGGTCGGCGGGGAAGGCGGTCAATTCGGAGTCGAGCGCGGCGACGAGGAGTTTCACTGGATCATTGTCGCAAACCCCCGAGGCTGCACGAGGGTTAGCCTGAATCCGATGACTTCCTCAGCTGCGCCGGCCACCGCCGCGATCCCGCTATCGAGTGCCGCGCGCTGGCGCGCATTCTGGGTGTGCGTCGCCGTCGCGGCCATCACGATCATGGACCTGACGAAGGTCAACGTCGCGCTGCCGTCGATCGGTGAGGTCCTCGACGCGGGATCGACCGAGCTGCAGCTCATCGTGTCCGGCTTCGTCCTCACCTTCGGCCTCGCGCTCGTGCCGGCGGGGCGCCTCGGCGACCAGAGGTCGCGTCGCGTGCTGTTCGTCATCGGACTCTCGCTCTACACGCTCACGAGCATCCTCTGCGCGACCGCCCCGAATGCGACGGTGCTGCTCGTCGCGCGACTCCTGCAGGGCGTCGCCGCCGGCATCCAGATGCCCCAAGTGCTCGGAATGGCCCAGGAACTCTTCCAGGGCAAGGAGCGCGGCCGCGCGTTCGGTCTCTTCGGCGCGACGATCGGCGTTGCGACGGCGTTCGGTCCGACGCTCGGGGGCCTCCTCATCGCGATCGGCGGTCCGACCGACGGGTGGCGTCTCATCTTCTGGATGAACGTGCCGCTGTGCCTCATCGCGATCGCCCTCGTGCTGTGGCTCCTCCCCGCGACCCGCACGCGGTCTTCGCGTCGCATCCAGCTCGACCCCGTGGGCTTGCTCCTCTTCGGCGCATCCGTCGTCGCGTTCATGTGGCCGTTCCTCTTCACGACCGGTGCCCCCACCGACAATCCGGCCCGCTGGTGGCTTCTCGTCGTCTTCGCGCTCTTCGCCTCCGCGTTCCTCGCGTGGGAGCGCCGCTACGCCGCCCGCGGTGGTTCTCCGCTCGTGCCGCTCCCGCTCTTCCGAGTCGCGTCGTACCGCAACGGCACGATCCTCCAAGCCGCCTACTTCGCCGCCGCCCCCGCGCTGTTCCTCACGACGACGCTGTTCCTGCAGACGGGCCTCGGGCTCGAGCCCGTGTACGCGGGCATGGTGTCGATCGGGTTCGCGCTCTCGAGCGCCATCGCGTCGTGGGTCGGCGGAAACCTCGTCGGGCGCTACGGCCGCCCCGTCGTCGTGTGGGGACTCGTCGGCATCCTCGCGTGTGTCGGAGGCCTCGTCCTCACCGCGGTGTACGCCGACCCGGCGTGGACGCCCTACGTCATGGCGGGCGTCATGGTCATCGGCGGATTCGGCGGCGGCCTCGTGATCGCTCCGAACCAGACGCTCACTCTCGCCGAGATCCCCGTCAAGCAGGGTGGCGTCGCGGGCTCGGTCGGTCAGCTCGGCCAGCGCATCGGCACGGCGGTCGGAACGGCGGTCGCGCTGTCGCTCTTCTACGCGACGATCTACCGCGAGACGGGCGCGAACGACGACCTCGTCGTCTACCACGACGCGTATGCGTTCGGGATGCTGTCGGTCGCGCTTTTCCTCGGAATCGCCTTCATCGTGTCGATCCTCGATTTGAGAGAGCGTCGCAAGGGGCAGTCGGAGGATGCCGAGGCCGCAGGGCTACGCGGGGACGTCGCGCCGTCGCAGTAGTGCGAAGGCGCCGCCTGCGAAAACGGCGGCGGCCGCGAGGGGCAGTGCCAGCGCCCACGGATCGATGGGCTCGATCGGCACGGCCGGCACATGCCGCAGAGGGCTGACGTCCTGCAGCCATTCGGGAAGACCCAGGAGGTCGCCGAACTGGCCGAGGACGAGGCCCACGGCGAGGAGGCCCCACCCGAGCGCGATCGTCTCGCGGGGAACCGTGGCGAACGCGAGCGCCGTGAGCGTCACGAAGACGGCCCCCGCGGGGAGGAAGACGCCCACGGCGGCGAGTGACTCGGGGATCCGCTCCGCGCCTCCACCGGTCGCGGCGAGGCTCATGCCGGCCGCGAATCCGCCCGTGATCGCGACGATGATCATCGCCCCGATCGCCACCACGAGCTGTCGTCCGAGCCATCCACCGCGGGGGAGAGGGGTCGAGAGCAGGAGCTCGGCGCGCCCCTCCGCCTCGTCGGCACGCATCCGGGTCATCGCCTGGACCCCCGCTGCTGTGGCGAGTGTCGCGCTGAGCCCGAGGAGGGCGACGGTGAACGCGGCACCGGTGTCGACCTCGAGCCCCGGCGACAGGCGTCCGATGAGCTCCGCGAGGGCGTCGTTCTCCGCTACCGCCTCCGCGACGACCGGACTGAGCAGTCCCGCGAAGAGGCCGAGGATGCCGGCACCGATAGCCCAGCCGATCGTGGACCCCCGCTGCATCCTCACGGCGAGACGACCCGCCGACGCCCGCGCCCAGACGGGCCGACCCGTCCGCTCCGCGATGAGGCTCTCCCCGAGGTCGCGTCGGGCCCGGACGAGGATCGCGGCGACTCCGGTCACGGCGCCGAGGCCGACGACCGCGAGGAGCGGGAGCGGATCGGCCGATGAGAAGGGAGCGGTCGCCTGTGCCCAGCCGATGGGCGAGAGGAAGGAGATCCAGGACGGCGAGACCGACGTGAGATCGGTCGCCGTGCCGAGCGCGTCCCCGATCCCGCGGATGAGATAGGCCACTCCGACGATCGCCGCCGCGAGCCCGTTCGCGCCGCGTGAACTCGGCATCACTTGCGCCGCGAGCGCGGCAATTCCGGCGAAGCACACACCGATCGCCCCGATCGCCGCCGCCATGACGACGGCCGATCGCAGCTCGTAGCCGAGAGCGAGTCCGATCCCTGCGGCACCTGCCGCGAGCAGGACGTCGGCAGCGAGCGCGATCCCGAGAGTCACCCTCAGCGGAAGAGTGCGCGCGATGGGCGTGGCCGCGATGAGCTCCGCACGGCCGCGTTCCTCATCGGCGCGGGTGTGGCGCACGACGAGGAAGGTGTTCATGAGGCCCGTGAGGATCGCGAGGAAGGCGAACGTCTGGAAGAAGACGAGCGCACCGGTCTCCGCTCCATCGGGAAGGCCACGCAGGAAGAGGAACGCCGGATTGCCCGCCGCGACGGCAGCGAGGGCGATGCGCTCCTGCTCGTCGCCGAACTCACGCGCGACTGCGATGCCCGACGCCGCGAGCAGACCGAGGATCCCGAGCATCCAGATGGGCAGCAGCCAGCGTTCGCGCCGCAGCTGAGCGCGAACGAGAGCGCGGGTCACGACGCGTCCCTCGTGTAGTGGCTGAGGAAGAGCTCCTCGAGCGACTCCGCACCCGATCCCGTGATCTCGGCCATCGTGCTGGTCTGCACGGTGCGCCCGTCGCGGATGATCGTCACGCGGTCGCACAGTTGGCTCACTTCGCTGAGGATGTGGCTCGACAGCAGCACCGTCGCCCCGCCCGCGCGCACGCGGTCGATCTCCCGCCGGAATGCCGCCTCCATGAGTGGATCGAGCCCCGACGTCGGCTCATCGAGCACGTAGAGGCGTGCGGGGCGCGCGAGCGCCGCGATCAGCGCAACCTTCTGCCGGTTGCCCTTCGAGTACGTCCGGGCCTTCTTCCGGGGGTCGAAGTCGAACTCCTCGACGAGTCGCTCCCGCTCGGTCGTCGAGCCGCCACCCCGCAGACGCAGGAGGAGATCGATCGTCTCGCCGCCCGTCAGGTTCGGCCAGAGCGCGACGTCGCCGGGCACGTAGGCGATGTCGGCGGTGATCTCGGTCGCGTGGCGCCACGGGTCGCGGCCGAAGACGGTCGCTGTTCCCGAGCTCGCGCGGGCGAGTCCGAGCAGGATGCGGAGAGTCGTCGACTTTCCCGCGCCGTTCGGCCCGAGGAAGCCGTGCACTTCGCCCTCCGCGACATCGAGGTCGAAGCCGTCGAGGGCCGCCGTCCGGCCGTAATTCTTGCGCAGATCGCGCACGTGGATGAGGGGAGAGCCCATGGTCTTCCTCCGGTCGAGCCAGGCGCCCGAATGGTCGCCTGAGGTTGCCGCTGTGTCGCGGGCCGACCAGGCTTCCCGGCTCTCCGAGGGATGACGGTACTCCTCGCCGGGCCCCCGCGCCAGTGCCTTTCGAGCGCGTGTCAGACGAGCCGGTAGCCCACTCCGCGCACCGTTTCGATGCGTCCCTGGCCGAGCTTCTGCCGCAGGTACCCGACGTAGACGTCGACGACGTTCGAGCCGGGATCGAAGTCGAAGCCCCAGACGCGGCTGAGGAGCTGCTCGCGGCTCAGCACCTGTCCGGCGTTGCGCACGAACTCCTCGGCGAGGGCGAACTCCCGCGCCGACAGTTCGACGGCGCTTCCGTCGAGATGGGCTCGGCGGGTGCGGATGTCCAGCACGAGATCGCGGTGCGAGAGCACGGTCGTCGTCGACCCCGTGTCCCGCCGCATCCGCAACCGGATACGCGCGACGAGCTCGTCGAAGCGGAAGGGTTTGCCGAGGTAGTCGTCGGCACCGCCCTCGAGCCCCGCCACGGTGTCGGAGATCTCGACGCGCGCCGTCAGCATGATGACGGGCATCGTGGATCCCGACCCCCGCAAGTTCTCCAGCACGGCGAATCCGTCCATGCCCGGCAGATTGACGTCGAGGACGAGCAGATCGAACTCGCCGCTCAGCGCGAGATCGAGCGCTTGCGGCCCCGTTGTCGCGACCGATGTCGCGTACCCGGCTGCGCGCAGTCCTTTGTCGATGAAGCCCGAGATCCGTGCTTCGTCGTCGGCGATCAGAATGGATGCCACGTCACGTCCGCCTCTCCGCTGCGCCGACGGGGGTCTGGGGGGAAGCCGCGTCCACCGGGAGCGGCGGGCGCGGGGGGATCACGAGCCCCGGGGGGAGGGATGCCGCCCCGATGAGGGGGAGGGAGATCACGAACTCGGCGCCGCCGCCCTCGGCATCCACGACGCGGACGCTGCCGCCGTGTGCCCGCGCGATGACCTGCACGATGTTGAGGCCGAGGCCGCTGCCGGCGCGCTCGCCGGCGTCGGCGCCGCGGTGGAAGCGGTCGAACACGTGCGGCTTCGACTCATCGTCGACTCCGGGCCCGAAGTCGCGAACGGACAGCTCGAGCCGTTCGCCGACGACGCGGCTGGACAGCACCATTCGGCCACCGGCATGGGTCACGGCGTTCTGGGCGAGCTGGAGGACCGCTTGCGTCACGCGCCCCGGATCGAGCGACGTCACGATCTCCGCACGCGTGCCCATCGCCGCATCCGCGCCGTCGATGCCTTCGGCCTTGCGCAGGATCTGGCGCATGAGGTCGTCGACGTCGGTCGGCACGGGGCGCACGGGAGCGGGGCCGTGGAGGGCCGCCGCCGCCGCGAGATCCTGGACGAGGTCGGCCATGCGCTGGAGCTCGTCCACGACGAGGTCCCGCGTCTCGCGCACATCGGCGGAGTCGTCGGGGTCGACGACTTCGAGGTGACCGCGCACGATCGTCAACGGTGTCTTGAGCTCGTGCCCGACGTCGCTCAGGAGCCGTCGCTGCGAGTCGAGCGCTTCGTCGAGCCGGTCGAGCATCTCGTTCATCGTGCGGGCGAGCTCCGAGACGTCGTCGCGCCCCTCGATCGGCAGCCGTTCGGAGAGCGATTGGGCGGAGACGCGCTCCGCCGTCTCACGCATCTGACGGAGCGGACGCAGCAGCCGCGTCGTCACGAGAGCCGCCGCGGCCGCGATGAGGAGGAGGGTGACGAGCGAGGCGATCAGGAAGACGCGCGCGGCGCTGTTGATCTCGGCGAGCTCGGCCTCGACGTCGTACGCGATCACGAAGGTCGCGGGGGGTGCGGCATCCGTGTCGACCGAGATCGGAATCGCGAGGTACCGCCACGTCACTCCGTCGTCGGCATACGTGCCGATGACGGGATCGGCGCCGCGTGAGGTGCTCACGACGTGGCTGACGAAACCGGGGGCGGACTGCAGGTCGACGTCGAGGGGCACCCCTGGGACGAGACGGGGCTGGCCGTCGACGAGACCGATGACGCCCGTATTGTCGTCGGGTGCCGCGCGCTGGACGACGGCTGCGAGCGCCGCCGTCGCGTCGTCCCACGCGAGCGTCTCGCCGTCGCCCTGTTCGACGAGGTAGCGGGCCGAGGCGAGGTTCGCCTCGAGGAGATCGTCGACCTGGTCGAGGATGCGCTGGCGTTCTTCGACGTAGACGACGAAACCCACGGCGATGAGGCCGAGGGCGGCGACGACCGTGATGACGGCGATGAGGCGCGTGCGGACGGACACGACGGGAAGTCGTACGCGCGTTCCCCGTCTCCTTTCCACGATTTCAGTATGGATGTCTGATCGGGCACGAACCGGATTGATAAGAGACATCTCATGGGTCGGGACGCTCTCCCGTGCTGTGATCGAAGGATGTACATCGCACCGCCCGAGCGCGCGCTCCTCGTCGACGCGCTCGCGCTCGACCCCGCTTCGGAGATCACACTCGTGAGTCGCGAGCCGCTCGGTAGCGGGTCGGTGGCAGGCTTCTCCGTCGCGTCCGTCGACGGCTCCCTCACCTACTACGTCGACACGTCGACGCGTCGAGTGGTGCAGGAGACGGGCCTCCTCGTCGGCACGCCGGAGGAGCCGTCGGTGCGGATCTGGCTGCATCCCTCCGATCCGTACCTCCCCGCTCTCGCCGCCGTCGCGTTCTCGCAGGCGGCCGAGACGCTGCTGGACAGGCTCGGCGTCCGGGCGACCGGGATGCCGCAGATGGTGGCGTACCGGCCGGGTCGGCGCGCTGTCCTGCGCGTCCCTGTCGGAGACACGTTCGCGTGGATCAAGGCGGTCCTGCCGTCCCGGACGTCGGCCATCGTCGACGCGCACCGTGCCCTCGCGGACGCCGGGGTGCCCGTGCCGGCGCTCCGTGGATGGTCGGACGCGGGCCTCGTCGTGTGGGATCACGCCTTCGGCACCGCCGCGCAGGACGCCGACTGGACGGCCGACGGGCTCCTCGACGAGGTCGACGCGCTCCGCGACCGCCTCGCGCGGGCTTCGATCGAGCGTTCCGCCCGTACGGACCTCGTTCGCCGCCTCGAGTGGTACGCCGACCGACTGGACACCGTCCTCCCCGACGCCTGGCGTCCCGTCGCCGCCGGCATCGCCGCCCGAGCGCGCGCGTCGTGGGGCGAGGAGCCGGCCGTCACGATCCACGGCGATCTGCACTTCGGGCAGGTGTTCCTCGACGCGGACCTGCGGGTGTCGAGCGTCATCGACGTCGACACGGCGGGTCGCGGCGAGCCGAGCGACGACACCGCCGCGTTCCTCTCGCACGCCATCGCGAGCGCCCTTTTGACACCTGCGCCCCGCGATCTGCGGCTCTGGGAACTCGCCGATCGAGCGATTCGCCGATGGGATGCCGCCGGCTCCGGGCTCCGAGCCCGGGCCGCGACACACCTCCTCGGCCACGCGATCGGCGCGTGGGAGCTCGGTGACCGGGAGCGTGCCGAGCTCCTCCTGCGCGCAGCGGACGACGTCTCGCTCGGTCGCGTCGAGCCTCTCCGGGCAGCCACGGAAACCTAAGAGGCGTCTCACGGACTCCTTCGATACGGCTTACCGCTCGCCGTGACACTGGAAGAGTCCCGGCGGGGTCCGACCCCCCGTCGGAGTCGGAAGGAGAAGGAAATGCCTGAGAAGAAGAAGTGGATCACGTACGGTGTCGCGGGTGCCCTGGGTCTCACGCTCGTCGGCGGCGCCGCAGCGGCGACCGCGGCGAACATGGACCTGCGCACGGGTGACGGCGCCGTCGTTCCCGGTGGGGCCGTCGTCGGCTCGAAGGGGTCGGTGCTCGACAGTGGCACCGTCCAGATGCGGGCAACGGACACGTCGGCATCCGTCATGTCGTCGCCCTCCCCGTCGCCGTCGCCGGCTTCCCCGGTGACGCCGGCATCCCCCGCATCGCCCGTCTCGGCGGTGAGCGCCCCCACGCCGGTCCCCCCTGCACCGGCACCCCCCGCACCGGCGCCCGCGCCGCCGGCACCTGCGCCGGTCGACTCGCCGGCATCCCCGCCGTCGGCACCCTCGGCCGGATCGGTCGCGTCTGCCGGCAGCAACTGAGCAGGTCCCTTCGGAGGGGCGGCGTCTTCACGCCGCCCCTCCGTGGTGTCTTTTCTCCGGCGCGTGCCGCTATCGCCCGGAGTCGTGTCCGGGCAGGATGTGAGTGCGGCCCCGCCGCACGAAGTGGAGGACACATGCAATCCGTCCTGCTGGACACTCCCGCCGGCATCACCGCGCGGCTCGGCTGGGATCCGAAGATCGCCGAGCACGACCGCAAGCGTCTCCTCGCGAAGGAGATCATCGCCGAGCGACTGGGTATCGAGGAGAAGGCCGTGCGCGTGGAGCGCGAGTCTCCGGGGACGTTCGGTTTCCACACGCAGCTCATCGCCGAGGTCGCGGGCGCGGAGGTGCCGCTCTCGGTGAGGAACGCGAACTTCCGCGCCGCGACCGTCGTGGCCGTCGCCGATCCCGCCGTCCCGATCGGGCTCGACCTGCGTGACGCGCACCCCGACGATGCGGAACTGCGCGTCATGAAGCGGCACTCGCACCTGTTCGACGAAGACGATCTCGGCGTACTCCTCGCTCACTGGACGCGTGTGCAGGCGGTCCGCGACGCCGACGGCCGCGGGACGAGGGTCGCCGCCGACCACGTGCGGCTCGACTCCGCCCGCACGAAGGGGTGGATCCCCGACCGCCGCGTCTTCTATCAGCTGTCGGACCTGTCCCGCGACGGCTGGATCATCACGCTCGCCTACGGAGCCCACCCCGCCTGATCCCTCGGCTTCCCATCGCAGAACTGAGGGGATCCGCGATTCTGAGGAGGTTTGCGGCATCCGGGTCCTCAGGTTCGCGGATCTCCTCGCGAACGCGCGGATGCCGCGGGGTCAGGCCTGCGGAAGGGCGGCGTCGAGCTCCGCGAGCCACGCGCGGGCGTTGCCGTCCGAGGGGGCGCGCCAGTCGCCCCGCGGCGAGAGAGAGCCCGCGGGGGAGACCTTCGGTCCGTTGGGGATGGCGGACCGCTTGAACTGCGCGAACGCGAAGAAGCGCTGGAGGAAGACGCGGAGCCACTTCGCGACGGTCTCGAGGTCGTAGGCGAAGCGGTCGCTCTCGGGGAAGCCGGGGGGCCAGGCTCCGGCATCCGGATCCGCCCATGCCCGCGAGGCGAGGAAAGCGATCTTCGAGGGCGCGAAGCCGTAGCGGAGCACGTGGAAGAGGGCGAAGTCGTGGAGGGCGTAGGGCCCGATGCGGTCCTGTGTCGACTGGATGCGGCCGTCCTCGCCCGCCGGCACGAGCTCGGGGGAGATCTCGGTGTCGAGCACCGACTGCAGAACGACGGCCTCGGCATCGTCGACGCCCTCGCCCGCCGCGATGACCCAGCGGATGAGGTGCTGGATGAGGGTCTTGGGCACGCCGGTGTTGACGGCGTAGTGGCTCATCTGGTCGCCGACGCCGTAGGTCGCCCAGCCGAGCGCGAGTTCGGACAGGTCGGACGTGCCGATGACGATTCCGCCGCGCTGATTGGCGAGGCGGAAGAGCAGGTCGGTGCGCACACCGGCCTGCACGTTCTCGAACGTGACGTCGTAGACCGGCTCGCCGTCGGCGAAGGGGTGGCCGATGCCCTTCAGGATCTCCGTCGCGGTGGGGCGGATGTCGATCGTCTCGATCGACGCTCCGACCGCCTCGGCGAGGGCGATGGCATTGGACTTCGTGTGGTCGCTCGTGGCGAAGCCGGGCATCGTGTAGGCGAGGATGTCGCTCCGCGGTCGCCCGAGCCGGTCCATCGCCCGCGCGACGACGAGAAGCGCGTGCGTGGAGTCGAGTCCGCCCGAGACGCCGATGACGGGCTTCGGGTTGCCGATCGCCCGTAGACGCTGCTCGAGCCCGGAGACCTGGATGTTGAAGGCCTCGTAGCAGTCCTGAGCGAGGCGGGACGGGTCGTCGGGGACGAAGGGGAAGCGATCGAGCGATCGCCGCAGCCCGATGTCGCGCGGCGTCGGGTCGAGCTGGAAGTGCACCGTGCGCATGCGGGGATCCGTCGTGCGCCGGTTGTCGTCGAAGGTGCCCTGGCGAAGACGGTCCTGTCGCAGCCGGTCGAGGTCGACGTCGGCGACGGAGCGTCGGGGTCCGTCGGGGAAGCGCTCACTCTCGGCGAGCAGCATCCCGCCTTCGTAGATCATCGTCTGGCCGTCCCACGAGACGTCGTTCGTCGACTCGCCCGTACCTGCCGCCGCATAGACGTAGGCGGCGAGGCAGCGCAGCGACTGCGACTGCACGAGCGTCTTGCGGTCGTCCGCGCGGGCGATCGTGATGGGACTCCCGCTGAGGTTGACGAGCACCGTCGCTCCCGCGAGGGCCGCCGACGACGAGGGGGGGATCGGCACCCAGACGTCTTCGCACACCTCCGCGTGGAGGACGAGGCCCGGAACGTCGAGCGCTTCGAAGAGCAGATCGGGGCCGAACGGCGCCTCGAAAGCTCCGATCCGGATGTCCGCGCCGGCCTGGTCGTCGCCGGGGGCGTACCAGCGACGCTCGTAGAACTCGCGGTAGGTGGGGAGGTACGACTTCGGCGCGACGCCGAGGATCTCTCCGCGGTGGATCACGACGGCGCAGTTGTAGAGGCGCGAGCCCTGCCGGAGCGGTGCCCCCACGACGAGGACGGGCATGAGGTCGACGGATGCCGCGACGAGCTGCTCGATCGCGGCGACGACGGCCTCGAGCACGACGTCCTGCATCACGAGGTCCTCGATCGCGTATCCCGTGAGGCACAGCTCGGGGAAGACGGCGACCGCTGTGCCGTCCTCATCGCATGCGCGTGCCGCGTCGAGGACCGCCGCGGCGTTGGTCTTCGGGTCGGCGATCGCAACGGGGATCGTGCACGCGGCGATTCGTGCGAAGCCGTGCCGGTACACGCTCTCGAACGGAAGGCTCATGACCCCAGTCTGGCACTCACGCGCGCGGATCCGGCTGTCCGAACCCCCGGCTAGGGTCGGGGGGAAAGGGGAGGCATGCGCTACATCGAAAGTGAAGGCCGGATCGTCTGGAGTGCGAGCGACCTGAAGGCCGCGGCCGAATGCGAGTTCGCGTGGATGCGGGCTGTCGACGCCAAGCTCGGCCGTGTCCCCGCCGTCGAGGAGCCCGTCGATGAGACGCTGGCCCGCGCCGGGCGTCTCGGGATCGTCCATGAGCAGCGCGTCCTCGCCGACTACGTCGCGCGGTTCGGTGCGGCATCCGTCACCGTCATCCCCGAGACGGCGTCGCGCGACGTCGAGGCGCTCGCGGCCGCCGTCGCAGCGACGAACGCGGCTCTCGCCTCCGACGCGCAGGTGATCTACCAGGCGGCGTTCGCGACGTCCGACTTCGTGGGGTTCGCCGACTTCCTCGTGCGCGACGAACGCGGCAGGTGGATCGTGCAAGACACGAAGCTCGCCCGAAGGGCCCGCGTCACGGCGCTCATGCAGCTCGCGGCATATGTCGATCAGCTCGACCGGTTGGGAGTTCCCCGCGCCGACCGTGTGGAACTCCTCCTGGGTGACGGCACGACCTCGGTCCATGCGGTCGACGACCTCATGCCCGTCTTCGGGCTGCGGCGCGAGCGGCTCGCGGCCCTCGTCGCCGATCGGCGGCTCGACCTCGGTGCGGGCGGCGCGCCGCTCGCGTGGGGCGACGATCGCGGCCAGCTCGCGGTCGTCGCGTGCGGCCGGTGTGCGACGTGTGACGCCGAGGTCACGGCCGCCCGGGATCTGCTGCTCGTTGCGGGCATCCGGCCCGTCCAGCGGCAGCGCCTCCGCGATGCGGGGGTCACGACGATCGACGACCTGGCCCGGCTCGACGAGCCCCCGGCGCGGATGAGCGTCGAGGTGTTCCGGATGCTCCGCACGCAGGCCCGACTGCAGCTCGAGAGTCCTGCGGGCGGTGTCGCCGTGGCATCCGAACAGGCGAGCGACGCTCCCGTCGCGATCCCGACGTTCGAGGTCGTGCAGGCGCAGGCGCTCGCGGCGCTTCCGCGCCCCGACAACGCCGACATGTTCTTCGACTTCGAGGGTGACCCGCTGTACACGGAAGACGGCGTGCACCCCGATGCCGTCAAGAACTGGGGCATCGACTACCTCTTCGGGTGGGTCGATGACCGCGAACAGTACTCGGCGCTCTGGGCGCATTCCTTCGCCGACGAGAAGCGGGCGTTCGAGACGTTCATCGATGTCGTGACGCTCAGACTCGCGCAGAGCCCCGGCATGCACATCTACCACTACGCACCCTACGAGCCGACGCACCTGCTCGCGATGGCGGCGCGATACGGCGTGCGCGAGGCCGATGTCGACCGGCTCCTGCGCGACGCGGTCTTCGTCGACCTCTATCCCATCGTGCGGCGTGCCCTGCGGGTCGGGTCGAGGTCGTACTCGATCAAGAAGCTCGAGCCGCTCTACATGGGCGCCGACGTGCGCACGAGCGACGTGCAGAAGGGCGACGACTCGATCGTCAGGTACGTCGAGGCACGGGCGCTCGCCGAAGACGACCCCGATGCGAGCGCCGCGATCCTCGCAGACCTCGCCGACTACAACCGCTACGACTGCGTGTCGACGAGGCGCCTGCGCAATTGGCTCGTCGATCGGGCACGCGAAGCAGGACTCCGCCCCACGCCGAATCCTGATCCCGACGAGAACACCTACGAGCCGTCGCCGCGCGCCGGGATGCTTGCCCGTCTTGCGGGCGATCACGAGGCGGAGTCGGCTGCCGCGCTCGCCCTGCAGTTGGGGGCCGCGGCGATCGACTACTACCCGCGCGAGGCGAAGTCCTTCTGGGCGACCCACTTCCTCCGGCTCCGCGAACCCGTCTCCCTCTGGCAGGAGACCCGCGACGTCCTGGTCGTCGATCCCGATCTGTCGCGCGCCACCGACGACTGGCACTTCGCCGAGAGTGGTCGAGGAGGGGAGCGCCGCACGATCGAGCTGCGCGGCGAACTCGCTCCGGGAACGAGGATGAGCGTCGGCACCCAGCCATTCGCGCTCTACGAGGTGCCGGCGCCCTATCCGTTCGAGGCGAAGCCGCGGTGGATCCATGCGGCGCGACCCGTGACGGTCGTCGAGGTGCTCGACGACGGCGTCGTGGTGGAGGAGACCGCGGTCGACGGAGTGACGTGGAGCGACCTCCCGCTCGCGGTGACTCCCGCTCCGCCGCCCCACGCGGGCAAACAGCAAGCGGCGATCGACGAATGGGCCGACGCCGTCATCGCGGCGGCACCCGGGCTTCCCGGCGACGCCGCGACGGATCTCCTCGCGCGTCGACCGCCTGCGACGAAGAGCGGCGCTCTGCCGGCATCGCGGGGTGATGACGTCGATGCGATCGTCCGCGGCATCCTCGACCTGGACCACAGTTTCCTCGCCGTGCAGGGTCCTCCCGGCACGGGCAAGACCTACGTCGGCTCGCACGTGATCGCGCGGCTCGTCCGCGAACGCGGCTACCGCATCGGCGTCGTCGCGCAGTCTCACGCGGTGGTCGAGCACATGCTCGATCGGATCGTCGCGGCGGGTGTTCCTCCGCAGCAGGTCGCGAAGGCGCCGAAGTCGACGGCGTCGGATGCCGCACCCCCATCGTTCACCGTCATCCCGAAGAACGGCGTCGCGGCGTTCGCCGCCGAGCATCCCGAGGGCTTCGTCGTGGGCGGAACGGCGTGGGACTTCGCGCACGACGGCCGCATCCCGCGCGGGAGCGTCGACCTTCTCGTCATCGACGAAGCGGGACAGTTCTCGCTCGCCTCGACGATCGCCGTCTCGCTGGCATCACCGCGGCTCCTCCTCCTCGGTGATCCGCAGCAGCTTCCGCAGGTGAGTCAGGGAACGCATCCCGCTCCCGTCGACACGTCCGCCCTCGGGTGGATCATGGACGGCGCCGACGTCATCGCGCCCGAGTTCGGCTACTTCCTCGGCCGCACACGCCGGATGCGTCCCGAGGTGGCGGCACCCGTCTCGGTGCTGTCGTACGGGGGTGAACTCGCGGCGCATCCCGCGACCCACCTCCGCGCGCTCGAGGGTGTCGCACCCGGAGTGATCCCTCTGCCGGTCCGCCACCGCGGGAACGCGACGCAGTCGCCCGAAGAGGCCGCGGTCGTCGTCGAGCTCGTGCGGGATCTCCTCGGCCGCACGTGGCGCGACATCCGCTTCGGCGACGGAGATGACGCGACGACGTGCGATCCGCGTCCGCTGGAGCAGCGCGACATCATCGTCGTGACGCCCTACAACGCCCAGCAGGTCGAGGTCGAAGAGGCGCTCGCTGCGGCGGGATACGCCGACGTGCCGGTGGGGACGGTCGATCGCTTCCAGGGCCAAGAGGCCGCCGTCGCGATCGTGTCGCTCGCGGCCTCCTCGGGGCGCGACGCGCCGCGCGGACTCGAGTTCCTCCTGCTGCGCAACCGTCTCAACGTCGCGCTGTCGCGTGCGATGCACACGGCCTACCTCGTGCATTCCCCCGAGCTGCTCGACGACCTTCCCCACACGCCCGAGGGCGTTGCGCGGCTCAGCGGCTTCGCGCGGCTCGTCGGACGCGACACGTCGGCCCGCCCCTCGGGGGTTTGAGCACGGGGGCGCCCGCCATCGGCGACGCCGATCCGGCACGTTTCGGCAGGTCGCATCCCTGCGCCCCGCCGGCGAGGCGATGCGCCGCGTGCGAGGCGCTGCGCCGCGTGCGCACGCCGTGTATGGCCTCGGTCGCGGGGTGTCGTTTCGGCGGCGAGGTGCTGCGTGACACCCCCTCCGGCCCGCCCCTCGGAGTCGTCCGCGTAGACTCGCGGAAGCGACCCGACGGAGGCATTCTGTGGCCGATGAGGCAGCCCGACAGTTCGAGATCGATCTTCCCCCGGAGGTGGTTCCCGGCTCTTACGCCGACTTCGCGAACGTATGGCACACGCCATCCGTCTTCGTGATGGACTTCCTCGCCCTCGCGAGGCCGCCGCGCGAAGAGGTCGACGAGACGACGGGGGAGCGGCGGACGGTCGTCCCCGCCCGTGTGGTCAGTCGCATCCGCATCCCTCCGGAGCAGGTGTTCGAACTCGCCAAGGCCCTGACGCAACAGCTCGAGTTCTGGGAGCAGGAGACGGGACGCCGTTCCGCGTCGGACCCCATCGTCGGAGACTGACCCCCGCCCGCAGACGTATCACGTCGCACCCTCGGCCCTCTCACGGTGAGAGAGGGGCGCATCATGACGTCGATCCAGGCCGCGGGCTCCCGCGGCGAATCCGAGGGAGCCGAGGGTGATGCACCCACGCGCCGGCGCCGCGGCATCCGGTTCTGGATCATCCGCTACCTGCCTGCCGAGATCTCCGGCACGGCGGCGATGGTGGTCGCGGGGCTTGCCGCATCGGTCTGGACCGAGAACGACGCCCTCGTCGCCGTAGCCGCGCTCGTGGGCGAGATCGTGGGCTTCTACGTCGTGCTGGCCGCGACGGTCGCGATCGAACAGGCGCGGCTCGGCCAGCGTCGCGTCCTCGCGCGCACGTCGATGCTGCTGGTCGCCGAATTCGGCGGTGCCGAACTCATCGACACCCTCCTCGTGCGGCCCCTCGCGCTCCTCGCGGGCGTTTCCCTGCTGAAGGACCCCGTCGTGGGTCTGCTGGCGGGCAAGATCGTGGCCGACGTCATCTTCT
The DNA here is from genome assembly GCF_006715145.1 of Microbacterium sp. SLBN-146. Taxonomy (NCBI): domain Bacteria; kingdom Bacillati; phylum Actinomycetota; class Actinomycetes; order Micrococcales; family Microbacteriaceae; genus Microbacterium; species Microbacterium sp. SLBN-146. The sequence goes on from NZ_VFMR01000001.1 coordinate 1,683,796, forward strand.
ACGCCGTCGCAGCGGGTGCATTCACCGTGACCGAGCGAACGGGCCTGCGCCGTCGCGGCACGGACCGGAGGGTCGCCTCATGAGCGTCCGACTCGTCGATCGCGTCGCCGTTGCGGAGCTCGTCGAGGTGCGGCGTCGCGAGACGGCGGCGCTGTTGTCATCGGATGCTGCGCGTGCCGCGCTCGCCGTCCGGGGGACGCCGCTGCTGCTCCTCGACGTCGGCCGCGTCACGCGACAGTACCTCCGCCTGAGGCGGGCTCTTCCCTTCGTCCGCTTCCACTACGCCGTCAAGGCCCTCGCCCATGAGGCTGTTATCGGAGCCCTCGCCCGCGCCGGGTGCGACTTCGATGTCGCGACGCGCGAGGAACTCGATCTCGTGATGCGCCAGGGAGCACTTCCCGGGCGTGTGCTCCACACGCATCCGATCAAGAAGATCTCGGAGATCTCGGGTGCCGTTGCGCTCGGCGTCCGCACGTTCGTCGTCGACAACGAGGTCGAGCTGGAGAAGTTCCGCGGTGCGCCGTCGGGCGTCCGTGTCCTCGTGCGTCTCGCGTATCGGAGCCCGCACGCCGCGAGTGATCTGTCGAGCAAGTTCGGTGTCGGCGCGCACGAAGCGGAGCGTCTCGTTCGCCACGCGGTCGACCTCGGCGTGTGCGTCGCGGGCTTCAGCTTCCATGTCGGAAGCCAGCTCGACGACCCCGACCGCTTCGCCGATGCCGTCGAAGAGACGATGGCGCTCGTCGAGGATCTCGAATCCCGACTGCCGGTGCGCTTCTCGGTTCTCGACATCGGGGGAGGCTTCCCCGTCGCCTACGACGTGCCCGTCTCGTCGATCGAGGCGATCGCGGAGCGGATCCGCCCCTCCCTCGAGGTCGCTGCATCGAGGCTGGACGTCATCGCCGAGCCCGGACGGATCCTCGCTGCGGAGTCGATGACACTCGTCACGAGCGTCGTCGGGATCGCGGAGCGTGACGACGGACGCTGGTATTACATCGACGACGGCGTCTACGGCTCGTACTCGAACGTGGTCGCCGAGGGCGTGCATCCGCTCGTCTTCGCGGCGTGCGAGCTGCGCTCGCGCCGCGACGATCACCGCTGGGCGACGGTCGCGGGGCCGACGTGCGACTCGACCGACGTCGTCGCCCGCGAAGTCCTCCTCCCCGACCTCGCGGTCGGCGATCTCCTCGCGAGCCCCGTCATGGCGGCGTACACGAGCGTCACCGCGACACGCTTCAACGGTCGAGAGCTGACTCCCATCGCGGTCGTCGATCGCCGGATGGTGCAGCCCGCGGCATCCGTTTCGCCACCCGTTCTGCGACGGATTCCGGCCTGACGCCCTGCGGGCAAGGCGGTGCGCAGTGCCGCTGCCGTCAGACGGTGCCGTAGAGGCGGTCGCCGGCGTCGCCGAGACCCGGCACGATGTAGCCCTTCTCGTTGAGCCGCTCGTCGAGGGCTCCGAGCACGAGGGTCACATCGCGTCCGTCGACCTGTTTCTCGATGGCCGCGACGCCCTCGGGTGCACCGAGGATGCAGATCGCCGTGACGTCCTGCGCGCCGCGCTGGAAGAGGAACTCGATCGCGGCGCCGAGCGAGCCGCCCGTCGCGAGCATGGGGTCGAGGACGAAGCACTGCCGGTCGCTGAGGTCGTCGGGCAGGCGTTCGGCGTAGGTCGTGGGCTCGAGCGTCTCTTCGTTGCGCGCCATGCCCAGGAAGCCGACTTCGGCCGTGGGGAGGAGCTTCACCATCCCCTCGAGCATGCCGAGACCCGCGCGCAGGATCGGCACCACGAGCGGCCGCGGCTCGCTGATCTTGACGCCCGTCGTCGTCGTGACGGGGGTGCGGATCTCGATCGGCTCGACGCGCACGGCACGCGTCGCCTCGTAGGCGAGGAGCGTCACGAGTTCTTCCGTGAGTTGCCGGAAGACCGGTGAGGGGGTGCGCTCGTCGCGGAGGACCGTGAGCTTGTGGGTGATCAGCGGGTGTTCCGCGACGTGCAGGCGCATTCCTCCAGGGTAGTCGCGTCATAGTCTCGTCGTGTGAACTCCTCGTCCGCCGACCTCGCCGCGATGGATCGCGCGCTCGACCTCGCGCGTGACGCTGCCGCGGACGGCGACGTGCCGGTGGGGGCGGTCGTGACGGATGCCGCGGGCGCGGTCATCGGCGAAGGCCGGAACCTCCGCGAAGCCACGCACGACCCGACGGCGCACGCCGAGATCGTCGCGCTGCGTCAGGCTGCGGCATCCGTCGGGTCCTGGAACCTCGACGGCTGCACGCTCGTCGTGACCCTCGAGCCGTGCGTCATGTGTGCGGGTGCTGTGCTCCAGTCACGGATCTCGCGGCTCGTCTTCGGCGCGTGGGACGACAAGGCGGGCGCGGCCGGTTCGATGTACGACGTCGTCCGTGACCGCCGGTTGCCCTACCGGGCCGAGGTCGTCGCGGGAGTGCGCGAGTCGGATGCCGCGGGGTTGCTGCGCGACTTCTTCGAGGCCCGCCGCTGACGTCCGTCCATCTTCCGCCCGTCGGAGCCGCGCCCCCCGACCTCAGCGGGGGAGGAGAGGGAGCACCTCGGTGCCGAGGAACTCGACGTGCTCGACGTCGCGCAGGTCGAGCAGCTGGAAGTGCACGCGCTCGGCACCGAGCGCCCTGAGCCGCTCGACCTTCGCCGCGATCTCCTGGGGTGTGCCGACGATGTTCGTGCCGTCGCGCGCCTCGTCGAGTGTCTCGCCGACGTTCTCGGCGCGGCGGACGAGCGCCGCCTCATCGGCGCCGGCGATCGTCGGGAGGGCGACCGAGAGAGTGAGTGTCGCGGGGTCGCGCCCGATCCGTTCGCAGGCCTCGCGCACACCCGCGAACTTCTCGGCGATGACCTCTTCTGCGACGAACCCGATGTTGAACTCCGTCGCGTAGCGCGCGGCGAGGGAGGGAGTGCGCTTCGCTCCACCGCCCCCCACGATGACGGGCATGCGTTCCTGCACCGGCTTCGGAAGCGCGGGTGCGTCTTCGAGGCGATAGTGCTCGCCGTCGAAGGAGAAGGTCTCGTCGATCGGGGTCTGCCACAGCCCCGTGACGATCGCGAGCTGTTCCTCGAACCGTCCGAACCGTTTGTCGGGGAAGGGGATGCCGAGGGCCCGATGCTCGGCCTCGAACCAGCCTGTCCCGAGCCCGAACTCCACGCGACCACCCGACATCGCATCGACCTGCGCGACCTGGATCGCGAGGATCGCGGGGTGCCGGTGCGTTGCGGAGGACACGAGGGTGCCGAGACGGATGCGCGACGTCTCGCGCGCGAGCCCCGCGAGCGTCGTCCAGGCGTCGGTGGGACCGGGCAGAGCGTCGCCGGGACCCATCCTCATGTAGTGGTCGGACCGGAAGAACGCGTCGAACCCGACACGCTCCGCCGTCTGCGCGAACGCGAGCTGGTCGTCGTACGAGAAACCCTGCTGCGGCTCGGTGAAGATCGTGTACTCCATCCGACCATCCTTCCAGCGGCGGGGATCAGTCGGACGAGCGGACCACGAACTCCTCTGTCGCGGGTCCCGCCGCAGCCCTCGCGCGGTAGACGTCGGGCTCCAGGTAGACGATGCGCGCGGCCGGAACGGCGTCCCTGATGCGCGCTTCGACGATGTCGATGTCGTGCGCGACCTCGACGAGCGACTTGTCGGTCGGGAGTCCGATCTTCGCCGCGACGAGCAGTTCGTCGGGGCCGAGGTAGAGCGTCTTGAGGTGGATCAGCTTCTCGACCTCGGGGCCGTCCTCGACGGCGGAGACGATGCGATCGTGGTCGGCATCCGTCGCCCCTTCGCCGACGAGGAGGCTCTTGGTCTCGATGCCGAGTGTGATCGCGACGAGGATCAGGAGCGTCCCGATCATGAGCGTGCCGATCGCGTCGAAGAGCGGGTTGCCCGTGATCCACGTGAGCCCGACGCCCAGCAGCGCGAAGACGAGGCCCGTCAGGGCGGCGACGTCTTCGAGGAGGACGACGGGGAGCTCGGGAGCCTTCGCGCGGCGGACGAACGAGACCCACGACTGCCCCTTCTCGCGCACAAGGTTGCTCTCGTGGATGGCCGTGCGCAACGAGAACGACTCGAGCCCGATCGCCACGATGAGGACGAGGATGGGGATCCACACGTTCTCGAGTTCGTGGGGGTGCGTGATCTTGTCGACGCCTTCGTAGATCGAGAAGAGTCCGCCGACGGAGAAGAGGATGATCGCTACGACGAAGGCGTAGACGTAGCGTTCGCGTCCGTGCCCGAACGGATGCTCCCGGTCGGCCGCCCGCTTGGCGCGGCGCCCGCCCAGCAACAGGAGCAGCTGATTGCCCGAGTCGGCGACCGAGTGGATCGCCTCGGCGAGCATCGAGGCCGAGCCCGAGAAGAACCACGCGATGAACTTCGCGACCGCGATTCCCATATTCGCCAGGAACGCCGCGATGATCGCCCGCCCGCCACCCGATGCACTCATGCGGGGGAGCTTACGCCCGCCCGGCGACGTCGTCAGTCCGCCGAGCGGATGATGATGGCCTCGGTGGGCGGCGACGGGTTCGCCGGGATGCCGACGTACCCGATCCGCGAGAGGAGCGCGCGGCGGAACTCCGCGGGACGCTCGAGGTGCGGGGCATGACCGACGCCCCCGAGGAGGACCTCCGTGACGTCGCCTCCCGCCGCCGTGTACGCGCCGAGCACGTCGCGCGTCTGCGACACCATCTCCTGTGCTGGGGCGGCGTCGGCTCCCGGCCATCCGGGGATGATCCCGAGCTGGCCCAGATGATTGAGGTCGTAGAACGACGTGTCGGAGACGATCGCGTCAGCCGTGCCGTGGATCCACAGGATCGGCGGCTTGGGCTCGATGTCGACGATGCCGGAAACGTCGAAGTACTGCGGCGCCATCGTGTTGAGCACACCGAACCGTCCCGCCGCGAATCCCGGCCAGTTCTCGCTCGGGACACCGTCGCCGGGGTAGTTCGCGTCGGCCGTCGACGTCGTGAGCATCGACTCGACCCACAGGTCCTCGTTCTCGCTCGTGAAGCCCGGCGCGACGTAGCCCGAGCGGAAGACGCTCCGCGGCGATGTCGGGGCCTCGTCGCTCGTGTCCTTGGCTGCGAGCCGCTGCACGAAGTCGGGGTTGGCCCCGCCCGCACCCGCGCCCGCGTCGTCGTCGGTCACCCGTGTGCCGTCGCGTCGTGTGCCGCCGAATCCGTACGGCGACACGGGCGCCTGGAGCGTGAGGCTGAGTGCGGGGTGGTCGAGCGCGTACTGCATCACGACGCCGCCGCCCATCGACCATCCGACGAGGTGCGCTGTCGGGATGCCGAGCGCTTCGAGCGTCGCGTGCACGTCGTCGCTGAAGTCCCGAACCCCGCGCGTCGCATCGACGGGAGCATGCTCGCTCCCTCCGAAGCCGCGCAGGTCAATCGCGATGACGCGGAGGTCGCTCGGGAGATCCTGCATGATCTCCTGCCAGAAGAGGCTTGACGAGACGTTTCCGTGAATGAGGACGACGGTCTGCTCCGGTGCCGTGGCGGGATCGTCTCCCGTGCGTTCGAGGATGTTCACCGCGAGCCGCGGCGTCTCGATGATGCGTGAGCTGATGCCGTCGAGCAGGGTCATGATCGGGGTCCTCCGGGTGCGGCCGCGGGGGGCGGCGCAGCCCCCTCCGGCTCGACTATAACCCCGCTCACCCGTGCTCACCCGGGGGTTTCGCCCCGGGTGTCACGCCTCGGGGGACGCGGGTGCGGGTTGGCCCGTGTAGAACCGGTACGTCGCCTCGGCGGCTGCGGCGGCGGCATCCGGATCTGCCCCGCCCGCGACGTGCGCCTCGGCCCAGGCATCCGCGGCACGCCGCGAGAACCGCATGCCCTCCTCGCTCAGCGACCACGCTTCCGCGTCGGCCGGAGTGACGCTCGCGTCGCTCCGCAGATGCAGCGCGAGCCCGAGGAGCGACAGATCCCATCCGACGCCCGTCGCTCCGGGTCCGTACAGCTCCCAGAAGCCCGGCGGCACATCGCCCGGGCGGGCCGCATGTGCGAGCTCGAGCCGCGTCGAGTCGCCCTCCGCCGTGAGCACGATCTCGACCCAGGAGACGGCGCCGCCCATCTCCCACGACAGGCGGTATCCGGCGCTGCCGTCGGCGGGCGGCGAGCACGCGAGGACGTCTCCGCCGGCGTTGCCGACGATCTGGTAGCGCCCGCCGAGCACGGCATCGCCTTCGACCGGCGCGAACCAGCGTGCGATCCGTTCGGGGCTCGTGACGGCATCCCAGACGTCGTCGATCGGCGAGGCATAGGTCTGCACGATCCGCTGGAGGCGCAGTTCCTCACCCTCGGTCTGCTCGATGCCGGTGCTGCGGCTCACGGCGCGGATCTGGGTGTCGACGTCGACCATGTCAGTTCTCCTTCATTGGGGGCGGCGGTGCGGGGGCGCGGCGCGCCTTGCGTCCGCGCGCGAGTTCCGTTCCGAGAGCATCGAGGCGCGGCTGCCAGAAGCCGCGGAACGGATCGAACCATTCGTCGGCGGCTTCGAGCGGCGCGGGATCGATGGCGTAGAGCCGCCTCGTGCTCTCGCGGCGGACGGTGGCGAACCCGTTCTCGCGCAAGACGCGGAGGTGCTGCGACGTGGCCGGCTGCGAGATGCCGAACTCGTCCTGCACCGTCGCAGCGATGTCTCCCGCGCTCCGCTCGCCTGTGGCGAGGAGCTCCAGGATCCGGCGCCGGACGGGGTCTCCGAGGACGTCGAGAGCGTGCATGGTCCCATGATTCAGCCGCGGCTTATATAAGTCAATACCGAAATAGGGGCGATCTAAGATGAACCCATGACCGCGTTGCTGCCGCCCATCGCCATTCTCGGAGCAGGATCGATGGGCGGTGCGATCCTCTCGGGCCTCGTCGAGTCCGGCCTGCTGGCCTCGGGTCTCGAGGTCAGCGGGATGACCGTGACGAACCGTTCACGCGCGAAGGCCGAAGCGCTCGCCGGTCTTCCGGGAGTCACGAGCGTCGCGCTCGAAGACGCCCCGACGGGCAATCCGGATGCCGCCGGCTCGGCCGACATCGTGCTGATCGGCGTCAAGCCGGTCATGGTTCCCGACCTCCTGAGAGAGATCGCGCCGCACCTGCGCCCCGGAACGATCGTCGTGAGCCTCGCCGCCGGCGTGACGATCGCCACCTTCGAGCAGATCCTGGGGCCCGGCATCGCCGTCCTGCGATCGATGCCCAACACTCCCGCGGTCGTCGGGAAGGCCGTGACGGGGCTCGCTGCCGGGGCATCGGCATCCGACGACGACGTCGCCGTCGTCCGCCGCCTGTTCGAGACCTGTGGGTCGGTCGTCGAGGTTCCGGAGTCGCAGATCGACGCGCTGTCGACGATCTCCGGATCGGGTCCGGCGTATGTGTTCCTGCTCATCGAGGAGCTCACGAAAGCCGCCGTCGGCAAGGGCTTCTCCGAAGAGCAGGCACGGCTCATGGCCGAGCAGACGTTCATCGGCGCGGCGGCGCTGCTCGAGGCATCCGGAGAAGACCCCGCGGAGCTGCGCCGGCGCGTCACGAGCCCGGCCGGAACCACGGAGCGCGCGATCGCCGTCCTGCAGGCGGCGCGCCTCGACGTCGTCTTCGAGAGTGCGACGGATGCCGCGCTCGTGCGGGCCCGAGAACTGGCCGCCCCGGCCTGAGCCGCGGTCCTGAGTCGCCCGGTCCTGAGTCGCCCGCCCGGAGCCGCCCGGCGTGCGAGACGACACGCGGCGTGCCAGACGACACACGGCGTGCGCGCGAGGAATGTCGTTTCGTGCGCGCCGTGTCGACTCGGGAGCCACCGCCGAGCGGGAGCCACCGCCGAGCGGGAGCCCCGCCGAGGCGCGAGTTACCGCTCGAGGGCGGCGAAGCGCTCGATGTCGACGTTCGTCCCAGACACGATGATGAGGTCGTGGTTCGTCACGATCGTGTTGGCCTCGGCGTAGCGGAACGGCTTTCCAGGGCTCTTCACGCCGACGACCGTGACGTTGTACTTCGTGCGGACGCCCGACTCATTGAGGCCCACGCCGCGGATGAACTTCGGCGGGTACATCTTGGCCAGCACGAAGTCGTCGTCGAAGCGGATGAAGTCGAGCATTCGCCCGCTCACGAGGTGGGCGACGCGCTCGCCGGCTTCGCGCTCGGGGTAGATGACGTGGTTCGCGCCGACGCGGGCGAGGATCTTGCCGTGCGACTGCGAGACCGCCTTCGCCCAGATCTGCGGCACCTTGAGGTCGACGAGGTTCGCCGTGATCAGGACGGATGCCTCGATGAGCGACCCCACCGCGACGACGGCGACCTGGAAGTCCTGCGCCCCGATCTGCTTGAGCGCGTCGATGTTGCGTGCGTCCGCCTGCACCGTGTGGGTGACGCGCTCCGACCACTTCTGGACGAGGTCGAGGCTCTCGTCGATCGCGAGCACTTCGCGCTCGAGTCGGTCGAGCTCTCCCGCGCACGCCGCGCCGAAACGGCCAAGCCCGATCACGAGGACGGGTGCGTCGCTGCGAATCCTCTCACCCAACGATCGGCCTTTCCACTGGCAGCGCGTAGAGCTGCGAACGGGACGACGCAGCGACCGCTGCGGCGAGTGTCACTGTACCAACGCGACCCATGACGATGGTGATGGCGAGGACGTAGACGGCAGGATCCGGCAGTTCCGCCGTCAGTCCCGTCGACAGTCCGACGGTGCCGAACGCCGAGATGACGTCGAAGAGCACGTCACCGAGGTCCGCTTTCGTGATCTGCGTAATGATGATCGTCGACAGGGCCACGATCGTCGATCCCCACGCGACGACGGAGAGGGCGACGCGCAGGACGTCGCTCGGGATCCGGCGTCCGAACACCTGGTTGGATGCGCGTCCTTTCGCCTCGGACCAGACCGCGAGCGCGATGACGGCGAGCGTCGTGACTTTGATGCCACCCGCCGTCGACGCCGACCCGCCGCCGACGAACATGAGCATGCACGCCACGAGCAGGCTCGACTGGTTGAGTTCGCCGATGTCGAGGAGCGAGAATCCGCCCGAGCGCGTCATGGCGGACAGGAAGAACGCCTGGAACGTCGTGTCCCACGCGTTCTGCGTGCCGAGCGTGAGCAGGTTGTCGTACTCGAGGATCAGGAAGACGACACCGCCGCCGATGAACAGGGCCACCGTCGTGATGATCGTGAGCTTCGCGTGCAGCGACCAGCGGCGCACGTGCCAGAGGTGCCGGCGCAGCGTGTAGATGACGGGGAATCCGATCGAGCCCATGAAGACGCCCGCCATCAGCACGGTCAGGAAGAAGTAGTCGTTGGCGAACGGGGTGAGCCCCTCGGCGTTGGGGGTGAAGCCCGTGTTCGTGAACGCCATGGCGGCGTAGAAGGGCGCCTCCCACAGTGCCGTGTACCAGGGGATTCCGGCGAGGAGGAGCCCCGGAAAGAGGAGCGCCGCTACGACGCCTTCGATCACGAGGGTCGACAGCGCCACGGTCGCCAGCAGGCTGCCGATCTGGCCCAGCTGCACCGTCTGGCCCTCGTTGACGGGACCGCCGTGCGAGCGCAGGGGGTTCGAATCGCTCGCGGCGATGAGCTTCGCGCGCAGGCCGAGGCGCCGCGAGATGACGAGGCCCAAGATGGATGCCAGTGTCAGCACGCCGAGCGCGCCGATCTGCACGCCGAGGAACACCAGCACATGGCCGAACGGCGACCAGTGCGTCGCCATGTCCACTGTCGCAAGGCCCGTGACGCAGATCGTCGAGACCGCCGTGAAGAAGGCGTCGGCGAAGGGCGTCACCTGGCCGTCGGCGGCGGCGAAGGGCAGGGAGAACAGGGCTGTGAAGACGAGGATCAACGAAACGAAGATCAGGATCGCGAAGCGCGAAGGCGACCGTTGCGTCAGTCCGCGGAAGAAGTCCACGATCGCATGGCCCGCTCTGCGTACCGTCGAGGTGCCCGGAACGCGCGTGGCGTCCGGCATCCGGATCCTCCCTGTCACGGTCCCACGGTAGGCCCTCATGGTACTCCCCAGCGTCCGCGGCTAATCTGAGCACATGGCGGACATCTTCGACGTGATCGCGGACGGCACGCGTCGCGACATCTTGCGACTCCTGCTCGATCGCTCCGCCGACGGCGAGCGGGGAACGAGCGTCTCGCAGATCGTGCACGAGCTGGGCGTCAGCCAGCCGACGGTCTCCAAGCACCTCAAAGTGCTGCGCGACGCGCACCTCGTGTCGGTCCGCGAAGAGGGGCAGCACCGCTTCTACAGTCTCGCTGCCGAGCCGCTCGACGAGATCGACGATTGGCTCATGCCGTTCCTGAGCGATGGGACCGAGTTCGAGTTCGGTGGTCCGTCGACGCTGACGGAGGGTGCGGCACATGCCGCCGACGTCGTGGGCCGGGCTGCGGCATCCGCCAAGCACGCCGTCGCTGCCGCGTTCAAGCGCCTGCCCAGCCGCTGAGTTTCGGGTCGTCTGGGGCGGCGTCGCGAGGCGCCGACACTGGTCGTGGTTCCGCGTGTTTCCGCGCGCAAGAGGCCTGTGGATAACCCGTTTCGCGGATGGGTCGGCGCCTAACATTAGAACATGCGTTCTCCTCGGTTCTCCGGCATCAGCGACGGTGATGCCGCCGTTCTCGCGCAGATCGTGGCCGACGTGGAGAAGTCGCAGTCGATCATCGCGGCGGCGCAGGCGGAGCAGACTCGCGCTCTCGCACGCGCTGGCGAATTGGCTCGCACGCAGACCGCGGGATCTCGTGCTTCGGTCCGCGATCACGACATGGCGCTGAGGTCGATCGCGGCAGAGTTGGCCGGGGTCTTTCGGGTGACCGATCGGTCTGTCCAGCGCCAGATCGGCGACGCGTCGGTGCTCGTGGCCGACTATTCCGAGAGCATGGCCGCGTGGGAGAGCGGGCGTATCACGCGAGGACATGTCCGAGTGATCGCCGAGGCGGGCGCGGTTCTGCCGGTGGAGCAGCGGGGTGAGTTCGAGTGCGAGGCGCTGCGGCGATGCGAGCGCGAGACTCCGGGCCGAGTGCGGGCGGAGCTCGATCTACTGGCTCAGCACCTGCACCCGCGGCCGCTCACCGAGCGCCACGCCGAAGCGGCCAAGGGGCGACGCGTGCGGGTCGTCACGGTCGGCGACGGCATGTCCGAACTCTGCGCGACGATGCCTTCGCTCCTGGCCGACGCGATCTACGATCGGATCACGCAGCAGGCTCGCTCCGTCATCGATGCGCGCAAGGTGACCGGTACGGCCGACGACGGCGACGCGGATGCCGCGTCCCGCGGTGCAGCCATCTCGAACGACACCCGCACGACCGACCAGGTGCGGGTCGATGTTTTCGCCGACATGCTCCTCACGGCGGCGCCCGACGCCGATCCCACCCGCACCGATGACGGTCCGGGAGTGCTCGGCGCGATCCGCGCGAAGGTCCAGGTCGTCGTTCCGGCGCTCGCCCTCCTCGGCGTCACGAAAGAGCCCGCCGATCTCGTGGGACGCTCGCCCATCGACGCCGACACGGCCCGTCGGCTCGCCGGCGCCACGCGCGTGCCGTGGGAGCGGATCCTCACGCACCCCGTGACGGGTGCCGTCCTGCACGTCGACGCGTACCACCGCACGACGGCGATCGATCGGCACCTGCGGGCGCGCGATCAGCACTGTCGCTTTCCCGGATGCCGGATGCCGGCTGTCCGCTGCGAAGTCGATCACACGGTCGACGCCGCCCGTGGAGGCCCGACGCGGGTCGAGAACCTGGCCCACCTGTGTCAGCGCCATCACAGCATGAAGCAGTTCACCGCCTGGCGCGTGCGACAGCTGCCTGGCGGCGTCCTGCAATGGACGTCACCGCTCGGACGTGTCTACGACGATCATCCGCCGACGCTCGGCGTGCACTTTCGGCCATCGGGGAGTCCTGATGCGACCCCGAACTGGCGCGCTGAACCGTGGACGGTCGATCCGCGACGTACTGGCTCGCCACCGTTCTGAGGAACCCGAGGATGAGCAGGGCTCCTGAGAACTCCCGCACCAGTCGTCACAAGGGCCACGCGGGTTTACACGCGTACGCTCCTGACCCTAGAGTGGCCACAGCAGACTGGGGAAAGATCTGGAGGGCCCGATGGCTGAGTTGCCCGATATGCGCTTCTTGACCGTCGCAGAGGTCGCGGAGCTTATGCGCGTGTCCAAAATGACGGTGTACCGGCTCGTCCACGCGGGGGAACTCCCCGCTGTGCGGTTCGGACGGAGCTACCGCGTGCCCGAATCGGCGGTCACCGCCGCCCTGCAACGTCCTATCGCCGACGTCGGCTAGACTGATCCGAGGCATTTTTTCCGATTGCCAGATCCCGGGCGCAGGCGACCCTGCGTCCAGACCCCGATCTAGTGAGGTTTTCCGTGGGTTCAGTCATCAAGAAGCGCCGCAAGCGCATGGCGAAGAAGAAGCACCGCAAGCTGCTTCGCAAGACTCGCCACCAGCGCCGCAACAAGAAGTAAGCGGCATCCGCACCAAGCGCCTCCCGGCCGACCGTCGTGTCGTCGAAGGGGGCGCTTCGTGTCTCGATAGCGCCCTCATGAGCCATCGCATCGAAGGAGACAGCCGATGAAATCGGTAGACGTCCAAGCTCTCCAAGCCGGCACGGGCCGGCCGCTCATCGACGTGCGCGAGGAGTGGGAGTACGCCGAAGGCCACGTGCCGGGTGCCGTGAACCTTCCCATGTCGACGCTCGGAGAGCACCTCGACGAGCTCCCCGCCGAGCCGTTCGACGTCATCTGCAAGTCCGGAGGGCGTTCCGCCCGCGTCATCGAGGCACTGACGCCCCGAGGACACGACGCGACGAACGTCGACGGCGGAACCGACGGATGGATCGCGGCGGGGTTCCCCGTCGAGCGATGACGACGCTCACCCTCATCACGAAGCCCGACTGCCACCTGTGCGACGTGGCCCGCGAGGTCGTCGAGACAGTTCTCGCCGACCTGCCGGACGACGTCGCCGACGCTGTCGAGGTCGATGAGCGTTCCATCATGGACGACCCGGCGCTCTACGACGTGTGGTGGGAGAAGATCCCCGTTGTGCTCGTGGACGACCGCCTCGTCGGCCACTGGCGGATCTCTCCCGAGCGTCTTCGGGCCGCACTCGCCGTCGAGTAACCCCGCCGTCGCCCCGCGCCGACGTCGTCAGCCTGCGAACCGCGAACGGACGCCCTCGAGCTCCGCGTCCGTCAGACCGCCGGACTGCAGGTATGCCGCCGATCCACCCCGCTCATCCAGCCACGCGAGCACACGCTCGATCGCGTCCGCGGGGCTGCCGCCGATCAGCTCGGCGAGCGGCGGAGTGACGGTGACGCCGAAGCGCTCGATCGAGTGCGTCATCGCACCGAACCAGGCCCCGCTCAGGTTCTGCTGCGTCGCGGTGTAGTCGGCGACGATCGCGGGGCGCTCCACGCCCACGGCATCCAGGATCACCGCCGTGCAGACGCCCGTGCGGTCCTTCCCGGCCGTGCAGTGGATCAGGACGCCGGGATGATCGGCGTCCTCGGGGGTGGCGATCATCCGCGCCACCTCCGCGAAGGGAGTGGCGCCGTGATCGAGCATCTGCGCGTACATGTCCCCGAGCGTCGGAAGGTTCGCCATCGCCGCCTCGGCAGCGCGTCCGAGGGCCGAGTGGTCGCCGAGCGCGCGGGCTTCGAGTGCTTCACCGACGATGTGCGACATCGCGCCCTCGAGGAGCGGTAGGTGCATATCCCGGATGCGCCGCGCGGCGGGTCGGCGGTCGGGAGCGAGGTCACGCTCGATCGGGGTGCGGAAGTCGACGATGACGCCGATTCCGGATGCCGCGAGCTCGGCTTCTCCCGCCGGTGTAAGGGCGTGGAGGGCATCCGAGCGGTACAACACCCCGTAGGCGGTGGGCTCTCCCGCTGTCGGCAGTCCGCCGAGATCGCGGAAGTTGACGGTACCTGGCAGTTCGCTCATGACGGTCACCGAGCCAGGCTATCCGGAGCGTCGGGGACGGCGCCCCGTCATCACGGCGTGCGGCGCGCCGGTGGGTCGATCTCGGATGCCTCGGGGTCCGCCGTGATGATCGGGATCGCGTTCGTGAATGCCGCCGCGCGCTCCTCGGCCTCAGCGCTGCCCGTGAACAGCCCGGGTGACACCTCGGGCATCTGGGTGTCCACGGGATCCTCCATCGCCCGGCTGTTCGTCGACGCTCCTCCCGCGGTCGGATTGTCTGCGACGAGCACGCGCTGAACCGGAACCGCGTCGGGCATCGAGCGCTGGATCCACGTCACCATGCCTTCGCGGACGTAGCAGCGCAGATCGAACAGCGTCGGTGCATCCTTCGCCGTCACGAGGATGCGAACTCGGACGAGTCCGCCCACGGCATCCGTCACCTGGACGACGGAGGTCCGGCCGTCCCACAGATCGGTGGTCGCGAGGATGTCCTTCAGATGCGCTCGGATGTCAGCGGGCGACACCCGCCAGTCGACGTCGAGTTCGACGGCGCCGAGAAGCTCGCTGCTCTGACGGGTCCAGTTCTGGAAGGGCTGCGTCGTGAAGTAGGTGCACGGGAGGACGAGCCGCCGGTCGTCCCACAGGTTCACGACGACGTACGTCAGCGTGATCTCGCCGATGCGGCCCCACTCGTTCTCGACCACGACGACATCGTCGACGCGCAGCGCGTCGCTGAAGACGAGCTGCACACCGGCGAAGATGTTCGCCAGCACCGACTGCGCCGCGAGACCCGCGACGATCGAGGCGATTCCGGCGGATGCCAGGATGCTTGCGCCCACCGCGCGGACGGCGGGGAATGTCAGGAGCATCGCTCCGATCGCGATGATGACGATGAGGACGATCGCGAGTCGGCGCACGATGAGCGTCTGCGTGCGGATGCGACGCGCGACACGGTTGTCGGGAACGTCGATGCGGTGCCGGCCGAGCGCGATGTCGGTGACGAAGAGGACGGCGCCGGCGAGCATCCACGCCGATGCGGCGATGACCGCCATCGTGAGCACCTGCTCGATCACCGGCATCCATTCCCCCTCGGATGCGGCGGGGAAAGCGAGGCCCACGGCGATCCACAGGCCGATGAGGAGCAGGACCACCCGGAAGGGCGCTCTCAGTCGACGGACCAGTCCTTCCGGCCAGGACTGCTTACGCGCCAGGAGGCGCGTCGCGAGCGAGACGAGTGCGGCGAAGACGGCTGCCGCCGCGAGACAGACGGCGACCGTGATCGCGAAGGAGACCCAGGGATCAAGCATCCGGCCACCTTACGGACCGAGTCTCCGAGACCCCTCACCGTGGGGGCTGCGGCAGCTGATATCGGGACCGGCGTCCTGCTACGGCGCGAGGCGCGTCGGTCCGCGGAAGAGGTAGGTCACTTCGCGGATCGACGACTCTCCGAGGAGGAGCATCAAGACGCGCGCGAGGCCCATCCCGAACCCGCCGTGGGGTGGTGCACCGAACCGGAAGAAGTCGAGGTAGAAGTCGAGGTGCTCGGGGTCGAGCCCCTTCTCCTTCGCCTGCTCGATGAGCACGTCGACGCGGTGCTCGCGCTGCGCGCCCGTCGTGATCTCGACGCCGTTGAAGAGCAGGTCGTACGACTTCGTGAGCCCCGTCTCCTCGTCTCGCATGTGGTAGAACGCACGGATTTCGGGGTGGTAGTCGGTGATGAAGACGAACTGGTGGCCGTAGGTCTCCTCGACGTACGCGGCGATCTGACGCTCGCCCTCGGGGTCGAGGTCGCCGTCGGTGCGAGGGATGTCGTAGCCGCGGCTCTTGACGATCTCGCGCGCCTCGGCGAGCGGGATGCGCGGGAAGGGGACCGCGGGAACGCGGACCTCGACGCCGAAGAGCTCTTCGATCTCGGCGCCGTGCTTGTCCTTGACCGCCTGGAACGCCGTCTGGAGGAGTTCCTCCTGCATGCGCGCGACGTCTTCGTGCGAGTCGATCCAGCTGATCTCGGCGTCGATCGAGGTGAACTCGGTCGCGTGGCGCGACGTGAACGACGGGTCGGCGCGGAAGGCCGGGGCGATCTCGAAGATCTTGCCGAAACCCGCGACCTGGGCCATCTGCTTGAAGAACTGCGGCGACTGCGCGAGGTAGGCCGTCTGGTCGTTGAAGTACTCGAGCGAGAAGAGCTCAGCGTTGGACTCGGACGGGCTCGCCATGAGCTTGGGGGAGTGGACCTCGATGTAGTCCCGCTCGATCCAGTACGTGCGAAGGGCGTGCTCGAACGTCGTCTGCACGCGGAAGATGAGGTTGTTGCGACGCTGGCGGAGGTCGAGGAAGCGCCAGTCCATGCGCTTGTCGACACTCGAGTCGGCCGCGATCGGCGTCTCGGGGTTGGCCGCCGCCGCGATGTCGAGCGTGCCGATCTTGATCTCGACGCCGCCGAGCTTGACCCGCTCGTCGTGCTTGAGCTCGCCGTGCACCGTGAGGAAGGTGCCCGTCGCGAGCTCGGAGATCGCCGAGGTGAGGGCGAGGGCTGCGGCATCCTGGTCCGTGCCGTCTTCGGCGGGACGCGTCGCGGGGTTCACGAGCTGCACGGCGCCGGTCTCATCGCGCAGGATGACGAACTGCACCTTCTTCTGATCGCGCACCGTCTCGACCCACCCGGACACCGAGACGGGTCCGTCTTCGCGGGACAGCAGCTGGGAGACGAGAGTGCGTTCAGTCACGAGCACTCAGTCTACGTGCGGGTAGGTTCGAAGAATGCCGCCGCACTCACCTGCCGACGACAAGCCCCTCCGACCCTCGGGGACGTCCGACGTCTCGGGATCCACCGAGCCCCGCACCGACGTTCCGCCCCTCCCTCTCGATACGCCCCGTCCGGACCGGCGTTTCCAGCCCGTCCACCTCGTGCTCAACGCCATACGCGGCGCTCTCATCGGGCTCGCGGAGCTCGTGCCCGGGATCTCCGGCGGAACCGTCGCACTCATCACGGGTGTCTTCGAGCGACTCATCGACGGCGCCTCGCACGTCGTGTCGGCGTTCAAGCGCCTCGTGTTCGGGCCCGAGAGAGTGCGAGGCTTCGCTTCGGAGATGCGTCGCGTCGACTGGTGGCTCGTCGTGCCGGTCGTGAGCGGCATGATCGCGATCCTGCTGACGCTCGCGGGACCCATCGAGCACCTCGTGAGCAGCAACGTCGAGGCCTCGCGGGGGCTCTTCTTCGGCCTCGTCGCCGTCAGCATCATCGTGCCGCTGCGCCTTCTTCCCAAAGGCCCGCACTCGACGGGCGCGGTGATCGGCGGAGTGGTGCTCTTCGTCGTCGCGGCCGCCGTCGCTTTTCTCCTCATCGCGCTGACGGGGTCGGAGGTCGACGCGGAGCCGCCGCTGTGGTTCGTCGGGATCGCCGCCGCGATCGCCGTGTGTGCGCTCGTCGTGCCGGGTGTGTCGGGCTCCTTCTTCCTCCTCGCGGTGGGCTTGTACTCGCCGACCCTCCGCGCCGTCGACGAGCGCGATCTCGCCTACCTCGGCGTCTTCGCGCTCGGTGCCCTCGTCGGGCTCGTGACCATCGTCCGCGTCGTCAAGTGGCTCCTCGACCGATATCGCCGCCTCACGCTCCTCGCGATGTCGGGCCTCATGCTCGGTTCCCTCCGGGCCCTGTGGCCGTGGCAGGACACCCCGGAGGACTCCCACGGGGTCGGTGCGCTCCTGCTTCCGACGGAACCCCTCGCGCTGCCGATCCTCCTGGCGCTCGCCGGGGCCACCGCCGTCATCGTCCTCCTCGTCGTGGAGCACCATCTCCACCGGCGGACATCGGCAGCGACCCAGGTGCCGAGCCTCGACATCGAGTGACGCACGCTCAGCCCGTCCACAGAACGCGCCGCCGTAGACTGGACGCGTGCCCGCCGATCGCCTCCATCTCGTGCGCCACGGAGAGGTCTTCAACCCCGACCGTGTCCTGTACGGGCGGCTCCCCGGGTTCGGACTGAGTGCTGACGGGCGCACGATGGCACGGCAGGCGGCCGAGTACATCCACGGCCTCGAGCGGCCCGTGGCATCCCTCGTCTGCTCCCCGCTTCAGCGTGCGAAGGAGTCGGCGGAACCTTTCACCGAGATCTTCGGGATCGAACCGGTCGTCGATGACCGCGTCATCGAGCCGACCAACGTCTTCGAAGGGCGCCGCATGGCGCGCGCCCTCTTCAACCCGTGGAACTGGCGGCACTTGCGAAAGCCCGCCCTTCCCAGCTGGGGCGAACCGTACGCCGACGTCGTGGGCCGCATGAACGCCGCGATGACGCAGGCGTGGGAGGCCGCGGCATCCGGTGACGTCGTGATCGTGTCGCACCAATTGCCCATTTGGATCACGCACCTCGCGATCGCGGGGGAGTCCCTCCGGCACGACCCTCGACAGCGCCGGTGCGCGCTGTCGAGCGTGACGAGCTTCGAACTCGCCGACGGCACGTGGACCGAGGTCTCGTACATCGAGCCCGCCGCGACCGCCGGGGCCGTGGACGTGGGGGCGGTATGACGCGCACGACTCCCCGCCGCAGGCTGCGGGCCGTGGCATCCGTCCTGCTCTCGCTCTCGCTCGTCGCGACGCTGGCCGCGTGCGCGAACGACCCGCTGGCCGACCAGTATCGCGAAGGCAGCAACAAGGGCTTCATCGAGGGCGACTTCCGGTGGGTGGAGATCCCGCCCGAGGAGCGCACGGATCCCGTCGAGTTCGAGGCGGTGCTCGACACGGGCGGCACCGCGACGACGGCCGACTACCTCGGCGAGGTCTCCGTCGTGAACTTCTGGTACGCCGCGTGCGCACCGTGCCGCGTCGAAGCGCCGTTCCTCGAAGAAGTGCACGAGGAGTATGCCGACGACGGCGTGCAATTCCTGGGGGTGAACCTCTACGACGGCGCTGAGGCGTCGCAGGCGTTCGCCGAGACCTTCGGTGTCACGTATCCGAGCGCGCTCGTGACGGAGGACGGCTCGATCAAGCTCGCCTTCGCGGGTCAGACTCCGCTCGGTGCTGTCCCGTCGACGCTCGTCCTCGACCGTGAGGGGCGCGTCGCCGCGCGCATCATCGGGATGCTCGAGGACGCCTCGATCCTCTCGACGCTCGTGCGCGACGTCATGGACGAATCGTGAACATCGGCGGCATCGTCGCCGACGGCTCGCTCCTCGTCGCCGTCCCCATCGCGGTCCTCGCGGGGCTCATCTCGTTCCTCTCGCCGTGCGTCCTCCCGCTCGTGCCGGGCTACCTCGGGTTCATCGGGGGCGCCGCCACTCCTCGGCCGCCGCGTGCGTCCCGCGCAGCGCTCGCCGGTCGGACGATCCCGCGTTCGTCGGAGGATACGGCCGGAATGCTCCGGCCGGCGACCGATTCTCCGACCGCGACGGTCGCCGAATCGGATGCCGGACCGGATGCCCCGGCCCCGGCTCCGACGCGGGGGCGGCTTCTCGCGGGCGTCCTGCTGTTCATTGCGGGGTTCGCCGTCGTCTTCATGGCGATCAACATCCTCGGTGGCACCCTCGGGGTGTTCCTCGTGCAGTACACCGACCTCATCACGCGCATCCTCGGCGCCGTCGTCATCGTGCTGGGCCTCGTCTTCGTCGGCGCCTTTGGATTCGCGCAGCGGATCGCACGTCCGCAGGTGCGCGGCAACCTCGGCCTCGTCGGCGCCCCACTCCTCGGACTCGCGCTGGGGATCGGGTGGGCGCCCTGCATCGGGCCCACCCTCGCCGTCATCCTGGGCATGTCGTTCGACTCCGCGTCGGCGGGGCGCGGCGCGCTCCTCGGCCTCGCGTACTCGCTCGGTCTCGGCATCCCGTTCGTCCTCATCACGCTCGGCTTCGGCTGGGCCGTGCGATCCGTCGCTTTCGTCCGTCGCCACATCCGCACCGTCAACATCGTCGGCGGCGTCGTGCTCATCGTCCTCGGCATCCTGATGGTCGCGGGCGTCTGGAGCACGTGGATGGCGCAACTCCAGGGGGTGTTCGCCGGTGTCCCGACCCTCCTCTGACGCGCCCGAGACGCTGCGGCCGGCCGACCACGCCGACGCGGCGGTCGAGTCCGACGACGCGATCGTCTCGCCCGCGCTCGGGTTCGTCGGCTGGCTCCGCTGGGGCTGGCGGCAGCTGACCTCGATGCGGACGGCTCTCGTGCTGCTCCTCCTCCTCGCGATCGCCGCCGTCCCCGGGTCGCTCGTGCCGCAGCGGAGCGCCGACCCCAACGGCGTGACGCAGTACTTCGCCGACAACCCCGACCTCGCGCCCGTGCTCGACAACCTGAGCATGTTCGACGTCTACGCCTCGCCGTGGTTCTCGGCCATCTACATCCTGCTGTTCATCTCGCTCATCGGGTGCGTCATCCCCCGCACGAAGCACCACTGGAAGGCGATGCGGTCGCGCCCTCCGCGGACGCCCGCGCGCCTGTCCCGCCTCGACGATCACGTCACCGAGACGCTCGAACTGGCACCCGGCGCAGCTGCGGATGCCGCGGCATCCGTCGCCATCGAGACCGCCGCCGAGCAGTTGAAGAAGGCGGGATACCGCGTCGAGCGCTACGACTCCCGCGGGACGCTGTCGGTGTCGGCCGAGCGCGGCTACCTGCGTGAGACGGGGAACCTCGTCTTCCACGCGTCGCTCATCGGCGTGCTGCTGTCCGTCGGCATCGGCGGCGGCTTCACTTACACGGGGCAGACGGTCATCATCGAGGGCCGGACGTTCGTCAACACGCTCCTCGACTACACGTCCTTCAACCCGGGACGCTTCGTCGACTCCGACGGACTGACGCCGTACGCGCTGACCCTCGACCGCTTCGACGTCACGTACATCCCCGCCGGTGAGCAGGGCGGCGGGCAGGCAGGTGACTTCGTCGCGAACCTCACGACGCAGTACGCCGACGGCGAGACGTCGACGGGTCAGGTGCGGGTCAACCAGCCGCTCGATATGGCGGGCGACCGCGTCTACCTCATGGGCAATGGGTATGCGCCGACGATCACGATCCGAAACGCCGACGGCGACGTCGTCTTCTCGGAGTCGGTGCCGTTCCTGCCTCAGGACACGCAGATGACGTCGCTCGGCGTCATCAAGGTGCCGGATGGGATGCCGGAGCAGCTCGGTCTCACCGCGTTCTTCTACCCGACGCAGGTCGAGCTGTCTTCGGGCGCGTACGCGTCGAGCTACCCCGACCTCGTCTATCCGATGGTGACGCTCGACGTCTATTCGGGAGATCTCGGGATCGACGGTGGAATCCCGCGATCGGTGTACACGCTCGACACGAGCGAGATGACGAAGCTCGCGGGGCGCGAGACGGACACCCCCGCGCTCGAACTGCTGCCGGGTCAGACCGCCGACCTTCCCGACGGACTCGGCACCGTGACGTTCGAGAACGAGGCGCCCGCGGGCGCGAACGACTTCGAGGGCGCCGTCAAGCGGTACGTCTCGCTCTCGATCCATCGGGATGCCGCCGCCACCTGGGTGCTGCTGTTCGCGGTGCTTGCGACGGCGGGCCTCCTCGCGGCGCTCTTCGTGCCTCGGCGCCGCATGTGGGTGAAGGTGTCGGCCGAGGGGTCGTCGCTCAACCTCGAGTACGCAGGACTCGCGCGTGGGGAGGACCCGACGCTGTCGGGTGCCGTCGCTCAGGTGGCCGAACGCCATCGCGCCGAGGTGGCGGAGCGCCTCGACCTTCCCGACTCACCGCCCGCGTCGTCACGACCGACCCGCGCGTAGAATAGCCCCATGCCCGAATCCGCCCCGCTCTCGCTCGATACGGTCTCGGTGCTCCTGGTCTGGACGGCCATCGCGATCTACGCGCTCGCGTTCATCGCGTACGCGGTCGACCTCGCTCGCCGCTCCGCCGCAGCCACCCAGGTGGAGGCTGCGGAGACCCGCGAGCTCGTCGGAGCATCGGCCAAGGGATACGCGGGCATCAACGAGGTGCGGGCGGCTGAAGCCGCGGCATCCCGTGACGTGTCCGGACCCCGCTCCGAACGGCCTCGCCTCGTGTGGGCGCGGATCGGCACGTCGCTGACGGTGCTCGGGTTCCTCTTCCACCTCGCTGCGACCGTGCTGCGCGGCATCGCCGCCGAGCGCGTGCCGTGGGCGAACATGTACGAGTTCGCCATGACGGGCACGCTCCTCATCGTCGCGGTGTACCTCGCCGTGCTGTTCCGCTACGACCTGCGCTTCCTCGGAACGTTCATCACGGGCCTCATCGTCGTGCTTCTCGGCGCCGTCATGGTGGGCGACATCTACGTCCAGGTCGTGCCGCTCATGGACCCCCTCAAGTCGGTCTGGCTCGTCATCCACGTCTTCGTCGCATCGCTCGCGACGGCCCTCTTCGCCCTCGCGTTCGGCCTCTCGATCATGCAGCTGCTGCAGGCGCGCCGGGAGCAGCGGGTGATCGCGGCAGCGGCCGTTGCCGAGGCCGACGGGGCCGCGGCATCCGCCCCCGCTAAGACGGGCCCGGGGTTCCTGCGCACGCTGCCGAGCTCGGAAGCGCTCGAGACGCTCGCGTACCGCTTCGCGATCATCGGGTTCATCTTCTGGACCTTCACCCTCATCGCCGGGTCGATCTGGGCCAACGACGCGTGGGGTCGCTACTGGGGCTTCGACACGAAGGAAGTCTGGACCTTCGTCATCTGGGTTCTCTACGCCGGATACATCCACGCGCGGGCGACGCGCGGCTGGCGTGGATCGCGGTCGGCTTGGCTGTCGATCATCGGATTCACGGCGGTCCTGTTCAACTTCACGATCGTGAACATGTTCTTCAAGGGCCTCCACGCCTACAGCGGCCTCAGCTGAGCCCACGCGGTTTTCCCTGCGGCCGCAGACACCTGATGCCGGATTCTGTGATCGGCACTGGTGGATGTTGCGGGTGCCCGCTACGGTGATCTGACGCACGCGGGAGTGCAGATCCGACTCGTGAAGGGTAGGTCGCGCATTCGTTGGGGAACGAACCCGGGTGCGACGACTGGGGGACGAGTCTTGGGGCCCTCGGCGATTCAACGAAGGGGAACTCCTATGACCACTCCCAACGACGGGCAACCGATCTACCCGGCCGGGTGGTACGCCGATGTCAACATGCCGGGCACCGAACGCTGGTACGACGGAACTGCCTGGACCGCGCATGTGCGTCCCGCCGCACCTCGGGTGGCTCCTGAGGTCCCGCTCCCCGCAGCAGGAGCGGATCAGTCGATGCCGACGCAGACGAGCTCGCTCGCTCATCCCGTTCTCGACTCAGAGTCGGCGGACGTCCCCTCTACGCTCCCCTGGTACAAGCGCAAGGGAATCGTCATCCCGGCAGGAATCGCCGCCGGCATCATCGTGATCATCGGCGTCTCCGGCGCTCTTGCGGGTGGCGGAGACGAGGACATCGTCGCGATCGCCGAAAGGACCGCTGCATCCCAACCGCAGGTTGAGGAAGTCGTCGAGGAAGACACGGTGGTCATGGTGGCCGTGCCTAGCGTGGTCGGGATGACCGGCACGGACGCGCAAGCAGCTCTTTCCGCGCTCGGCTTCCGGGTTGACGTGGCGGGCGAAGACCTGACGATGCCTGTCACAGCTCAGGATGTCGCGGCGGGCGCGGACGCTGAAGAAGGATCGACGGTGACGATCACCCTCCAAGAGAAGCCGAAGCTCACACTGGGTCAGGAGAACGCGATTCGCTCAGCGGAGCAATACCTGAGCTTCATGGGTTTTAGCCGGGTCGGCCTCTTTGAGCAGTTGACCAGTGAGTACGGGGAGGGTTTCGCCGCCGAGGACGCTGAGTTCGCTATCGCAACGCTCGAACAGGGCGGCAGAGTCGACTGGAACGCCGAGGCCGCCCAGTCCGCACAGTCCTATCTCGACACGATGGCATTCAGCCGCGACGGATTGTTCCAGCAGCTCACAAGTGAGTACGGCGAAGGCTTCACTGCCGACCAAGCCAATGCGGGGCTCGCCGCAGTGGGCTACTGATCGAACATGGTGAACGACGGCTCTCCGCGGGAGGTCTGAATTCGGGATGGATGACGCGCAAAGGTCGGCGATCTCACGCCACATCGAGGAGCTCAGTCTCGCTCGCGATGAGGCACTCCAGCGCTGGGCCTTCTCTCCTCGCGGTGCCACGGCCGGCGCCATGATGCGCGACCAGATCGACGCCATCGATGCCGAGATCGGCGCGCGCCGACTCCTCCTCATGAAGTCCGGGTGAGGTCGTGCGCTTCATCGTGAGTGGTGCCGACCGCGGAAGCCTCGTGCTCGCTCACGCGCTCACGGACCACGCCGCCGTCGTCGTCGACAAGCGGGGAGTCGCGAGGCGAGCCGGGACGAGGCCACCGCAGCCGAACTCTCGCGACTCCGCGCCATGAAGGTGAGCCACGCACTCTCGTCCTCACCTGCAGAATCCGGACGGGCTTCGTGCGCCGCTCGTCATTCAGCGGCGTGAAGACCTCGCTCTGACGAAGGTGGAAGCTGAGATCGCCGAGCGACCCATCGAGGCATCCGCGAGAGAACTCCCTCGTGAGAAGGAAGGCCCGCACGAGGAGTTCTCCGAACTTCCGGGCAGGCTCGCGTTCCTCCATGCCCAGACGGCGCCGGACGTCGTCCTCCTCGGCATCGAGTTCTTCCGTGTGCCACGATGCGCCGAGGCCCGTGAAGCGGAGGCTCCTCTTGGTGATCTCCATGCGTTGGTCGGCGATCTCGTCGAGGCGCTGTCGCAGACGATGCTCGTCCGAGGCGTCGGGCGGGTCTGGATCGTCGGTCGGAACTGTGCCACAGAACCAGGATCGGGGCTGGGCGCGCAACCACGGGGATGCTGCCTCGCCGGATGCGTGACCGTCAGCCGGCGCTTGCGTAGAGTCGTGGCCATGAGTGCAGTGTCCACGCAGAGCAGGATCGTGCCGGTCACGCGTCGGCGCATCAGCCGCGGGCTCGTTCTCGTCCTGGGCGTCATCGTCGTTCCGTTCGCTCTCAGTGCCGCGCTGAACAGCTACGGAGCGCTCACGGTCGACGGAGCCCTCCGGATGGCGTACGCCACGGTCGCGGGGCAGACGATCGCGATCTTGAGTGCGATCGCGGCGGTCGTCCTGACAATCACTCAGCGGCGCCCATGGCCTTCGCTCGTGTTCTTCCTCGTCGTCGGAGCATTCATCACGGTCGCGGCGCTCAGCACGATGGGGTCCGCCGGCGACCTCCTCCTCACCCGCCTCGACCTGATCGCGGACGTTGACCGGATGAACGGCTAGCAGCGCCTCCCCGCGGCATCCTCCCCAACCAGCGAAAAGACCCGAACTGCTCATCTCCGCCGAGATTTCGGGAAGTTCGAATCTTCTCGAAAGGGGTGCTCGCCGGGGGAGGGCCGAGCCCTCTCCGCCGAGAAGACCCAAACTGCGGGCTGGGGGTCTGATTTCCCGCAGTTCGGGTCTTCTCGCTTGGCGTGCTTACCCGCAGGCATCGGGGACGGGACCGGTCGAGGTCAGTGTCCCTCCATCGAAAAGACCCGAACTGCGCGAATCCTCAGCGGATCGCAGCAGTTCGGGTCTTCTCGGCACTCAAGCGCCGGCCACCGGCGGAAGGGGCCTCGGCGCCGGGGGTGGGCGCCGAGGCCGGGGGAAGGCGCCGGGGGAGGGCGCCGGGACCGGGGAGCCTTGCCGTCAGGCGGTGGCGGGAGCCGCCTTCAGGATGGCGCGGGCTGTCGTCGTGCGGCGGCGGGCGACCGCGAGGATCGTGGCACCGAACGCGAGAAGCGTCCAGATCACGAGGCCCGCGACGGCGGCGCCACCGCCGGTCGCCGACGTGAGGGCCGCGACCATGCCGTGGTAGGCCGGCGACGTCGGGAGGAGCGACGCGAGACTCGCCAGCACACCCGGCACGGTCGAGACGATCCCGGTCGCGACGGCGAGCACACCCACGAGGGCGGCGATCCAGCGTCCTGCGCCGCCGAACACCGCGACGAGCGCCTGGTTGACGGCAGCGAACGCGATTCCCGCGACCACCGCGACTCCCGCGAAGCCCCACCACTGGCCCCAGTCATAGGATGCCGCGACCTGGACGACACCCGCGACGAGAAGTCCCTGCGCGGCACCGAGAGCGGCGGCCGGGAGGAACGACCGCAGCGCGAGCGCGAACGACGGCTCGCGCGCGGCGAGGGCGCGTCGCGAGACGGCCTGGAGCGCCACGAACGTTCCGAGACCGCCGAACCACAACGCAAGCATCGCGAGGAGGGGGATCGCCGACGCTCCGAAGAGCGACGTGCCGACGCCATCCGTCTCGACGGGGTTCGCGACGACGTCGGCGAGGCTCGACGCCTCCGCGTCCGTGTACGTCGGGATCTCGTCGACAGCGGTGGACAGACCGGATGCCAGTTCGCCCGTGCCGTCGGCGAGCTGCTGCACGCCGTCGGCGAGCGACACAGCTCCCGCGCCGGCCTCGTCGAGGCCGCCCGCGAGCTGCGAGGCACCCGAGGCGAGCTCGCCCGCACCGGCCGCCGACTGGTCGGCACCCGTCGCGAGCTGCGCGACGCCGCTCCCGAGCGACGCGACGTTCGCGCCGATCGTGCGGAACTGGTCGGCGATCTGCGTCGGCGCCTGCTGCGCGAGCTGCGTGATCCCCGTCGCCGTCCCCTGCGTGAGGGTCACGGCGCCGGGGTTCGAGGCCGTGCCGTTGCCCGACAGGATGACAGACGCGGTCCCGGCCGACAGAGCAGCCTCGCCGAGCTGCGCGCAGAAGTCCTCCGACTGCGTGCACGATGCGGCAAGCGTCTGGAGCGTCGCAGCGGCGGCGGCCGCGTTCTGCGCCGCGAGTCCCGTCGCCGTCGCAGCGCCGTTCGCGGCCTGCGTGAGCTGCGCGGGAACGATTCCCGTCGCCTCGAGCTCCGCAGCGCCCTGGTTCACGCCCGCCGCGAGCTGGTTGGCTCCGGATGCCGCCTGCCGGGCACCGCCCGCGAGGCTTCCCAGCCCCGACTGCAGCTGCGAGGCGCCCGACGCGAGGCCCGAGGCGCCGCTCGAGAGCTGCGGGAATCCGTCGGCGAGCTGCGTCGCGCCGTCCGCGGCGGATCCCGCGCCGTCGGCGAGCTCCGACGCGCCCGAGGCTGCCTCGCCGAGCTGGTCGCCGAGCGTCGTGAAGCCCAGGAAGACGTTCTCGAGGTAGACCGACGAGAGCTGTTCACCCATGACGGATGCCGCGGCCGTGGCGACCTGCGCCGTGATGGCGTCGTCGACGATGAGGCTGTCGGGCGGCGTCTGTACTTCGATCGTCGCGCGTTCGGGCGTCTCGCCCGGGCGGGTCGACGTCGCGGCGGCGGAGAAGTTCGACGGGATCGTGATGACGGCAGCGTACGTGCCGTCCTCGAGGCCCTCGGCGGCGTCGTCGGCGTTCGAGATCGTCCAGTCGAGGTTCGACGGAAGGTCGTCCGACCCCTCGACGAGGCCCGCCGTGAGCTGACGACCGAGCGGAACCTGCTGGCCGTCGATCGTGACCGCTTCGTCCTCGTTCACGATCGCGGCCTTGACCCCGTCGAGTCGTTCGACCGGGTTGTAGAGAGCGGCGACGAGGATCCCGCCGATGACGACGGGGAGGAGCAGCACGCCGACGAGGGTCAGCCACGTGACGGGGCGCCGCGAGCGGGCGCGTTCGATGGTGGGTGTCGTGGTCATGAGGTCACCTCGGTGGCGTGGGTCGAGCGGATACCGGCTCGAAGGGGAAGCGAAGAGATGTCGGGACGGTGTGCATCGGCGAGCACAGCGAGAGCGCGTCCTTCCGACTGGGCCGTCGCGACGATGGTCAGGGGGCGGTCGTCCCGCGTGTGCCGGGCGGTCGTCGCGTCGCGGAGGACGGCGGCGACCTGGTCGCGCTCGGCGGCGTCGAGCATGTCGAGACCGTCGATCACGAGGATGCCGGGACGCCCGCGGAGCGCGCGGCGAAGATCGCGCACGGGCTCGTCGGAGCCGGCGAAGAGCGCGACGCCGACGTGGGCCCTCACCCACGCCGCGCGTCCGGGCAGCAGGTGCCCAGCCACGCGAAGGAGCCCGTCGCTCGGCGTCAGACGTCCCGCGACGGCGAGCGCGAACGCCGTCCCCGCGCGGGGGTCGCCCGTCGCGACGAGCGTGCCGCCGGGTTCGATGCGGAAGCTCGCGTCCTGGAACAGGTCGACCTCGCCCGCGTCACCTCCCGCCTCGGCGCGGACGGTGAGACTCTCCGCGACGACGGCGGCCGTCGTCTGGGGCTCGGGCCACTCGGCGAGTGCGAGCTCGCGCTCGACCGCTTCGCCCTCGATGTCGAAGTGGGGGAGCAGTCGATCGAGCCATCGTGGCATCCACCACGCTTTTTCGCCCAGGAGCGCCATGAGCGCGGGGATGAGTGTCATGCGCACGAGGAAGGCGTCGACGGCGATGCCGACGGCGAGTCCCAGCGCGATCGGTTTGATCGACGAATCGCCTTCCGGCACGAACGCGGCGAAGACGGCGAACATGATGAGCGCGGCAGCCGTCACGACGCGGGCCGACGCCGTGAAGCCCGAGCGCACGGCGCCGACGGCGGTCAGGCGGTCAGCCCGGCCCTTGCGAGCGCGAGACGCGTGGACGTAGTCCTCCCGCATGCGCGAGACGAGGAACACCTGATAGTCCATCGCGAGTCCGAAGAGCACGCCCATGAGGACGATCGGCATGAAGCTGATGACAGGACCCACGCGGGCGATGTGGAGGAGGTCGGCGAACCAGCCCCACTCGAAGACGGCCGCGACGACACCGAAGGCCGCGAGGACGGACAGCAAGTATCCGAGCGCCGCGGTCAGGGGGACCGCGATCGAGCGGAAGACGATCATCAGGAGGATGAACGACAAGCCGACGACGAAGATGCCGAAGGGGAGGAGCGCCGCACCGAGTCGGTCGGAGATGTCGATCCCGACGGCCGTGAATCCGGTCACGATGAGGTCGATCCCGTACTCGTCGGCGAGCTCGGGCGCCAGGGCGCGGAGATCGCGGACGAGCTGCGCCGTCTCGGGGGAGTCGGGGGCGGTGTCGGGGATGATCTGGATGATGCCCGTGTCGGCCGTCTCGTTGGGGGTCGCGAGCGCGATCTCCTTGACGCCCGGCACCTTCTCGACCTCGGCTGCGAGATCCTCCATGAGTCCGAGGGGGTCGGTCGACGTGACGATCGTGCCCGTCATGATGAGGGGGCCGTTGAAGCCCGGACCGAACTCTTCGGCAGCGAGGTCGTAGCTGATGCGGGCGGGCGACGACTCGGGTTGCACGCCGGCGTTCGGGAGCGCGAGGGCGAGGCTCGACGCGGGGATCGCGAGCACGCCGAGTCCGACGACGACGGCGATCGTCGTGACGACGGGATGCCGCGTGACGCCGCCGACCCAGCGCGCGGCGAAACCGCGGCGCGGACGCGTGCGCGTCTTCGCGGGCCGAGCCTTCGGCATCCGTCCGACGACGCGGCCCTTGACGAAGCCGAGGAGTGCCGGGGTCAGCGTGATGGCGACCGCGACGGCGAGGGCGACGGCGACGGAGGCCGCGACTCCCATCGTCGTGAGGAAGGGGATGTTCGCGAACCCGAGTCCGATGAGGGCGATGAGCACCGTGACGCCGGCGAAGACGACGGCGGATCCTGCCGTGCCCGTCGCCCGGGCGACGGACTCTTCGGGTTCCATCCCTCCGCGCACTTGATCCTGATGTCGCGCGGCGATGAAGAGGGCGTAGTCGATGCCGACCGCGAGCCCCAGCATGAGGGCGAGGAGCGGCGTCGTCGAGGAGATCGAAGCGAACGCGGTCGCGAGCAGGATGAGCGCCATCGACAGACCGACGCCGATGATGGCGGTCGCGAGCGGGAGGCCCGCGACGAGGAACGAGCGGAACGTCACCATCAGAACGACGAGGGCGATCAGGATGCCGAGGAGCTCCGTCACCGTGAGGCCGGGCACCGAGGTCGAGAAGAGGTCGCCGCCGAGGGCGACCTGCGCGCCGGCGGGGAGGGCTTCTTGCAGGCTGTCGGACACGGCGCTCAGGGAGTCCTTCGCTTCGTCCGAGACGTCGGTGGCCTGTCCGTCGAACTGCAGGCGGATGATGGCGGCGTTCTCGTCGTCGTTGACGAGTCCCGTGACGAGCTCGTCGAACGGGTCGGTCACGCCGAGGACCCCGTCGATGTCTTCGAGGTCGGCGACGGCGTCGTCGATGGCACCGCGGTAGGGCTCGTCGACGACGAGATCACCCTCGTCCGCGACGACGACGATCTGCGCGGAGGTTCCGCTCACTTGCGGGAAGGTACGGTTCAGCTGTTCGAGCCCCGCCTGCGACTCGGTGCCGGGGATCGAGAAGGTGTTGTCGGTGCCCTGGCTGAAGAGTCCGGCGCTCGCGCCGGCGATCCCGAGGACGAGGATCCAGGAGACGAGCACGCGCCACGGGTGCCGATACGACCAACGTCCGAGCGAGTACAGAAGGGTGGACACAGCGCCTCCGCGATTTCGGGTCGATCAGTTCGTCGGTCAGATTTCGATACAGCGCTGTATCCGATGCATGAGTGTATCGTAGAGGCCGCGAGCGTCGCGAACCTGAACGGTCCGTGTGTATCCCAAAATGGGGAAAGGGGGTAGCTCATGAGCGAGAGCGTCATCGTGACGTCGAAGCGACGAGAGGCGACGCGTCAGAAGCTCCTCGACGCCGCTGCCCAGGTCTTCGCCGAGGTCGGTCTCGACGCGGCATCCGTCGAGGCCATCTGCGAGCGCGCGGGCTTCACACGCGGCGCCTTCTACTCGAACTTCGAGACGAAGGACGAGCTCATGCTCGCCCTGACCGAACGCACTGCCGAGGAGAAGATCGAGCTCGTCACGGAGCGCATCCAAGCCCTTCGCGCGACGGGCGAGCAGTTCTCTCCCGCCGAACTCGTCCAGCGCGTGCTCGATGTCGCGATGGACGAGAAGATGGGGATCCTCCTCACGAGCGAGATCCGCACGCGCGCGCTGCGCGACCCCGCCCTCGCTCAGGCCTACCTCGCGTGGCAGGCCGGCCTCATCGAGCGCGTCGCCGCCGTCATCGAGGAGCTCGGCCGCACCTATCGCCTGTCGCCGCGGCTTCCCGCGCGCGATTTCGCGCAGCTGATTCTGCAGCAGTGGGAGGACACGTCCGCCTACGCCGTGATGGCGGGACTCGACACCGATGCCCTGTGCACCCTCGCGAACGAGCGCACGGCCCAGCTCGCGATCGCGCTCGTCGACCCGGCGTGAACAGCGGCACTTCGAACGCGAGTCAGAGCAGGTCGTAGCATCGCGCGAGCCGCGCGAGCCACCACTCTCTGCGTTCAGCGGGCGCCGCGAGATCGTCGAGCATCGCGGCGTCCGGGACGACACGTCCGACCGGCAGCGAACCGTCGTGCGGAGCGAGTGACGGCACACTGACGTCGGCTGTGAAGAGCGACGACGTGCCGAGACCGCAGTCGTAGTCGAGTTCCGCGAGGGATGCCGCGAGCCACACGCCCATCGACAGTCCGATCGACGTGTCGAGTGCACTAGAGACGACGGCGGGAAGTCCCGCTTCGGCGACGATGTCGAGCGCTCGCCGGACTCCGCCGAGGGGCTGCGCCTTGATGACGAGGAGGTCGGCTGCGCCGGCGCGCGCGACGGCGAGGGGATCCGCAGCCTTGCGCACGCTCTCGTCGGCGGCGATCGGAATGCCCATGTACTTCACGCGGCGGTGGAGCTCGGCGAGCTCGTCGACCGACATGCACGGCTGCTCGACATACTCGAGATCGAACTCCGCGAGGGCGTGGATCGCGTGCTCGGCTTCGTCGAGGTTCCACCCGCCGTTCGCGTCGACGCGCACGCGCCCCTCGGGGCCGAGGGCCTCGCGCACCGCGCGTACGCGGGCAACGTCGTCGGCGAGGACCTGCCCAGGCTCGGCGACCTTGACTTTGGCCGTCCGGCATCCGTCGAACCGGGCGAGCACGTCGGGGACGGATGCCGCGGCGACCGCCGGCACGGTCGCGTTGACGTTCACCCGGTCGCGCAGCGTCGCCGGCTGCGGCCTCCAGCCGAAGTCGATCGCCGCCGCGAGCCACGTCGCCGCTTCGAGGTCGTCGTACTCGGTGAACGGCGAGAACTCCGTCCACCCTTCGGGTCCTTCGAAGACGACGGCTTCGCGCACGTCGACGCCGCGGAAGCGTGTCGCGAGGGGCAGGGCGACGACGCGGGCCGAGGCGAGGAGGTCGGCGAGGGCGGGATGCGACATGTGCCCATCTTGCCGCGTGGCATCCGAATCCGCGGGAGATCGGCGCAGCTGATCGACCACGGCGGAGCCCGGTCGCCCGCGCGAGCCTAGGCTGGAAAGCATGCTCTTCGACACCCCTGTCCGGCTCGGCGTGCAGCTGCAGCCCCAGCACGTCACGTATCCGCAGATCCGCGATGCCGTCCTCCGCCTCGAAGACGAGGGCGTCGACATCCTCTTCAACTGGGACCACTTCTTCCCGCTCTACGGCGACCGCTACGGGCTCCACTTCGAGTCGTGGACGATGCTCGGCGCATGGGCCGAGCAGACGGAGCGCGTGGAGTTCGGGGCGCTCGTCAACTGCAACAGCTACCGCAACCCCGATCTGCAGGCCGACATGGCCCGCACGATCGACCACATGTCGGCCAAGGGCGGCGGCGAAGGCCGATTCATCTTCGGTACGGGGTCGGGCTGGTTCGAGCGGGACTACGACGAGTACGGCTACGAGTTCGGCACGGCGGGATCACGCCTCGACGACCTCGCCGACGGACTCGCACGCATCGAGGCGCGATGGGAGAAGCTCAACCCCGCGCCGACCCGCCGCATCCCCGTCATGATCGGCGGCAAGGGCGAGCAGAAGACACTGCGTCTCGTCGCCCGTCACGCCGATATCTGGCACAGCTTCGTGACGGCCGAGGAGCTTCCGCACAAGCTCTCCGTCATCGAGAAGTGGGCGGACAAAGAAGAGCGCGACACGTCGGGTCTCGTCATCTCCAACGAACTGCAGCGGCGCGGGCAGGACGACGCCGACGCGCTCTACGCCGCCGGCACGCGCGTCTTCACGCTCGGGTTCCCCGGCCCCGACTACGACTACGACCTCGTGCGGTCGTGGCTGCGCTGGCGCGACGCCAAGAACGGAGCGTGAGCGGCGGCATCCGTCGTTCTATGGTGGAGTCCATGGTCTCCGAGCTCTTCGACGAGCGTGAATGGATGCCGGCCCCCGGCTCCGACGCGTACACCGACATCACGGCCCACGTTTCGAAGGACGGTCGGATCGCGCGTGTCGCCTTCAACCGTCCGGAGGTGCGCAACGCCTTCCGGCCGCACACGGTCGACGAACTGTTCCGCGCACTCGACACGGCGCGGCAGGATCCGCGGATCGGCGTCGTGCTCTTCACGGGCAACGGCCCGAGCCCCAAGGACGGCGGGTGGGCGTTCTGCTCGGGCGGCGACCAGCGCATCCGCGGGCGCGACGGCTACAAGTACGACGGGCCGGAGGAGCACGCACCCGATCCGGCGCGCGTCGGACGCCTCCACATCCTCGAAGTGCAGCGTCTCATCCGCTTCATGCCGAAGGTCGTCATCGCCGTCGTCCCCGGCTGGGCGGCCGGGGGAGGACACTCGCTCCATGTCGTCTGCGACCTGACGATCGCCTCGCGCGAGCACGGCCGGTTCAAGCAGACGGATGCCGACGTCGGATCGTTCGACGCGGGATACGGGTCGGCCTACATGGCGCGCCAGGTCGGGCAGAAGATCGCGCGCGAAGTGTTCTTCCTGGCCGAGGAGTACTCGGCCGACCGCGCCTACGAGATGGGCGCTGTCAACCGCGTCGTGCCGCACGCCGAGCTCGAGACCGAAGCGATCGCGATGGCGCGCACGATCCTGACGAAGTCGCCCACGGCCATCCGGATGCTGAAGTTCGCCTTCAACGCCGTGGACGACGGACTCATGGGCCAGCAGGTGTTCGCGGGCGAGACGACCCGTCTCGCGTACGGCACCGACGAAGCCGTCGAGGGCCGGAACGCCTTCCTCGAGAAGCGCGAGCCCGATTGGTCGCCCTACCCGTGGCACTTCTGAGGCGCCATGCGGCTTGAGCCCGCCACCGGCGACGATCCGCGCGACATCCTGCGGGCGCTGCGGGTCGCACTGCACGGCGCGGGTCCCGCACTCGGTCTCGGCCTCGTCGACGATCTGCCGGGGGAGGTGCGTGCGGGGACCGCGGTCGTCGTGACGACATCGGGCTCGACCGGCATCCCCAAGAGCGTCCTACTCAGCAGAGACGCCCTCACCTCGAGCGCGCTGGCCACGGCCGACCGCATCGGTGACGGCACGTGGCTCCTCGCCCTGCCCGCCGCGTACGTCGCCGGGGTGCAGGTGCTCGTGCGTTCGATCATCGCCGACCGCGAACCCGCGATCCTCTCCGGAGCATTCACGCCCCAGACGTTCTCGGCGGCGGCCCTCATGATGGTGTCGACCGAGCGCGGCCACCGCATCCCGACCTTCACGTCGCTCGTTCCCGCGCAGTTGTCGAAGCTCCTCGACGCCGCCGAGCACGACGGGCAGGTCCTCGCGGCGCTCCGGTCGTTCGAACGGATCCTGATCGGCGGGCAGGCGCTCCCCGCTCTCGTCCTGGAGCGGGCCGAGGCCGCGGGCGTCCGGATCACGAAGACCTACGGGTCCACCGAGACGAGTGGCGGCTGCGTCTACGACGGCGAACCGCTCCGCGGAGTCCGCCTTCGCATCGTCGGGGGCGAAGTGCAGATCGCGGGTCCGACGCTCGCCGACGGCTACCTCGGCGATCCCGCGCGGACGGACGCCGCGTTCCCGCGCGACGCCGACGGGACGCGCTGGTACCGCACGGGCGATGCCGGGATCCTCGAGGACGGTCGCCTGCGCGTCCGCGGCCGCCTCGACAACGTCATCGTCTCGGGCGGTGTGAACATCTCCCTCGACCGCGTCGAGCGGATCGTGCGGTCGGTGCCAGGGCTCGCCGGGGCCGTCGTCGTCGGGGTCTCCGATGAGCGGTGGGGCGAGGCATCCGTCATCGTCGCGCCGCGCGGCGAGGCGCTCCGGCGGAGCGAATCCGTGCAGCTGTCGGAAGCGCGGACTCTCGTGGCGGAAGAGATCGGCCCCCACGCCCGCCCGTCGCGCCTCGTCCTCGTCGACGAGATCCCGGCTCTCCCGTCGGGCAAGCCCGACCGCGAGGCCATCCGCCGCGCGATCGCGGCGCTGCATTGAACCCACGCCCACGCGGCGGCTCTCCCCGCATTCGGGGTCGGCTCACTCCGCCGACACGTCGACGACGCAGAACCTGTTGCCCTCCGTGTCCTCCAGCACGACCCAATCGGCACCGGGCGGGTAGTGGTCCCAGTCGACGTGCCGTGCGCCCAGACTCGTCAGGCGTTCGATCTCGGCTGCCTGGTCGTCGGCATACAGATCGAGGTGGATCCTCGGAGGGTACTGCTGGGGGTATCCCGAGACCGACAGGGCGATGCTCGCACCGGGCTCGCTCCAGTGCTCCTTGTCGGCCGGATCGAGGATGACCCAGTCGTCGCTCGCTCCGCCACGGCTGACGTACCCGAGCGCTGCACGCCAGAAGTCCCCTGCACGGTCGATGTCTTCGACGGTCAGGACGACCGTTCCCATTCTCAACATGCCGCCATCGTGCGCCTGCGCGTCGAGGGATGCCAGGGGCTTGCGCTGCAGCGGAACACCGCCCTGCGGCATCGTCGGAACGACATATCCGCAGCGCCGTAAGATGACTGCTCGTGGCAGGAACCTCCAGCAAGAAGCGCAAACGTCCGGCTCCCAAGAAGCGGCCCGTCCGCGGCAATCCGCAGAAGCCCCGCGAGACGGGCGACCCGCGCCGCGTCGAGAAGGCGACGCCGCGTGACTGGATCGGCGCCGCACGGCTGCGGACGCTCCCTCTCGCGATCGCCCCCGTCCTCCTCGGTACGGGTGCCGCGATGGTCGTCGTCGACGAATTCCACTGGGTCATCGCCCTCTTCTGCCTCCTCGTCGCTGTCGCGCTCCAGATCGGCGTCAACTACGCCAACGACTACAGCGACGGCATCCGCGGGACGGACGACGTCCGTGTCGGCCCCGCGCGTTTGACGGCATCGGGGAGCGCGAAGCCCCGCACGGTCGCGATCGTGGCGCTCGCCTTCTTCGCGATCGCCGCCGTCGCAGGTCTTGCCCTCACGATCCGCACGCAGCAGTGGTGGTTCCTCGTGATCGGGGCCCTCTGCCTCCTCGCAGCGTGGTTCTACACGGGCGGGAAGCGCCCCTACGGCTACTTCGGGCTCGGCGAGGTCTTCGTCTTCGTCTTCTTCGGACTCGTCGCAACACTCGGAACGACGTGGGTACAAGCCTTCACGCTCCCGCAGGAGGCGTGGTTCGGCGCCGTTGCGGCGGGCCTCTTCGCGTGCGCCGTCCTGCTGGCGAACAACCTCCGCGACATCGACCAGGACCGCGCCGCAGGCAAGCGCACGCTGACGGTGCTCGTCGGGCGCACCGCGACGCGTGTGCTCTTCACGCTCTTCGTGCTGCTTCCGTTCCTCATCGCGGGATTCCTCGCGATGTTCTATCCGATCGCGTGGCTGAGCCTCATCGTGCTGCTCCCCGTGCTCGCGGCGATCCTCATCGTCTGGACCTACCGGCTGCCGCGCGAACTCGTCGTCGCCCTCGGCCTGACGTCGCTGTCGTCGCTCGCTTACGCCGGGTTGCTCTTCTGGGCCTTCGTCGGCTGAGAACCGGATGCCGCGGCCCGGCCGTCAGCGGTCGGTCGCAGCATCCTCGACGTCTTCGTCACTGGTCTCGTCGCGCAGTGCCGCGCGTCGCTCGGCGAGTCCCACCGAGACCTGCTCGAGCGGGCGCCGCAGGAACAGCACCGAGAGGCTGAGGCCGATGAGGGCGGCGAAGATCGCCGCGAGCCAGTAGTACTCCTGGAAGAACGGGAAGAGCATCATGATCCCGAAGGGCACCAGGAAGGCGAGAAGTCGCAGCACGGTATAGAGCAGGACGGACCGGGCTTTCACACCTCCCATGGTAAGCGAGCCCCGTCCCGGCGTACGCGGCGTCGGTTCGGTCACAACCCAGTCCCTGTCCAGGCAGCGCACCTAGGATGGACAACGTGGCACGAGCGCTCCTGATCTTCGCGCTGGTGGCGACCGTGTTCTGGGTCTTCACCATCGTCGACTGTGCTGTGCAACCGCCCACCCGCCATCGCGGCGTGAGCAAGCCCGTCTGGATCGCGATCGTCGTGCTGATCCCCGTTCTGGGTGGCATCCTGTGGCTCACGATCGGCCGCGTCCGCCGGTCCGCCGTGCTCGTCTACCAGGCCCCCGACGACGACCCCGACTTCCTCGGGAGCCTCGGCGGGATCACCGATCAGGACGAGCGGATCCGCCGGCTGGAAGAAGAGCTCGCGCAGCTCGATTCCGAAGACGACGACCCGCGATGGCAGGATCCGCCCGTCGGCGGTACGCCCGACCCAGGGCCCACGCCGCGGACCGACGGAGACGACGACTCCCGCGGTCAGCGCGGGGCCGTCAACTGACGTGTCCGCCGGTGAGACCGCGCACGATTCGCGCGCCATCGCCTCTCCCGCGACCGACGCCGCAGCCGCTCTGCTGTGCGCGCTCGTCGAGCGCGGTGTCCGTCACATCGTCCTGAGCCCGGGATCACGCTCGCAGGCGCTCGCCCTCATGGCGGCTGAATTCGAGCGCCGAGGGCTCGTCCGGCTCCATGTGCGGATCGACGAGCGGGTCGCGGGCTTCACGGCACTCGGACTGGGGCGCGAGACGCGGATGCCGGCGGCCGTCGTCTGCACGTCGGGCACGGCTGCGGCGAACCTCCTCCCCGCGGCCCTCGAGGCCCACCACGCGGGCGTCCCGCTCCTCTTGCTGACCGCCGATCGGCCCCTCGAACTGCGTGGCGTCGGCGCCAACCAGACGACGCGTCAGCCCGGCATGTTCTCGCCGAACATGCGATACGAAGCAGACCTCCCCGCGCCGGAGGAGACCGATCCCGACGGGACGGGCGAGCAGAGCGCGATGCTCCGCGCCGTCGCCGCCGAGGCCGTCGCCGCGGCGCTCGGCGAAGGCCTGCGTTCGGCGGGCCCCGTGCACCTCAACCTCCCCTACCGCGAGCCGCTCGCGGGCGACCTGCCGCAGTGGATCGGCGTGCCCGAGTCCGAGCTGGGCGCGGCATCCGACACCGATGCCGACGAGGTTCCGCCGGTCGACGTCGTCGCCGAGGGCGAGGTCTTCGGCGCGCTGTACCAGGGTGGTGGCGGCATCGGACAGGCCGACCTTCCCGCCGAACCCGACGACGACCCCTGGGTCATCGAGCGAGGCCCGCGAACCATCGTCGTCGCGGGCGCCGACGCGGGCGTCGAGGCCGAAGCGATCGCGCACGCGGGCGGCTGGCCGCTCGTCGCCGAGATCGTCAGCGGGGCGCGCTTCGGTCGCTACCTCATGCACGGATACCGCGCGCTGCTCTCCGACCCCGACCTGGGTTCGCGGGTCGAGCGGGTCATCGTGCTCGGGCACCCGACGCTGTCCCGCGAGGTCACGCGGCTCCTTTCGCGCGCGGACGTCGAGGTCGTCGCGCTCCGCGGACCCGGCGAGCCCCTCAACCTCAACGGCCGGACGACCCCCGTCGACGCCATCGCGGTGGCCGCGGGTGACTCCGACCGCGAATGGCTGGGGGCCTGGCTGCGGGCGTCGCGCGCGGCATCCGTCGATCTGACTCCGCCGGCACCGGATGCTGCGGCGCTCTCCTCCGCCGAGCCCTCGACGCGGCTCGGGGCGATCGCGGCCGAACTCGACGTCATCCGCGCCCCGCTCGATCGCGAGGCGCTCGTCGATGCCGTGTGGCGGGCGACCTGGCCCCATGACCGGCTCGTCTTCGGATCGTCGCGGCTCGTGCGGGTGGCCGATGCCGTGCTGGGTGGCAAGAAGGTCCCCGTGCACGCCAACCGCGGACTCGCCGGCATCGACGGGACGGTCGCGACGGCCACGGGGGTCGCGCTCGCGCGCGCGGGGCACCCCGGCGTCACGCGCGTCCTCCTCGGCGACCTGGCGCTCCTCCACGACGTCGGGGCGCTCCTTCTGCCACCGGTCGAGGACGAGCCGCGCATTCAAGTCATCGTCGGGAACGACGGCGGCGGAACGATCTTCGACGGCCTCGAGGTGGCGGACGTCGCGTCGCGTGAAGCGATGGATCGCGTTCTCTACACGCCGCAGACGGCCCGTTTCGCGGAGCTCGCTCTCGCGTACGGCTGGGAGTATCAGCGCGTCACGACGCGGACGGCGCTCGATCAGGCACTGACATCGCCGGTCGGGGGACGCCAGATCATCGAGGTCCCGCTTCCTCGCTGATCCCGTCGCGCGTTCGCCGCGGACCCTGGAGCGCGGGCGGCAGGACGGGCAGGATGGGCTCATGACAGCGACGAGTCAGAAGGATTGGACGACCGATGTCCGCGAGATCCTCCGGGTCGGCCCGGGCTTCCGACTCTCCGATGTCGATGCGGATTCCTCGCCGGGCCACAACGGCGACAAAGACGCCGGCGGCCGCGATCTGGAGGCAGGGGTCGCGCAGCTCGAGGAGTACCAGGAGCGGCTCTTCGCGGCATCCCGATCTGAAGCGACCGACGCGAGCGTCCTGCTCGTGCTGCAGGCGATGGACACCGCGGGGAAGGGCGGCATCATCCGGCACGTCGTCGGATCGGTCGATCCGCAGGGGATCATGCTGACGGCATTCAAGAAGCCGACGCCCGAAGAACTCGCCCACGACTTCCTGTGGCGCATCGAGAAGCGTGCGCCGACTCCCGGCATGATCGGCGTGTTCGACCGATCGCAGTATGAAGACGTCTTGATCGGACGAGTGCGCGAACTCGCGCCGCCCGCGGAGATCGAGCGACGCTACGGCGCGATCAACGACTTCGAGAA
Organism: Microbacterium sp. SLBN-146; assembly: GCF_006715145.1. NCBI lineage: Bacteria > Bacillati > Actinomycetota > Actinomycetes > Micrococcales > Microbacteriaceae > Microbacterium > Microbacterium sp. SLBN-146. The sequence continues at coordinate 1,723,611 of NZ_VFMR01000001.1, forward strand.
GCGGCTCTCCGACGCCGGGACCCGCATCGTGAAAGTGATGCTGCACATCTCGCCCGAGGAGCAGAAGGAACGCCTCGCTGAACGGCTCGAGCGCCCCGACAAGCACTGGAAGTTCAATCCCGGCGACATCGACGAGCGCGCGCTGTGGCCCGCGTACATGGACGCGTACCAGACCGTGTTCGATCGGACGTCGACCGATCACGCGCCCTGGTACGTGATCCCCGCGAACCGCAAGTGGTACGCGCGTCTCGCGGTCCAGGCGCTCCTGCTCGAAGCCCTCGAAGACATCGATCCCCAGTGGCCCGCGGCGACCTTCGACGTGGAGGCCGAGAAGGCGCGCCTCGCGGCGTCCTAGCCCCCCCTCGCCTGGTTCTCCCCCATCCGCCGAGAAGACGCGAACTGCTTTCTTTCGAGCAGCTACACGCCAGTTTGGGTCTTCTCGGCCACGGGGGTGCCTCGATCGGAGCAGGTCATGTCGGGCGCGGCCTGCTCGCGAGGGAGTCCGTACCTGTCGCCGAGAAGACGCAAGTTGCTCGAAAATGAGGCGCTGGACGCCCGTTTGCGTCTTCTCGGCACAGGGCAGGGGCACAGGGAAGCGGTGCAGGGCAGGGGCACACGGCAGCGGCACAGCGCAGCGGCATAGGGCAGCGGCGCAGGGCAGCGGCGCGGGGGAGCGCGGGTCTACGCGAGTGCGTCGACGATGGGGCGGAACTTCACTCGGGTCTCGAGCAGCTCCGTCTCGGGATCGCTGCCGGCGACGATGCCCGCTCCCGCATACGCGGTGACGGCGATGCCGGCAGCCGTGTCCGTGGCATCCAGGTCGAACTGCGCGCACCGGAGCGCGATCGCCCACTCGCCGTCGCCCGTGCCGTCGATCCAGCCGACCGGACCCGCGTAGCGTCCGCGATCGAAGGGTTCGAGGCGACGGATCACCTCGATCGCCGCTGCCGTCGGTGTCCCGGCGACCGCCGCGGTCGGGTGCAGTTCGCGCACGAGATCGAGAGCGGATGCCGCGCCCGCCAGCTCGCCTTCCACGTCGGTCGCGAGGTGCCACACGTTCGGGAGCTTGAGGGTGAACGGTGCCTCCGCCGCGGCGAGGGCGCGCGTGTGCGGGCGGAGAGCGGCCAGGACGCTGCGGACGGCGAACTCGTGCTCATCGAGGTCCTTCGCGCTCGACGCGAGGCCGGCGGATGCCGCGACGTCGGCGTCGGCATCGGCTCCGCGCGACGCCGTACCGGCGAGCACACGGGCGGTGATCGAACCGCCACGCACCGTCACGAGGGTCTCAGGGCTCGCCCCGATGAGTCCGTCGACGGCGAACGTCCACGTGTCGGGGTAGTCCTGCGAGAGCGCACGCGCGAGGCGGCGGAGGTCCGCGCCCGCGGGGACGGAACCGCGGAGATCACGCGCCAGCACGACCTTGCCGACCTCGCCGGCGGCGATCGCCTGCAGGGCTGCGCGCACCGACTCCATGTAACCGCCCGCGGTCTGCTCCCCGGGACCGAGGGTTCCCGCCCAATGCGGACCGTAGGGCTCGGGCAGGCGAACGGGCACGGGGTCCCGCGTGTCCGCGACGTCGCTGATCGTCGTGATCCACGCACGGCCCCCTCGGCGGCCGACGATGACGGACGGGACGATGAGGATGCTCCGGCGTGCCGAGTCGTCGTCGAAGGCGAGCGTCCCGAACGCCACGAGGCCCGTTCCCGGAAGGTCGACGTCGTCGCGGACGTCTGCCGCGGCAGCGAGCCGGGACCAGCGATCCGTGAGCGGCGGAGTGCCGTGACCCGCATGGTGCACGAGGGTGTGGGCGACACCGAATCCGACGATCCCGTCGCCCTTGCGCGTCCACGCGAGAGGATGCGACGGCGATGTGTAGGGGAGCAGGTCTTCGACCGCGTCGATCTCGCGGGTTTCCACGCGGAGTCGCGGGGCCGAGGGTGTCACCTTCCCAGCCTAGACTCGCGTCGTGACGATGGATCGCCCCGCCCCCGGTACCCGGCTGATCTTCCGCTGGCGGAAGTGGGACGGCGGACCGCACTGGGTGCACGACTGCGTCTACCTCGGGTCGGACCAGTGGGGCGACTGGTTCGGTCAGCCGACGGGCTGGCGCAGTTCGAGGCCGGGACGCGATCACGTCGCGGGCGGCCCGAACGTGACGCTCCTCCCGCCGAGCGGCGACTACGCGCTCACCGTCAACCTCGCCCCGCCCGCGTCGTATCGCATCTACATCGACATCGCATGGGATGTCCGCTGGGATGGCGGTGAGCCGACCGGCATCGACATGGATCTCGACGTCATCCGCGCGATCGACAGCCGTGGGGTTTGGATCGACGACCGCGACGAATGGGACGAGCACCGCGTCGCCTACGGCTATCCGCTCGACGTCGTCGCCGAACTCGAAGCGCTCGCCGTCGACCTCGAGCGTCGTGTCCAGGGTCGCGAGGCGCCCTTCGACGATGCGACGGGGGATGCCTGGCTGGCACGGCTGGCATCCATGGACCTGTCCTAAGCTCGACGCGTGACCGAGAACGAAGGCGACCGCGCCGATCTCACCCGCGCTGATCTCGACAAGGACCCGGCGAAGGTCAGCGGCATGTTCGACCAGGTCGCGAAGCGCTACGACCTCACGAACGACGTCCTGAGTCTTGGCAACGACCGCTTCTGGCGGGCCGCCACGACGCGCGCCGTCGCCCCTCGAGCGGGCGAGCGCATCCTGGATCTCGCGGCGGGCACGGGTGCGTCGAGCGTCTCCTTCGCGCGCAGCGGTGCGCACGTCGTGGCCGCGGACTTCTCTCCGGGGATGATCGCCGAGGGCAGGCGCCGACACGGCGGCATCCGCAATCTCGAGTTCCGCGAAGCGGATGCGACGGATCTGCCGTTCGCCGACGACGAATTCGACGCCGTGACGATGTCCTTCGGCCTGCGCAACGTCAACGAGCCTCGGACGGCACTCGCGGAACTCCTGCGCGTCACGCGTCCGGGCGGACGACTCGTCGTCTGCGAGTTCTCGCACCCGCCGTCGCGGGCATTCGCGGGTCTGTACCGCTTCTACAACGACCGCGTCCTCCCGGTCGTCGCCAAAGCGATGAGTTCGAATGCCGATGCATACGACTACTTGAACGAGTCGATCCGGGATTGGCCCGATCAGCCCACATTGTCGGCGTGGATCCGCGACGCCGGGTGGAGCGAGGTCGCGTACCGCAATCTGTCGTTCGGTATCGTCGCCCTTCACCGTGCGGTAAAGCCGGTATGACCGCACCCCGGTAGGCTGGGGGTGTGACTCCCTCAGCGTCGGACTCGCGGATCGCGGGCAAGCTGGGCCTCACCGACCGCATCTTCGCGGGGCCTCGATCGCGGCGCCTCATGTCGACGGTCGAAAAGGGGCTCCAGCGCGTCGACGAGACCCTTGCGGCGGAACTGCGCATCACCGATGCGATCGCCGATGCGCCCTCGCGCTATCTCTACGAAGCGGGGGGAAAGCGCGTTCGTCCGATGCTGGCTCTGCTGACCTCTCAACTCGGCGACGGCGCGACCGATGCGGTCATCCAGGCGGCGACGGCTCTCGAGCTGACGCACCTCGGTTCGCTCTACCACGACGACGTGATGGATGCCGCGGACAAGCGCCGTGGTGTGCCCAGTGCGCACGCCGTGTGGGGCAACAACGTCGCGATCCTCACGGGCGACCTCCTCTTCTCGCGTGCGAGCCAGATCATGGCGCGAAACGGCGAGAAGGCGATCCAGCTGCAGGCCGACACGTTCGAGCGTCTCGTCCTCGGACAGATGCACGAGACGGTCGGAGCGCAGCCGGGCGACGATCGTGTCGCGTTCTACCTCCAGGTCCTCTCCGACAAGACGGGGTCGCTCATCGCGGCTGCCGCGCAGTCGGGCATCCTCTTCTCCAACGGGCCCGAAGAGCTCGAGCAGCCGCTCGTCGTCTTCGGCGAGAAGGCCGGTGTCGCCTTCCAGCTGCTCGATGACGTCATCGACCTCTCCGCCGATCCCGCCGAGACCGGGAAGGTGCCCGGCACCGATCTGCGTGCCGGAGTGCCGACGATGCCGTACCTGCTTCTTCGCGAGAAGACCGACGCTGCGTCGGTTGCGCTCCGCGAGACGATCGACGAGGGTGTCGATCGCATCGCCGATGGCGCCGACATCGCGATCCTCGACGAACCGCTCGCGCTCCTCCGTGAGCACGCCGCGACGGAAGAGACCCTCGATCTCGCGCACGCGTGGTCGCGCGAAGCCATCGACGCCCTCGCCCCCGTGCCAGACGGCCCGGTGCGCGAAGCGCTCACACGCTTCGCGCAGGCCGTCGCCGATCGCTCCAGCTAGCATCTCGACGGCCGCCGAGCCCGTCCCCGCTCGATCGCGACGGAACGGTGGCCGGACCTGAAAGGAAGACCTCCATGACCAAGCTCCGACTCGCTATCGTCGGTGCGGGCCCTGCGGGCATCTACGCCGCCGACATCCTCCTGAAGGCCGAGCGCAAGTTCGACGTGTCGATCGATCTCTTCGAGCAGCTTCCGGCGCCGTACGGTCTTGTCCGCTATGGCGTCGCCCCCGATCATCCGCGGATCAAGGGTGTCGTGTCGGCCCTGCGGGATGTGCTCGACCGCGGCGACATCCGCATCTTCGGCAACGTCCGCTTCGGTCAGGACATCACGCTCGACGACCTGAAGTCGCACTACAACGCGGTCATCTTCTCGACCGGTGCGATCCTTGATGCCGACCTCGACCTCCCCGGGATCGATGCCAAGGGCTCCTACGGCGCTGCGGACTTCGTCAGCTGGTTCGACGGTCACCCCGACGTTCCCCGCGAGTGGCCGCTGGAGGCCGAGTCGATCGCCGTCATCGGCAACGGCAACGTCGCCCTCGATGTCGCGCGCATGCTCGCGAAGCATCCCATCGACCTTCTCCCGACCGAAGTGCCGGCCAACGTCTATGAGGGACTCGAGGCATCGCCCGTCACCGACGTGCACGTGTTCGGTCGTCGCGGGCCCGCGCAGGTGAAGTTCACGCCGCTCGAGCTTCGTGAACTGGGCGAACTGCGCGATGTGGACATGGTCGTCTACGACGAGGACTTCGACTACGACGACGCGTCCCGCGCCGCGATCGAGACGAACAAGCAGGTCAAGGTCATCGACCGTGTTCTGCAGTCGTGGCGGCAGCGCCCGAGTGTCAACGGTGCCGGTGGCGAAGCATCGCGCCGTCTTCACTTCCACTTCTACGCTCGGCCGGTCGAAGTGAAGAAGGATGCCGAAGGCCGCGTGGCTGCGCTCGTCTACGAGCGCACGCGGCCCAACGACGAAGGCGGTGTCGAAGGTACGGGCGAGATGCGAGAGGTTGCCGTTCAGGCCCTCTACCGGGCGGTCGGCTACTTCGGTTCTCCGCTTCCCGGTGTGCCGTTCGACAAGCGGCACGGCGTCATCCCCAACCACGAGGGACAGGTGCTCCACAAGGACTCCAACGAACGCGTCCCCGGTGTCTACGCGACGGGATGGATCAAGCGCGGTCCCGTGGGTCTCATCGGCCACACGAAATCCGACGCCATGGAGACGATCCGTCACGTCATCAACGATCAGGGGTCGTGGTGGACCCCCGAGGATCCGTCGGAGGAGGCGATTCCGGCTCTCCTCGCGGAGCGGGGTGTCCAGTGGACGGATCTCGACGGATGGCACCGGCTCGACGAGCACGAGATCGCCCTCGGTGCGCCGCACGAGCGCGCGCGCATCAAGGTCGTTCCTCGCGAAGAGATGATCAAGATCTCGCGAGGCGAGTAGACGAAACCAGATCCTCCGGCGGCGGAGAGCGCCTGGCTAGGCTGGGAGCATGTCCGACGAGTGGGTTCCCGACGTTCTGGGGGAGCCGTTCGAGCAGCTGACGCTGCCGCTCGGAACGGACGAGGAGGGCGAGGTCGTTGCGACGCTCGTTCGCCTTCTGCCGTCTGCGGCACCGTTCGGCGGCCTGTTCGGTGACCATCGTCCGTTCGCCGATGTCGATGTGCTCTACGTGCACGGCTGGTCGGACTACTTCTTCCAGGCGCGCTTGGCGCGATACTGGGCGGATCGCGGTGCGCGGTTCTACGCGCTGGATCTGCGGAAGTACGGTCGGAGTCTCCGTGACGGACAGACCGCGGGCTTCATCACCGACTTGAGCCACTACGACGCCGACATCGGTGCAGGCCTCGAAGCGATGGGTCGATCGGCCGACGGTGGAGGTGAACGGCGGCTCGTGCTGCTCGGGCATTCGACGGGCGGGCTGACGCTGAGCCTGTGGGCTGCGCGGCATCCGGATGCCGTGAGCGCCGTCATCCTCAACAGTCCGTGGTTGGAGTTCCAGCTGAGTGCGGCCACGCGCGCCGCGATCGCTCCGATGCTGGGTCTCCACTCGCGCCTTCGGCCGCTCGATCTCTGGCCGCAGGTGGATGCCGGGTTCTATTCGCGTGCCCAGACCGAGGTCGCGGACCCCGACGATCCGGTGTCGATCAATACCGTGTGGCGACCGGAGCAGACGATGCCCGTGCACGTCGCCTGGATGAATGCCGTCATCGCAGGACACACGAAGGTCTCGGCAGGACTCGGGATTCCCGCGCCGGTCTGCGTGCTCCTGTCGGCCCGCACTGTTCCGCCGACACGATGGGGTGAGGATCTCACGTCGGCCGACACGGTGCTCGTCGTCGATGACATCGCGCGAGCGTCGTTAAAGCTCGGGCCCTCGGTGACCGTCGAGCGGATCGACGGCGCCCTGCACGACGTGTTCCTCTCGCGACACGACGCGCGCGACCAGGCCTATCGGCGTCTCGATCGCTGGGCGATGGGGATGCTGCGCCGCCACTGAGCCGCGCACGTCGCACCTGGCGCGCATCCGTCGCGTGATGCCGGCATCCGATGGGACGTTCGACCCGCTCGCGCCCGCTCGACCTCGGGACGATGGACGGAGTCGGACGAACCGGGAGGCATCATGGCTGACAGTCGTCGCAGCGTTCAGGTCGTGGAGCGCAACGGTACGTGGGGTGTCTTCTTCCTCCTCGCGTACATCGGTGCCGCGATCTTCTTCATCTCCCGCTCGGACGGGTCCTTCTGGTCCGTCGTGCTGGGCCTCCTCCAGGCGATGGTATGGCCCGTGTACGTCACCTACTACGTTCTCGACGTCCTGATCGCGTGACGAGGGATCGCGAGATGGCTCGGGATCCCGTGCAGGCGACGGTGGCGCGGGGGACCGGCCGCCGTCGCCCATCCGTCGCGATGGCGTGGGTGGCGACGGCCCTCTTGGGTGCCGTGCCCGCGATCGTCACGCATCTGGTCTTCGGTCGCGTGCCGTCGTGGATGGTGTTGGCTCAGCTGTCGGTCGGTGCGCTCGTGCTGGTCGGAGTCGTCACGGTGCCGCCGCTGCGGCGACTGTGGCGATTCGTCGCTGTGCTGTTGACGCTCCTCACCGCCACGACGCTCACCTCGTGGGGAGACTTCTCCCTCGAGCCCGTGCAACGTCTCCTGGGTGGGACGGCTCTGGACGCTCAGCTGCAGCCTGTGCTGACCGCGAAGCTCGCGGTCGCCGCCGTGATGGTCGTGGCACTGATCGGGATGGGGCTGCGGCCTCGGGAGTTCTTCATGACGGTGGGCGACCTCGCCGCTCGGATACGGCCGGTACCGGCGCTGGGATTCCCGAAGCCCGACTCGTGGACGCGCTTCGGGCTCATCTGGGGGTTCGGAATCGCCGCGGTTCTCGGAGTCGGGCAGTACCTGCTGCTGCGACCGCCGGCATCCGCGTTCGTCGTGATCCTGCCGATGGTGCCGGCGATCCTCGTCTACGCCGCCGTCAATTCCGTTGCGGAGGAACTCGCGTACCGCGCTCCCCTGCTGGCGACCGCGCGACGCGCCGTCAGTTCGGCGCAGGCGCTGTGGATGTCGGCGGTGTTCTTCGGCCTCGCGCACTACTTCGGCATCCCGGGTGGCCTCTTCGGCGCGCTCGCCTCGATCTTCATGGGCTGGATTCTGAGCAAGGCCATGCTCGAGACGCGCGGCCTGTTCTGGCCGTGGCTGATCCACTTCCTCAGCGACGTCGTGATCTTCGCGTTCCTCGCGGTCGCGTTCGTCAGCGGCTGAAGCGTTCTCTCCCCGGAGGACTTTCGTCCCGCTGCGAATCGACGGGCGTGGGGTACCGTCAGCGTACGGGCGGACGAAGAGGTGGCGCTGGCACAGATCGGGCTGTGCCCGCTCTCGGGCTCTTCTGCCCCGCGGGCGCCGGGCCGCGTGCATGCACGCCGGGGACGGCGCCCGCGACTCTTCCCCTCGCGAAGGCGTTTGTCTCAGCCCTGGCGGCCCTTGAATCTGGGGTTGAGCTTGTTGATGACGTACACGCGTCCGCGACGACGGACGACCTGAGCGCCCGGCTGGTTCTTGAGGGACTTGAGCGATGCGCGTACCTTCATTGAGGACTCCTATCGAGAACGATTCTCAATAAACAGTATGATCGATCACGGTCATCGTCAATGTGAAGGGTCTTCCATGAGTGCTCGTCCGGTTCTCGTCGTCGGTGTGTGTGTACCCGAGCGGCGACGCTTCGTCGAGAGCTTCGCCGTCTCGTCGGGTGCAGGTGTCGTGCGGATTCTGGACGCTCCGCGCCGGGGAGCGGTGTCGTGGCCCGGGCAGGTCGATGTCGAGGTGCTCGAGGGGGAACCGGTCGTCGTGGATGTCTCTTCGGGGGTCGATATCGCCCATGTGAGCGCCGCGGGGACCGATGTGCCGACGGTCGTCTGCGTCGTGGATGCGCCGCATATGATCGACGACTTCTGCGACGACGTTGCGCTGATCGATAACCCCGGCGCCGGGGATGAACGGGGTGATACCGGGGCGCGGGCGCGCCAGGCGGCGACCCTCATCGAGGCGGCGACGCTCGTCGTCCTCGTGAACTGGGAGGGCCTCGACACGTCGCGGCTCGCGATGCTGATGGCGGTCGTTTCGCACCTGAGCCCGACGTCGAGGGTGAGGTTGAGTCGCGGGGCTGTCGAGGATGCGCGCGCGATCGCGAAGTTGGGTGACGATGGCATCGCGATTCAGGAGCGTGCCGGGTGGATGCGGGCGCTGAACGAGGAGCACGACCCGTACATGACGGATCGGCGAGTGAGCACGTTCCGCTACGAGCAGCTGCGGGCGTTCCACCCCGGGAGGTTGGCGCGGGTCCTCGATGAGGAACTCGACGGTGGTGCGTGCGGGTTGCTTCTTCGGTCGGTGGGATTCTGCCGGTTGGCAACGCGGCCGGGGGTGCTCGCGCGGTGGGAGCATGTGGGATCGGCGATCTGGCTCAATCCGCTCGCGCCGGACGCGGGATTCGCGGCGCTCGGGCAGGAGATCGCGATCACGGGCCTCGATCTGAAGCGTGGGGAGATCACTCGCGCGCTGGATTCTGTGGCGCTCACCGATTCAGAACTCGCCGGTGGTCCGGATGTGTGGCGCCGGTTCGCGGATCCGCTCCCGGCGTGGCCCGTGTGGCCCCTGGACGTCGGCACGTCTGACGGCAGCGGTCGTTAGGGGTGGCAGCGCGCTGGGCCATGCTTCGTGCTCCGCGTTCCGTGCTTCGTGCTTCGTGCTTCGTGCTCGGTGCTCGGTGCTTCGTGCTCCGCGTTCCGTGCTCGGTGCTTCGTGCTCCGCGTTCCGTGCTCGGTGCTTCGTGCTCCGCGTTCCGTGCTCCGCGTTCCGTGCTTCGTGCTCCGTGCTCCGTGCTCCGTGCTTCGTGCTTCGTGCGCCGTGCTCCGCGTTCCGTGCTCCGCGTTCCGTGCTCCGTGCTCCGCGCTCCGTGCTCCGCGCTCCGCGCTTCCCGCGGATCGGGCACGGTCAGGCGGCGCGCCAGTGTGCGCGAGGGGGTGGGGTGGGTGGGTTCCAGGCCCATTTCCAGGTGGCGTGGGATTGCACGGTGATGGGGTCGCGGTGGTCGCCGGGCGGGGGATGGAGGGTGAACGGGCCCGTGTGTTCGCGTCGGATCTTCCAGCCATGGTTGTGGAGGAGGAGATGGTGGTGTCGGCAGAGAAGAATGCCGCGGTTGATGTCGGTGCGGCCGCCGTCGGCGACGTGGTCGATGTGGTGGGCCTCGCAATACGAGGCGGGCGTCGAGCACCCGGTCCATGCGCAGCCGCCATCTCGGACGGCGAGAGCGATGCGCTGCTTGGGGGTGAAGAGGCGGTGCTCGTGTCCGACGTCGAGCGGGTTGCCGGTCTCGTCGAACCTGAGGCGGGTGGTGCCGGAGGTGCACACGGCTCGGTCGATGAGAGAGCCGGGGAGAACGTGCCCGCCGTCTTCGGCGTACCCCGCGGCGCGGAGTCGTCCGAACGCATCCCGACGTTCCGCGTCATGTTCGGGAGCGGTCTCGATGGTGACGACGCGAACCCCGGGTTGCCGGGCGCCGAAGACGTCAGAGGCTTCGGCGAGGGATCCGGCGCGGAGGATCGACATGAACAGGTCGTACTGCAACTGATCGTTCGTGCGGGGGTCATCGACCAGGGCGGTGGCTGCGGCGCGCTCTTCGTCGGTCATGAATCGGGGTCCGCCGCGGCGAGGCCGCAGAGCCGCGTCGCGGATCGCGTGAACCCACAGGGCCATCTCATCGTCGAACACGATCCGGCCGTGGTGCTGCCCGGTGTCGTCGATCCAGGTGCGGAAGGACCGGTTGGCGTACCTCTGTGCGAACCTCTCTTCCGCTCCGATGAGATCGAGGGAGTCCCTCAGCGCCCGCGCACGGATCGCGAGGTCTTCCACCGTGAGACCGGCGGCATCGTCGATGAGGTGCCGCGCTGCGGTCGCCCACACGGTGCGGGCATCGGGGGAGTCGTCGCGCGGGTCGGCCAGACCGCGGCGGATCGTGTCGTGCTGAGGGGTCGTCAGTCGCCCGGCCATCAATGCCTCCCGCAGCACCGCGGCATGAGTCACCGCGGCAGCATCGGTCTCGGCAGCATCCGGCCCTGCATCACCACGCGAGTCGTCGCCCTGTCGTCCGTCGCTGCCAGCGAGAGCGTCTTCCAACAGTGCTGAGCCGACACGCACGTGCCTGGTCGCGTCGGCTTTCGTCCCGCCGGTGATCGCCTGGATCAGCGAAGCCGGACTCCCGTGCCCTTGCGTCGCGGCAAGCCCGGACTGCCCCGCGGACCTCTGTGATCGGTGCGCGGCCACCCCGGCAAAAAGCGCCTGCAACCGTGCGATGTCGTTCGCGATCCCGGCGAGGTCTCTGCTGATCTCGAGCACGGACGCGTCACTGAGTCGTAGTGCCGCCACCGGCAGTTCTCGCGCGGGGACCCGCAGCTCGGCGAACACCGAGATGCGGTCGAACCGCTCTGCGATGTTCGTAATAAGATCCATAAGAGAATCCTCGCAGAGCCCACCGACATTCGAATATGGCAACGATCAGTCTGTGGATAACCTCTGCCGGGCACAGCCCGATCGCTCGACGCGACGGCGCTCATCTCGAGAGGAGCCATCCGCATTCGGCGAGAACCTCGCACCATACGCGCATCGCGCTCGGATCACAACCACCCCTGACGGCACAGCTTCGTTGTCTACCGTCGAGTGATGAGCGCTGATGAACGGGGCATCGAAGCCGCGGAGTCACGTCCGGATCCGCGTCGCTCGAAGCCGCATTCACCCTCGACCGCACCGCCCACCAGAACCACCGACCACTGACGGTCACCAGATCGTCAGACTGTTGAGAGGAGAACCCATGGGTATGGGAGACGACATCAAGCACAACGCCGAAGACCTCAAGGGCAAGGCCAAGGAGGCCTACGGCAAGGCGACCGACGACAAGTCGACCGAGGCCGAGGGTCACGCCGAGCAGGCCGCGGCGAAGACGAAGAAGGCCGGCGACGACATCAAGGATGCCGTCACCGACAGCTGAGTACACGACGGAAGTGCCCGGCGCTGCGTGCGAGCGGTGCCGGGCACTTCTGCGTCTGGGCGCAAGGGACCTTGGTCCCTGCGGCAGCGGGCGGGCGGGACGTACGTTTCGGAGGTGGGCCGGATCGCACGAGAGACTGGCCCGTCGGAGGTGCGACGTGAGGAATGCGGGAGCGACGCAGTCGCCGTCGACCGATTCGGAACCCTTTCGCGGTGACGCCGAGCGCCCGATTTCGCCCGCTGCGCGGCATCCGTTCAACTGGCACGATCGGCACCTCGACAGCTTGACGCGAGGCGAACGCGCCGCGGATCGACTCCGCAACGGCATGGGCTCCTGGGCGTTCATCGCGGGATTCGTCGCCTTCATGCTCCTGTGGGCCGTCGTGAACGTCATGGATGTCGCGTGGGACCCCTATCCCTACATCCTGCTGAACCTCTTCTTGAGCATGCTGGCGGGACTCCAGGGGGCGATTCTTCTGATCGCGGCCAAGCGGCAGGACGCGATCGCAGCTGCTCTCGCTCAGCACGACTACGAGACGAACGTTTCGGCCAAGCGGGAGCTCGAAGAGCTGATGGAGATGAACAGGGCTCAGCTCGACCTGATCGTCCGGATCCATCAGCGGATGCCGGACTCGGAGACGTGATGGGCGATGAACCTCCCGTGCGCCGGGAGGATGCCGTGAGTCGAGCCGACTCCGACCGTGATTTCAGCGGGTTCTGGCATCGGGCGGGTGTGAGGGTCGGCGCGATGCTGTCGATCTTCGCGGTGGTCGCCGTCGTCACCGGGGTTGCGGGATCGTGGGTGTTCGCGCCCGCGGTCGGGTGGATCATCGCGATCGGCGTGTACGCGTCGTGGGTGTGGCGCAGCGTCGTGACGCTAGGCCCGGCTGACACCGCCAGTCATGCCACCCGGGAGGATCCCACCCAGCCGGTCGCGCAGGCGCTGTTGATCGCAGCCGGCGTCGCCAGTGTCGGAGCTATCGTGCTCCTGCTCGTCGAAGCGGGAACGACGCAGGGTCCCGCCAGATTCGGTTTGGCGGGGGCGGCACTGGGAACCGTCGGTGCGTCTTGGCTGCTCGTGCAGATCGTCTTCACCCTGAGGTATGCGGGCGTCTACTACCGGGATGGGGGCACCGGAGTCGACTTCAACCAGTCTGAACCGCCGGCATACCGGGACTTCGCCTACGTGGCGTTCACGCTCGGCATGACGTACCAGGTGTCGGATACCGACCTCACCAGTACGTCGATCAGACGGGAGGCGCTGCGTCACGCCGTCTTGTCGTACGTGCTCGGGGTGATCGTGCTCGCCGCGGCGATCAACCTCATCGCCGCCCTCATCCGGTGACGCCGAACGGTGACGAACCTCGGCGTCGAGTCGCGTCAGCGGTAGTTGACGAACTGGAGATCGACGTCGAGGTCGGCTGCCTTGAGCAGACGCTGCACTTCCTGAAGGTCGTCGCGGCTCTTCGACTGCACGCGCAGCTCGTCGCCCTGGATCTGCGACTTCACGGACTTGGGTCCCTCGTCGCGGATGATCTTGGAGATCTTCTTCGCGTTCTCCGACGAGATGCCGTCCTTGAGGGTCGACGTGATCCGGTACTCCTTGCTTCCCGCGACCGGCTCACCCGTCTCGAGACTCTTCAGCGAGATGCCGCGCTTGACGAGCTTGGACTGGAACACGTCGAGGACGGCCTTCGCCCGTTCCTCGGTGCTCGCCTTGATGAGGATCGCTTCGCCGCTCCACTCGATCGAGGCGTTTGTGCCCTTGAAGTCGTAACGCTGCTCGACCTCTTTGCGGGCCTGATTGAGCGCGTTGTCGGCCTCCTGGTTGTCGACCTTGCTGACGATGTCGAAAGAGGAATCAGCCATCCCAGAAGTCTACTCACGCCGACCGCTCGCGGGAGTTCTGCAAACGCTTCCACATCGATGGATGCCGCGGTGTGACCGCCACGGAAGATCACAAAGCCATATCGACGCTCTGCCTTGTGTTGCACACAGGGTCGAGAACGTACACAATGTAAGCGCTTGCAGCTCTGTGCAGGCGTCAGAACCACGGCCTCTCCCACTCAACAGGTGCGGAGACGGCAAGAGAAGCACTCAAGAGAGGCACACACCAATGAAGGTGAACAAGAAGAGCATCGTCGCCTTCGGCGCGATGGCTGCTGTTTCATCCCTGGCTCTGGTCGGCTGCGCGAGCGGCGGAAGCGGCGGCGGTTCGACCGACGCCCCCGACGCTGCCGGAACCCTCACGGTCTGGGTGGACGCCGACCGCGCGGGCGTCCTGAAGGAGCCTGCCGCCGAGTTCACCCAGGAGACCGGCGTCAAGGTCAACCTCGTGCAGAAGGACTTCGGCGAGATCCGCGATCAGTTCATCTCGCAGGTCCCCACGGGCAAGGGCCCGGACATCGCCGTCGGCGCGCACGACTGGCTCGGAACGCTCGTCACGAACGGTGTCGTGGCGCCGGTCGAGCTCGGTGACACGGCCGCGGACTACGAGAAGGTCGCGATCGACGCCTGGTCGTACGACGGACAGGTCTACGGAGTCCCGTACTCGATCGAGAACATCGCGCTCATGCGCAACACGGCTCTCGCTCCCGAAGCCCCCGCGACCTGGGACGACATGATCGCCGCCGGGACGGCAGCGGGCACGGAGTACAAGTTCCTCGTCGGGCTCGACCCCGAAGCGGGCGACCCGTACCACATGTACCCGTTCCAGACATCGTTCGGCGCCCCCGTCTTCGGCACCAACGCTGACGGCACCTACAACCCCGACGACCTCCAGATCGGAAACGCGGGTGGCGAGGCCTTCGCTCAGTGGCTCGCGGCGCAGGGTGCTGCCGGCATCCTGAACCCGAACATCTCGGGCGATCTCGCGCGGGAGAACTTCGTCGGCGGTAAGTCGCCGTTCTTCCTGACCGGACCGTGGAACGTCCCCGCGGCGCAGGAGGCGGGGATCGACATCGCGATCGACGCCGTCCCGACCTCCGGTGGCGAGGCCGCGCAGCCGTTCGTCGGTGTGCAGGGCTTCTTCATGAGCGCCAAGAGCGAGAACGTCGTGGCCGCCACGAACTTCCTCACGAACTACGTCGGCTCCGAAGAGGTGCAGACGGCGCTCTACGAGGTCGGTGGACGCGCCCCGGCGCTGTCGTCGGCCTTCGACGCGGCCGTCGCTGCAGACCCCATCGTCGCCGGCTTCGGCGAAGTCGGTGCGACCGCCGTCCCGATGCCGAACATCCCCGAGATGGGCTCCGTCTGGGAGTTCTGGGGCGTCACCGAGAACGCCATCGTCAAGGGTGAGGGCGACCCGGTCGCCCTGTGGCAGAAGATGGCGGCGGACATCCAGGCCGCGATCGCCCGCTGATCCACACGAAGTCCGGGGCGGCACCCACCGAGGTGCCGCCCCGGACCTCGCTCACCTTTAGCTCCCACTTCATCGGAGGGTCCAGACGATGACGACGACGCCCACCCGCACGCCGGCCGAGGTCCGCCTCGACAAACGGCGCAAATCCGCGGCACGCATGGCCGAAGCCGCCGCCGGCGGCTGGAAGCTCGTGCTGTTCAAGATCGTGGCCCTCGGCCTGATCGACGCGATGGCCGTCTACGCGTGCCTCGTGCTCTTCAGCACCGGCAATTGGCTGATCGGATCCCTCGTCGCCGTCGGGACCCTCGCCGTCAACTGGATCTACCTCCGCAAGGGCGGCCTGCCGGCGAAGTACCTGACGCCGGGGCTCATCTTCCTGCTGATCTTCCAGATCTTCGTCGTCCTCTACTCGGGCTACATCGCCTTCACGAACTACGGCACGGGCCACAACAGCACGAAGGAAGATGCCGTCGAGGCGATCCTGCTCCAGAACACGGAGCGCGTCCCCGACTCGCCGTCCTACCCCCTCACGATCGTCGAGTCGTTCGGGGAGCTGTCGTTCCTCGTCACGTCACCCGAAGGCGAAGCGCTCCTCGGCGGGGAAGAGCGTCCGCTCGAAGAGGTCGCCGATGCGACGTTCGACGGCGGCAAGGCGACCGGCGCTCCCGGCTACACCACCCTCGACTTCGCCGCCGTCATCGCCAACCAGTCGGCGATCGCACAGCTCGTCGTCCCGATCAGCGATGACCCCAACGAGGGCTTCCTCAAGACGCAGGATGCCACGACGGCGTTCCAGTACACCTCGCGCTACGTCTACGACGAGTCCGCCGAGACGATGACGGACTCGCAGTCGGGCACCGTCTACTCCGACACCGGCAACGGCGCCTTCACCGCGCCCGATGGCACGGAGCTCCTTCCGGGATGGCAGATCACGGTCGGCTTCGACAACTTCGTCCGAGCGTTCACCGAGCCGACCATCCGCGGTCCGCTCATCTCCGTCACGATCTGGACGTTCGTCTTCGCGATCCTCTCGGTCGCAACGACGTTCGTCCTGGGTCTCTTCCTCGCGATCGTCTTCAACGACCCGCGGATGAAGAGCAAGAAGTACTACCGCGTCGTGATGATCCTCCCGTACGCCTTCCCGGGGTTCCTCTCGGCGCTCGTGTGGGCGGGAATGCTCAATCAGGAGTTCGGCTTCGTCAACGTCGTCCTGTTCGGAGGCGCCGAGATCCCGTGGCTCACGAACGAGTGGCTCGCGAAGTTCAGCATCATCTTCGTGAACCTGTGGCTCGGCTTCCCCTACATGTTCCTCGTGACGACGGGAGCGCTGCAGTCGATCCCCGACGAGCTCCAGGAGGCCGCGCAGATGGACGGAGCCTCGGTCTTCCAGGCGTTCCGCCTCATCAAGTTCCCGCTCCTGCTCGTCTCGGTCGCGCCGCTGTTGATCTCGTCGTTCGCGTTCAACTTCAACAACTTCAACCTGATCTACATGCTCACCGGCGGCGGACCGCGCGATGTGACAGCCGGTGTGAACGTCGGGGCGACCGACATCCTCATCTCGATGGTCTACAAGGTCGCCTTCATCGGCGCCAACCGCGATTACGGGCTCGCCAGCGCATTCTCGATCATCATCTTCATCCTGGTGGGCACGATCTCGATCATCGCCTTCCGACGCACCAAGGCACTCGAGGAGCTGAACTGACATGACGCAGCCAGGACTCCAGACGGGCGGTGGCGTCGCCGCCACGCCCGAAGGCTTCGAAGCCGGCACCCCGGAGGGCGGCAGGAAGCTCGACGTGACAGCGGCCCTCCGTCGCGACGAGCGGATCGCGTATCCGCGCCGACCGTTCCGCAAGTACTTCCGCGAGACGGGATGGCGTCACCTCGTCGGCGTCGTCATGCTGATCTTCTCGGCGTTCCCTCTGCTGTACGTGCTGTCGGCATCGCTCAATCCGGGCGGAACCCTGATGACGGCGAACTCGCTGTTCTCGACCGTGAACCTCGGCAGCTATGTCGAGCTCTTCAACCGTCCGCAGCAGCCCTACGCCGCCTGGTTCGGGAACACGCTCTTCATCGGACTGACGTCGGCCGCCGGCACCGTGCTCCTCGGCGCACTCGCGGCGTATTCGTTCTCGCGGATGCGCTTCACGGGCAGGCGCTTCGGCCTCATGACCCTCCTGCTCGTGCAGATGTTCCCGCAGCTCCTCGCGATGGTCGCGATCTTCCTGCTCATGAGCGGCATCGCCGAGATCTTCCCCGCGATCGGCCTGAACACCCAGATCGGCCTCATCATGGTCTACCTCGGCGGCGCACTGGGGGTGAACACGTACCTCATGTACGGGTTCTTCAACACCGTCCCCGCGTCGATCGATGAGGCCGCGAAGCTCGACGGCGCCGGCCACGCACGCATCTTCTTCACGATCATCCTGCGCCTCGTCGCGCCGATCCTCGCCGTCGTGGGTCTCCTGTCGTTCCTCGGCACGATGAGCGAGTTCGTGATCGCGAGCGTCATCCTCATCGATCCCGAGAAGCAGACCCTCGCCGTGGGGCTGTACCAGTTCATCTCGCAGGAGACGTCGCGCAACTGGAGCGTCTTCGCAGCGGGCGCGGTCCTCGCCGCCATCATCCCGATCGGCCTGTTCCTCGCGCTCCAGCGCTTCATCGTGGGCGGCCTCACCGCCGGCTCGGTCAAGTAAGCGCAGCAGGCTCTGCCACCGACCTGGCAGGATCGTCACGACAACTGAACAACAATCCGAGGGCTCTGTCATGGCGGGTGCGCCGTGCAACCACGACGCGCACCCACCCCCTCTCGAAGGAGACAGTCATGACCCCCCTCACCCCGCACCACGACGGCTCGCCGCTGTACGTGTCCGACATCGCGCCGCAGCTGGGCGACATCGTGCGCGTGCGCGTACGCGTACCCGCCGCGTACGGTCCGCTCACCGCCGTCCGCACGCGATCGAACCCCGATCACGAGCCCGAGTGGGCGGATGCCGCGCTCGTCGGCTCGGCGGACGGGTGGGACTGGTGGGAAGCGCCCCTCGCGGTGCGCAACTTCCGGCACGGATACCGCTGGCTCTTCGTGCACGAGAGCGGTCTCGTCGAGTGGCTCAATCAGGTCGGCATCCATTCGATCGAGACGCGGGACGACGATGACTTCGCCCTCGTCGCCCATCCGGCGCCGCCCGCATGGCTCTACGACGCCGTGATGTACCAGGTGTTCCCCGACCGGTTCGCGCGGTCGCCGCAGGCCGACACTCACCCGACTCCGGAGTGGGCGATCGCGACCGCGTGGGACGAGCCCGTCGACCCCGTGCTGCCCGGACGCTCGCAGCAGTTCTACGGGGGCGATCTCGACGGGATCACCGGCAAGCTCGACCACCTCGTCGAGCTCGGGGTCAACCTGCTGTATCTCACGCCCGTCTTCCCCGCCGCCTCCAACCACCGCTACGACGCGGCGAGCTTCCACTCCGTCGACCCGCTCCTCGGCGGTGACGACGCCTACGTTCGGCTCATCGAGGCGGCTCATGCCCGCGGCATCCGTGTCATCGGCGATCTCACTCTGAACCATTCCGGCGATCGGCACGAGTGGTTCGCGTCGGCGTTCGGCAACCCGGGTTCCGAGACCGAGGACTACTACTACTTCCTCGACGACGACAACCTGACGTACGAGTCGTGGCTCGGCACACCGACCCTCCCGAAGTTCAACTGGGCGTCGGAGGCGCTGCGCGCCGCTTTCGCGGATGGTCCCGACGCCGTCATCGCGAAGTGGCTGCGTCCGCCCTACTCCGCCGACGGCTGGCGGATCGACGTCGCGAACATGACGGGCCGCCTCGGAGCGATCGACCTCAACGCCGAGGTGCGTCAGCTGATGCGCCGGGCGATGATCGACATCAACCCCGAGACGATTCTGCTGGGGGAGTCGACGAACGACGCCGCGAGCGACCTGCAGGGCGACGGATGGCACGGAGCCATGACCTATCCGTCGTTCACGCGACCGCTGTGGGGCTGGCTCTCGCAGCCCACGGGCGAGCCGTACCTGACGGCCGAGGGCGAGGAGCGCACGGAACCCTGGTTCTTCGGACAGCCGATCGGCGGCATCCCGTCGTTCACGGCCCGTCAGTTCGTCGATGCCGTCGTGCGGTTCACGAGCGGGATCCCGTGGCGCGTGCGGCTCGGCAACATGCAGCCGCTCGACACGCATGACACGGGGCGGTTCGCGACGAACGCGGCACCCGGCACGATCCCGGTCGCCGTAGGCCTGTCGATGACGCTTCCCGGGATGCCGGTCGTGTTCGCCGGCGACGAGTACGCGTTGACGGGAGTCGACGGCGAGATGAGTCGCACGCCGATGCCGTGGGGGACGGAGGGTGAGCCCCTCGTCGCCGAGCGTCTCGCGCTGTACCGGCAGCTGATCGGACTCCGCCGGGAGCACCCCGTGCTGGGGACGGGCGGACTCCGCTGGCTCCACGTCGACGACGAGACGATCGTGTTCGTGCGGGAGTCGGCCGAGGAGTCGGTGCTCGTGCTCGCCACGCGCGGTGATGCCGACGTCGAGCTCGTGCCTGGAGTGCTCGCGGGCGTCACGGAGGCGTCGACGCTCGTCGGTAAGGCGACCTTCGCGACGGCAGCCGACGGGTCCGTCCTCCTCTCAGCCGACGGTCCGGCGTTCGCCGCATGGGCCCTCCCCGGCGTCGTCGCGCCCGAGGCCCACGTCGATGCCGACCTTCCGGCATCCGTCGGAGCTGTCGACGGGGCGCGGGCCGTGAGTCCCGCCGACCTCGTCGCAGAGACGCCGTGACGACGCCCGACCGTTTCGAGGACCTGTCCGACGGGCTCGCTCGCGGCGTGCGCGACCACGACGATCTGATCGGACTCGTTCTGCTGGGCTCCGCATCGGATGCCGCGCGCGCTCGCCGCGATGAGTGGTCGGACCACGACTTCTTCGCTCTGATCGCGCAGGGTCGGGGCGCTGCCGTGCGGCCCGACCTGTCGTGGCTCCCGGATCCGCACCGCGTCGCCCTCACGGCTCGCGAGGGCGAGATCGGCTTCGTCGCGGTGTACGACGACGGCCATGTGTTCGAGTTCGCGCTCGCCGAGCCCGCGGAGCTCGCCGGTGCCGTGGCCGAAGACGCCACCATCGTCGTCGACACGGGAGACGTGACCGCCGAGCTCATCGCCGCCGCGCGGGACCGGGCCGCGGCATCCGACACATGGGATCCCGTCAACGACACGCGACTCGTCCTGGTCAAGCTCCTGATCGGGGTGGGACGCGCCCGTCGTGGCGAGACGCTCGTCGCGGGGTCGTTCGTGCGTCAGTGGGCCGTCCAGCATCTCGTGCGCGCGGTGCGCGGGCGCTTCCCCTCCCGCTCGACCGCGCACCGGGATGCGATCGATCCTGTCCGCCGGTTCGAGCTCGACTTCCCCGCCGAGGCCGCCGCCATCGCCGACGCTGTCGCCGAGCCCGTCGAGTCGGCGGGGCGCGCGCTCTTCCAGCTGACCCGTCAACTGCTCGAGCCGGGCTGGGACCTGTTCCCGAGTCGCGGTGCCGATGCCGTCGCCGCGAGACTCGGGTGGCACGACGGTGCCGGTGGGCCCAGGCGTTCGTAGACTGGGGCGGAACGCCGAGGAGGTGGCATGCGCCCACTGACAGAAGACGACATCCGATCCGCGATCGTCAATGCATCGAGCGACGAGATGCGGGTGATGGCCGTTCCGGCCGACGTGCTGCTCGCCGACTGGGACCACCTCGACTTCTACGCGTGGCGCGACCCGCGCTCGCGGGATCGCGGCTACATCGTCATCGAGGTCGACGGAGAGCCGCGCGGCATCGTTCTGCGCGCCGCCAACGGCTCGTCGCACGCACGCGCGGCGATGTGCAACCTCTGCCACACGATGCAACCCGCCGACCAGGTCACGATGTTCAGTGCGCGCAAGGCGGGTGAGGCCGGCGAGCACGGAGACAGCATCGGCACGTACATCTGCGCCGATCTGTCGTGCCACGAGAACGTGCGGCTCGCGGCACCCCTCGCACCGAACGAGATCCGCGCGAGCGTCGATCGCCGCATCGACGGCACGCGGCACCGCACGGAGTCTTTCGTGTCGCGCGTGCTCGAGACCGCGGGGTCGCGGCGATGACCGGCCGGGTCGTCGTCGTCGGCGACGCGCTTATCGACGAACTGCGCGACGACAACGGCGTGCGAGAGTTCGTCGGGGGAGCAGCGCTCAACGTCGCGGTCGGTCTCGCGAGGCTCGGGGCGCCGGCATCCCTCGTCGCGATGATCGGCGACGACGAGGCGGGGGAGCGCATCCGTGCGTATCTCGCCGACTTCGGCGTGGATCTCCTCCCGACGATCTCGCCCTACGGCAGTGCCCGCGCCGTCAGCACGCGATCGGCGGGTGGGGAGCCCGTGTACGAGTTCAACAAGGCCGCGTGGGAGCGTCGCATCCGCTACGGCGATGAGGTCGCTGCGGCGATGGCCGACGCGGCGCTCGTCGCCGTGAGCTGCGTGCGCTTCGACGATACGGAGCAGACGGTCGAACTCGCTGCGGCCATCGGACCGACGAAGCTCGCGATCGACCCGAACCCGCGCACCGGGATGCTGCACGACCGGCACGTCTTCCGTGAGGGATTCGAAGCGCTCGCCGCCCGGGCCGATCTCGTGAAGGTCGGCGAGGACGACGCGCACCTTCTGTACGAAGAGCCGCTCGACGTGCTGCGCACGCGCCTCGTCGACCTCGGCGCCGGCGCCGTGCTGGCGACCTACGGGTCGAACGGCGCCGCGATCGACGTGGGCCGCGAGACGGTCACCCGGCCGGTATCCGATCTTCCGGGACGCATCATCGACACGATGGGCGCGGGTGACGCCGCGTTCGCCGCGACGATCGCCGCTGTGCTCGAGAACCCGCCACGGACGCGCGACGACTGGTCCGACGTGCTCGAGAAGGCGATGGATGCCGCCGCGGCGACGTGCCGATTCGAAGGTGCGCTGCTGCGTCTCCCTTCGTCCCTGCAGGGGATGGACCTCGACCGGCTCGGCACCTGACGCATCGATTTCTGGCAGTCGTCACGAACCGGTAAGATGGTGGATCGCGCCTCTGTTCGACTGGAAAAGCCGGGCAGGTGCGCACCTGGCGAGTTACCCAAGCGGCCAAAGGGATCTGACTGTAAATCAGCCGTCTTAGACTTCGGGGGTTCGAATCCCTCACTCGCCACCGTGTGATGAGTCGCGACATAGGAGTCATCTGAGTCGCGACATAGGTGACATCAAGAGAGAGAGCCCGGCCATCGGCCGGGCTCTCTCTCGTTGTTTCGCCAGTAGGTTCGGGCGGGGTCGATGGTGTTGGTCGCGATGATCTCGCCGGTCTCGAGGTGCACGACGGTGACGGTGTGTTCGTCGGCGATGAGGATGCAGCGTTTCCCGCGGTGTTCGACGCCGATGCCGAGGTGGTGCATGCGAGCGGCTCTGCGGAAGCTGATCTTCCCGTTGGTGCCGACGTGGTCGTGGCGGATTCGGTAGTGGACGGCGTCGGTGCGCGCGCCGGCGGGGAGGGCTTTCGGGGTCGCGGTGTAGGCGTTGGCTGGTGTGGTTCCGCGGGCGCGGTGGGGGCGGTGGGTGTTGTAGTGCGTTCGGAACGTGTCGAGTTGTGTGTGCAGCTCGACGATGTCACGGGCGCGTGGTCGGACGCCGAGCCACTTCTTCAGGGTCTGGTGGAACCGTTCGATCTTCCCTTGGGTTTGCGGGTGGTTCGGTGCGCCGTTCTTCTGCCGGATGTTCAGCGCGGCGAGGACGTACTCGAATTCGTTGCGGCCGCCTCCGTGGCGGGCGGTGTAGACGCGGCCATTGTCGGTGAGGGTGGAGGCGGGTGGTCCGTAGGCGTCGACGCAGGCGAGGAAGGTGTCCACGACGGTGCGGCCGGTGACGGGGCGGTGGGCGGTGCAGGACAGCAGCAGTCGGGAGTGGTCGTCGAGCCAGCTGAGGATCTCCATGTCGGTGCCGTCAGCCAGGCGCCAATGGGTGAAGTCGGACTGCCAGGTCTCGTTGGGCCGGTCGGCTTCGAACCGGACGTAGGAAGAGCGGGGACGTTTCCGGGGTTCCGGGGTGATCAACCCTGCCTGATGCAGGATGCGGCGGATCGTGGACGTCGATGGGGCGGTCAGTCCTTGCTGCCGCAGATGCCAGGCGATCGTGAGCGGTCCGGCGTCCGTCCCTGCCGCTGTCAGAGCGTGCCGCAGCTCCACGATCCGGTCACGGACACGTTCGGTGACCGCCTGGGGGCTGGTCAGCGGGGCTCGGGACCGCGGGTCGAGCCCGGCAAGGCCCTCGTCCCGGTAACGGGCGAGGAGCTTATGGAGATACTGCCGGGACATCCCGTACTCGGTCGACGCCTGGGTGACCGTGATCTCTCCGGCGACAATCTTCAACACCACGACCCGATGCTTCGACGACATGCCCGAGTGTCGCCTATGTCCCGACTCACGTGTCGCCCATCACTTGTCGCCTATGTCGTGAACCCAGACACCTCACTCGCCACCGATCGACTGAGGGGCTCCGCGTAGCGGGGCCCCTCAGTCGTTTCCGCCTCCGCGGCTACAATCCTCTGCCCCGCGTCAGCAGTAGACGTTCGTGATGCTCGACCAGTACGTCGAGGGCACGTTCGCCCACGAGTTGGCGCTCGCCCACGCGCGCACCGTCGTCACCTGGCGAGCGCTCAGGATGCCGCTCGAGCGGGCGTTGGCGATCGAGCGGACCTGGCTGAGTGCCGCGGTCGACTTCTGACCGCACGTCGACCACGACAGCTGCGTGCCGGCGAGGCCCGTCCCGGAGTAGGCGCAGATGCTGCCCGTCGCGCACGAGCCCACGGCGCGAAGCATCCCGTTCGGAACGTCAACGCGCATGCCCGTCTCTGGCCACGCTGCCGAGTAGTAGCCTTCGGCGACACCGCCCGGTACCGCGGCCAGGGCGTAGGCCACGTCGGGATGAACATCATTCTTCTCTACGGCGCCGGCCATGGCCGGGGTGCTCAGCGCGAGCGCGACGCCAACCGCGATCGCTGCGAGAGCTCGTCTCATTCGGGATCCTTCCAAAGGGTGTACGAGATGACGGTGCCATCTGGTACCCCCAGGGCATCGTCGGGTGAGAGCACAGTGCGCTCGACACCGACGATACGGCCTGTGCTCGCGGACAGCAGCAGGGTCGCTTCTCTCTCATCCGCGCCCGGCGCGGCGATTCCGACGACTTCGCGCCCCAGGCGGTCCGTCGTCGTTCCGAGCGGGCGTAGACCTTCGTAAACGAGCAGACCCTCCAGCAGGTCGGCGTGCTGATCCGCGGTGAGCGTCCATTCCGTGAGGAGGCCCGCGACGGCGAACAGCGCGTCGCCGGGATACTGCGGGTCAGGAGCCACGAGCGCGTAGAGCTGGGCGATGTCGTCGGCGTCGAGATCCGCGGCATCCGGGAACGCCGCTGGATACTCGCCCGGACCGTAGACGCGATCATCGATGACCGCCCCGGGGGCCCACGTGTCGTCGTCGGGCACCGCGCTCTCCCCGCCGTCGGCGGGGAAGGGCTCGCCGGCGATCGTCACCATCCTCCCGGAGAGGTCGGCCGCCCAGGTCAGCTCGGTGACGATCGGAAGGATCGAGAGGACCTGTTCGGGGGAGCCGGCTTCGTCGACCGACAGGTTCCACGCGGTCGAGGCCGATGTTCGCTCCGCGACAGCGGGTTCCCCCGAAGCGCGCAGAAGCTGTGTAGCCGTCGTGACTGTCTCCTCGACGGTGGCGGTGGTGCCCTGGTACACGAGCGGCGCGGGTCCCCACGCGGCGGCGGGGGAGGTGCCGAAGATCGTCAGGAGTGACACCGACAGCACCGTCAGGATGGCGAGGGCCGCGGCCAGCGGAGTCAGCAGGGTGAGTGCCAGTCGGCGGGTGCGCGGTGTCTGCCGGCGGGGTGTCTGCTCGACGATGCTCGCAAGGATCGTCTGCTGCCGCAGCGTCAGGGAGTCGCCGGAGTGAGGCGGCACGGGAGCGCTGGCGCGCAGCATCCGGTCGAGCTGTTCGTCGTTCACCGCTCACCTCCGGATCCCGAGTCACCCTGTGTCGAGTCACCCAGCGTGGAGTCACCCAGCGCCGAGCGCAGTGCTGCTCGCGCCCTGTGGAGTCGCGTCCACACGGTGCCCTCGCGGATCTTCAGCACTTCCGCGACCTCGGCCGCGTTCAGGCCGTCCCAGTAGGTCAGGCGCACGATCTCACGGTCCTTCTTCGGGAGCCGGTCCACCGCATCGGAGAGAGCGAGCCTCTCGTCGTGCGGAATCGCTTGCTGAGCCGCCTCCTCGACGGAGTGCGATATCGAATCGACTGCCGCGGCCGAGCGGTAATGCTCCCGCTGCGCATCGCGCATCTTGTGCATCGCGGTGCGGATGAGCCACGGCAGTCCGAAGGGATCGTGGGGATCGAGATTGTGCCAGGCCGTCTGGAACACCTCGGACGCGACGTCTTCGGCTGCGGTGGGGTCGCCGATGTTGCGCTGGATGTACCTCGTCACTCGCGGGAAGTACGTCGTGAACATCTCGCGGAACACCGCTTCTCGGAACAGGCGTTCCTGTTCCGCGGTGTCGCTGGTCACGTGTCGGTTCTCCGGGCTTGCAATAGGTCGGTGTCGCCAATGTAACCGCCCCTCACGCCTCGCAGGACCAGATTCGGCATCTTGCGCGCGCTGCACAGGACGCCAGGAGGGAGGATCCGGATGCCGCCAGGACCGCACTCGCCGCGTCGCTCCGAGGAGAAGGGGTGCGCCGTCGCTGAGCGACGGCGCACCCGGCGCGGACACCGCCACCCGAAAGCAGTGCCCCGCAACGAGGGGAAGCCGAAAAGTCCCTCCACTATGTAGTCGCTTGGGAGAGCGGATTCCTTACAGAATTGCTCAAACTTTTTTTGGGGAGTTTTTCCGACCCCGCCATACTGGGGCCGTGAGCAACCCGCGGGGGCGACGATTCGACCCGATCCACCTTGTCGATGTGCTCGTCTATCTCGTCGTGCTGGGACTGTTCACGCAGTTCTTCCCGAGCGTCATCTCGGAGTCGTTCTCGGTGTCGCTCATCACGGCGATCCTCTTGAAGCTCGCGCTCGAACTCGTCGTGCGGGCGAAGTCGGCCGTCATCACGCGCTTTCGCGCCGCCGCGAGTCCGGTCGGAAAGGTGCTCCTGGCGCTCGCGCTCGTCGCGACGGGAGCGGGCAGCAAGTTCCTCGTGCTGTGGCTGACGGACCTCTTGCTCGGCGACGCCGTTCACCTCGGAGGGTTCTTTCTCGTCACGGTGCTCGTGATCACGCTCGTCCTGTCGCGGACGGGCGTGCGGCTCTTGCTCCAACCACGAGCGGCGGTCACGCGAGAGATCGCGTAGCCGCCGCTGTCGCGGCATCCGTCAGCCCACGACGAGTGCGAGGACCCCCGTCGCGACGGCCGTCGTGAGACCCGTCCACAGCAGGATCGCGATCGCCTGCCACAGCAGCACCCAGCCCTTCGCGACGCCGGAGGCGACGAGCATGGCGGAGGTGAACTGCGTGGGCAGGGCGAGCGGACCGAGGAGGCTCGCGCCGGGGACGCCGAAGCGGACGAGGAAGCGACGGAATCGCTGACGGCCCTTCGACTCGGGCTTGGACTCGGTGGCATCCGGTGCCGAGGACACCGCCATCGTCTCGGTCGACCCATCGGACATGACCCGCGCCGCTCGCGACCGGGCACGGCGGGCGACGATCGCGCTTCTGATGCGGGATCCGAAGAAGACCACGACGAAGACCGACAGGAAGTTGCCGATCGCGGCGGCGAAGAACGCGACGAGCGGGTGGAGTCCCGCCCAGACGCCGAGAACCGAGGCGAGCTCGCCTTCGACGAAAGGAATGGCGCCGGCGAGGACGACGATGAGGGGCTGGATGAGGTCGGGGACCTCGGACATGAGGTCTTGCAGGCCTTCGATGATGTTCATGGGGAGTTCCTTCCGGGCGCGCCGAAGCAGCGCCCGTGTACTTTCAGGCGCGCCGACGCAGCGCCCATGGCGATGGATGGAGGGAGGGAGGGGTGGTCAGGCCCGGGTGGCGATGATGCTCGTCGCGACGACGGAATTGACGACGATCGCGGTCATCGTTCGCGTGATGGCCTCGGATGCCGCATCCGCACCCCACTCGCCGCGCTCGAGTTCTTTCGCGCGCTCGATGACGGGCGAGGTCCACGGGATCTCGCGATCGAAGACCGGCAGTGAGCCGCTCGCCGAGAGGAGGGCTGCCAGGGCGGCCGTCCGGGAGTCCGGGATGCTGCCGTCGACGAGGGCCGAGCGCACGCCCGAGATGAGGTCGACTCGGCGTCCGGTGTCGCCTTCTTCGAGGGACTCGGTCGGTATGAAGCCCAGCACTTTGCCTTTCGTGCGGCGGAGGTCGCCGCGGGCGACGAGCCGCTCGAGGATCGGCGCTCGCAACTCGGGTCCGATGGCAGCGAGGACGGTCTGCACTCCGCGCGGTTTCTCGGCGATGTACTCCCACGCCTCGCGCAGGATCTCGTCGTCGGGGGCGGTGTCGACCGACACGCGCACGCGCGTCTGACCGAGCGGGCCGTCTTCTGTCGTGATGTGTCCGCTCGCGGC
Organism: Microbacterium sp. SLBN-146; assembly: GCF_006715145.1. Classification (NCBI taxonomy): domain Bacteria; kingdom Bacillati; phylum Actinomycetota; class Actinomycetes; order Micrococcales; family Microbacteriaceae; genus Microbacterium; species Microbacterium sp. SLBN-146. Next base: position 1,751,481 of record NZ_VFMR01000001.1, read on the forward strand.
AAGGTCGGCGAGCACGGCTCCGGCGAGAACGTAGAAGAGCGTGTTCTCTCCCGCGATGGTGCCGGAGTCGGGCTGGAAGAGGAGCAGGAGAAGGTCGTCGGCGACGCCGACGCGCGTCGTGGTCTCGTCTGCGTGATCGGTGCTCATGTCGAGCCTTCTTTCTGCGGGGATGTCCGCTGGGAAGACTCTAGCACACTGTACTGGTACGGTGTACTAGAGTCTACGATCGAGGTGACACAGGAACGGGGGCGCGAGATCGACACGCGAGAGAAGATCGTCGCCGCGGCGACCGAGATCATCCGGGAAGGCGGGGACGCCCGGCCGAGCGTCCGCGCCGTTGCCTCCCGGGCGGGCGTCGGAGCCAGCACCCTGCGCCACTACTTCCCCACGCAGCGCTCGCTGCTGGATGCCACGCTGACGGAGCTGTACAGCGAGGCGATGCCGGACATCCGGATCCGCGACACCTCGGTGCCTGCCCGCGAGCGGCTCATCGAGTGCCTGTGGCATCTGCTGGAGCCGTTCAGCACGCAAGCGGCCGCGCGAGCGGCGTGGAAAACAATCTACGAAGCGTTCATGGCGCCCGAAGCGACCGAAGAAGCGCGTATCGGTTATCTCGTACTCGTGCGGCAGGCGCAGCAGCGTATCGAGTCGTGGCTCGCGATCCTCGACGCCGAGGGGGCTCTGCAGCCGGGGTCCCGCGAAGAGCAGTCGCACTTCCTCATGGCGGTCGTCGACGGGCTCTCGCTCGACCGGGCGTTTCCGACCGTCGACGAGCGTCCCACGTTCGAAGCGTCGACCCTTCGCCTCGCCGTCGAGGCCCTCGTCCGCCCGACCCCGTAGCCCCTTCTCGCTCACTTGTCCCAAAGTGCGGCCTCCCGCCCGAGCATCCCGCCCTTTGCGACAAGTGAGGGATCGGCCTCAGCGCGCACGGCGGGCGTTCACTTGTCTCATATGGCGACCTGGACCGCGGGCAGCCCGCCATTCGCGGCAAGTGAACCTGGTGGAAGGGGTGGATGCAGGGTCAGGGGGCGACTGCCGCGGGGCGACGGGCCCAGCGACTGCTGAGGATCCCGTGCTTCGGAGCCAGGAGCCACGCCCCGACGAAGAACGCCGTCGCGACGAGGACGATCGTGCCGCCCGCCGGGAGGTCGACGCTCCACGACAGGTAGAGCCCGACGATCGCGCTGACGGCGCCGATGACGGGAGCCAATGTCATCATGACCCCGAGCCGGTCGGTGAGCAGCCGCGCCGTCGCGGCGGGTGCGATCAACAGGGCCAGGACGAGGACGTTGCCGATCATCTGCACCGACAGGACGACCGCCATCGCGACGAGCGCGTAGAGGAGAAGATCGAGCGGAAGCACGGGCACCCCCGCGGCACGCGCCATCTCGCGATCGAGCGTGATCAGCACGAAGTCGCGATGGAAGAGGAAGACGAACGCAAGGATGAGAGCGCCGCCGATCGCCACGACGACCACATCCTCGTCGGGGATTCCGGTGATCGAACCGAACAGGAACTGCTGCAGCGATCCCGCGTATCCCGGCGCTTGGCTGATGATGACGATCCCGAGCGCGAACGCCGCGACGAACAGCACGCCGATGATGCTGTCTTCGCGAAGGCGGCGGTTCTGCGAGAGGAGCGCGACGAGCACCGCCGTCACGACTCCCGCAACGGCTCCGCCCAGCACGAGGTTCCCCTGCAGGACGAACGCGACGGCGAGCCCGGGGAAGACGGCGTGCGCGACCGCGTCGCCGATGAACGCCATGCCGCGCAGCACGACGTACGTGCCGACGACCCCGGTCACGATGCTCGACATGATCGCCACGACGAGCGCTTTCGGCAGGAAGGCGAGGTCGGGATTGAGGAGGTCCTGGATGAAGTCGACGGGACTCAACACGGGACGCTCGCAAGAGTCGGATCCCCGGATGCCGCGCGCACGACCGCGAGCATGGGGTTGTCCGGCCTCACCTGGAAGGTGTGCATCCACAGCTCCGGCGAGGTGAGGTGCGCCGGAGCGGCATCGGCCTGCACGGTGCGGTTGAGGAGGATCACGCGCGAGCAGTCGTGCAGGGCGGCCGCGATGTCGTGCGTCGTCATGACGAGCGCGCACCCTTCGCGAGCGAGTTGCGAGAAGAGGTCCATGAGGTGTTCGACCGTCGGCATGTCGAGGCCCGTGAACGGCTCGTCGAGCAGGAGGAGCGGCGGCGCGAGGGCGAGTGCACGCGCCACGAGAACGCGCTGACGCTGTCCGCCGGACAGTTCGCCGACAGGACGGTCGCGCAGGTGCGAGAGACCGACGCGGTCGAGCGCCTCGTCGGCTGCCCGGTAGTCGGCCGCGCGGGGGCGGCGGAATCGACCGAGGAGCGCTGTCCGCCCGGTCAGGACGGTGTCACCGATCGAGATCGGGAAGTCCCACGCGAACTCGTGCCGCTGCGGCACGAGGCCCACCGCGGAGCGCGAGCGCGATGCGGGCCCTCCCTGGACACGGATCGTCCCGCTCGCCGCGGGGATCATGCCGAGGATCGCGCGGAGGAGGCTCGTCTTTCCCGCTCCGTTAGGCCCCAGGACGCCGACGAACTCGCCACGATCGACGCGCATGCTGACGTCGTCGAGCACGCGGCGGCGCGCGAGGTCGACGCTCACGTGCTCGACCTCGAGGACGCCGCTCATGCTCCATGCTCCGTGCGCGGGGTCTCGCTGCGGGCCGCTCGACGGGCGCGCCGCGAGGCGACGCTTCCGACGACGACGCCGACCGCGAGGACGACAGTGATCCCGCCCGCGATGATCCAGGGCCAGGGCGCGGCATCCGTCTGCTGCTCCGCATCCGACTCGGGAGTCGCATCCGCTGCGGGCGAGTGGACCGACGACGTCAGGGCGAACGCTTCGTCGGGCGCGGTGCCCTCACCGACCGCGAACCGCAGAGAGCCGGATGCCACGACCTCTTCGCCCGCGATCGTCGTGGCGGCGAACGCGACATCGACGAGATACGCACCGGGTTCGCCGAAGACCCAGTTGGCGTGGGTGTGCGTGTTGAGCTCGATCCATGCCTCTTGCGGGTAGGCCTCCCGCGAAGAGAAGAGCACGTCGGGTTCGCCGAAGCTTCCGCTCTGCAGGAAGACCGTGACGGCGCCGGGGCCCGTGATGCCGGTGACGCGCAGAGTGACGCCGCGGTCGACCGCCTCGAGGACGCCGGGATCCTGCGTGTTCCACCCCACCCACACGACGCCCGGAGCCTCGGTCTGCGGCACGACGTAGGCCCGTTCGCCCGGCGTGAGGTCGAGGAACTCGAAGCCCTCGGTCGGCACGTCGCGGGCGGCGGCGTCGGTCACCGCCAGTACGACATCGTCGCCGCTCCGCCATACGGGCGGCTCGGCCGAGTCGTCGTGGAGCCGCAGCTGCCACTGGCCATCGCGATGCAGGAGGCCGAGGTCGACGTGTCCCTCCGAGATGACGGCCTGGCCGGTGGCATCCTGCTGGTCGTCGTCGATGTCCTGATCGAGATCCGATACGGGGGTGACCGCTGCGAGAGCGAGGGCCAGGAGTGTTGTCGCGGCGATGCGGCGGAAGGGAAGCTGGCGGCGCATGAGTGCTTTCGTTTCGGTCATCGGGTGAGGCAGTGGACGAGAGAGTCGGCGTTGAAACGCATCATGTCGACGTAGGTCGGCACCTCGTCGTCGAGTGCGTCGCTGTAGATGGGGCACACGGCGATGTCGGCCTCGCGCGCGACCTCGGTGAGGGTGGACGACCGCGCCGCGAGCGCGGGCTCGAGGAACACCGCCGGCACCTCGAGCGTGCGGATCGTCTGGGTGAGCCGCTTACGGTCGGCGATGCTCGGCTCGGTCGCGGGGTTCGGCGTCACGAAGCCGGCGATCGTGAGGTCGTACGCGCGTCCGAGGTAGCCGAACGCGTCGTGCGCCGTGACAAGCGTGCGTCGAGAGGGCGGTATGGACGCCACGGCGTCGCGCACGTACGCATCGAGTTCGTCGAGTTCGTCGATGTAGTCCGCGGCGTTGCTGCGGTAGAGCGCCGCGTTCGCGGGGTCGACCGCGACCAGCTCGTCGGCGATCGTCTTGACGTACGCGATCGCGTTCCGCACGTTCTGCCACAGGTGCGGGTCGATCTCGCCGTGGACGTGTCGTCCGAGGACGGCCTGCGGCAGCTGATGGACGAGCGTTCCCGCGCGTCCGAGGAAGCGGTACGAGGGGTCTCCGGGGATCTCGAGGGCGGCCTTGCTGGGCACCGAGATGACGACATCCTCGAGGTCGAACCGCTCGCTGTGCGTCTCGGAGGTTCCGTGGGTGTGGTCGGCGATGACGAGCATCCGTCGCCCCTCGAGGTCGACCGTGAGGTCGGTGTGGCCGGAGTCGAGCACGGTCGCGCCCGCGCGGACGCCGTGCGGATCGACGCCGACGGCGAAGGTGACGGTGCCGCCCGCGACGGGGATGCTCGGCTCTCCGGGCACGGCCGCGAGGCGGGCCGAGAGGTCGAGGGTGTAGACGCCGGGTTCCGTGAACGCCCAGCTGACGTGCGTGTGCGCATCCGGCGGCAGGGTCGCGGTGTCGTCGCGGTATCCGGATGCCTCGTCGAAGCCGTCCGATGAGTCGACGTAGACCGTGACATCGCCGAACGACCCCGTGAGGTAGGCGAAGAGGTCGCCCGGACCGGACGCGCGGGTCGCACTGACGAGCACCGACGAGGAGCGGTCCGCACCCTCGGACCTGCCATCTCCTTCGACGCGCAGTCCGAGCCAGATGGCGTCGAGGGCGACGTTCTCGACGAGAGGGATGATCTCGGCTGCGTGCTTCACAGCGCTCTCGGCGAGTGCGATGTTCGGCACGTCGTCGCGCAGATTGGCGTCGAGGGCCTTCACGATGCCCTGTTGCTCGAGAAGCAGGTAGTTGGTGAACGCGATGTCCGCGTACACGATGTCGCGGACATCGCGGAGCGTCGGCTCGTGGCTGTGCGGGTCGGCTCCTGGGGGCACGAGAGACGTCACGCCGACGGCCGATCCGCCGACGTTGCCGACGAGGTCCGCGAGGATCTGCGTCGTCGCGACAATGCGCAGCGGGCCGCCGGGCGGGGGAATGTCGGATGCCGCGGCGCATCCGGTCAGCGCGACGAGAGTGCCGAGGAGGGCGGCACTGGTGGCGCGGTGGCGCAGACGCATGGGGGCTCCGGTTCGGGTCGATGGGGATGTGCGAGCGACCGTGTCGATGCTATACGTTAACGATAATCATTCTCATTACGGAAAGCCCGCGCTCCCCCCATGGCACCCACCCGATCGCTCGACCCTGCTCTTCGTCCGCCCCGCCGCTCCTTCATCAGGGTGATCGCTGCGGGAGTCGGTCTCACCCTCGGCATCGCGGGTGCCGCTGTCTCGGTCGTTCCGGCTGCGGCGGATGCGGCACGCGTCCCGCTCGCGGGAAGCGCGCCCATCGTGATCTCGCTCGCCGACGACGCTCTCGTGCTCGACGACTCTGCGGGAGACGACGTCGTGTATGCCGCCGGCGACGATGCGGGTCTCTCCTCGGCCGGGGTCGAGTGGTCGACGAGCGGCGTCAGCCTGGACACCGTGGCGCCGGAGCCGGACATCACGCTGCAGATTGTCGCGCTCGACGGTCCCGGCGATCTCGAGATCCTCGACGCGACCGGCGCGCCGCTCCTGCAGTCCGCGTCGAACGGGCGTGCCGAGGCCATCCTCGCCGCGGGCGAGAGCGGCTCCGGCACGTGGAGCTTCACCGAGCCGGGGGAGTACACGATCGCGCTCGAAGCCGCCGCGACGCTCGCGGACAGCGAGACCGTGGCATCCGAGCCGCGTACGTACCGCATCTTGGTCGTCGACCCCGCGGCGGTGCCGGTCGAACAGCCGGTCGAGGTGCAGCCCGCCGAGCCGTCTGCGCCCGTCGACCCCGCTGCGCAGGCGGCTCGACAGGCATCCATCTCTCCTCTGGCGGCATCGGCCGACGACGCAGACGTCGAGGCTTCCGTCGCCGCGACGGCGACGCCCATTCCGACGCCGTCGGCGACGCCGGAGGCCGAGCAGTGCATCGCGACGCCCGTGACGACGACGGTGCGCCCCGACAACGTCGGCGTCGTGTCGTCGGGACACCTCGATTTCGGTCCCGTCGTCGACGGAAGCGAGATGCGCGCCCTGTTCAAGGACGACCGCCAGTCGCCCGCGCAGTGGGTCGATCCGGGAACCATCGTCATCCACCTCGCCGACAATGCCTCCGTGCAGGCGCCCGGAGGAGACTTCGCTTTTCTCGGCGGCGGCACTGTGTGGCAGATCCCGCTGACGCAGGATCCGGGCATCCCGTGGCTCGGGTGGAACACGCAGCATCCCACGATCGCGGGACACACGAACGGCACGATCGCGCTGACACTCGACGGTGTCGACGGGCCTGGCGACCTCGTCGTGTACTCGCTCGACTCGTGGGGCGGCGTCGGCAACCGCTACTTCGGCACCGTCGACGGCTTCCCCCGCAGCACGGCGATCGAGGTCGGCGGCAGCGGCGTGCACGTCCACGGCATCTGGGCGTTCACGCAGCCCGGCGCCTACCACGTGACCCTCACCTTCTCGGGAGACGTCGACGGCCAGCAGCGTTCCGGGACGAGCGTGCTCACGTTCTTCATCGGATCGGGGGATGCCGCGTCCGCGGCGCGCGAGCAGACGGTCACGACCTACGTCGGACGCACCGCCGACGGCGAGGAGTGCACCGTCGCGCTCGCCGACACGGGGCTCGATGCCTCGACCGCCGACCTCGCCGGCCTCTCGGGAACCCTCGTCGTCGTGGGCCTCGCCCTCTTCGGCGCCGCCGCCCTCGCTCCTCGTCCCCGCCGCTCGCGCGCGTCCTGACCTCACCCCGGCCACAAGGCCACAACCCATAGAAAGGATGTCCCCGATGACATCTCTCCGTTCCCGTCCACGGTTGACCGTGGCAGCGGTCGCGGCGCTCGCCGTCGGAGCCTCCGTGCTCCTCGCAGCGCCCGCGCACGCCGACGATATCGCTGAACCGATCAGCTTCGACACGGGTCACATCGACACGTTCAACATCGCGGTGAATGACGACGGCAGCATCCGTCTGAATCTCCAGGAGGACGTGACCGGTTCGCACGTGCAGCGCACCCCCGAGTCGGTCGAGCTGGTCGTGAAGAACTCCGCGTACCAGGAGAACCTGCCGTCGGCCTACCTCCCCGTCGGGGCGCCGACGTCGCTGTGGTACCTGCCGCTGACGCAGGACCCCGATCTGCTGTGGCCGGGCTGGAACAGCCAGGGCGCCGCGGGCGCGTGGGGCGGTCAGTCCACCGTCGACATCGTCGTGAGCGACGTCGACGGTCCCGGTGACGTCTACCTCTGGTCGTCGGGCACGTTCGGCGACCCGCGGACGCTCCTCGCCGACGGCGCGTGGAAGTTCCCCGGGACCATCCGGCAGACCTTCCTCGCTCACTCGCACGCCAACTGGGGCTTCACGGCCGCGGGCACCTACAAGCTCACGGTGCAGGCGACGATCACGAGCGCCGATGGTGCGCGGACCTCGACGTCCGAGGTCGAGACCTACACGTTCGTCGTCCAGGGCGACGCGACGGAACAGCCGCCGACCGACGTGACGCTCGGCATCGAGAACGTGGGTGCGCACTACCACACGGGTGATGTCGCGTCTCTCCGGGCCGTGCCGTCGGAAGACGTCTCGGACCACTTCCACTGGTTCACGCGTGCATCTGCTGACGCGGAGTGGGAGGTCGTCAGCGGCGCCTTCAGCTCGACGTACGGCTTCATCGTGACGAGCGAGCAGCAGGTCAAGGCGGTCCTCTACGACGGCAACCACACCGCCATCGCCGAGAGCGCACCCGTCGACATCCACATCGACGACCACGGCAACACTCCGGGCGTCGGACCCGAGATCAACGTCTCCCTGCCCGCGAACGAGGGAGCCCTCGTCCTCAGCGTCAGCGCGGAGGGCGAGTCGACGACCCTCAGCGACCTCACGCTCAGCTCGACCGCCGACCGGTACGAGTCGACGGGGTCGCTCACGGGCATCACGGTCACCGACACCCGCGCAACGGCTCCCGGATGGTCGTCGTCGGGCCGTGTCCGCGCGCTCGCGAGCGTCGACGGGGGAGTCCTCGACGGCAAGTACCTCGGATGGACGCCGAAGGTCGTGAGCTCGTCGAGCGGCCAGACCGTCACCGCCGGTCCGGCCGTCGCTCCCGGCTTCGCCGCGGGCAACGGCATCAAGGGCTGGAGCGTCCTCGGCTCGGCACCCGCCGGTGCATCGGTCGGTACGGCCGTTCTCGGTGCGGACATCCGTGTCGAGGCGCCGACCACGATCGAGGTCGGCGACTACGCCGGCATCGTGCTCATCACCGTCATCTGACACCGAACGTGACGGGCGTCGCCGCGATCCGCGCGCGGCGCCCGTCACGCCGTGAGGACCTCATGAACGTCACCCGTCGCCTGTTCGCCGCCACCGTTTTCGGTGCCGGGATCGCCGTCATCGCCGCGGGCCCGGCCCTCGGGCTGGCGGCACCCGTCGACCCGAGCGACTCGGACTCGTCTCGGCAGACCTGGGCGGTCGTGCCCGCGTCGCCCGAGGGACCCGACGGGCGGGCCCAGCTCGAGTACGTCGCGCAGCCGGGAACGGCGGCAGTCGATCACGTCGCGGTACGCAACTTCGGCACGTCGCCGCTCACGGTCGAGCTCTACGCACAGGATGCCGCGACCACGAGCGACGGATCGTTCGACCTGCTCGCGGGCGATGAGACCTCGCGGGCGATCGGCAGCTGGATCGCGCTCGACACCGAGACGGTCACGATTGAGCCGCGGAGCGCCGTCGTCGTCCCGTTCACGATCGACATCCCCGCCGACGCCGAGCCCGGCGATCATGCGGGCGGCATCGTCGCGGTCAACGCCGTCGACGCCGCGAACGGCTCGTCGACCCAATACCGCGTCGGCACGCGGGTCTACACGCGCGTCGCGGGCGCCGTCGATCCCGCGCTGATCGTGGAGCGCATCGACGGGGCGTACGAGGCGCCGCTGTCCCCCTTCCCCGTGGGGACCGTCCCGATCGGTGCGACCCTCGTCAACACCGGCAACATCCGGCTCACGCCCGAGGCGGTCGTGCGTGCGACGTCGATCTTCGGGTGGTGGAGTGCGGAGGTGCCGCTGTCCGGCATCCCCGAGATCCTTCCCGATGCTGCGACCGCAGCATCCGCCGTGCTCGACGACGTTCCCGCGCTCGGGCCGCTGTGGGTGACGGTCGAGGTTCCGTCCGTGACGTCGTCGGGTCAGGAGCTCGTCGAGTCGGTACGGACCGAGAGCGTCACGGTCATCGTGTGGGCGGTGCCGTGGATCGCCCTGGCTGCCATCGCCCTTCTCCTCCTCGCCGCCGTCACCGCCGTGATCAACCTGCGCCGCCGCCGCCGCGCATCCGTCGCCCCTCAAGATCCACTTGTCGTAAATGACGCGTCGGGAGCCCTCTGAGCCGACATTTACGACAAGTCGATGGGGGGATGGATGCCGGTGAGCGAGGGGAGCTAGACGCCGACGCGCTGGTAGGCGTCGAGGCTGATGCCCTGGTCGAGCACGACCTTGGCCCACTCGCGGGCGGAGTGGAGGGAGTGGTCGCGGTAGTTGCCGCACTCGAGCGCCGAGACTCCCGGGATGTCGGCCTCGACGGCTTCCTCCGCGATGAAGCGCAGCGAGCCGTTCAGCGCGTCGACGACGTCGGCGACCGACGGCTCGCCCCACATCAGCAGGTGGAAGCCCGTGCGGCATCCGAAGGGCGAGATGTCGATGACGCCGTCGATGCGGTCGCGGAGGAGCCCCGCGAGCATGTGCTCGAGCGTGTGGATGCCGGAGCTCGGGATCTCACCGGCGTTGGGCTGCACGAACCGCACGTCGAAGTTGGTGATCGTGCCGCCGGAGGGTCCGTGCTCGACACCGATGCGCCGGACGTAGGGGGCCAGCACGGCGGTGTGGTCCAGGGTGAAGCTCTCGATCTCGGCCATCAGTTCCTCCTCGCGAACGCGCTCATGCGCTCGATCAATTCCATCAGGGTTTCGTCGTCCTGGACGAGTCCGAGCCGGATGTGTCCGCGCCCGCGCTCGCCGAATCCGTCTCCCGGCGCGACGGCGACCCGCGCCTCTTCGCGAAGCCGCGCCGCGAGCTCGACGGCGTCGCCCGGAACCCGCAGCCACACGAAGAACGAGCCCTCGGGTTCGATGACGTCCCACCCGCCCGCGCGCAGCCCGCTCACGACGAGATCGCGACGGCGCTCGTATACCTCGACCAGAGCGAGGGATGCCGCTTGGTCACCGCCGAGAGCCGCGGCCGCAGCATCCTGCGACGCGCCGAACATCGTGCTGAACGCGTGTGCCTGGTAGCGCTTCATGGCGTCGATGATGGACGGGTTGCCGGCGGCGAACCCGATGCGCCAACCGGCCATGCTGTAGGTCTTCGACAGCGTCTGCAGCTCGACGGTGCGCTCGAGGCCCGTGTCGACCGCGAGTGCCGACAGTGGTCGGCGCCCTCCGAACCCGAGCGACGAGTACGCGAAGTCGTGCGCGAACGCCGCGCCGATCCGCTCCGTGACGGCCAGCGCCCCTTCGAACGTCTCGCGGGTCGCGAGCGCGCCGGTCGGGTTGTTCGGGTAGTTGAGCATCAGGATGCTCGCGCGCTCGAGGTCGTCGAGCGCCTCGAACTGCGGCTGGTACCCCGGCTCGGCGAGCGGCAGCGGCACGATCCGGCCTCCCGCGAACCCAGCCGCCGACGTGTACATGGGGTACCCCGGGTCGGGGAGCACGATGTTCTCGCCCGGATCGGTGAGCGCGATGATCGCCGACATGAGGCCCTCGTGCGATCCATGGAAGATCGCGACACCGGCATCCGGATCGATGTCGACGCCGTGGTCGTCGCGGTAGCGCTGTGCGATCGCGATCCGCAGGGCAGGCCGACCCGCGTAGGACGGATAGCGGTGGTTGGCGGGATCGGCGACGGCCGCCTGCATCGCGCCGACGATCGCTTCGGGTGTCGGCAGGTCGGGGTTGCCCTTCGACACGTCGATCATGCGCGCGCCGGGCTCGAGCGAGAGCCGCGCGATTTCGCGGTCCATCGCGCCCCAGAAGTTCGGCGGGAGCACCTGCACGCGCGCGGCGGGGGTGAAGGATGCCACGCTCAGCGCCTCCGGTAGCGGCGGGCGATCGACGTGCCGATCATCTGGATGCCCTGCACGAGCACGATCAGGGTGACGCACGTGAGCACCATCGCGAAGCCGTCATAGCGCTGGTAGCCGTACGAGAGCGCGAGGTCGCCGATGCCGCCCGCGCCGACGGTGCCGGCCATGGCGGTGGCGTCGATGAGTCCGACGGTCGCGATCGTGACGGCGAGGATGAGCGACCCTCGCGCTTCGGGAAGGAGGAAGCGCCAGAAGATCTGGAACGGCGAGGCTCCCATCGAGCGTGCGGCCTCGATGACGCCCTGTGGCACTTCGAGGAGCGAGTTCTCGACGAGACGGCCGATGTAGGGGGCGATCATGACGGTGAGCGGCACGATGGCCGCCCAGACGCCGATGCTCGTGCCGACGATGAACCGTGTGAAGGGGAGGATCGCGACGAGCAACACGATGAACGGCAACGAGCGCACGATGTTGACGACGATCCCGAGCGCGATGTTGACCGCGCGGTTCTGCACGACACCGCCCGGGCGGGTGACGGCGAGGATCGTGCCGATCGCGATGCCGAGGATCGACCCGAGCACGAGCGAGACGCCGAGCATCTGCAGCGTTTCGCCGAGGGCCTTGAAGAAGATCTCCGGTGTGATGAGCGTGAAGCGTTCGTCGTTCATGCCGCGACCGCCTCGAGGCTCACGACGCGCGAGGAGAGATAGGCGCGAGCGGATGCCACGCGGTCGGCCGGCCCCGACACCTTCACGATCATCTGCCCGACCGTGTGCTCCTGGATCTCGGTCATGTCGGCGTGGAGCATGTTGACCGTCACGCCGTGGTCCGTGATGAGGTCGGAGACGAGCGGCTGCGTGACCTGCTCGTCGAGCAGCAGAAGGCGCCAGAGGCCGTCGCCGCCGAGGTGCTCGACGACGCGGTGCGGGATCCCTTGCGGAACGACGGTCGTGACGAAGTCGCGGGCGATGTCCGTCCGCGGGTGCAGGAAGGTCTCGAGCACGGAGCCCGTCTCGACGACCTCGCCTGCCGCCATGACGGCGACGTCGTGCGCGAGGTCCTTGATGACGTCCATTTCGTGCGTCACGACGAGGATCGTCGTGCCGTACTCGCGGTTGACGCTGCGGAGCAGGTCGATGATCTGCGTCGTCGTCGTGGGGTCGAGCGCGCTTGTCGCCTCGTCGGCCAGGAGGATCTTGGGATTGCGGGCGAGGGCGCGGGCGATGCCGACGCGCTGCTTCTGTCCGCCCGACAGCTCGCCCGCGAAGCTGTCGGCCTTCGCCGCGAGCCCGACGAACTCCAGCAGCTCATCAGCGCGGGCGCGGGCTTTCTCGGGCTTTACGCCGTCCAGGCGCAGCGGCATCGCGACGTTGTCGCGCACGCGCACCGTCTCGAGCAGATTGAACTGCTGGAAGATCATGCCGGTGTGCTTCTGCGCGTCGCGTAGCGCGCGTCCGCGGAGTCCGCCGATCTCGACACCGTCGACGACGACGCGTCCCGACGTGGGCTGCTCGAGCCCGTTGACCAGTCGGATGAGGGTCGACTTTCCCGCGCCCGAGTAGCCGATGACCCCGAAGATCGACCCCGGCGCGACGGTCAGAGAGACGCCGCGGAGGGCAGCCGTCTGGGCGGCCCTCCCGGGGAACGTCTTCGACACGTCGTCGAAGACGACGGTGCCTTCCGGCTGTGGACTCACTCGAACCAGGCCGGCAGGTTGTAGCCGTCGTACTGCGGGTTCGACGTGATGTACTCGATGAACTCCGGCGACTCGTAGGCCGCCTTGATCGCGAGGGCCCACGGCGACTCGAGGTCGGCTTCGCGCACGGTCACGACGTTGGAGAACTCGATCGGCTGGTCTTCCACCGCGAGGGCGTCGTCGTAGTCGAGTCCGCCGGCGATGATGAAGTTGCCCTGGATGGTCGCGTAGTCGACGTCCTGCAGAGCGGGAACCTGCTGTGCGTTCTCGATCGGGGTGATGTTCAGGTTCTTCGGGTTGTCGGTGATGATCGACAGGTCGGCCGTGTTGGGGTCATCGACGTCGTCGAAGTCGATCCAGCCCACGTCGCGGAGGATCAGCAGCCCGCGGTACAGGTTCGACGGCGAGTTCGGGACCGTGACGGTCGCGCCCTCGGGCACGTCGTCGAGCGACGTCTGCTTGCCCCCGAAGAGGCCCATCCGCGGCGTCGGGATCTGCACGAGCGGCGCGTTGGTGATGCCCTCCTGCTGGTTGACGAAGTCGAGATAGACGGGGTGCTGCATGATGTTGGCGTCGATCTCGCCCGTCGAGACGGCGACGTTGACGACGATGCCGTCGGTGAAGTCGACGGTCTCGACCGTGTAGCCGTCCTCTTCGAGGATCGGGAGGATGCCGTCCTGGAACATCTCGAGGTACGGGCCGGGGTTGAATCCGATCGAGATCGCGGTCTTCTCCGCGGCATCCGAGCTGTTGGCGTCGGGGGTGGCGGTCGATCCGCCGCCGCACGCCGAGAGCGTGAGAGCGAGGGCGGCGGCGCCGGCAACGAGCAGCGCCGTGCGGGTCGTCTTCATGGGGTCCTCTTTCGCTGTGTGGGCGCGGCTCGACGGGTGGGGCTCGGGTGGACGCGCGCTGTCACGCTAACCGGGCGGGAGACGGGATGCGGATTCGGAGCGTCACACTGTTACGGACCGCCGTCATCGAGCTCTCCACAGGCGGTGCGCGCCCGCGCTTTGTGCACATGGGGGATTGTGCCCACTGCGGGTGAAGGGTCCCGCGTGTGAGGATGAGGGGGCCTGCTTCGGCGACGCGAACGGAGAGACGATGACTGCACCCGGACACCCCGAGGAATCACCGGTGAGAGACGCGGGAACGTCGTCGCTCCTGCGGGCCGCGATCTGGGTTGCGATCGGCGCGCTCATCGCCGCCGCGATCGTCTGCGTCGTCTGGCTCTTCGTCGGGTCGCAAGACGGCATCATCGGCAAGGCGTTCCTCACGATCCTGTTGCTCGTCGCCTTCTCCGGGGCCGCGATCCTCGATGCGCACCTCGCTCCGCGGCGTCCGGCATGGTTCGCGTTGTCGAGCATGATCGGCTGGGTCGCGCTCCTTCTGATCGGCGCCGTCATGATCTGGATGCCGGAACGCGCGTACTTCGCGAGCTTCACGCGCTTCATCCAGTTCCTCCTCATCGTGCTCATCGTGCAGCTCGCGCTCCTGCACTTGCGACTGTTCGTCAAGGCGTCGCAGCGCTACGTCACGGGGTTCACGCGCACGGTCACGGTCGTCACGATCGCCCTCGTCGTGGGGCTTGCCGCCCTGTTGATGGCCCCGCTCGTGCTGTGGGAGTACGTCGACTTCCGCGACCTGTACTGGCGCTTCGTCGTCGCCGCGGCGATCCTCGCTGCCGTCGGGTCGACGCTCATCCCGCTCGTCAACGTGCTCTTCGCGCCCAAGAAGGAGCGCGCCGCCACACCGCCGTTCGCTCACGTTCCCGCGGCACCGATGGGGCATGCGCCCGCTCTCGCAGCGGGCGGCTACCCGCCGGCCGCTGACGCAGCCGCTCCCGAAGCGCACGCCGGCGAACCCGAGCTTCTTCCGTGGCCCACGTACGTCGACGGCGTCACGCCGTTGCCGTACATGCCCGACGGGCAGCCCGACTGGGGCGCCTACTACTCGGGCGACCCGTCACCGGGTGCCCAGGTGTTCGGTCCGATCCATCCTCCGGCTCCCGCTCCGCAGCCGGAGGCACCCCAGAACCATCCCGTGCCGCCTCAGCCGGGCTTCCAGAACTTCCCGCCGCCGCAGGCACCTCCGGGCTACGACGGGTTCCCGCCGCCCCCGCCGTTGCCGCCGCGTCCGTAGGGGTACGACCTGACGGATGCCGCGGGCCGTGGCATCCGTCAGATTCAGCGCTCGAGCATCTCCAGCGCTGCCATCGCCGCGTTGTGCCCGCCGATGCCGCTGACGGCACCGCCGCGGCGGGCACCGGAGCCGCACAGCAGGATCGCGGCGTGCGGCGTCGCAACGCCCCATCGCTCCGCGGGGGTGCGGAGAGGCTCGTCGTCTTCAGCCCACGGCCACGACAGCGAGCCGTGGAAGATGTCGCCGCCCGCCATCCCGAGCGACTGCTCGAGGTCTGCCGTCGTCTTCGCTTCGATGCAGGGCGACCCATCGGGGGCCTGGAAGACGACGTCCGCGATCGGTTCGGCGAGCACGCTGTCGAGCGAGCGCTGCGCGGCGGCGAGCAGCTCCTCGCGCAGTTCGTCGCGGTGGGCGCCTTCCGCAAGGCGATGGGGCACCTGCAGTCCGAACAGGGTCAGGGTCTGGGCTCCCGATGCCCGCAGCTCTGGCCCGAGGATCGTCGGGTCCGTCAGGGAGTGGCAGTAGATCTCTGCGGGGAGCGGATGCGGGATGCCGCCCGCCGCCGCCGTCGCATAGGCGTCGTCGAGCTGGGTCATCGTCTCGTTGATGTGGAAGGTGCCCGCGAAGGTGGCCTCGGGGGCCACGCGTTCGTCGCGCAGGCGCGGCAGCCGCTTCAGGAGCATGTTGACCTTCACCTGCGCGCCCTCGGGAAGCTCCGACGAGACGGGGTCGGCGCCACTTGCGCCGCCCTCGCCCAGGAGGCGATCGAGAACGGCGGGTCCGACGCCGCTCAGCACGACCCGCCCGTGCAGCGTCTGCGTGCGGTCGCCGTCGGCGACGACGACCTCGCCGTCGGGCGACAGCGATAGCACCTCGGCACCCGTGCGGATCTCGGCGCCGGCCGCGCGGGCGGCGCGCTCGATCTCGGCCGTCACGCGTCCCATTCCGCCGACGGGCACGTCCCAGTCGCCCGTCCCGCCGCCGATCACGTGGTACAGGAAGCAGCGGTTCTGGCGCAGGCTCGGGTCGTCGGCGCTCGAGAAGGTGCCGATGAGCCCGTCGGTCAGCGCGATGCCACGGGCGAGGTCGGTCTCGAGCGATGTGCGCAGCACCGCGCCGAGCGGATTCTCGAACACATCGGCCCACAGCCCGTCGTCACCGACGAGGCGCTTGACATCGCTCCGGCGGGCGAGCGGTTCCAGCACGGTCGGGAAGAGCGTGCGGGCGAGCGGATCGATGCGGGTGTAGAAGTCGGCGAAACGCTGCGCCTCGCCCGGATCGCCGGTGGCGTCGAGGAACGACGCAGCGGTGGCGGCGGCATCCCCCGTGTCGACCAGGATGCCGCGCGTGGGATCCGACGGAACCGGTGTGTACGACGAATAGCGGCGGCGGAGCAGATCGATCGAGAGGCCCAGGTCGTCGATGATGCGGCGGGGGAGGAGGCTCACAAGGTACGAGTAGCGGGACAGGCGCGCGTCGACGCCCTCCCATGGGCGTTCCGAGACCGCCGCGCCACCGACGTGGTCGAGGCGCTCGAGGACCACGACCGAACGGCCGGCGCGGGCGAGGTACGCGGCGGCGACGAGGGCATTGTGCCCGCCTCCGATGATGATGACGTCATGGGTGCGGGAGAGGACTGCGTCGGCCATCCCTCCACGCTACCCGGGCCTCCAGGGCGGAGTAGTGGCCGGTAGCGTGGAGGCATGCCTGCACCCAGTGAGCTCGAGACCCTCGCCGTCGAGATCGCGCGGGAGGCCGGTGAGCTGGCGCGACGGCGACGGACCGAGGGCGTCGCGATCGCGGCGACGAAGTCGGCGCTCGCCGACATCGTGACGGAGGCCGATCGTGAGGTCGAGGATCTCATCCGTCGGCGGATCGCCGAAGCGCGGCCCGACGACGGGTTCCTCGGCGAGGAGTCCGGCGCGGAGCGCGGTGCGAGTGGGATCACCTGGGTCGTCGATCCGATCGACGGGACCGTCAACTACGCGTACGGGATCCCCGTCTACGCCGTGAGCATCGCCGCCGTGCAGGGCGAGCCGGTTGCGGGGGAGTGGGAGGCGCTTGCGGGCGCCGTCCTCAACCCCGCGTCGGGCGAGCTCTTCCGCGCGTCGCTCGGAGGAGGCACCTGGCTCGGCGACGTGCGGGTCGAGGTCTCCGAGGTCACGGACGCGGGAGCCCTGCTCGGCACGGGGTTCGGGTACGACCCGGCGACGCATGCGGCCGATCTCGCCCGCGTCGCCCGGGTCATGCCGATTGCGCGCGACGTCCGGCGGGCGGGAGCCGCCGCGCTGGATCTCGCATACGTCGCCGCGGGCAAGCTCGATGGCTACTTCGAGCGCGGACTGCAGCCGTGGGACCACGCTGCCGGTGCGCTGCTCGTGACCGAGGCCGGTGGACGCGTGGCGGTCGACGACGTCGACGCCATCGGCCGCAGGCTCGTCGTGGCGGCAGGGCCGGCGCTCTTCGAGAGGCTTCTCGCCGTGGCATCCGACTGAGTGGACTCGCCCCGCCGCGTACATGGCGCTCTCAGGTGGTGCGGGGTATGGTGGGTTACCTGATCGTTACTTTTGCCCGCGTACGCTTCTGCGAGCGGGCGAAGAGATCGCAGCCCGAAGCACGTGCTACCGCCCTTTCCCCCGAGGGTGGATGACCCGAGAGTTCCCTGCGCATTGCCGTTTGAATCCCCCCTGGCCGAGCCCGCCCGCACGCGGCGTTCGATCCGCAACACCCCCGCGCCCGTTCCGGCGCACGGTGAAGCCACCCCAGATGCGGCTGTCGCTCCCCTCGTGGTCGAAGCCGCTGTCGTCGCCACCGCGATCGCTGCCGCTGATGGCGTGACGGATGCCGCAGCTGTCCTCCCCGCAACGCCGGCCGCGTCGCTGCCTCCGATGTCCCGCCGCGCCGCGCGCGCTGCTGCGGCGGCAGCCGCGGCGACGATCGCCGAGCCTGTCCGCGTCGCCGCCGAGCCGTTCGAACTTATCGAGCCGCCCGTCGAGACCGACCCCGTCGTGGCGGACGTCCCGGCCGCAGAGACCGACTCCGAGCCGTTGTCGGAGGCTGAGTCCGAAGCCGCCGACGCCTTCGAAGCCGCAGCCCGCCTCTTCGCTTTCACCGGCGAGACCACGATCGTCACGGAGAAGCCCGAGTCCGCGGCATCCGCTGACGACGACATGGCTGAAGCCGTTGCCGCTCATGCCGCAGCACGCGGGACTCGGCGTCGCCGAGGACTCGTCGCCTTCCAGCGCATCACGGCCGCGTCGTTCTCGATCGGTGTCATGGGTGTCGTCGGCCTTCTGACCGTCGGCCTCACGACTCCCGCCGAGGCCGTCGCGTCGAGCGTGAACGGTGAGGCCACCGTCTCGGTGCGCGCACCGATCGCCGATGAGGCCGAGGCTTCCGACGCCGCCGATGAGATCCAGGCGTACGTCGCCCCGTCGAGCGTCGAGAACGTCGATCTCTCGCGCCACGAGAGCTATTCGACGATGACGATGGCCGAGCTCGCCGCGGAGTCGGGCATCAAGAACGTCTCCAACTTCTTCGTCAACGACCCCAACGCTGCGATCCAGTGGCCGTTCGCTGTCGGTGTGCCGATCACGTACGGCTTCGGCATGCGGTCGGGCGCGATGCACAACGGCGTCGACTTCGTTCCTGGCGCCGGTGCCCCGATCCAGGCGATCGCCGATGGCACGGTGCGGGTCGCGACCAACTCGGGCGGCGGCTACGGCGTGCACGTCATCATCGACCACGTCATCGACGGCGAACTCGTCTCGAGCCACTATGCGCACATGATCACGGGTTCGATCGAGGTGTCCGAGGGCCAGCAGGTCACGGTGGGAACCGTGCTCGGTCGCACCGGCAACACGGGCCGCTCGTTCGGTGCTCACACGCACTTCGAGATCCTGCTGAACGGCACCACGCCGATCGACCCGATCCCGTGGCTGCGGCAGCACGCAGGCGGTTGACACCGATTCAGAGCGGGCGGGTTGCTCTGATATCCTCTTCTAGTTGCCTGCACGCAGGCAGCCACGCCCCGATAGCTCAGTGGCAGAGCACTTCCATGGTAAGGAAGGGGTCGTCAGTTCAATCCTGACTCGGGGCTCGCAGTATTCGGTGTTGACCGGATGCTACGCGGCGGGGTAGCTCAGTTGGTGAGAGCGCACGACTCATAATCGTGAGGTCGCGGGTTCAAGCCCCGCTCCCGCTACCAAACTCCTCATACTCGAACAAGTGACCTTTAGATAGAGGTTTGGCTGTTCGGCAGAAGAAGCGTCGGAGATTTCTCCGGCGCTTCAGCTGGCCCGTCATGGCCCCGCCGAGGTACACTTCATGCACGGCGGGCAGTAGCCCTCGGAGCCTGGCAGTCTTCCGGACGGTATGACGAGCCAGGCTCACGTGTTCCTACAGCAGCGTGACCCGGGATTCGACAATCGCTTCGACGCGACGTACCCAGTCACCGCCGTTCGAGTAGCACCAGGCGACCGCACCGCTCACCCAGAGCAGCGGATGCTCATGTGGTGCGACATGCCGATATTGCATCTCCGAAGATCCGACGCGGCGGATTGTGTTCGCGATCAGGCGCCGGTCGGCGCGCTCGAGGGACTCGTCTCGTTCGATGATCAGCTGTGACACACCGACGCGGACGGCCTCCTCAGTGAGTGCGCCAAGTGACAGCGGCCGCGCTTCTTTGTCCGACCGCTGCTTGACGACCCACACGGACACTCGTACGTCGAGTCCGCACATACGCGAGAGGAGGTGGCGGCGCCGACTGTCGCTCTCACTTTTGAAGTGGATGCGTCGCTGACCCGGCTTGAGGAGATCGCGCAGCGCTCGTTCGGATGTGTGAACGTCGTGGATTGCGGTGGCGGTCGCAACGACGTAATACCCGCGGGCCTTCGACTCGTCGACATAGACGCGGTCAGCGGCACGGAAGGTCACTTCGACACCATAGGCGAGACCTCCGACGGGTCCAGTCCGGCAAGTTCCGTGGCCGTCGGCTCAGGCGCCGTCGGGGTGCTCCGTGAAGTCCACGAACACTTCGCGATCAGGCCTGGCGTGCGCAACATCGTGCGGCGGCGGCTCACTGCTGTCGCGCAGTGCGTTCGACTCCGCCGTGCCGTGCTCGACGATGTCGACGGCGACCGAGTCCCATCGGTAGAGAACCGTGCCGGCATCCGGTCGTTGGCTGGTGATGTAGAACAGTCCCGGCCATGTGAGTGCCCCGATGGGTGGACCGTCGGGATCGGGATTGGCCAGCGTCACGCCCGCGGCGGATGCGATGTCGCGGCCGACGTGGAACGGCAGGCCGACGACGTCGGGAACGGTGACCTGGTCAGCGACGCGGTCGGTCATGAATCAACGGTACTCCGCGCAACGCGATCCCGGCGAGATCGAAAGAGGCCCTAGGTTGAAGAGAGGGTTCTGTTCCCGCGCAAGGAGGTCGAGCTGACGGTGTACGGAGACATCCTTTCCCGGGTGCCGCTGTGGGTGGTCGGCGTCGCGATCTTGGTCGCACTGGTCCTCGCGTGGGTGTTCTCGGGCGCCGCGCGCGTGCTTCTGCGTCGTCGTGCGCGCCTGCGCTGGTCGACGGCGATCGTGCTGTCGATCATCGGGATCGTCGCGGGGCTCCTGCTCGGTGAACTGGTTGCACCCGATCCTCACCTCAGCAGTCCACTCGCGTTCCTCCTCCCCATGGGCGTATCGATCCTGTTCATCGCCGTGTATGCGGCTGTTGCCGCGCACCTGCAGAAGCCGGCACGCGCGACGATCGACGAGATGCTCGTGGCGGGGGAGTCGGGCACCGTCGAGTTCAAGTCCACGGCGCGCGTCAACCTCCGCACGGGTCAGAAGGACGAGCGGATGGAGCACGTCGTCGCTAAGACGGTGGCCGCGTTCCTCAACGCCGACGGCGGCGTGCTGCTCATCGGTGTCGACGACCATGGCACGCCGCTCGGGCTCGACGCCGACCTGGCGACGCTGAAGACCCCCGACGTCGATCGGTTCGAGTTGTGGCTGCGCGATCTGATCATGACGACGCTCGGTACGTCCGCGGCCGCGCTCGTCGAGGTCGACTTCGCGGAGATCGGCAACGAGCCGGTTCGTACCGTCTGCCGTGTGCAGATGGTGGCGTCGCCCTCGCCGGTGTACCTGCGGCCCGGCAGGAACGCTCCGCCGGAGCTATGGGTTCGCGCGGGCAACTCCACCCGCCAGCTGACCGTGGACGATGCCGCCGCGTACATCATGCAGCGCTGGCCGCTCGGACTCGGCGCGAGCGCCGCTGCTCAAGTGCGCGCCGCCGTGAGGTTCTCCGGCAGCAGGTGACGGCGGGGGCGTCAGCCCATCCCGGGTGCCCCGTACTGCGCTCCATCGGGTAGTTCAGGGCAGGATGCCTCAGAGGTCTGGGCTGCGATCTCCGCACGCACAGCGATGCCGCCGGAGACGGTCCGGAGGGTGTACACGATCCCCTCTTGCGCGCCTGGTTCCGGGATGTATCCGAGGAGCATCCCGTCGTAATCGAGGCTGTCGGGCCGGTGCTCTCCCCACACGGAGATGAGGCCGCCGGCAGGATGCTCGTCGAGCCAGACGGCGATGTCGCTGAGGGTGGCGTCGGGGACGAACCAGAACGCCTCGAGCTCAGCCACCGGCCCGCACGGCCAGCCGCTGTAGGACTGGAACGAGGCGACGCTCCGCGGCGCGGCTGTTGCGCCCGCGGGGAGCGTGATGTCGTCAAGCCATGCCTGAGCCTGTGCGCGTGCCTCCGCGTCGTCGCTTCCTGATGCGATGACGTCGGCGATGGGCTGTGTCGGCTCGGGCGTGATGGCCGCTATCGGGTCGGCCGCTCCCGTGGGCGTCTGACCGGTCGCGCATCCGGTCAGGGCGAGAGTGACCAGAACCGCTGCGGCGAACGTGAGACGGTGACGCATCCGCCCACTCTAGGAGAACGGATGCTACGCGTCGTAGAGTCCGAGCCGTGCGGGCTCAGTTGCCTCCCGTGACGCGCAGGTCGGCGCCAGACGTGAATGCGGCACCCGGACCGAAGAAGTAGGCGACGGCGTCGGCGACCTCGTGGGGATGCGCAGCGCGCCGCAACGGGATGCCGGGGGCGCGTTCTTCGGGAGCGTTCGGGCGCCCGCCATCGGCGTGGATGGTCGTGTAGGTGGTCCCGGGCGAGACTGTGTTGACGCGTACGCCTTGCGGCCCGAACTCCTTCGCGAGGCCGATGGTCATGGCGTTGATCGCGGCCTTGCTCATCGCATACGGCACGTAGGTGTTCGGCGCGCCGCTGGTCGCAGCACCCGAGGAGACGCTGACGATCGTGCCGCCTTCGCCGCCGCTCTCGGTCGACATGACTTCGAGCGCGGCGCGCGTGACCGAGATGGGCGCGAGGACGTTGATGCGCAGCATCCGTTCCACTTCGGCGAGGTCGAGGTCGAGGTAGTCGCCGATCCGCATCGTGACGCCGGCGTTGTTCACGAGGCCGGTCAGTCGGCCGTACTCGGCGAGTGTCGCCGGGACCACGCTGGCGGCATCGTCGAGGTCGGCGAGATCCGCTTGGATGAGCAGGACCCGCGCACCCAGGGCGCGGCACGCGGCGGCGACCGTCTCAGCTTCATCGCGAGCGACCCGGTAGGTCAGTGCGAGGTCATGGCCGTCGGCGGCAAGTCGTTCTGCGATGGCTGCGCCGATACCGCGGCTGCCACCGGTGACGATCGTGACGGGTCGGGATTCGGTCGAATGCATCATTCGGCCAGCCTATGTTTCGGTGTGTGCGCCGGAGGAGTGACAACATCTCGGGATCACGGCGTGTGATGTTCATCGTCGACGTCGTCTGCCCGTTTCGTGCGTCGCGGCGCACCGGGGTTGCACGGTCCGATGTGAGTCGGGTGTGGGGCGTCTATCCGCTACCGTGGAGCTCCCATGGAGAGGGAAGAAGACGCAGGCTGCGGCGAGGAGCAACGGCAGTTCGACAGCCTCGTCTCGTTCACGCGCTCGCTTGTCGGCCACACCGCGACTCTCGAGGTCACTCACCTTGAGAGTCGCCCCGTGAGCTACTGCGACATAACTCCCCGCAACCCCCGCGCGTGCAGATTCTCGATCATCGCCGAGCAGATGTCCACCGTCACCTTCGGTGACGGTGGCGGCGAATGGATGATGGACTACGCAGAAGAACGCATCGAGTATGCCCGGAGGCTAATCGACGCGGTCGTTTCAGGACGCGTGCAGGAGCGCACTGCCTTCGGTCGGGCCCGGCTCTACATCACGCTCGACACGGGAGAGCGAGACTCTGCCACCCGTGTACAGCGGATGCCTCGCACTCTTGGTGCCTCAACCAGGTTGGAAGACTTGCGGCCCGCTACGGTCCTATGAGCCCTACGCGAAATGACCGACACCGGAGGCGACCTCTCGCTGAATCACGGCCGGTAGCCTCCTCGCCCTTATCGAGCCGGTTCGTTCCGCCCGCTAAGCGATCCTCGCGTGACGCGGAGATCTGGCTCTGCGGGTAGTGTCTGGCGATGTGACGGGCGAGGAGGATCTGCGCGCATTCGCCGCGGCGTGGCAGGACACGAAGGACGGTCAGACCGGCAGTAGGTATGTCGACGCGCTGCACGCGGAAGGGCGCTCTGATGAGGCCTTGGCTGTGTGTCGGGACCTCTGGGATCTCGGGTATGTCGTCGGTCTGACGGAAGCCGCTTGGGTTGAGCATGACCAGGGCGACTATTCGGCCGCGCTCGCGTCGATGACCGCCGCGCTTGACCACCTTGAGGGTGACGAGCGGCTGTATGCGGTCGGAGTCGTCGGTTGCTGGCGCTGGCACCATTTCAACGACGCGATGGCAGAGCCCTTGCTCCGCGAGGGCATGGCACACTACGGGTCAGCGTGGGCGGGCCTCGGCACACTCCTGCGGGCGACCGGTCGCCAGGAGGAGTGTGAGGAGGTGCTTCGTGCTGGCGTCACGGCGGGCGTGCTGGAGTGCATGATTCCCCTGGCGAACATCCTCTCGCGTCGGGGCGAGCGCGCCGAGGCCGAGGTTTTGTATCGGCGCGGATACGATCTGGGCGACGCCCACTCTGCCTGGAACCTCGCGATCGACCTTGCCGATGCAGGGCGGCTCGAGGAAGCGTCTGACTGGCGCTGGAAGGCCGCAGCGGGGGGCGACGAACTCGCCATCCAACACCTGATTGACGAAGCAGTCAGCGACGACCACTGAATATGTAGAGGCTCGGCCGCGGGTCCAAGAACGCACGATGCGGGCGACTTCTCGTAGGCCGTTGACAGAGCGTTGGCGAGAGACGTCTCGGTCGGTCTCATTTGCTGCAGATCGTGGTCACGCCTGAAGAGCAGACTATCGCCACGCGCCGACCCGGCCCGCCTTGATTCTGCAACTCCTCGCTGCACAATCCGCCGGTATGCCTGATCGAGTAGGGAACCGATCCTGAGCTCATCGGCGCTGCCGTTTGGCGGGGTGCTTCCTGGGTGCGCTATAGATCTTGGAGAGGCCGAGGAGATTCCGGTCGAGGTCCTCGAAAGGAATGACAGGTATCGAGCTGGATTCCACCAGCGGAGCAATCAGGGGCTCACTAGTCACGATCACACCGTCCACCCGCCAGCTTGGTCCGTCGCCCTCGATGCCCAGAGTTGACAGGGCGAGGTCAACGTGCCGACGCAACCAGTCGATACGTCTGCTATGCAACACGATTGTCGGCTTCTTCGTGTTCGTCCCGGAGAACAGCTTCTCCAGCTCGTTGGAGATCTCAGCAGGAGTTCGTGCGATCTCGAAGTCCTTTGCCTCAACCGCGATGAGCGACTTCGATTCGGGGTGAGCGGCCAGAACGTCGATGTCGCCAAGAGCCCTTCCTTCGGAATCTGCAATGTGGTGCTTTCCAAGCTTTTTGACCGAAAGTCGGGTGACTAGTCCGAGAGACTGCAGCCGCGACGCGACTGACCGGGCGAAGTTCTCGTTCACCTTTCCTCTCGCGGTCGAGATGAACTGCCGCATCTCAGGCGTCTTCGCCCGCCCTTGAAGCCGACCCGACAAGATGTTGTCGGCCCAGTAGACGCCCAGACGGTAGACGCTCCGAAAGCCGAAGATCAGCTCGTCCCCGTCGAGGACGAGCGGTCTGCGTATGAACGACATGTCCCGGTTGAACCGCCACGGAAAGGCATCCTGGCCGATGCTAAGGAACGCTGATCGCTCCGTTAGTGTGATCGCGTCGAGCACTGAGGACACCGATTGCGACGACATACTCCTCTTGCGAACAATCTGATCCACGACCTCAGAACGCGCCATACGTGTCACACGATCCGCTTCGGCGATGTCGAGCAGACCTCCGCAGACCTCGCGAAGGTCTGGGAGCGTGAACCCGAACTCGGCGCGCATCGCGTCCTCGCTGCTAGCCACAAAATCGGCGGCATCGAAGTGCCCCACGTCCGCGCCCTGGCTGCCGAGTCCAGCGTCACGGACTGTGCGGGCACCCGAGTTCGCGGCATATCTGTTCATTGCATGCAGCACCGGCTGGTCTCGCTCTATCCCGAGTCTGCCGGACTCAAGAATCGAGACTCCGAAGTCCGCCAGGTTGTAATGAAGGAAGTCCGAGAGTGTCGCCCTTTCGATGACCTCTCTCGCGATGCTCAGGAGCCGGTAGTAGTCCAACACCGTCACGGCGTCAGCACCCGCAAGAGGTTGTGCCGCGACGTACTCAATTAGGAAGCGATTCGCTCTGTGTGCGGCCGAAATCTCCCTGCGCCGCTCGACCAACTCCGCCACGGTGTACGAATGCTCACCGAAGCAGGCCAACCGCGAAGGCAACAACCGTGCGTCGAGCTTGGCGCTGTGACTGAGCGACTCATTCTGCGCGACCAGAAAGTCGAGGAGAGTGCGCTTGTGGAACGTCGCGACGTCTACTTCAAGCCGATCGAAGAGATGCATAACCGCAGCGTTGAGAATGCGAACTTTGGCCTCGCCCTCGAGGATGCCGATGGCGTACCCACCGCCGCTCGGCGACCGCAGCCATTCGCCGAGCTCATCGAGAAGCTGTGCGGCGACTTGGTCGTGGCCCGTGAGGGCCCGTGGGAGTCGCGCGGACAGCATGTCCGGGGAGCGATCCTGATTGAAAACATTCAACATGCGCTTCGGCCCAAGCGGCGCGACGAGATCGACCGCGCTCTGTATCTGATCGTTCGCAATCCCGAAGACGTTCCTCAACAGCACCGCTACGAGCTCCCGTTCCGCCTGGTTGTTGGACTGCTCGAGCTGTCCAACAAACGACTCAGTGAACTCAAAGACGAAGCCGCGTTCCGACGCCCCCACAATCACGGCCTCGCCCCCAAGCGACGCGGTACCGACCCTGGTCCACGCCTTTGATGCGGTCAGCGCAACAGTTACCTCAACGACGTCGGTGGCGGGCCTGGCGGCTGAGAGGATCGCGCACTCCCGAATCCAGTACGCCACGCAGTCGAGCAGATCCGGTTCGACGCCCAAGAAGCTATGACCACGAAGGTCGATCGTGACGAAGATCTGTTGCTCTCCAAGCTCAACAACGGAACCGACGTATGAGTTGCTCGGCAAGGTGATGAAAATCTCTGGCGCGTCGCGCTCGTACCGGCGCTGGACCTGGATGATCGGCGAGCCGACGACGGGCGCGACCACACCATGTCGGTCTGTTTCCACGGAGTACTTCAGTCTCGGCCCGAGCCCATCGCCGGGTTGGAATGCCGTGAAGGTGGAGGGACCGTCGTCGGAGAGGTAGAACGACTTCTCCGATTGGACATATGAGCTGTACTCATCGAGGACGCTCGTGGACATCGACTCCCCAGGCCTCCGCGCTACGGCCTGCGCGAAGAGTAGAAGCCCGAGGGCGCCATCCGGTTCCTGATGCCAAATGGCTTCCAAGTCGTCCGAGCGGGAGATGAGTACCGGATCAGCGTCATCGACATTGGGAACCCCCCAGAAGGCGCCGCGTCCCGGACTGTCGGTGATCACGACGTGAAGCAACTCTTCTGCCTCGGAATAGCTCTGTCTCACGTCTGGAGCAATGAGTGTTGCCAGTTCATGAAGAACCGGTTGTGTGTCGTGCCAGCCCCACACCTCTTCGCCCAAATCGCCAAGCGGGTCAGTGGCCACGATCAGGTGGAGATCGCGCTTATCGTCGATCTTCGTGATGTACCTGGTCATGTGTTCATCGCGGGCGATCTCATCAAGGAATGCGTCAGTGGGTAGGAGTCTTGCAAATCGCCGCAGCGCGGCCTCCCGCCAGCGCCTACCTAGTTCTTCGAGTTGCCCCTCCTGACGTGCAAACCGCAGCAGATGAAACCGGATGGTGATCCCGAGGTCGAGAGGCAGGACAACGCGGTATCCGGCCGGGAGCCGAAGAAAGGGGGAAACATAAAGGCGATCGTCGGTGTAGTCGTCACGGCAAGGGTCGGTTAACTGGCCCGGATCCAGCGCGAAGGTGTCCACCACCATTCGCAACCAGCCGGAGTGGCGATCGAGATCTTCATTCGAGACATAGGTCGCGTCGGTGAGTTCCTTCAGTCGACGGGCGCCGGGCACATCTATAGGAGTTCTTGCTGATCCCTCCGGGACGGCTCCTCGCGCAAGCCCCGCCCGTCGGAGCACCAGATCGCTGACAAAGAGGAGACCCTGGATCAGCTGACGCGCTGGAACCCTAACATCGTCGGGCATCCACTGGTCTCGGAACGCCGCCTCGATTAGAGTCTCGAGATCGGAGACAGTGTGTTCGCCGGACCCACCTGAGACGAGATACGGACCGCCGCTGAAACTAACGGTCTGCACGAGCGTCTCTGAGTAGGGATCCTCTAGCATCAACGTGCCGACACCACCGATATCCTCACGCTTCAATAGCGAGCGGACCGCAGACGGACTCACGGGTGCTGCATCGTGATCCTCCAGCGCCACCCCCAGCGCCGCCAGCCGATGAAGGCGAACGTTCCTCGACGCGTTAGACGGAAGCAGCATCAATCCGGAGGAGGCCGCAACAATCGCCGGTCCGTCTACGTGCCCTGGGATGCCGTCGAAGCGCAATGAAGCCATATGTAATTGTCACAGTTGTCGGGCGCCGGCCGACGAGCCGAGAGTGTCGCGGCAATTCACGGGGCGACTGCCCAGCGAGACTTCTCGCAGCGGACAGCCGTTCTGAGACCGAATCAACGTTGTCGCGGGCGACTCAACCCATCGACTCGAGGTGAATACGTGCGGGCGAATAGCCCAGGCTTAGCAGCTTGTTGAGTGTCTGTCGGGCCAAGATCTCGTGGGTCGACGCGATCTGAGACACCGCGACCAGCAGATGCTCAACAAATGGAGGCGGCGTCACGTTCATCTGCATCAGATGGTTGGCTACGCGAAGGTACTGCACGGGGTACTCCTCGTTTGGGAAACCGTCGAGGTCGTAGTAGTCGTAAAGGTCCTCATCGCGGACAGCGACGGCGGGACCGCGGACAAAGAGTTCCGCTGCTCGCGATACATCGATTCCAGGCAGAGTTAGCCAACGAATGAGCGCGCGCTGTTCCTGAGTCACCCCGGCGTGTCCGGAGAGCGTTTTGCTGGTGTCAGCCCGCTCGTTCGAGGGGTTCGGTGAGAGCGTAGTCGAGCTGCTCGGCCTCGACGGGGGTGAGGTCGTCGATCGAGCTGTGGGTGCGTTCGGTGTTGAACCACTGCACCCAGCTCGCGGTGGCAACCTCGACCTGATCGACGTCGCGCCAGGGGCCCTCATGGTGGATGAGTTCGGACTTGTAGAGCCCGATCTGCGACTCCGCGAGGGCGTTGTCATACGCGTCGCCGACGCTGCCGACGGACGCGTCGATGCCCTCATCCACGAGCCGATCCGTGAAGGAAATCGACGTGTAAACGCTGCCCGCATCCGTGTGATGGGTGAGGCCGGCGAACCCAGCGATGCCCTCACGACGACGCGTCCAGAGCGCCATTTCGAGACAGTCCAGGACCAACGGTGTCGTCATCGAGGTGGCCGCCCGCCAGCCGAGGATGCGGCGGGAGTGCGCGTCGAACACGAACGCGACGTAAACCCACCCGGACCATGTCCAGACATACGTGAAGTCGGCGACCCAGAGCTGGTTCGTGCGGAATCTCGCGAAGTGGCGGTCGACGAGGTCGGCTGGTCTGGTCTCCCGCGGATCCGCATCGACCGGGCGCTTCCGGCGCCCGCGGATCACGCCGGCGATCCCGAGGTCGCGCATGAGGCGCTCGACCGTGCAGCGGGCGATATCGTGCCCATCGCGACGGAGCCTCAGCCAGAGCTTGCGCGCGCCGAGGATCTTCCGCTGCTTCTGCCACGTCGCCAGGACGATCGACTTCCACCGTTCGTCCGACACCTCCCGGGGTGAGGGGCCGCGGCGCCTCGCGTCGTAGTAGGTCGATGGGGCGATCTTCACGTCGTGCTGGGTGAGCACGGCGCAGATCGACTCGACACCCCATCGCAGCCCACCATCACGGCGGTCCTTGTGCGCCTCGATGAAGGCGACTAACGCAGGTGTGGCCGGTCGAGTTCGGCCGCGAAGAAAGTCGAAGCCGCCTTCAATATCTCGTTCGCCCGCCGCAACTCGGCGTTCTCCCGCTTCAGCTTCTTGATCTCTGCCTGCGCGTCGGTCGTGACACCCGCCCGGTCGCCGGCATCGACCTCACGCCGCCGAATCCACGTCCGGATCGTCTCCGGCGAACCGATACCGAGCATCCCCGCCACCGCCTTCATCGCGGCATACTCGCTCGGATAATCGGGCCGCACCTCGGCGACCATACGGACAGCGCGCTCACGAAGCTCACGCGGATACTTACTGGGACGTCCCATAAGACAGATCCTTCCAAGGAATCTGCTCTCCGGACACACCGGGGTGACTCATCCGATTGGGAGATCGGCGGCTGACCATCCAGCCGGTGGCTCCAATGCGCAAATAGAAGCTCCTCGTACTCGGGGGCACTCCCTCCTGATCTAGGTAGTGCGCGACCGAGCGAATCCATCGCTCCCGCGCGGATTCGGGTGCGTGAGTCAGAAAGGCATCTGCCCATTCGTGATTGGCGTGACCGAAGTCGAACGCGAAGCAGATCGAGTGGAGTTGAATAAACGATTCGATCGAGCCCGGCAGGCCGCTTTCGATCTGGGACCAGCCAGTGCGGATTTCATCTTGGAGCGCTTCTCGCAGTCGCGGTCCTGGGAACTTTCGCGTCAGCAAACCAGCCCACAACGCACGCGCGTGCGAGCCGTTGTCGAGCATCCTGAGACGAGGCAGAAGTTGTTCCCCGAACCACTCCGGAGCGCGGAACTGGAGGTTCGACGCGTACTCGGCCACCATCATCGGACTCGGATCTGCTCGAGTCTCATCCTGAGCGTCCAGTAGCTCCTGCAGCCCATCCCTCCCTTCCGCCGTAATCCGGCCTTCCTCGCCATCCCGAAGCCTGTGACTGCTCAGCGACCTGACGGAGGGTCTCCTCGCCGTACAGGTTCTGACTACCGGTGACGAACCACACCTCGTACGCGTCGAGGGAGCGGGCGAGAGGCGTGCGGGTCATATCGGGTTCCTCTGGTTCAGAAGGCCGCGACAGCCGCAGACTTCCGCCGCCTGCCCGGCGCAGTGGCGCGCGAGGGAGGCGGCGGAGCCGCGGCCTGGCACGAGGCCTCCGTTGGCTCATGTCCGGGCGGAACGCCCGTCGTTCGGCGAGTCGCCGTGGGGGAGCGACGGTGATTTACAACGTCAGCAAAAGCGATCTTGGCAGGAGTCTGCTCGCCCGGTCAACATGTCGGCGCAGAGATATTACGACGTTGTAATCAGGGTTCACTTGTCGCGAATGGTGGGCTGGCGACAGCCAAGCCCACCATTCGCGACAAGTGAACCTTCGCGCGAAGGTGTCTCGAGGCGGACGGCTCTACGCGTCGCGGAGGGCGGCGGCTGCTGTCGCGCTCTCGGTCGTGTCGACGACGAACGGGTGTCCGGTCGACTCGCGAGCGACGATCCGGAACTCGGGCTTCAGGCGGCGAGGCGCCATGCCATCGACCTTTCGCGTGATCCGCTCGACGAGCATCTCCACCGCCAGCTCGGCGATGTCGGTGCGCCCCGCGTCGACGGTCGACAGTGAGGGGATCGAGAACTTCGTCGCGTCGATGTTGTCGAACCCGATGATCGCGACGTCGTCGGGCACGGAGACCCCCGCCTCGGCGAGCGCACGGAGCGCGCCGACGGCCATTGTGTCGTTGAGGGCGAACAGTCCGTCGAACGTCGCTCCCGAGTCGAGCAGTGCGCGCGTGGCTGCCGCCCCGGTCTGGAGGTGCCAGAGACCGGCGGGTACGACGAGCGCGGGATCGGCGGGGATGCCGGCGGCCTGAAGGGCCTGGTGGTAGCCGCGGACGCGGAGCGTCGCCGAACCGAACGCGTTCGCCTCTTCGTCGTCGTCGGCTCCGATCACCGCGATACGCCGTCGTCCCATGGCGATCAGGTGTTCGGTCGCCGCGCGGGCAGACGACACGTTGTGCATGGAGACGTGGTCGGTCGGCCCGCCGAAGATGCTCTCTCCGAGGATGACCAGGGGGAAGGGGACCTTCAGTAGCTCGGCGTCGGATTCGCCGATGTTGACGGGGCTGAAGATGATCCCGTCGGTCAGGCGCAGGCGGCGTCCGGCGATGACGTCCAGCTCGTGTTCGCGAACCTGGTTGGTCTGGTCGACGACGACGCCGAGGCCACGGCGCTCCGCGGCGGCGATCACGGCGTCGGCCAGCTCGGCGAAGTACGGTTCGCGGACGGAGGGGATGGCGAGTCCGATGACACCGGTCTTGCCCGAGCGCAGTCCGCGAGCGGAGAGATTGGGCTGGTAGCCGAGTTCCTTGATCGCGACGAGGACCCGGTCGCGGGTCGTCGCGCGGACGTGAGGGTACTCGTTGATGACGTTCGACACCGTCTTGATCGACACGCCCGCGACCCGCGCGACGTCGTGCATGGTCGCGTTCATCACGCCCCTCCCGGCCGTACTGCCTCGCTCTACGAGGACTCGGCAAAGTGTAGCGTCGAGATCGCCGCGGGGCTGGGAGCGGCCTGTCCGCCTCCGCGAGTCGCGCCTTCGTCGAGGCGTGCGTGATCGCCGGAACGGCCTTTCGGTGTGTCGGCGGGAACTTTTCGGGATTGTCTTGACACCGGTGTCGGCTTCCGGAATAGTCAATTTGCAACGTTGAATGTACAACGTTGCAAACGCGATCGGCAAGCATCCGAGCTCCGGCACCCCCGCGAGTGTGCGAGGCAGAGCGGTGGATCGGATCGCGGGCGCTCAGACAAAGATGTCCAGCATCCGAAAGGAACCCCCACAGTGAAGACGAAATCAGTCGCTGCGGCAGCCGCGACCCTCGTGCTCGCCGGCGCTCTCGCGTCGTGCTCCGCGGGCGATGCGCAGCCCGACAGCACCGGAGGCGGGGGCGGTGGCGACGCCTCGAACTGCACCAACACCATCCCGAAGACAGATCTGCCCGTCGTGACCATGTGGGCCTGGTACCCCAACATGGAGACGGTCGTCGACAACTTCAACGCCGACAACGACGAGGTCCAGGTCTGCTGGACGAACGCCGGCGCCGGTGGTGACGCGTACGACAAGTTCCAGACCGCGATCTCGGCGGGGAGCGGCGCGCCCGACGTGATGATGGTCGAAGCCGACCGCATTCCGACGTTCCAGGTGCAGGATGCCCTGGTCGACCTCAGTGGACTGGGCTACGAGGACGTCAAGGACAACTTCTCGGACGGCGCGTGGAAGGACGTGTCGGTCGGCGACGCCGTCTACGGCGCACCGGTCGACGGCGGCCCCATGGGCATGATCTACCGCACCGACATCTTCGAGCAGTACGGCGTCACGCCCCCGACCACCTGGGAGGAGCTGGAGGCGACGGCCCAGACGGTGAAGGATGCCGGTGGTCCGGTGTTCGCGAGCTTCGCGGCGAACCAGCCGGCGACGGCCACCGCGTACTTCTACGGCAACGGCGCAGAGCCCTTCACCTATGACCCGAGCAACGAGGGCGAGATCGGGATCAACCTCAACAGCCCCGAGATCAAGGAGGTCCTGGACTACTGGGACGGCCTGGTCGACAAGGGCCTCGTGGGCACCGAGGACCAGTTCACCCCCGAGTACATCGCGGGTGTCATCGGCGGCGACTACGCGACATACCTATCGGCCGCGTGGGCACCCGGCTACCTCCAGGGCGCGGGCGTCGGCGAGGGCGCGGATTCCGGTGTGTGGGCCGCCGCGCCGATGCCGCAGTGGGACCCCGACAGCCCGATCTCGATCAACTGGGGCGGCTCGGCGTTCGTCGTGAGCAGCCAGGCATCCAACCAGGAGCTGGCCGCCAAGGTCGCGTTCGGCGTATACGCCGACCAGGCCTCGCTCGACGAGGGCTGGCAGCAGCAGATCATCTTCCCGCTCAACGCCAACGTGCTGTCGTCATCGGAGTTCCAGGACTACGAGGTGCCGTTCTTCGACGGCCAGCAGGCCAACAAGGAGGTGTACGTGCCGGCGGCCGACGCCTACACCGGCATGACGTACACGCCTCTCGGGCAGTACTACTACTCCGCGCTGACGAACCAGATCGCCGCCATCATCAACGGCTCGGCGACCGGCTCCGAGGCTGCGGATGCACTCCAGGCGGACGTCGTGGCGTACGCCGAAGAGCAGGGCTTCACCGTCCAGTGAAGCGAACCGGGGGCCGGTCCGCGACAGAGCGGACCGGCCCCCGGCCATCCCCATCACCTGATCTTGGAGCAACCATGACCGCCACACTCGCCACCGACAAACGCCCCAAGCGGCGCAAGTCGGCTGCCGCTCGGCAGAACCTCACCGGATGGCTGTTCGTCGGCCCCTTCGGCATCATCTTCCTCGCACTCCTCGTGCTTCCGATCGGCTTCGCGCTCTACCTCAGCCTCTTCCAGAAGTCACTCATCGGCGGCACGCGGTTCGTCCTGTTCGGCAACTACCTGAAGGCCTTCACCGACCCGTCCTTCCTCGACGGCGTGTGGTTCGTCGTCCGGTTCTCTCTCGTCCTCATCCCGCTGCAGATGGCGGTCTCGCTCGCGATCGCGCTGATCCTCGACATCGTCGTCACCCGGTACGCGCGCTTCTCGCGCCTCATGATCTTCATGCCCTACGCGATTCCGACCGTCATCGGCGCGCTCATGTGGGGTTTCCTCTACAGCGACAACTTCGGCCCGCTCGCCGAGATCTTCGAGCTCTTCGGGGCGTCGGCGCCCGACTTCTTGAGCACGAGCCTCATCTTCTACGGACTCCTCAACATCGTCACGTGGCAGTGGGCCGGGTACTACATGATCATCATCTACGCCGCTCTTCAGGGCATCGATCCGACCCTCTATGAAGCGGCCCGGATCGACGGCGCCTCGCAGTGGCAGATCGTGCTGCGGATCAAGATCCCGCTGCTCACACCGGCCCTCCTGCTCATCCTCGTCTTCGCGCTCATCGGCACGCTGCAGTTCTTCAACGAGCCGAAGATCCTCCAGCAGCTCGCCGCCGGCGCCATCCCCGACGACTTCACACCCAATATGTACGCCTATCAACAGGCGTTCTCGCTCGCGAACTACAACTACGGCGCGGCGATCTCCTTCGCCCTCGGCGCGGTGGTCTTCGTGTGCGTCTACATCTTCCTGTTCGCGACCCGCAAGCGAGGGAGCTTCACCTCATGAGCGTCACGCCCATGGAGCGCACGAGCGCTCGCCGCCCGTCCCGCCCCGTTCTCGAGCGTCGCTCGAGGCCCCGCAGTCCCGGACGCATCCCGCTGAACATCGTCCTCGGCTTCCTGATGCTGTACTTCCTGGTGCCCTTCTGGTGGCTCATCGTCAACAGCTCGAAGAGCTCGGCGGGGCTTTTCGGAGGCGGCAGTTCGCTGTGGTTCGCCGACGACATCAACTACGTCCAGAACTTCATCGACCTCTTCACCTACGGAGGCGGGATCTACGCCCGGTGGCTCGGCAACTCGGCGCTGTACGCCATCGCCGGGGGTATCGGCGCCACCGCCCTGGCGGTGCTGGCCGGCTACGGACTCGCGAAGTACACCTTCGTCGGCAAGCGGTTCTCCTTCGCCATCCTGCTCGGCGCGGTCATGGTGCCCACGACCGCGCTCGTCATCCCGACGTTCGTGCTGTTCGCGCAGATCGGCTGGACGAACACGATCTGGGCGGTGATCTTCCCGACTCTCCTGAACCCGTTCGGCGTGTATCTCATGAACGTCTACGCGCGCGATGCGGTCCCGGACGAGCTGCTGGATGCCGCGCGGGTCGACGGTGCGGGGGAGTTCCGGACGTTCCTCCAGGTCGCGCTCCCGCTCCTCCGTCCGGCGATCGTGACGGTCCTGCTGCTCTCGGTCGTCGCTTCGTGGAACAACTACTTCCTGCCGCTCGTCATGCTCTCCGACAACCGGCTCTTCCCCGTCACGGTGGGGATCGGGCTGTGGCAGTCGACGGCCTCGACCTATGGCGCCGCGGGTGGGCAGAGCCTCTGGAGCATCATCGTGCTCGGTTCGCTCGTCTCGGTGATCCCGCTCATCATCGCGTTCCTCACGCTGCAGCGCTATTGGCGAGGGGGTCTGGCCATCGGAAGCCTCAAGTAGCTCCACCGTCCCGCCTCCTCCCGACCGATCCAAGAAGAGAAGTATGATTCCCGCACGCCTCACCCTCGACCCCCATTTCGCGGTCGGGCCCGTCAACCGCCGCCTGTTCGGCTCCTTCGTCGAGCACCTCGGCCGGTGCGTCTACGACGGGATCTACGAACCGGGGCATCCGGCCGCCGACGAGCACGGATTCCGCACCGATGTCATCGACCTGGTCCGCGAGCTCGGCGTCTCGGCCATCCGCTACCCGGGAGGCAACTTCGTCTCGGGCTACCGGTGGGAAGACGGTGTCGGCCCGCGAGACGAGCGGCCGACGAGGCTCGACCTGGCGTGGCACTCGCGGGAGACGAACGAGATCGGTCTCGACGAGTTCGCCGTCTGGCTCGGCAAAGTCGGCAGCGAGATGATGTACGCCGTCAATCTCGGCACCCGTGGCGTGCAGGAAGCACTCGACGTGCTCGAGTACGCCAACCTCCGCTCGGGCACGACGCTGTCGGACCAGCGCTTCGCGAACGGGGCGGCAGAGCCGCACGACATCCGGATCTGGTGTCTGGGCAACGAGATGGACGGGCCGTGGCAACTGGGGCACGGTACGGCGCGCGCCTACGGCGAGCTGGCATCCAAGACCGCCCGAGCGATGCGTCAGATCGATCCCGACCTCGAGCTGGTCGTCTGCGGCAGCTCGAGCGCCCACATGCCCACGTTCGGCACGTGGGAGCGGGAGGTGCTGGAGGAGACCTACGACGACATCGACTTCATCTCGTGCCACGCCTACTACGAGCCGATCGACGGGGACTACGCCAGCTTCCTCGCCTCGGCCGTCGACATGGACGGCTTCATCGACTCCGTGGTCGCGACGGCCGATCACGTCAAAGCGGTGCGGGGGAGTGACAAGACGATCAACATCTCGTTCGACGAGTGGAACGTCTGGTACCAGTCCCGCTACAACGACGTCGACCGGATCACCGCCGTCGACGACTGGCCGATCGCGCCGCGACTGCTGGAGGACTCCTACTCCGTTGTGGATGCCGTCGTCTTCGGGAACCTGCTCATCTCGCTCATCCGTCACGCCGATCGCGTGACCGCCGCGAGCCTCGCCCAGCTCGTCAACGTCATCGCTCCGATCATGACCGAGCCGGGCGGGCCCGCCTGGCGGCAGACGACGTTCTTCCCCTTCGCCGCTGCGTCGCGGCTCGCGCGCGGAGTGACGCTCGAGCTGAAGCTCGAGTGCCCGACGTACGAGACCCCGCGCTACGGTGACGTGCCGATCGTCGACGCCGTCGCGACGTGCGACGAGGAGGAAGGCCGGACGGCGGTGTTCCTCGTGAACCGAAGTCTCGACGAGGAGGTCACGATCGAGGTCGACGTGCGGCTGCTCGGCGATGTCGACCTGGGCGACGTCGAATCGCTCCACGATGACGACATGCACGCGGCCAACACCCTCGAACGACGGGACCGGGTGCGCCCGAAGGCGAACACGACCGCGACCCTTCATGACGGGATCGTCGCCGTGACCCTTCCCCCCGTCTCGTGGACGACCCTCACGCTCGCTCGGCGCGCCGGCTAGTCGGATCGCCGGGAGTTCCATGAGCGGCGCGAAGCGGGTGACGCTCGAAACCCTCGCGCGTGAGACGGGCGTGTCCATCACGACGATCTCCAAGGTGCTCAACGGCCGGGGAGACGTCGCGCCCGCGACGCGCGAGCGCATCGAGGCGCACCTCCAGGAGCGCGAGTACTCGCGACCGGGCACGAGTCGGAGCGATGTTCTGGAGGTGGTGCTGCACGAACTCGATCCGCACTGGTCGGTCGAGGTCGTCGACGGCGTCCGCGCCGCCGCGGAAGCCGCAGGACTCCATGTGTCACTGGCGGTGAACGGCGACCGACACGCGCCGTCGGCCGACTGGGTCGCCGATGTCGTGCGTCGGCGACCGGCCGGCGTGGTGCTCATCTTCGCCGGGCTCCGGCCGGATGATCGGCGGAAGCTCGAGGCACGCGGCATCCCGTTCGTCGTCCTCGATCCCGCGGGCGACCCCGCGAGCGGGACCTCCGCGGTGGGATCGACGAACTGGCGCGGCGGGCTGCTCGCCACGAGACACCTGATCGATCTCGGCCACCGGGCGGTGGCGACGATCACGGGTCCGCCCGACATGATGTCCGCCCTCGCTCGCGCCGACGGGTACCGTTCCGCTCTGGCATCCGCAGATCTCGTGGCAGACCCCGCCTGGGTACGTCACGGCGACTTCCATGAGGGGAGCGGTGACTTCCACGCGACCGCGCTCCTCACGTCCCCCGACCCCCCGACGGCCATCTTCGCCGGGAACGACCTGCAGGCCGTCGGCGTGCTCCGCGCGGCCGGCCGGCTCGGCGTCGACGTGCCGCGGGATCTCTCGGTGGTCGGCTACGACGACATCCCCATCGCCCGGCTCACGACTCCTCCGCTCACGACGATCCATCAGCCGCTGCGGCGAATGGCGGAGCACGCGACGCGGATCGTGCTCGACATGCGCGACGGTCGCTCTGTCGAGGCGACGCGCATCGACCTCGCCACCTCGCTCGTGGTGCGGGAGTCCACGGCGCCGCCGCGACGCTGACCGTCGCTGTCCGCTCGAGCCGGCGTCGGCCGACATTGCCCGCGAGACTACATCCGCCCGCCGAGACTGCAGCAGGCGGCCGCAGTCTCGGGCGGCAGGTGCAGTCTCGCGGTGGGTGGGTGGTTGAGAGCGCTCTCAGGAAGTGGTGCGGTTCGCGGGGCTCGAGCTGCCCGTTGACAGACGCGAGCGAGCGACCTAATCTGTGAGAGCGCTCCCACGCGCCATCCGAACTACCGACGAGGAAGTCTGTCTTGACCGGAACACATCTCGCCCGTCGCGGAATCGCCGCGGCAACGCTCTCAGCGCTGGTCGCCACCGCGCTCGTCCCCGCCGTCGCGGCCTCGGCCGCCGATGAGACGATCACCACCCTGTACGACTTCGAAGACGGCACGTCCTCGCACATCCAGTGGGGTGCCGCCGGCGCCGGGGTGCAGGCCGTCGCCGATTCGGGAGTCGGCTCGTGGTCTGACTCGGTGCCCAACACGAACGTGCTGTCGTACGGCTTCGATCTCGCCGCCGAGCCCTTCTACGGCGGCATGGGATTCGAGTTCAGCGGCGCTCAGCCTGCGCAGGACTGGAGCGCCTACGACGGCCTGCAGTTCTGGATGCACAGCGACGGCAGCGCGTCATCGATCCAGGTGGAGCTGCTCGACGCCGTCTCCGCCGATTCCACCGTCCACGATCGCTGGGATGTCGTCGTTCCGCTCGGCGCTGCCGGCTGGAACCTCGTGAAGCTGCCGTTCTCGAGTTTCGGCTATGCGACGGACTTCCAAGACGGTGGGGCGCCGCACGACGGGTCGCTCGACCTCGACGTCGTCCGCGGACTGCTCTTCCCGGCGAACGCGGGCACGGCCGTCGTCAAGCTCGACGAGATCGCGCTCTACGCCGGTGCGGTCGTCGCCCCCTCCGTCGGCGTCACCGCGACCGCCCTCGACGTCGTCGAGGGGTCGGACGCGACGATCCCCGTCCGACTGTCGACCGCGCCGACGAGTGACGTGACCGTCGACTATGCCACCGTGGACGGAACAGCCGCGGCGGGAACCGACTACCCCGCGACGAGCGGCACTCTCACTTTCGCGGCAGGCTCGCGGGACGCGCAGATCGTCGTTCCGACCACCGCCAACGACACCGCCGAGGGCAACCGCACCTTCACGGTCTCGCTCGCGAATCCTTCCGGCGCCACGCTCGGCGCGGCGACGACGACCGTGACCATCCGCGACGACGACTCCGCACCCGCCGGCGCACTCAGCCTGCTGACCGACCCCGTGGAGGATTTCGAGTCGGAGCTCGTGCTGGGCGATCCGGCGGCGGTGCCGCCGCTGGGGTGGTTCGCTGCGCAGGGTGCGGGGAACGTTCCGTCGTTCGAGCGGGTGGCGGATGCGTCGCGTCCGGGTGCTGCGGACGGCAATGACGCCCTGAGCCTCGGGTTCGACACGTCGTCGTGGGCGGTCGTGATCGACACGTTCACGACCGGCGGGTCGACGTGGGATCCCCAGGATTGGTCGGCCTACCGGGGTGTGGGGTTCTGGATGCGCGGGTCGAACTCGGGTGCGCCGATGTTCGTGGACGTGCTCGACAACCGGAACCCGGGGTCGACGGTCGATGACGCCGAGCGGAT
Source organism: Microbacterium sp. SLBN-146 (assembly GCF_006715145.1). Classification (NCBI taxonomy): domain Bacteria; kingdom Bacillati; phylum Actinomycetota; class Actinomycetes; order Micrococcales; family Microbacteriaceae; genus Microbacterium; species Microbacterium sp. SLBN-146. Next base: position 1,791,308 of record NZ_VFMR01000001.1, read on the forward strand.
GTCGGTGCGGTTCGTCGACGACTGGACGGGCTGGCGGTTCGTCGAACTCCCCTTCGCGGACTTCACGCGCAAGAACATCGGCAACGGTGCCCCCGACGACGGGTTCACGCTGACCGAGGTGCACGGTATCGGCATCGGTGTCGAGCAGACCCCGGCTCCCGTGACGCCCGACATCCTCATCGACGACATCACGCTCGTCGGTCAGGCGGACGCCAACCGTCCGCTGACGATCAACGTCGCACGGGCGATCTTCACGGTCGACGAGGGCGATGACGCCGAAGTGCTCGTGCGGCTGACCCGCGCGTCGGACGAGGACGTCACGGTGTCCTACCGCACGGACGAAGCGGTCGACCGCACGTCGACGGAAGACCTCCCCGCGACGCCCGATGTCGACTACGTCACGACGAGCGGTACCGTCACGATTCCCGCGGGCTCGCGAGACGCGATCATCACGGTCCCGACGATCGCCGACGGCAAGGCAGAGGTCGACGAGACCTTCCTGGTCCGGCTGTCCGACCCCGTCGGCGCCGAGCTCAATCCGCTCGCGGTCGCCCGCGTCAGCATCCTCGACAGCGACGAGCCGGTCGCAGGCCTTCTCGACGACTTCGAGAACGGTACGGCGGGGCTCGGCCAGATCGGGGATGCCACGCTGTCGACGCGCCTCATCGCGGCATCCGATGCTGATGCCTACGAGGGTCAGGACGTCTTCGATAACGTCCTCGACATCGACGGCAACGGCGGGTACGCCCGCAGCTTCGCGCAGCCGCAGGATTGGAGCGCCCAGGAGGGCATCGGGTTCTGGTACGAGGGCGAGGGCGACGGCCGCGACGTGACACTGCGCGTGCAAGACGCGACTCCCGTCGAGGCTGCCCCCGAAGACTGGACCCTCGCGTGGTCGGACGAGTTCGACGCGCCGGCCGGGACGGCCGCCGACTCCCGCTACTGGACCTACGAGACCGGTGGATGGGGCTGGGGCAACGACGAGTTGCAGTACTACAGCGACTCGACCGACAACGCCGCGCACGACGGCGAAGGCAACATGGTCATCACGACGCGCGCGGTCGAAGACCCCGCCGCGGCGGGCCTCGAGTGCTGGTATGGGCCGTGCGAGTACACGTCGGCGCGCCTCATCACGGAGAACAAGGTCGAAGTGCTGCACGGACGCATGGAGGCACGCGCCCAGATGCCGGCCGGTGAAGCGGGAATCTGGCCCGCGATCTGGACGCTCGGCAACGACTTCCGCGATGTCGGATGGCCGCGCACGGGTGAGATCGACATCATGGAGTTCGTCGGGAAGCTGCCCGACGAGATCTTCGGCACGATCCACGGCCCCGGGTACAGCGGCGGTCAGGCGTACGGCGACACGTACGACTTCGGCGAGAACCTCGGCGGTCAGTGGCTGACCTTCGCGGTGGAGTGGGAAGAGGGCGAGATCCGCTGGTATGTGCAGCGCGACGGCGGCGAGGAGATTCTGTACCACACCGCCACGCCCGCCGACGTCGCCCCGAGCGACTGGGTCTACGAGCATCCCTTCACTCTGCTGATGAACATGGCGGTCGGCGGCAACTTCGGTGGCCCGCTCGCCGACACCCTCGCCTTCCCGCAGGAGCTGAAGGTCGACTACGTCCGCGTCTACCAGGCGCCGGATGCCGTGGAGAGCTTCGAGACGACGTTCGTCGACGACGAGCCCGGATGGCGCTTCGTGCAGCTTCCGTTCGCCGACTTCGAGCGGTCGGCGGAGCAGCCCGACGGTGCGGCTGACGACGGCTTCGGCCGCACGTCGGTGACCGGCTACGAGGTCGAGGTGTCGGGTGCGCCGGCGACGGTCGAGTCGTTCGCCCGCTCGATCGGGATCTTCGCGGTCGCGGACGGTGCCGTGAGCCTCGACAAGGTGCAGGTGCTCGCCGACGTGACCGACCCCGGCGCGGGTGGCGGCGGCACGGGTGGCGACGGCACGGGTGGCGACGGCTCAGGCTCGGGCTCGGCGCCGGGATCGGGCGCGGCTTCAGGATCGGGGCAGGGCGGTCTCGCCGCGACCGGCGGCGTCGACCTGACACCGTTCGCGCTGCTCGCGCTCCTGCTCATGGGTGTCGGGGTGACGTTCCTCCGGCGCAAGCGGCTCGGCGTGCGCACCGAGCGCTGAGCTCGGGGAGCGATACCGAGCGCGGCATCCGTCTTCTTCTTCGGGGGACGGATGCCGCGCATCCGCATGTCCGGCTCAGGCTGTGTGATTCAGGAGGATGCGCGCAGCACGACGGACACGGGCAGGATCACGCCCTCGTAGTCGGGGGCGGAAGCGTCGGACGCCGGCTTCTGTGTGATCCTGCGAAGGAGGAGTTCGGCCATCCGGCGGCCTTGCTCGACGGTGTCCTGTCGCACCGTCGAGAGCGGTGGCGACGACTGCGATGCGAGCGGAAAGTCATCGAACCCCATCACCGCGACGTCGTCGGGCACCCGTCGGCCCGCTCGGCTCAACGCCTGGAGCGCACCGATCGCCATGAGATCGGATGCCGCGAAGACTCCATCGATGTCGGGTTCCCTCTCGAGCAGGGCCTCCATCGCTGCGGCGCCGGACTCCGAGGTGAAGTCGCCGATCTCGACGAGGGCGGGGTCGAACGCGGCGCCGAGACCGCGCTGGAATCCGACGAGGCGATCGACTCCGGCCGTCATATCCTGCGGCCCGGTGATCGTGGCGATGCGAGAGCGCCCGGATCGCGCGAGGTGCTGAGCCGCCAGCTGTGCACCGCCGAGGTTGTCCTGGTCGACGTAGGACGCTCGGAGGGACGGATCCATCGGCCGACCGCCGATCACGACGGGCACGCCGATGTTGCTCAGGCTGCGGGCGAGATCGTGGCTGCCGTGCTCGGAGACGAACAGCACGCCGTCGGTGTGCCCGCCGGCGAGGTAGCGGGCGGCGTCGGCGACCTGGGCATCGTCGTGTGCCATGACGATCGTCATCCACCAGCCCGACCCGGCGAGTCCCTGGCTGACGCCGCGGATGATCGACGCGAAGAACGGATCGCCGAACACCCGATCCTCTGTCTCGGCTGCGACGAGGGTGACCGTGTTCGTGCGGTGGGTCATGAGCGTCCGCGCCGCCTGATTCGGCACGTAGTTGAGCTTCGCGATCGCGCTCTCGACCCTGAGAGCGGTCGCGGCGTCCACGGCGAACGACCCGTTGACGACACGCGACACCGTCGCGCGCGAAACCTGGGCTGCCGCGGCGACATCTTCGAGCGTCACGCGCCGCGTCGTCTGCCGTGCCACGAATCCACCCCGTCTCAGAGCGGCCGCAAGACCGCCCCCGTCACTTTACCGAGGCCGGATTCTAGGATGGGTACCACGCATCCCACTCGGCCCAGACGAGGAGTGTTCGACATCGACCGCGATCCGCACGTGTGGCAGGGATTCGTCGTGCGCACCGCTGCGTTTCCCATCGCCGACCTCGTCAGGGCGATCGATCAAGATCCACTCGGCGTTGACGCCCTCCTCGCTCTCGCCGAAGCGGAGCGGTTCAGGCGGGCGTGCGCGTGGCAGAACCGCAGCATCGTGACCGAGATGCTTCCCGCGCTCCATTCGGGACGAGCCACGGACAACGCTCGTGCCCGGCGGCGACTGCGCGTCCTGGCGAGCTATCTGCAGCGCTACTACACACGCAACGAGCTGATCGGATTCTTCGGTCCCGGAGTGTGGGGAACGATGACGTCAGACGACGGCGACATGATCGCCGTCGAGTACACCGACACGATCAGGCTCGAGCCGAGCCTGGAGACGTGGGCGCTGATCGAGCTCGCGAAGGCGCTGTCGCACGGGGTTCGCCACCTCATCGCGCCGCACCGGAAGCCGGGTACGCACGTCGGACGGCGCGGCGCGGTGATCGCCGGGCGCCGAGTGGAGATGGATGCCACGCGCTTGGCGGTCCTCGGTGCCGTCGACGGGGCGCGAACGCCCGCTGATCTTGCATCCGAGCTGTCGCTGACGCAGGCGGACATCATGGCCGCACTCGACGCGCTGTGCGAGGTGGAGGCCGTCACCCATGAGCTCGCAGTCGCTCCGGTCCTCCGCGGTGAGGCATCGCTCATCGCGCAGGTCGGGCACGACGACCCCGCGGCGCGGCGGGTGCGCGGCATCCTCGAGAGTCTCGTCGTCGCACGAGAGAGCACGCTGGAAGCGCGGACCGCAGACGAGCAGATCGACGCGATCCGCGCGTTCGAGTCTCAGTTCGCCGAGATCGTGCGCGCGGAGTCCCCGCGTTCCGCCGATGCGAGTACGCGCAGGTTCCACCAGGACCGGCGGTCGGCGACGGTCGGCAGGACTCCACTCAGTCTCATCGGCGAGCGTCGGGCGCGCATCTCACTTCCTCAAGAGGGTGCTCGTACAGCGAACGACGTCGCGCGGGTTCTCCGGCACCCCGCCCGATGGCTCACGGCATCCGTCGGTGACGCGTTCCTCCGGGAGTTCTCCGCGGCATTCGACACGATGAGTCCCGACGGCGCAGCGATTCCCCTTCGATACCTGATCCAGACGGCCTACGACCTCAGTGCCGATCGCATGCTTCTCGAAGCGCCGCGCGCCGAACTGTTCCGGCGGTGGCAGCTCGTCCTCGCGGGTGCGGACGTCTCACACGAGGGCGAGATCGACCTGGGCGATGTCGCCCAGGCGGTCGCTGTCATCGAGGGCGTCTTCGCCTCCAAGCGCCCGATGTGGTTCTCCGGCAGGCTGCACAGTCCCGATGTCATGTGGCGTGGGGCACGGGCGTCGACCGGCGCCGTCGTCGGCGAGCTGCACCTCGCCACCGTCACGGCTGACGAGCACATCGGTGCGAGCTTCGCCCGCGCCGCGGAGCTCATCGCCGACGGATACGCGGCCCACCCCGGGCCGCACCCGCAGTTCGTCGTCCTCCACCCCACGGGACGCGACGAGACGAGTGCCTTGAGCTATCCCTCTCCACACCTCGCGCACGACCGCGCCGTCTACATATCTCTCGACGAGCCTTCTCGCGAGTTCGTTCCCACTCGCGGACGTGTCGTCAGCATCGGCGACTGCACCGTCTCGCGTGGTCCGGGGGGCGATCTGGAGATCACCGCCGGGGATGTCGGAGCGTTCCCCGCACTCGTCGTGCTCGGTGAGTTCGTGTCCAACCTCGTCTCGAGCGCCCATTCGCTCTATCCGCGCGATGTCCCGTCGCCGAGGGTCCGCGTCGGACCGATCGTGATCCATCGCCGTTCATGGGTGCTGCCGCTCGAGGTGATCGTCGGCCTGTCGGGTGAGGAGCTGCGCGACGTCCTCGAGGAGAAGGGCGTTCCCCGTCACACCTTCTGGAGGATCGGAGCGACGCGAAAGCCTCAGTTCCTGGACTCGCGCTCGGAACTTCTGTGCGCGAGTCTGCGTGATGCCGCGGATCGAATCTCGGGCGATACGAGCGCGGAGACCGTTTCACTCGTCGAGATGCTCCCCGCCCCGGAAGAGGCGTGGTTCCCCGACGAGGACGGATTCGCCCTGACCTCCGAGTTCCGCATGACGTTCATCGACTGACTCCTTTCACCGCTGTTGCACTGTCGGCGGACAGGTGCACCGCGACGCCATCGCTGCGCAGCGCGACATCCCGCATTCCGCGAGCAGCGTTGCGCACCGCCTCGGCATAGGAGGGCCCCTCCGCCATGATCGCGACCTGGCGGTCGTCCGTGTCTTGGATGGGTCTCATGACTCTTCTCGAGGTTGCGGCCGCATCGGCATGCACGACCCCGCGCCGGGCTCCCGCCTCCGCGAGTCCTTCGACGGAGCGCAATCGCGCGTGGCGATCTCCACCGCCGTACAGGATGGCCGCACCTCGACGGCTCGGATCCGACCAGGCGGGAGACTCCGCCAGGACCGGTCGCGGGTCGGCTCCGATGAGCGCGAGCGCCCAGAGGTCGTACGTGTCCGGCCCGCCGCTGAGCGCCGTGAGCTCCGGGAACTCGCCGCCCAAGCGCAATTGGCATTCGAGGATCTCCATCCCTTCGGCGCTCACCAGGAGCTCGGTGTGTGCGGGGCCGATTCGGTGGCCGACGACGGTGAGCATCGCCTCGACCTTCGCGATCGCCTCGTGCATCCTCTCCATCGGGAGCGGTGCGGGCATGCCCGAGCAGACGATGACGGGCGGATCCATCGCCATGACCTCGCACCCGGTCGCCGTGACGATGTGTTCACCGTGGACCGAAAACGTGTCGACGACCAGCACATCGCCCGCGATGAACTGCTCCACCATCACGGCGCCGGTGGGCGTGTCGGCCGTGCGAGTCGCCGCACGTCGCCAGGCGTCGTCGACATCTGATCTGCCGCATCGACGCGTGACTCCCGTGCTTCCTGCACCGCTGAGGGGCTTGACGACGACGGGCCAGCCGTGCGCATCACCGAAGCGGCGAATGTCGTCGGGGCCGTCGACGACGGCCGCCGGGACTCGCTGGAGCCCGGCGTCGCGGAGGGTTGTCCGGAAGACGGACTTGTCGAGCGTTCTGCGGACGGACTCGGGAGTCGGCGCCGTCGTCAGCCCCCACTCCTGCGCCAGCGTCGCGGCCGCGTGAGTGAGCGGGTCCAGCGGCGAGATGACCGCGGTGAAGGGATCCTCGCGGTGAAGTCGGCGGGCCACATCGAGATAGCGCGCCTCGTTCGCCTCATCCGACAGCACGATGACGTCCTCCAACTCCTCCATGCTGCGAAAGATGCGCGCCGCCGACGGGCCGATGATCGCGCTGATGCGTGCGTCCCAGACGTGGTGCAGCACCCGCTCAATCACCCCCGTCGGCGCACCGAGTACCAGGAGATGAACCCCGCCGGTCATCGCCATGACTCCGGTTCAGCCATCTGGGCGAAGTCCGCCCCTGCGAAGCGTGGAGGCAGATCGACGACCGGCACGAGATGCTGCGCCGCTGTCGCCGCGGCGGCCACGGCGCGTGCGGAGTCGGGCGCCGCGGAGAGGATGACGGCGACGGCATCCTCAGGCCCCCGATAGCACTGCACGGGATCCTGCGGCGAGCGCGGGCTCGTGATGTCGGTGACTCCCGCGACACCGTGAGCGGCGTCAACGTTCTCCACTCCCACCCAGCTGCCGTCCACATCGACACCGACGTAAGCGACGGCGACCACGCCGGCGCCGGAGGTATGTGTGGGTGCCGTCTGGGCGTCCACAAGCAGGTCCGTCATCCCGCCGTAGCGCTCCGCCGCTGACACCAGAAGAGGATCGCTGGGCGTCCAGGCGCGCATGGCGCTGGCTCTCCACCCGTCGCGGTCGCGACGGAGGTCGATCGTCCCGACGAATCCGGGAGGGAGCGTGACGTCCCCCGGCAGAGCGAGAGAGCCGTTCGGCTCGACGACCTCGCCGAGCACGGGAGCGCCGGCTTCCGCGCGCAGGAGGCGGGTGGCGGCGACCACCGTCGGCCTCCCGCTCGCCGAGACGATGATGCGCGCGCTCCGTTCGGCGCGGGAGTCGGCGGCGGGGAGGTGAGGGAGAGGGAGGATGCCGCGAGCGGCGCGGATCGCCTCGGCGACGGCGCTCAATGCGCCATCGAAGCAGGCGACGGCGTCGATGCGCTCGGGGACGAGAGCGTCGATGAGCCGGACGATGCGCTCGGCGTCGGCACCACGCGGGATCATCCCAGCGCGGTCGACCATGCTCGCGTGCGTGACGATCTGCGCAGCGTGCGCGATCAGGACCGTCGTGACGTCGGGCCGAGGATCTCCGCCCGCGTCCGGCGGAAGTGCTCCGAGGCAGAGCAGCACCGGTCGCTCGTCGACCGAAGCGGAGCGGTCAGTCACGCCGACCACCCCCCGGATGTCGCCGTCGGCTCATGAGGTGTCGGCAGACACCGCGCGGATGCGTGCGACCGAAACGCGACCCCGGCGAAGGCATCGTGGGCGCGTCTTGTCGCCTGCCGCGAGTCGGAACCCACCGCGAGCACTCCGACCGGGATGTGCAGGAGCGAGCGAACCTCCGGTGCGGAGTACGGGGGCGACGCGATCTGAGAGACGAGACCGACGCCGGCGCTGCTCTCTGCCCGATCCGCGCCGACGACGGCCACGACGACTCCCGGCTGCTGCGGCCCTGCCCAGAGCATCGAGGCCGCCTGGGCTCGAGGGTGTGCCTGCGGTGACTCGACGTCACGTCCGCACACGTGCGCTGCCCACAGCGCATAGACGTCGATCTCCGTGACGGCCAGGGTCAACTCGGCGTAGTCGCCGCCGGGACGCAACTGGACCTCGATGATGTGCGCGTCGTCCGCGGTGACGGCGAGCTCGACGTGACTCGGTCCGTCCCGCACGTCGAGCGCGTCGAGCGCGTCGTGAGCGAGTCGGATGGCGCGATGGGTCCAGTCGGCGGGCACCGGCGGGGTCGTCGCCGTCATCACGACGACGGGAGCCTCACGGGCGAAGGACTCGAATCCCACGATCGTCGCGGTGTGCGTTCCGGCGCGCGAGAAGCTGTCGACGGTCATGATCCGCCCGGACACCTGCTGCTCGACGAGCGCCTCTCCCGAGCGTGTGTCATCCGTCACCGAAACGGCGCGCGCCCACGCCTCGCCGATCGCCTGCGGACCAACGCCCGTCGTGACGCCGATGCTCCCGCATCCCCGCCGCGGCTTGATCACGACGGGCCAGCCATGCGTCCGCCCGAACTCGTCGATCGTCGCGAGGCTGACCGCGGAGGAAGCGGCGACATCATCGACCCCGCGTTCTGCGAGCCGGCGCCGTTGCAGGAGCTTGTCGTTGACCGCGTCGGCGGTGGCAACGCTCGTTCCATCCAGTTCGAGCCGCTCGGCGATGCGCGCAGCGACAGGCAGCCACCGGTCGTTCGTCGCGACGACCCGGTCGATGGGCATCCACTCGTGCAGCTCGACGCACAACGACAGGACGCGGTCGAGGTCGAGGTCCTCGTCGACGACGAACAGGTGTGCGAACTCGTCGGGTCGCTCCGCGGCGCGCAGTTCGCTCGCCGACAGCACGACGCTCAGCTGAGCGAGTGGATCGATATCCCAGACGGCGGCCATGACCGGATTGGTGGGCCCACAGAAGAGGAGGTGCATCGCGACCTCAGAACTGGGAGATCGTTCCGTGGCGACGAATGACGCGCACGGCTCGCGAGAACAGGAACATCCCGACAATGAAGGCGAGCGCCGACTCGAGAAGGAAGAACGTCCACATCGTGGGCTCCGGGAAGATCGTCCGCGAATCGATCAGCGCGTGTCTGAGCAGATCGAGCCCCCACGTCGTCGGCCACACGAGCGAGAAGGCGAAGAGCGGGCCCGGCAGTACGACGACGGGAAAGGCGATTCCGGAGAAGATCGCGATGACATAGCCGAGGATGTCGAGCACGGCGTCTCCGCGGCGGATGAGGAGGATGAGCGCCGCGAGTGCCAGCGCGATGCCCGTCACGGCCACGAGCATCACGAGCGAGATGAGCAGTGCGACGGGAAGACCCTCCAGGCGGAACCGGGCCCCGAGGAGGAAGACGGCGAGCACGAGCAGAAGGAGGCTCGCGAGTGTTGTGAGCGCGAAGCCCGCGAGCGCGGAGCCGAAGGTGAGCACGGTGGGCCGCACGCCGCCGGTCCACTGGATCTCGAGCGTTCCCGTCGCCCGGCCCGATTGCAGGTCGACGGCGACCGTCGTGATGACGCCGATGATCCAGGCGGAGACGGCCATACCGAGCATGAGCCAGCCTGGCAGGTCGTCCGTTCCGGCTGTCTGTTCGAGCCCGCTGGCGTTCCCGTTCACGAGGAAGGCCGCCCCGAGGAGAAGCGTCGGGAGGACCATCTGGTAGAGCGGCGTGAAGAGGACCGTGTTGGCCAACCCGAGCGGGTAGCGGATGGCCGTGCGGATGTTGCGGGAGAAGACGGCGAAGACGGCGATGAGCGAAGTCAATACTGGGACAGCCTTCCTGTCTTCTTCCCCCGCGCGACCGCGCGACGAAACGCGACGTCGGCCAGCGCCAGCAGGACGATCCCGATGAGGAGGAGATACGCGATCCGCAGGACGACGTCGGTCAGCTCGACCCCGAGCACGGCGTGACGGAGCAGAAGAATCGTCTCTGTCGGCGGCATGGCGCTGGCGACAGCCTGCAGCCAGCCCGGAAGGATCGCCAGCGGATAGGTCACGCCGCACAGGATCGCGACGGAACCCTCGAGAAGCGACAACACGCCGCCTGAGTCGCGCGTCGTGATGGTGACGGCGCTGAGGATCGCGCCGATGCCGATGAGAGCGGGGACCGAGGCAAGGAGGGTCGCGACGCCGCCGACGATCTGCGGCGCCCCGATGTCGACGCCGATCACGAACTTCAAGAGCAGGCCCACCATGAAGAAGACGATGGCGGCCGGGATCAGTTGCGCGATGCACGAGCCGACCAGCAGCGTCATGCGGGAAACGGGGGACAGGAGGATGACCTCGAGCGACCCGCGCGCACGTTCTTCCTGCAGCGACGATGCCGGACCCCACAGGACGACGCTCACCCACATGTACACGGACCATCCGATGTAGATGTACGCCGCGATCTCGGTCGTCCCGGCAGAGGCTTCGAAGGCGCCGATCGCGGCGGGGGAGGTGCCGGCGAATCCCGCCGCCTGCGCGACATAGGCCGCGGGGAGCGCGAGCGCCGATACGAGGACGGTGATGATGTTGGTCTTGTAGCGCCAGAAGGAGCGAATGTCGCGTGCGACGACCGCGCCGAGCACCGACGTCTCGCGGGCGACGCTCTCGGTGAGGGTCGTCATATGGTCCTCACTTCTCGGTGAGGTCGAGGAAGGCGCGGCGGAGGGTGACGGGAGACACGGTCAGGCCGCGCAGATCGAGGCCCGCGGCGATCATCGCCTGGGTGAACGCGGGGATGAAGTGCTCGTCGATCGAGCCCGTGAGCGTCACGTGCAGCTGCGTGTCCGTCACCTCCTCAGCGACGACAGCCACGGGAGCAGGACTGGCCGCGGCAGCGCGCGCGGCCGTCTCGGCATGCGCCTGCGCGAACGAGCACTCGATCGTGTGCGAGGCGCCGACCGCTGCTGTCAGCGCCCGCGGCGAGCCCGTCGCACGCAGAACCCCGTGATCGATGACGACGACGTCGTCGGCGATGAGTTCGGCCTCTTCGATGTGGTGCGTCGTGATGAGCACCGCATGGCCGTGATCGCGCAGGGACAGGATAAGTTCCTGCAGCGATGCTGTCACGTGGGGATCGAGTCCCGCCGTCGGCTCATCCATGATGAGCAGCGGCGGCGAACCGAGAAGGGCTCGTGCGATGACGAGGCGCTGCCGCATCCCCGTCGAGTAGGTCTCGACATAGTCGTCGGCACGCGATGTGAGATCGATCGCGTCGAGCACTCTGTCGATCTCATCCCGCTTCGCCTGCCCGCGCAGCCCCTTGAGGGCGCTGAAGAATGCCAGGTTCTGGCGACCCGTCAGCTTCCAGTAGACGCTGCGCTCCCCGCCGAGCACGACGCCGATGCGCCGACGGGCGGCCGCTTCGTCCGCCGCGGTGTCCACGCCCGCCACCTCGATCCGTCCCTCCGTCGGCGTGATCAGTGTCGAGATCATGCGAACGAGGGTGGACTTGCCCGCCCCATTCCGACCGAGGAGCGCTGTGACGGAGCGTTCGGGCACCGAGAAGGAGACGTCGCGGACCGCCCAGATCCCGTCTTTCGAGCCCGGATACCTCTTGCCCGCACCTTCCAGGCGCAGAGCCACGCCGTCATGCATGCGCAATCCTCTCCCGCGTTCGTTCGATGCCATCGTTTTCGCCGAGGGATGAGTCCAGAACCTCCAGCACCTCGGCGGTCGCCGCGTCGGTGAGGAAGTGCCCGGCCTCGACGACGACGATATCCACGGCGCCGTCGGTTTCGTGCCGCCACGCGTGGAGAATCTCCACCGGCACGCTCGCGTCATGGGCCCCGCCGACCACGAGGAGTGGGCAGGTCAGCCGCACCGTGGACGGTGCGGCAGTCTCGACGAGGCGCAGATCCGCGCGGAGGGTCGCGAGCACGAGCGCCATGAATTCGCGATCCGCGAAGGCGGGCTCCGGGATGCCGCCCCAGTTGCGCAGCTTCCCCGTCAGCACCATGTCGCCGTGGCGGTGGAGCGGACTGAGGGGATCCGGCACCGACGGCGGACGCGAACCCGAGACGATGATGCGGCGCGGAGCAGGGAGTCCTCGGGCAACGGCGCCGCGGGCGACCGCGAGTGCGATCGAACCGCCGAGGCTGAAGCCGAACAGGCTGTAGCGCCCCGCGGCGACCTCGGGTCCGTAGGCGTCCAGGACGTCGGCGACGAACGCCTCCAGCGAAGTCGCGAACGGCTCCGCGTGCCGACTCTCCCGGCCGGGGAGGACGATGGGATGCACGACGCTGCCGCCGACCCGCCGGGGCCACGAGCGGAACGCGGCGCCCCCTCCGCCCGCGTGCGCGAAACAGAGCAGGACGTCATCCATAGAGCGCCTCCACCGTCGACTCGAACGCTGCGATGTCGGCATCCATGACACCCGGAACCGGAGTGCACCCGAGCTCGCGGTACTCAGCGAGTCGCTCTCGGACGAGTTCACGGGAGCCGATCGCGCCGATCTCCCTCGCACCGAAGGCGCCAGTGTCCTCTCCCCTCGCCTGCGCGGCGATGAGTCGTCCGTAGACCGGTACCTCGGCGTAGCTGGCCGCGTAGGACTGGAATCGTTCGGTGTGCCGTGCGATGTCCGGTCCGCTGTAGCAGGGGACGACGACCGTGACGGGGAAGGACGCGGGATCCCGGCCGAATTCCTCACAGGCGTCGAGGACGAACGGCATGACGATGTCGCGGACGTAGGCGGGCGAGGCGAGATACACGATCGCGCCCTGGGCGATCTCGACGGCCAGGCGCAGCATGCGAGGGCGCATCGCGCCCATATGAAGGGGAACGGGAGCGAACGGTGCGTCGTGGGCGAAGGTGCCGCGTGCGATGCCGGAGTCGGCGTGGGTGGATCCGTGCGCAAGTGCGTCGGCCAGCGGTGTGACCGCCTCGCGCATGAGGTCGACCGTGGGCGTGTGGTCGTATCCGAGCAGCGTGCCGTTGACGAGGCTGTGGCTCGCGCCGACGCCGAGAACGAATCGGCCGTCGAAGATCTCGGAGATCGTGAGCGCGGCGCGCGCGAGGACGGAGGGGT